>JBEKXD010000052.1:0-10000 GCA_049512415.1 Polyangiaceae bacterium
CCCGACAGGGCACGCGCGCGCATCCTCGATTGCGCCGACCTCGCACAACTCGATGCTTGGCTTGCCCGAGCTGCGACGGCGTCGTCGGCGTCGGATGTGGTGAGCGCCCTCCCCGCGCCGCGGAGGCGGGCGCGTGCGAACACGGTTCGCGAAGCCGCAGCGACCGCGACGCCAGCGCCGGGTCCGGGTCGAGCTCGAAAGTCACGGTCAGTTCGGTAGGCGCCTTGGCGAAGTGCTTGCCGGCTTGGCGGCAGGTGCGAACGGGCTCGAACGGTGCGGACGGGCCCGAACCCCGTTAGCTTGGCCACGCAGCACGAGCGCCCCCGCTTCGCGCGAGCGACCTGGCCCCGGGCATCCGGCATCTGCCCCGTGACGGTCCCGTCGTCGACAGATCCTCGTGATTTGTCCTTCTCGAGTCACGACGTCCGACCGTGGCGGTCTATGCAGTGCGAGTGGAAGAACTGCCGAAGCGCTCGCCGACGCTGGTCTCCGCTCCAGATCCGACGGAGCGAGCGTCAGTAACCTGGTTAGGGTCCTCCCATTTCCGGTTGGGTCCTCCCCGGCCAGGGTCCTCCCCTGGACTACAAAAAGCCGCGAGGCGACCTCACGGAGAGGTCGCCTCGCAGGGGAGAGCGCCGAACCTGACTAGGCTCTAGGCGCTTAGCGGGGGAGGGGTTACTGGAGCCAAGAGGCCGGAGTTACGCAGGAATTGAGCGGAACATCGAAGTAGCCCCAGGCGGACTGATAGGCTGGCCACTCACCGTTTAGTACAGTTCCTGTGAAGTACGCTCCAGCAGCGGAAACCGTCGTCGAGTTCACGAGATCTGGGAAGGTGTGAGCGAGACTCGGAAGGATGCTGAACTCGACCGTTGATGCGGTCACTTTGATGGCGGTGATGTCCGCCACATCGGCCACTGAGGCCCACGTCGTGCCGTTGAACTTGTACACCACAGGGGCACATGTGGTCGTGCAGGCAGCTGTGAGAGGCACGATAATGGCGTATTCAGCAGGGAACGGCAGTGTGGCGGTCCCGACTTCAGGCGTCGTCGTCGTGTTGCCAGCCGTCGAGTGATTGCTAGAAAGATATACGGCGAGGCCGTTATGGGCAGCTAGCGCAATTCCGCCCGTCGCGACGTCGAACGTCGTGACGACGGGCACCCCCGGCGTCGTCGTCAGGGCAGGAAGGGCGTACGTGAAGCCGCCTTCGAGAGAGCTCACGGTGCCAGCCACCAGCTCACCGCTGGTCGTGCTCCAGGCTCCAAGGGCGGCATCGGTGGTGGGGTCGATGACTGACGGCCCGAACTGCTTCGTCGGGGAGATCGACAAGGTGCTAGCTTGGTTCGGGAAGCCCGTCGCGCATTGGAGCGCGAAAAGGCTCGTGCTGTTTGTATCGCCAGAGAAGCTGATGGACGCCGTCGGCGTGGTCACGCAGTTCACTCCGGCCGGCTGCGTTCCGGAGCAGGTAGTCGGCTGTACCAAGCCGTAACAGGTGGTAACAGTGCCAACCGTCGGACCATCGGCCGTCTCTAGGGATGTATTCTCAGCAAGCGTGTAGGCCGCAGGGCAAGTGAGCGTCGCGCTTGTTGGTGCTGCCAGCGGGGTTATGGATATATTGTAGGAAACACTCGCAGTTGCAGAGGGGGAAGCCAACGTGCCGTCAGCCTTGAGGGCGCACCCAACGGCGGTGATCGTCGTGTTGGCGAGCGCAGTGACGTTCAGGACCGTCGAGGCGGTGGTCACCTTCGTATCGCCAGCCGCTGTGCAGGTGCAGTCCGGGGTGGTGGCATCCGTACGGTAGCACACGAACGAGCCGGCCCCGGGATTCGGATCGACGATCGTCGCAGTCACTAGGTTCTGCGCGGTTATCGCGCCCTGAGTTGCGCTCGGATCTCCCGTAGTGAGCGTGTCGTATTTCGTGTAATTATGCCCATTGGCGACGCTTGAAATCTGCGGGAAGTCGGCTGCTTCACCCGCCGTCACCGTGGTATGAGCAATCGCAGACTTCGTCTGATTCGTCCCGCTTCCGCAAGCAATGACGTAGACGTCGGTTTGGACGTTGTTCGGGGGTATCTGCGCTGGGCCGAGCGTAACGGTGTTACCGGCAACGGTCACGGCCCCGTTGACCGAGCTTGCGCCCGGACCCGAGCAGTCGACAGGCACAGCGTTGCTCGCAGCAGGCGGGACAGCCTTGTAGACCAGGAACTCACCGGCAAAATTCGACGTAGTCGAAAGTACCATGGTGTTGGTCGCGGTGAGAGGACCAGGGATGGTAAGCCCCTCTTCGTTTGCGTTGTCGACATCCGTCTGCGAAATGATGATCGGACTCGCGACGGCGAACGTGTATGGGTTTCCGCCGGTCGGAATGGTGGTCGCGGACTGGGTCAGGCCCGTCTGGCACGCTGCCGCCTTTAGTGTGGTCGGCGTTTGAATCGCCGGCAGCGACCACATGTTGCTCGCGATCGCCGCTACCGTTGCGGCGGCCGGGTTGGGCTGGGCGTCAACAAGCGGTGGCGGCCCTTGAAGAGCTACGGTGTATCCCGTGGGTTGCGCGCTGAATCCCGAGCATCCCGTCGCAGTAATGCTGACGATCTTGTCGGTGAGGCCGGTGGTCGTTCCCAGCGCAACAACCGGCGTCCCGCAGGTGCCATTGTTGGTCGCCGTGACGCTCAATTTGACAGCCGGCGCGACTGTGAAATTGGAACCGATGTAATTGCTGGCCGAGACGGCGCCCTTCGCGCTGAGTCCACGCTCAACATCGAATTCGATGGTCTGCGTGAGCGCTGCGGTCGCAGAAGCGCCGCTGCCCGTCGTTCCCGTGTTGTCGAATGTGACGATAGGCGCCGCCGCGTTCGGCGGAGTCGTATTACCCCAGCTGCCAACGGTTACACCGACCACCGTTCCAGCCGCCGAGCCCGTGCCCATGACGACAGTGCATGTGACGGTGCCACTACACAGGTTGACGGTGGGGTTCGCCGGGAAGGCTAGCGACACAGCGGGCGTGGTCGAGCCATAGCCCGAGCCGCCTTGGGTGACTGTGACGGCAATGGTCTCGGAGATGGCGGCGCTGAGCGCGTCGGTGGAAAGCGGCGCACCGGGCGTGAGGGTCACAAGCGGAGGAGTCGTGTAGCCGGAGCACCCCGACACGGTAATTCCCGTGATCGCCCCGCTTCCGACCGTGGCGACCGGAGTGCCTGTGCACGCCCCACTTCCGCTGCTGAGAGCCACCGTGGGCGGATTGACGTAACCCGTGCCGCCGCTCGTGACCTGGAAGGACATGGTCTGGTCGGTCAGACCACTGACCGTACTGCAGTTCGCAGCGGTCGATCCGGGCGTGCACGTCGGCGTGGTGTTGTCCGTCGTATAACACAGCGTCGCTGGCGTGCTGTTGACGTTGGTCAGGACAGGCGACGTGATGACGGTGAGCGGGGAGGTGCTGTCTGGGGACACGTTCGGAGGTGCCACCGTTGTCGTACTAATGAAGGCCAGAGTCACGGGTCCACCGGGCGCATATCCGAAACTAGCGTCGCCGCTCGTAACCGAGGGGCAGGCGACGACTGTCACGAAATCATTGGCGATGTACGTATAGGAATTGGCCGAAAGATCGGTCATCAGATCAGCGAGCGTCGCGTGGCCCTGGGTGCAGGCCTGTGTTGTTGCGCCGCAGACAGCGCCAGTGGCGAACTGTTTGTCTTTGAGGAAGCAGAACCAGACACCCGTCGAGACGTCGCCCGCCGGCTCCGCGGCCGTCACGCTTGTGACACCGGCACCCACAACGAAGGTGGTCAGGGCTGCGCCGGCGTTGTTGGTGGAGTTCGGATTGATGAACGGAGTCCCGAGATTGAGGGTGTACGTGTTGCTGACGATCGGGCTCGACATCCCGCCGACCGCACACGCGATCGCCGACACTTTCCCGCCGCTCGCTACAGCCGGGAACGTCGTTCCAGGCGTGCCGGTCGCGCAGGTGCTGGACGTCGCTCCGCAGGCGGGCGTAGATGCCGCGGCTCCCGCAGCAACCTCCGTCGAGCAGATCCACGAGCCCGCGGGATTCGCTGCGTTGTTGGAGAGAGCGCCATTAAGCGCGGTGGAGTACGTTCCCGTTGCCGGTGTTATCGCGGGCGCCGAGAGATTGACCGTGATCGCAGTCGCCGCGGACGGCTGAGAGTCGGCATACCCGACTTTGCAAGCGACGGCGGAATAGGTCCCCGTCTGCAGCACGAAGGGTGCCGTGTAGACAGCCGAGGTCGCGCACGACGGAGTGGACCCGTCGGTCGTGTATCGGATGGTTGCGCCGCTCGTAGCGGTGAGGAACGTGCCGGTCAACGACGCGGAATACGTGTAGATGCCTGCCGCCTGGTTGAACGTCGGCTTGGCAGCTTGAAGCGTGAACTGACTCGCGGAAACGCCGCTGGGCGCTGCGCCGGGGACACACGCCAGGGCCTGAATCTCGACGTTGCCGCCAGTGGTAACCGTCGAGTTCACGGTGAGCGGGGTGCTGTACGTCAGCGCTCCACCCGTGCAGACCGCCTGGCCACCAGTCGTAGTGCACGTCGGAGGTGTCGCGCCGAGCGTGTAGCAAATCGTTGCCGTCGTCGTGGTGTCCGACAGGCTCACCGTGAAGTCGTTCGCCTGCGTCGCGGCGGTGCCCGTCGGGCTGAACGTGGGCTCTGCTGGAGTGGCCGGCGGCGGTCCCGCTTCAGTGGTGGCATCCGGGCCCGCATCCGGTGGAGGACCGGCCTCGGGCTGCGTCACTGTGTAAGCGGCGACTGCGACCGGCGAGTCGGTGCAGGTCGTGCCGAGAGTGCTCGAGATCGCGCGGACCGTCGAGGTCGCGGAGAGCGGGAACCCGACTGTGCCTGCGTTGTAGATCGGGCTTCCACGGCCCGGCAGCGAATTGTCGGTCGTGAAGAAAATGTACCCGCTTGAGGGCAGACCAGTGGCCGAGATCACGATGTTGGTGCCGGAGTTGATCGTCCCGGCAACCGGCGCGAACGTCGGCGTCGGACAGGGCGAAAGCGGCGCCACGTCGGGGCCCGAGTCTTGGACGGGCTGGGTGACCGTGAAGACCGCCGTCGTATTTGCCGAGGCGCTGCACTCACCGGCGGCGTAGGCGAGCGCTCGCACCGTCGCTGACTGATCGAGTGTGATCGTCCCGCCCGAAGTCGCAACCGGGCTTGTCAAGGTGTTCGGAAGCGACCCATCGGTCGTATAGAAGATGTACCCATCGGCCGGCAGAGTGGCGGACGATAGCGAGATCTGGGCGCCAGCCGCGACGGTCCCGCCGTTCGGCGCGATGACCGGCGCGTCGCATTGCGGGAGCGGAGCCGCGTCGGCCCCAGAGTCGGGCGGCAGAACGGAGTAATACGCGGTCTCGTACGCCGAGTCGGTGCAGACACCGGCCGCGTAGGCGATCGCCCGGAGCGTCTCGGAACTGTTGATGACGATCGAGCCGCCCGAGCTGACCACGGGGCTGGTGTGAGTCGGAAGTGAGCCATCGACCGTGAAGTAAATGAACGCATTCGCCGGCAGCCCGGCGGACGTGAGCGTCACGCTAGTGCCAGCCGTGATCGACCCGGCAGCAACCGAGAACGCCGGCGTGGCGCACTGCGGACCTGCGTCCACGACTGCGCTGTCCGTCGTCGGGGCGTCGGTCACGACAGCGTCCGCTCGCGCGTCGCTCGCGTCCGCCGTCGCCTCAACAGCGCCGTCACCCAGCACGCCCGTGTCGCTGCCACCATCGGTGGTCGTGCTGCTGCCGCCGCCGTTGTCGTCGGAGCAGCCTGCCAGGGCCAAACAACAGCCCATCAATGCGCCCAAAGAGAGGGTCGCGAGGCCGTTCAAGCCTCCTTTCCCGGTACCCCCAAGTCTGCGTGTCATCTCACGTGCTCCTTCCTGGTTTAAACTCAAAGACAACCCATTTCGAAAACATGTGCGCGGCGCGGCATCGGGCACGCGACATCAGCGTCGCCTGCTCCATACGTGGCCTTGATTTATCGACCCCGAGACACCGACGCGCAGCCCCATTCGACCGTGGCTTCCGCGTCGGATGCGATGGAAGTACGGTCCTCGTTGCGAGCTCTGAACCCCCCGCGTTGCGTTTTTCGGTCCCCTTAACCCGTTACTCGTTCTCCCACATCGGCCGGCCCCCTTTTAGCCAGCTAATCATCGGCGCGAAGCCTGATTGAACGACTGCAAATACTTCCGAGCGGACGGCATCCTTGCACCACTTTGGTTCTCGGACAATCTAAATATTCACGGCCGACACACGATATGGCACACACCCTCGGAGCGCTCAGCACACGCCCGCGAGGTCATGGATCCCCTCGCATCCAAGGGGTTTCTTCTGGCACATAGCCGAGCACAAGCACCGAGCGAGAGGCACACGTCATGACGGAATCCGACGCCGCGTGGATGGACGCGGCTCTCTACGAAGCGGAGAAGGCGGGCGCGTCCGGCGAGGTCCCCGTGGGCTGCGTCATCGTCGCGGCGGGGCGGGTCGTCGGGACCGGTCGCAACGCGCGCGAGCTCGCAAGAGACCCGACGGCGCACGCCGAGATGATCGCGATTAAGGAGGCGGCGCGCGCGTTCCCGAGCTGGCGCCTGTCGGATGCCACGGCGTACGTGACTCTGGAACCGTGTGCGATGTGCGCCGGCGCGCTCGTGAACGCGCGCGTGGCTCGAGTTGTCTACGGCTGCACCGACCCGAAGGCGGGCGCCATACACACGATGTTCGGCGTCGGGCTCGACCCTCGTCTCAACCACCGCTTCGACGTGACGGCCGGCGTGCGCGAGGCGGAGTGCCGAGGCGTCCTGCAACGGTTCTTTGGCGAGTTGCGAAAGGCTGCGACGGGAGGTTGACCGCGAGCGAGGGAAATCGAGGATCTTCCGCTGGAAGGGGCGCATGCGAGAGCAGGCCCTTGCGGTATGTGTGCCAGCGTGGTCGAGATTCATCGAGTGCTGCTTGAACGCTGGGGTGGCGCTGATGGTGTCGGCGTGGCGACGAACTGCGATGGCGACATCGATGGGCGCCACATCGAGAGGTGGCGCCCGTCCGCGAAGCGGCTATCGGCGGGCGCCGAGGCGGGTGAGCATGGCCTCGACGCGATTGAGGAGGTCGTCGCCCATCTGAGCGTCGCTGGAATCGATGTAGCCCCAGGCAACAGCGACACGTAGAGCAGCGCGCGACTCAGAGCTGAATCCCGCGGCCGTGCTGAATCGGGGGATTCGGTACGATCTGGCGGGTGACCAAGTCGTCTCCTCGAAGCGCAGCAGTTCCTACGTCACGCGGGCTCATCGAGTCCTTCCCACGGTCCGAGCAATTAGCTAACGTTAGTCCATGCGCCGAGTCAACGTCCACGAAGCCAAGACACAGCTGTCACGCTTGCTGGAAGCGGTCGAGGCTGGAGAGCGTGTGGTGATCGCGCGAGCGGGCGAGCCGGTGGCGGTCCTCGCGCCGTACAGAGCGGCCGTGCCGCGGCGGCGTCTTGGTCTTTTCGCTGGTGACGCAGTGATCCACGAAGACTTCGACGAACTTCCGGCCGACATCGCGTCTGCCCTGGGCGCCGGCTAAGAGTGAAGCTTTTGCTGGACACGCACGCGCTGCTCTGGTCGGCGAGCGACCCCGAACGACTCGACGCCGACGCGCGCCGGAGCATCGAGGATGGTTCGCATGAGGCCTTCGTCAGCGTCGTGACGGCGTGGGAGATTGCGATCAAGCAGTCCCTGGGCAAGCTCGAGCTGCCGAAGCCTGCGGAGCAGTGGTTGCCGGAGGTCTTGCGACGAACCGGGTTCGAGGTCGCGGAGGTCGATCTTGGCGCGGCGCTGCGTGTCCGAGGGCTGCCATGGCACCATCGCGATCCGTTCGATCGGTTGCTCGTGGCTCAGGCACTCGAAGACGGATATACGCTGGTCACTCGCGACGAGGTGTTCCGGGCTTACGGAGTCGCGGTGCTCGCGGCCTGAGCAGTGTTCACGCACGAGCCAGATTGAACGACTGCAAATACCGATTGGATATCGGGGGGTCCAAAGAGGGAGACGACTAGGGTCTCCGAATCGAGAGTGTCAAGGTCCGTCGCGGTCGTCGCGATCCTCTTCCCCAATGCCGTCCAGTTGCCGCCTCGGAACCGGCGGTCGCGGCGGGGGGCGCGGTCCTCCGTGCCAGAACGTGACCGTGTCGCCCATCGCATCGGCGAGCTCCGCGTCCGTGATGAGCCCGCGCTTGTGCGCCACGTTCATCAGCGATTGGATCGTGCGCATCCAGCCGTCCGGCACGTGATCGCGCTCGCGCATCTTCGAGTGGCGGATTGGCGACGGCAGCAGGGTTGCCAAGAAGAAGCACTCGGGCAGCGAGAGCTCCGCCGGCGTCCGGCCGAAGTAGTAGTCGGCGGCCTCGGTGACGCCGTAGACGGTCGGCCCGAGCTCGACGACGTTCAGATAGAGCTCCATGAGCTCTTCCTTGGTGAACTCCTGTTCGAGATAGTCGGTCAAGATGAGCTCTTGGAGCTTGCGCGACAGGGTCTTGGCGCGAGGAAGGAAGAGGTTTTTCGCAAGCTGCATCGAGATCGTGCTCGCCCCCCGCACGAAGCGGCCCGCCTTGAGGTTTGCGATGATAGACGCGCGGATCGCCTGCGAGCTGTATCCGCGGTGCCGGAAGAACGCGCCGTCCTCCGTCGTGAGCACCGCGATCTGCATGTACGGGCTCACGGAGTCGAGCGGAGTCCACTCGGGCGTTCCGGGACCGGTGAGGATGCTGCCGGTCGAGCCGTCGGGAAGGTAGATGCGCTGCTCGAACGGCCGCTGGAAGCGCTCGCGCGCAAGCGCGAAAGGGACCGATCGAGCGCGGCACTCGTCCCGAACGTCGTAGGTGAGCGAGAGCGCATCGAGGTCTCGCGTGTCGAAGGCCAGGCGGCCATGAGCGGCGAAGGTTCCGTCGAAGGCGCTTCCTTGCAAGGCGGGCACGAGCGCGGACGGAATGCTGGCGATGGCCGCGGCACAAGCCGTGGGGGGAACGTCGAGGACGACAGCGGCAGCCCAGGAGTCAGGCCGGCGTTCGACGGTCCCGCTCGCGGTGAGCTCAGCGGCGCCCAGCCGCGCCCGCAGGGCGTCGAGCCTGAGCACGCCGGGTTCGGAAGCGGCTCCGCGGACCGCGAACGCCACGTCGAGGCCACGGACGTCCTCCGGCGCGAGGCGCTCGTTGTGAACCCCCACGCCCCGGAGCGTTCCCTCGGCGTCGAACACCAGGGAGCCTGCCTTTCGATCGAACACGACGCTCGCCCCGCCGGTGAAGTCGGATGTGCGGACGCCGAGAAGCCCAGCCGCGCCCTCCGCAATTCCGAGCTGAGCCAGCGTGACGGGGCCTCCCTGGAGAGTGAGGCTCGCCTCGTCACCGGCCACCGGCAGACGGAGCGAGCAGCGAAGCGACGTGGACGAAGCTGTCGAGTCGGCCGAGTAGCGGACGTCGATGGCGGTAGGCGAGCGGGTGATGGCCAACGGGCCCGGGCCGAGAGTCAGAGCCGGCGACGTCGACGAGAATCGCCAGGTGAGCGCGTCGACGCGCGCTTCGAGGTCGGTAGCGGTGTGCCCCGATACCAGCGACGTAGCCTCGTCGATCGCCCGCCCAAGGCGCGTCGCTCCAAAGTCTTCCGGGCGTCCCGCCGCAGACTCGTTGGCAGCTTGGAGGGCGGAGACTCCGACATCCGTCTGCGCTTCCTCGCGAGCAAGCCACTCGACCGTCGCCGTCGAGGCTTGCAGGCGCTCCAGCGTTCCGCGCGAATCCGCGCGCAGATCGAGCCCAGTCACGTCGGCGCGAAGGTGACCGTCAGAACCGTGCGCATCGCGGACTCGCACGCGGATCTCCCCTGCGTCGCGCTCCACGGACAGTTCCGTGAAGGAAATCTCTCGTCCCGAATCGGAGTCGTCCCATTGGACCGAGCCACCGACTACCGACACCTTAGGCCCTAGGCCGCCCCGGGCCGGGTCGTCCCCTCGAGACTTTCCAAGCCAC
>JBEKXD010000052.1:17500-40651 GCA_049512415.1 Polyangiaceae bacterium
CGGACTCCGCTGTCCGCCAAACCGCTCTAAGCTCCGCCCGAGCCAGCGCTGTCGTCGCGGCCCAGGTGGCCTCGTCGCGCGCGGCGAGGCCCCGCGCGACCGCCACCTCGGCAACTCGCGCATCGTCGAGCATCGCACGCCGCGCTTCGCCGAGCGACAGGCCCTGCGTGCGCGCGATGTCCCCCGGCACCGATCCGAGCACTATGCGGCCGCCCGCCGCCACGCGACTCCGCGCACCGCTCCCGCCCGAATCCGGGCTAGGGTCCCTCGCGCACGCCGGCAACGTCGCGAGTGCGAGATGGATGGCGAAAAAAAGGCGAAGCCGACCCGTCGCGGACACGCTGCGCCCCATCGCCTCGCATGCCCGCCCGGGCATTACGCCAGACCTCGTCTGTCGCGCTCCGCCAGAAGGCGCTCGGGCCCGAATAGGGGGTCCCCGGGGACCCCCTCGACCGCATTCGTGACGGCCAACCCGAGAGTCTGCCACAGACTCTTGTCCAGTAAGTGACTCGGCCGCACATTGCCGAGCGCCGCCAGCATGACCTGCTTGGTCCCGGGGCGGGCGCGCTCCAGGTCGTCGAGGAGCTTTCCAACGATCTTGCGCTGCATGTGCGGCTGACTGCCGCAGAGGGTACAGGCAATGATCGGGAACTCTGCGACCTGCGCGAAGGAGCGTATGTCCTCTTCCGCGCAATACGCCAAAGGCCGAATCACTACGTGCGTGCCTCCGTCGGCGCTGAGGATCGGTGGCATGGCCGCGAGCTGCCCCGCGAAAAGAACGTTCAGAAGAAAGGTTTGCAGGATGTCATCGCGATGATGTCCGAGAGCAATCTTCCGACACCCCAGTTCCTTCGCAACCCGATACAGGATGCCCCGGCGGAGCCTAGAGCACAGCGAGCACTGCGTTTCCTCGGGCCCGAGCTTTTCGCGCACGATGGAATACGTGTCTTCGCGAATGAGCGTGAAGTCGACGCCTTCGCGCGCCATATAGTCGCGCAACACATGGGCCGGATATCCGGGGTGCCCCTGATCGATCGCCACCGCCTTCAACTCGAATCGCACGGGTGCGCGCTCCTGCAGCGTGCGGAGCAGCGCCAACATCGCATAGCTGTCCTTGCCGCCGCTCACGGCGACGAGAATTCGATCGCCGTCGGCGATCATCCCAAAATCCGTGATCGCGCGTGAGACGCCGCGGCGCAGCCTGGTCTCGACTCGCGCTCCGTCCGCAGGTTCCGTCGCCATTGAACTCAGCCTGCGGCCCGCTCGATCATCTCAAGAAACGTCAGTATGCCGTGACCGGTTGCGCCCTTCGAGGACAGCCCAGGTGGCGTTTTCTCTGCCGCCGCGGGACCGGCGATATCGCAGTGGACCCAGTGGATGTCTCCCACGAATTCCTTGAGAAATAGCGCGGCCGTGATCGAACCGCCCCAGCGCTCTCCAGTCTGTTTGATGTCCGCGACCTCGCTCTTGATCTGCTCTCGCAGGTCCCCGAGAAGCGGCATGCGCCACATCGTCTCGCCGGACTGCGTGACGGCCGCTTGGAATTCCTGCGCGGTCGCCTCGTCGTTCGAATACCACCCCGTGCACGTGGGACCGAGCGCCACCACGCATGCCCCCGTCAGCGTCGCATTGTCGACGATGACGTCGGGCGAAAGCGACCGCGCGAACGCCAGCGCATCGGCCAGGATTAGGCGCCCCTCGGCGTCGGTATTGGTGATTTCGACCGTCTTTCCGTCGAGCGACCCCCAGATGTCCCCCGGGCGATACGCATCGCCGTCCGGCATGTTCTCCGCGCACGGGGCCACGGCGTGCACGGCGATCTTGGGCTTGATCGCCGCAACGGCTGCCATCAGTCCAAGGACATTGGCGGCTCCGCTCATGTCGTGCTTCATCTCGCCCATTCCCGCCGCAGGCTTGATGCTCAGTCCTCCGCTGTCGAACGTGACGCCTTTTCCCACGAAGACCAAGACCCTCTTGGCGCCCTTCGGTGCGTACGACACATGCACCAGCCGCGGCTCGCGAGCACTTCCCCGCCCGACGGCGTCGATGAGCTTCATTCCGCGACGGCGAATGGCGGAAAAGTCGAAAATCTCTATTTTGAGTCCCGCGGACTTGGCCACTTGCGCCGCGGCCGCGGCAAACGACTCTGGATACATCACGTTGCCGGGTTCGTTGCTCAGGTCCCGCGCCAAGTTGATGGCCGCGCCCACCCGCTGACCGAGGCGAATCTGCGCCTGCGTACCGTGGCCAGGTTTGACGTCGAAGCCAAGAATGGCTCGCTGGATCTCGGTCTTCGGTCGGCGGTCGCCCGTGAGGTACTTCGTGAAGCGATAGGCCCCGAGCTCGAGCCCTTCGGCGATTGAGCGCGCGTGTTGCGCAGCAGCCTCCGGAACGACCAATCCCAAGGAAGCCGACTTTTCGGCGTTCGCCGCCTGGGCCGCCCTCGAGCCGAGGGTTCGCGCCACCGACGCGCCGAAGGAGCCCGCTTCTCCGAGCCCTAGAATGACCAGTCGGGCCGCTCCGAGTCTGCCGAGCGTATCCACGCGGACGGACTGGTCCGCCTTGCCCGTGAACTCCTCCCGTTCGATCGCTCGCTTCAGCGCCCCGTCGAGCGCCTTGTCGGCCTCCTTGAGCGCGGGCGTCATCAGTTCGCCCCCCGCCGCGCCAAAGGCTCCCATCACGAGTACGTCGGCGCCGAGTTCGCGTGGCGGCGCAACACAGACCTGAATCTCGATGGACATCACGTTCTCCGGCCGGTCCCTGAACTGGCCTCCACACTAGGCCAAGACTCTCCACCGGTGAACTGTCAGTCGATCGAGCCCGTCTGCCATGAGCCGCGGGCCGCCGCCGCCTCCATGGTTCCCGACGGCGTCGAGAACTCCGTCCGAGTGGGAATCCCGTCGACGACCAGTGCGACGATGTTGGGCTTGCCATCGTGAACCCAGGCTACAGAGCACGGAAGGACGTACTCGACCCCACGATCGGAATCCGTCATGCGCAAGATGACCTGGGCTCCCGGCGTCATTCCCTTGGCACCGGCCGCCAGGAGAGCGGCGGCGCAAACGTATCGCACTTCGACGCCAACGATGGCTCCCTCCCCGATGAGGTAGGCGGACACCGCGTCCGCGGGACGTGCGCACGTGCCCGGCTCAGGCATGTGAAAGTCGTCGGTCACGAGTTGCATGAACGACAAAAGCTCAATGGACTCCGTCCCGGATAGGGAGTCCCCGGCCGTCGCATGGCGAGCCATGAGCTCCCAAAGCCGCACCAAGAAACCTATCTTGTCGAACACTCGCGCCTCTCGTCCTCCGTCCTGCGTGGACGGCTCCGCCGCGCCTGACGCGGAAGTAGCGACGGGTTCGGGAGCAGCCGGCGTGCCACGTGCGGTGGGAGAGTCTGCCCGACATCGTCATCCTGCTCTCGCGTCGCGAGGCGAGGCGGGTTAGCTTCGGTCGCTGTCGCCATGCGAGATCGGGAGAGCTTCACGCGCGCGCTCGGTCACTCGATTGCGTGCTTTGTCCCCTTGGCGCTCGCCGCCTGCGCCGAACCGCGCGTGTCCCTCGCGCCCGGCCCGCGCGAGTACATTCCGAGCGACTACGCGAGCGTTCTCCAACGCTGGACGAGAGACGGCAGTCTGCTCGTCATGGGAGAACTCGATTCGAAACTCACTGCGACCGCGACGTACGAGTCGTGGGACTTTCGATGGGCGTACGTGATTCGCTACGCGGCGGACTACCGTCTGACCGTCGCCCAGCGAAAGGATGTCCTCGACCGAACACTGGCCGAGACCGCTGACCTCCATGAGTTCTTCGTCGCGGTCTACGGCGCGAGCGCGGATTGGCGCTGGCTCGACCTCAGCCGGCCGTCCAGCGCGTGGACGGTTCGGCTCATCGACGACCAAGGGAGCGAGACGGCTCCCTCAAACATCGAACTCATCGCGCGCCTTAGCCCCCTGGAGCGGCGGTACTTTCCGTACACGAACGTATGGCGACGGGCCTTTCGCATCCGGTTCCCGCGCCAGGCCGCGGACGGTCATGCCACCATCGCCGGAGACGCTCGCTGGTTCGGATTGCGCTTTGCCGGGGCCGAAGGCAGCACGGAGCTTCGCTGGGAGCTCATGTCCCCCGGTCCGGGTAGCGCTGCCTTGTAGAAAAAAGGGTGGAGAAATCTCCGATGGATCGGGCCGATGAAACCCATGCCATGGACATGAAGTCAGGTCTTCTAGTCAGTTCCGTTCTGACAGGCCTGGCGGCGGTTGCCGCCTTGAACTTCTCGACCGGCTGCGACTCGGGTCCCGCGGCTGGCCCTGAGGCTCCTCTGCCCGACGCGGCCCAGACCGCTCCGAAGGATGCCTCGGCGCCGCCCGACGGGACCGCAGCGGACTCCACCACCTCCGACGCCATGGGGCTGGGGGACGGAGCGTCGAGGGACGGGCTTGTCGACTCATCGTCGGGCGAATCGAGCGCATGCGCGACATGGTTCACCCGGGATGACGGAGGCCTGCCCGCGGTGATCACCGTGGACACGTCCGCTGTGGTCAACACCTTCGTTCCCCAATTGGTATTCGGCATCAACAGCGGTTATTTCGTCAGCGCCGAAGACGCCGTCAATACGCAGACTCAGGTTCAGGCGGCCGGCAACTTCTTCATCCGCTACCCGGGAGGATCGTCGTCGGACGACTATCACTGGAACGGCACCGGAACCTACGACACCCATCAAGCGTGGGTCCCTAGCGATACGACGTTCACGCCGGGCTTTTTAGGGACGGAGACCTTTCGAGGCACGACGTCGACGAGCTACCAGATCCCGGCCAATCTGACGGACGGCGATCCGACCACCTTCTGGCTCTCCAATGCGGACACGGCATTCCCGACTGCGCAATGGGTATACGTCGATCTCGGGGCGACGACGTCGGTCGACTCGGTCCGACTCCTGTGGGGAACACCGTTTGCGACCTCGTTCTCCGTTCAAGCGTGGAGCTCGCCGTCGTCCTGGCCTCCGCCTTATCAGGCTTCCGGCGGGACGTGGCAGACGACTTCCGCCGGGACCGTCCAGGGAACCGGCGACGCCCAGGTTGTCCCCTTCGACCCCGTCTCCACGGAATTCATCCGCATCCTCATGACCGCCAGCTCAGCGGGCGACAACGGCGCCTATTCGATCGCTGAGCTCATTGCCTATAGCGGCACGTCCCAAGTGACGACCAATGCCCCGTCGATGGCTCAGTCACCCACGGTCGCTTCGAGCACGGACCCCGCGAGCACGGACCCCGCGAGCACGGCCACCGCGAGCACGGCCACCGCCCAGTCGACGTTCGACTTCGAGTCGTTCATGTCGTACGCGCAGTCGTTCACTCCCGCGGCGACGCTCGTCATGACGGTGAACGTCGGCACCGGGACTCCGCAAGAAGCAGCGGCATGGGTGCACTACGCGAACGTCGTTCAGGGGTACGGCATACATTACTGGCAGATCGGAAACGAGATGGAGGGAAGCTGGGAAACCGGAGGACCCCTCAATGCGCAGGACTACGTCCAGCGTTATCTCGAAACCTACGACGCGATGAAGGCCGAGGACCCCACCATCGTGATCCTCGGTCCGGTCGCCGGAGCGCCGAACGACCCGTCGAACCTGCCCGACGGGAACGCCTTCATCCAGGACTTCCTCGAAATTCTGCACGCCGGCGGCTCGGACGACCACGTCGATGCGATCGACTTTCACTGGTACCCCAACTGGGGGCCGGTCAGCGATGCGACGGCCCTCGCCGCCGTTTCGCAGCTCGGCGACTTTGCGGCAACACTGAAGTCGTGGATCTCGACCACGGCGGTCAAGTCCGATGTTCCGGTGTTCCTCACGGAGTACAACGTCGGCCTCGGCGCTGTGAACACGCCAGTTTATGCAAATCAATTGGTCAATGGCCTCTGGGTCGCGAATGTCCTCGGGGAGTTCACGAGAAATTTCGGTGGCCACGGGGGCACCAACCTCTGGAACATGATGAGCGGCTGGACCACCACGGACATCTCGGACCCCACCGTCGGGGACCTCGGCTACCTTCAGCACGACGTCAACGCGTACCGGTACCAAGCGCACGCGGACTACTGGGCGATGCAGATGATGAGCTCCGACTGGGCCATCGCCGGAGACACGCTCCCTCACTCGCTCGTAACGACCGCGTCGTCACAGTTCTCTCTGGCGGCGTACGCGGACCTGCGACCGGACGGGGCTCTGGCGCTCGCGGTCATCAACAAGGACGAGACCAATGCCTACGACGCGACGATCCAAATCGGGCCGTTCGCCCTAGACGCGACGGCCGACGTCTGGACGTTCGACGCGCGGAACTACGTTTGGGAGACGGCGACGGCGCCGTACCACGCCGAGCCGGACAGCGCCCCCACGCACACGGTCACGTGCGGAGCGTCCGCATCCACACCGATCACGTTCCCACCAGCTTCGATCACGGTCTTGCGGTTTGCGCCTCAGGGAAGTCTCCAAGCCCCGAGTTCGGACGCAGGCCCGGACGCGAACAGCCCGACCCCCGTGGCCGTGACCCTCATTGACGATATGAGCGGGACGAACGGTGCCGAGATATCCCTAGTGCCGCAGTACGCCGGCGACATCGCAGGATATTGGTACACGACGATCGGCGGTGGAGCGGACGCGACAGACCTCGGCTCGATCTTTCCGCTTGCCGCGTCCGAGACCCCCGACGGGGCCGCGGCGAGTTTCGAGTACTCATCGATAGGTTCGGATGCGGACAGCGGCATCGACGCGCCGCCTGACGCTGGAAACATCATGCACGCCGCCTGCGCGTCGGGGCAAACGCCAGCCGCACAATACGCGTACGCGGCAGAAGGCTTTGCCTTCGAACTCACACCCACCGACGCGGGCGCGATACCCCGCTATGTCGACATCAGCTCGTACAAGGGGCTCGAGTTCTGGACCTACAACGCGCTCGCGACACCGACCGTCCTGCGAGTGCAAATCCCCGACCAGGAGTCCGACCCCGACGGCGGCGTGTGCGGGATGGCTCCGGACGCCTCGGCGCTCGATCAGTGCGGCGCGCCGGTCTTCGAGGATCTGGTGATTGCGCCAGGTTGGAGTGTCCAGCAAGTCCCGTTCTCTGCTCTCGGAGCCGATCCAAACTACGGCTATCCGCAGCCTATGGGCGGCGACATGACGACGGCAACGGGAGTGCTATTTCAGATCAATCAGCCCCAGGCCATCGATGCAGGCGGAGGACCGGTAATCTTCGATTTCTGCATCGCCGACGTCGAGTTCTTCGACTGATTCTTCAACTACCTCGCTCCACACCAGTTAAGGCGAGAAGGCCGGCGTATTTCGACCGAGACCGAGCGAGGCCGGCGGCGAGTCGCGCGGAGCCTACTTCCTGTAGGCGAGCACGCTCGCCACCGGGATCGCGAAGGGATCGGCCGAAAGACACCGGCCTTCTAAAGGCCGAGCCAGGGCGCCGGTGCTATCGCATGCGACCCGTGCCGGACTTCGAAGTAGAGCATCGGGCCATTGCCGTCGTCGCCGACCGTCCCGATGCGATCGCTCGCGGCCACTTCCTGGCCGATCTTCACGCTCATGTCGGCGAGATTCCCGCTCACCGTGTAGTAGTGGTCCCCGTGGTCCAAGATGACGATGCGCCCGAACGGTCCGTACGCGTCGGCGAATGCGACGCGGCCGGCGAACACGGCGCGCACGGGCGTTCCGGCCGGGGCGACGAGCTCGAGGCCTGGGCCGTCGACGCCGTCCCGATGGGCCGGACGCACGTCCGCTCGTCCCGCCAGTGGAAACAGAAGCCGTCCGCGGGCGCTCGCAAATCCGCCGGCCGGGATCTCTGGGGTGACGTTGGGGCCGCCGGTCAGGGCGACGTAGTCGTTCGCCCCTGTCGAGCTCTCGAAGGCGCGTTCGAAGGCCTGCTGCCGCCGCAGATCCGCCTGCCGCGCCGACTGAGCGAACTCAAGGTCGGTGCGCTGCTCGACCAATGTCACCCGATCGCGGTCGATCCCTGTCAGGCTGGCGGCAAGCTCCCCAGCCCGAGCGCGCAATCGTGCTTCCTCCTTGAGATCGGAGGACAGACGGCGGCGCTCGTGTTCCACCCGCATGGCCTGCGCGACGAACGCCTCGAAGCCACCGCCGAGGGGCAGGATCCCAACCCGCGTGAGCCTGTAGAACTCGCGGCCGCGTGCGACGACGAGCGCGTGAATCGCGGAGAGGCGTCGACCGGTATCACCAAGCTCGGACTGATTTCTTGCGCGCTCCAAGTCGAGATCCGCGATCTTTCGATCGAAGGCGGCAAGCGCCAACATGGGGTCCGCGGCAGCGATGCGGTCGACGCTCGTGTCCGACCATGCCATCGAACTGGCGCAGGCCGCGACGACGAAGGGGACGCATCGAGCGAACCGCAGGAGGTGGCTCATGGGGAACCGAGTTGCCGCACGCTCAGGAGAGCGGCCAGTGCACCGAGGACCGCTCCAAAGGCGATGAGGCCACACGCCACGGGCCACGGCAAGAAACTCGGCGCCATCCCTACGAGCCCGGCCACTTCCGGTTCGACCCGGCCCCGGATGAGGAAGAAGAGCGACGCGAGCAAGATGACGGCTCCGAGAGCTCCAGCTGCGCCTTCGACAGTACCTTCGAGTACGAACGGCTTGCGCACGAATGCGTCGGTCGCCCCCACAAATTTCAACACTTCCACTTCAATCCGGCGCCTCTGAAGAGCTAGACGCATCGTCGAACCGACGACCGCGAGCACCGCGCCGAGCACCACCACTGTGAGCACGACGGCAGCCACCACTCCGCCGCTCAGAAGCTTGGCGAGCCGATCGGTCCACGACCGATATGTTTCGACGTCGTCGACGGAAGGCAGCTCGCGCATTTTGTGGACGATGTCGCCGAGCTCCGCGTCGCTGAGATCTTGAGCGACGTCGATCTCCAACGACGCCGGAAATGCGTCGACTGGAAGCCCAGCGAGGTCGCCATGCATCTCGACCTCCCGCTGCCCAAATTCCGTGCGCGCTTCCGTGCTCGACACGTACCTCACGCCAACGATATGCGGAACGAGCAAAAGGGCATCGTGAAGCGCCTGTACGTCACGCTCGTTCGCGTTGTCCTTCAAGTACACGGACGCACGCCCTGCGTGCGCCCAGCGCTGCTGCAGCGCGCCGAGGTTGACCACGGCGAGCAGTGCTGCGCCGAGACACGCAAACGCGACGATGAGAGAACAGACGCTCAGGACGTGGAGGCGCCATTCGCGGACCAGACCGCGCATCGCTCTCCGCCTCGTGCTTGTCGAAAACATGTTGCGCGTGACCTCGTTTCCGGAAAAACGCTGCCGTCGATCACAGAGGTAGACGATTGTCGTACTCGTCGGCGACCCCTTCGGGCACGTCCATGGCCCTGCCCCCGTCGAGAACGACGACACGACGCGGGCGCACGTCGAGAAGCGTCCGGTCGTGCGTAGCGAAGAGAACGGTCGCACCCGTCTCGTGGATCTCCCCGAACAACCCGAGAATGTCGACGGCCAGCTGCGGGTCGAGGTTTCCGGTCGGCTCATCGGCGAGAATCAAGGCTGGCTCGCCCACGATCGCTCTGGCAATGGCCACGCGCTGCTGCTCGCCTCCGGACAGGACGCCCGCCCGGTCTTCTCCTCGACCCGCGAGGCCGACCCGTTCGAGCACTTCGGCAACGCGCGTTCGCACGAGGCGTTGAGGCAGACCGATGACCTCGAGGACTATTGCGATGTTCTCGTAGACAGTCCACGACGTGACGAGTTTGAAATCCTGAAACACGATCCCGAGGTTGCGTCGGAGAAACGGCACGGCGTCATCGCGCAATCTCGCGACGTCGCGTCCCAGAAATAGGATGCGTCCATCGTCGACGAGTTCCGCACGATAGAGGAGGCGCAGGAGAGTGGACTTGCCGGCGCCGCTGGGTCCCGTCACAAACACGAACTCCCCGCGCTCGATCACGAGGTCCATCCCGCGCAGTACGGGGAGACCGTGCCCATACGACTTGTGGACACCCTCGAACACGAGGATCGGCCGCGCAGCCGCGTCACGAGAGAACCTGCTGCCGCCGGCGCGAAGCATCGGACGAAATCGCTCCGGCGGCTCCATGGGAGGCATGGTGTTCGCCTATCAGGCCGGCGCCAAGTAGGCCAATTTTTCGCGAGGAGGGAGGCTCTCGCGAGGACCATCGCCGCGAAGGCCGGTGTCTTTCGGCCGAGCCCGAGCGAGGCCGGCGGCGAGCCGCGCGGAGCCTACTTCCCGTAGGCGAGCACGCTCGACGCCGGGATCGCGAAGGGATCGACCGAAAGACACCGGCCTTCGAGAGCGGCTTCGGCGAGCGCGACCGCTCGGGCGCCATCCTGGGCGGTGGCCAGCTCGCGACATGCCCGACCCTCGAGGGCATCGGCAAGAGCCATCGCCTGAGCGAGCAGCGGCTCCTCCGCCGGCAGCGGTACCTCGGAACGTTCGCCCGTCGGGCGCGCCGTGCGCCACAGCCGGTGCGCGAGCAAATCTCCCTCGTAGATCCAGAGGGCGGTCGTAAGGCCGAGGGAGCGACTTCGTGCCGTATGCGTGCGGTCGACGTAGAGATGCCCACTGGCTCCCGTTGTCGTCGTAAAGCGTACGTGGGCGAAATCGTCCACGCCGCACCCCGGCGCACATCGTACCAAGGCGGCGCGGAGCCGGACCTCCCCGGCTGCGAGGTACGCAGCCAAGTCGAAGTCGTGGACCCCCATGTTGAGGAGAGCACCGACTTCGCGGGGGCGCGAGGGGCCGACGCGGCGGAGGTCGATCGCCAGAGGGGGGTCTTCCCGCAGCAAGCGGGCCAGAGCTCGGACGACCGGGTTGAATCGCTCCGAATGCCCTACATAGAGGCGCGCAGGCCCCTTGGCGGACAAGTCTGCAACGGCGGCGGCATCGACCGCGCGAGCGCAAACCGGCTTCTCGATGAGCACAGAGCGCCCCGCCGCGAGGGCCCGCACGGCACAGCCTAGGTGCGCTTCGGTCGGCGTCGCAATGACAACGACGTCCGCTTCCGCCACGGCCTCAGCCTCGGACCCCAGCCGCACAGCGAAGGGCGACGCGTCCGCACTCGACCCGGTGTCAAAGGCCCCGACCACACGAAACCGCCCCGGGAGCGCTGCGAACACCCGAGCGTGGCGGGTGCCCATTCGACCGAGGCCAAGGAAACTGACGGAATGTCGTCGGAGCGTCGCGACGGGCACGGCAAGTGCTTCTTTCGTCCGAGAAGTCCGCACCATGCCACGAGCGAGCCGAACGCGGGCGAGGAAACGACGTCGAAGATGCGGTATATGTCGGCGCCATGCGGACTCCGCTTACCAACGTGTGTGAAGCTACGATGCTGTTGTTTGGACTCGCCGCCATGAGCGGCTGCGGTCCGAGCCGCCCGGCCCACGACGCGAGCAACACCGACGAGACGGTGGCCGCGGCCGCCGAGGGAGATTCGAGCGGCGAGAAGCTCACGCCGGAGCAGGTCGCCGAGAAGCGCCGTCAGCGCCAGGAGCGTGAGGCTGCGGAAGCCGCGAAAGACCCCGATGTGAAGAAGGGGTCCGGCGCGGGCGATTGCAATGTTGCCAACATGGCCGATCTCCAGGCTCTGCTTTCGCAGCCCGCGTGTGAGGTCCGCGGCGCGGACCCGAGTGCGAAGGAGCGCGATCTGACCGACGTGCTCTCCGTCAAGGCCACGCCCGACAGCGCGACCGTCGAGCCGGGGGGACAGACGAAGGTCACAGTGGTCTTCACGAACAAGGGCAAGACCCCCCTTCCGCTCGACTTCAAGCTCGACCCCGAGGCCCGATTCCTCTTCGAACTGTACACGGCGAAGGGCACTAGGGCCGAGCTACCTCCCGGTGACGAGCCGATGCTCCCGGAGTCGGCCGGAGGACCCACCTTCGAGCCCACCGTCGCGCGCGTCACCTTCGCGCCAGGGGCTTCCGCACGCGCCGTCCTTTCGTGGAGCGCGGTAAAGTACAAGTGGGCTTCCAAGGAGAAAGCGCGGGGCGCTGTCCGAGGCCACGGGTATCCACGTGAAGCGGCCGGCCCGCTGCCGAAAGGCAAATACGTGCTGCACGTCGTCACGCCGCTCGTCGGCGTCTTCGAGGGGATCGAGCACTCTCTCAGTCAGCCGGCCGCGCCCGTCGAGGTCCGACCGTAGGGCAGCTCGACAGACACCAGAAGTCCAATCCACGCGGAGGCGTGCGGGGCGAGTGCCCCGCCGCCTCCTTGCGCTAAGGCCGTTCAGGCCACTTAGTTCATGCTCGTTCGGAAGTCACATCCCCGTGGGCGACTGCGTATTGAACGTTGTGGGGGGGAGCGTCGCCGGGGGTGGATCGGGGAGCGCCGTGAGGGGTGCCGTTTGGATCGCGGCGACGCCTGCCAGCAGCTGGGTGTTCGTCGAGTCATACCAGAGCGGGAAATCTTCCGGCCCCGGCGTAATGACGGAGGCGCACGCCATGCGGACTCCGGTCATCCCGGTAGTCACCTGGTCGGGGCGCAGCGACGACGCGGGCAAGTCGGTGTAGCCGCAGTCCACTTCGGCTCCGGTGTTCGTCATCTGTGCGCCCATGCCGACGAGGAACGAGTTCTCGACATCGATCCCCGTCGCGCCGTAATAACCGCCCCACTCGCCGAGAAAGACGATGCGGCCGCCTTCCGATGCGAACTTCCTGAACGCGTTCACCTCGTCCAGCGTGTAGGCTACCTCCGGGTTCCAGAGGAAGACGAGCTTCACGTCGGCGTCGATACTTGTGAGACTGCCGGACGTCGAGGAGATTTCCGTGATGCTCAGGCCCGCGCTTTCGATGAGTGAATACATCGTGGAGTAGATGGTCGCATCACCACAGTAGCCAACGCACTTGGAGTTGCGGCCATAGTCCATCCACACGACGGTGCCCGATCCGCGCGGTGCCGTCGTCGTGAAACTCACGATATTCGTGATCAGGAGGGGGTTGTTCGGGTTCTGCATGCCCGTGTTGTCGAAGGGGTTGATATCGTCGACGACGACGAGGTCGCCGCCCGGGGCCACCGGCGGCTGGCAGACGCCCTGCTGGCAGGTATCGAGAATGGGGCACACCACGCCGCAACCGCCGCAATTGTTTGGATCCCCGTCGGTCGGGGTGCATGTTTCGTTGCACATCGACTGACCCGGCGGGCAGGTCGGGACGACGCATGTCCCACCGGAGCACGTCTGGCCGGAGGGGCAGACATTGCCGCAGGCGCCGCAGTTGCTCGCGTTACTCGCAAGGTTGATGCAAGCGCCACAGAAGGTAAGACCCGGGTTGCAGACGGACGTGCAGGCCCCCTGCACGCAGGAGCTTCCCGCCTGGCAGACGGCGCCGCATCCGCCACAGTTGTTCGGATCGCTGGTCGTGTCGACACAGGTCGCGCCACATCCCGTCTGCCCCGCGCCACATATCGGCGCCTCACAGTTGATCCAGAGAGACTGCGACTGCGTCGGGCATAGGCCCGCGTCGTTCGCGAGCGGTGCGGTCGTGCCCACCGTGAGCATTACCTGACCCGGATTGGTGCACGTGAAGGTGGCGCCCGTTGCCGTGGGCGTCACCGTGCCGGCGCCTGCGCCGGCATCGTCTGTCGCAACCATGGAGAACGAAACCGTCGCGCCCGGCGGGTCGGTCGTCACCGTGACGTTGGTCGATGTGCCCGTCTGGAACTCGACATTGTCCGCACCGTACGTTGCGATGGTCGGGCACGTCGTTGTCGGATTGAAAAAGCCCACAATGGCCGCGTCGACCTGCACCGAGCCAGTGCCGGCGTCCGCCAGCACGTATCCGCCATCGCCAATCGTGCAAACGATCGTCACGTCGAGTTGGGTCGTCTGCAACGTGTTGATCGAGAATGGCGTCGCGGCGCTCACACACGAGTCGCCGTTCGTGTCGGTCCCGGTGATCGTGATTGTGTATCCAGAGCCCGCCACAAGCCCACCCACAGCAAACTCCACGGAACGCAGCGACTTACTGAGATCCACGTCACCGCTCTTGCTTGTCGGCCCGGTGATCGCATAGTCAATCGCGTTGAGGGTGATGCCGTCTGGAACGCTGAATGCAAGCCCCACGGTGCCAACGCTCCCCGCGGCTCCTTGCGTGCCGCCTCCTCCCGCCCCACCGGTAACGCCTTGGCTCCCGCCGGACGAACACGCAGCAAGCCCCACGAGGAGCGCTGCAGCCATTCCGCATCGACATGATTTCATCGTCATGGTGTTCTCCCTAATATCCCTTCTCGGCCCCGCGCCGAAGACGTACCTTCCTCGCACGTCCCGCTCGGCCACTCGGTGACACTTTCGTGAACATGCGGCGCAACTTCCACTTTCCGGAAATGGTGACGGCCGCAGCGATTCCGCACGCGCCAAGACCATGCGGGGGCTCGGTTCCGCAGCGGAGTACGAATCGCGGGCGACGGTATCCAGAGCGCGGGAGGCGCAGGCCGGGGCAGGAAGCGAGGCGCCAGAGCTACGTGAGCAGATGAATCGTGCGACCAGACTGGAATCGCACTCCGACGTCTGCGCCAAAGCGCGAAGCCGCCGAGGGCGGCGTCACAGTCCGTTCGCCACCACGAGTCGGACGGATATTGTCGGCGTCGACATGAAACACTGCAGTGCCGCCGGCATAGCCTCCAATAGAATTGCCCCTCCCGCGGCCATTTATCTAAGAGCTCGCTAGAGTCCAACCTTGCGGAGTGTGCTGCGTCAGATAAGACTTGGTCCATAGGCGGCTTCCGGGAGGCTGCCCAGGGCTCAAGACCGAGGGAATCTCATGCACATTCGACATAGCATTGCTTGGCTATCTGCATTTCCGCTGCTCACACTGGCCTGTAGTGGGTCAGCCCTCGAGGCCCCCCAGTCGGACTCCGGCGATAGCGCTGGCGATTCCGGGCTCGTCGCCCAAAGTACGCCCTGCACACCCGAGCGGCTCACGTGCACAAGCAGCTCGGCCTGCTCCGCCAACGAGATCTGCGCGGCGAAGGCCGACGGCGGATACGAATGCGAGCCCGGAGTCGGGCTGGGGCAGTCCTGTTCGTTTTCGCAGAGGGTTGGTGGGGACCAGGCCGCTCCCTGCTACAATAACTGTGCATCTCCGTGGATCTGTATGGGCCCGTGTTACGCAAACGACTGTTCGGGAGTCTGCGTCAACCCCATCGGGAAGAGCGGGGACCCGTGCAACGACTATGACGTGGTATGCGGTACCCCCTCGGGCGCCTGCGCGTTCCCGTCGGATGGCGGGAACCTCGGACAGTGCCTCTAAGCTATTGCGTCTCCACGCGCGCCCGGCGAGCTTAGGACGGTGCCCCCAGGTCGTCGGAGGCGCTTTTCCAATCGGGGTTTGTGTGGACGGGAAGATCCGATGGGCAAGTCGTTCCGTCGAGACGGACTCTTCGGGAACGCATCGCGGGAGGGACCTCTGAAATGGATTGCAATGTCCGATGTACGTCGAAGCCGCTAAGGTGGAGGTCCCCAACGCCGCGGAGGAGTGTGCTATATGCCGACTTCAATCTTCGATCCAGAGGTACAGAACGTCATCGATCAGGCTCGGGCGGGGCTGTTGTTCAAGTCGCCTGACGATTGGCGGGACGTGCCGATTTACTTTGTTATGGTCGATCGCTTCAACAATGACGCCGCGGCCCCACACAACTTGCCCTTCGACGCCCAATTCGCTGGTTTTCAGGGAGGAAACTACGCGGGAGTGTCGTCGAAGCTTCGGTATATCAAGGATATGGGCTTCGGCGCCATCTGGCTGTCCCCAGTTCTAAAGAATCCACCCGGCGATGCTGCTGCCTATCACGGCTACGGGATCCAAAACTATCTTGCAGCCGAACCGCGCTTTGCGACGAACCCGGCGAACGCGGACGCCGAGCTCAGGGCGCTCGTCGACGCGGCCCACGCGCTCGGGCTGTACGTGATCTTCGACATCGTATTGCACCACGCGGGCGACGTGTTCGCGTACGTTGTTCCTGACGGAACGGTCCAAGCCCAGGTCGACTGGAAGGGTGCCGTCCAGCCGATCGCGTGGCGCAACGCCGCAGGAGTGCCCGACCCGGCCGTGGCGACCGCGCCTGCGGCTCCCGCGATCGATGCCGCCGTATGGCCGACCGAGTTGCGCGACAACGCACTCTTCACCCGGATGGGCAATCTCCAATGCCCAGCTGGTGAAGCGCTGGGGGACTACAATGCGGCCACGGGGCTACCCGGGGATTTCTACACTCTCAAAGGGATTGAGTTCTACGATTCGAACGGGAATCTGACCCCGGCCGCCGCGACTCTCATTCGCGCCTACCAATACGTTATCGCCAGATTCGACGTCGATGCGTTTCGGATCGATACGCTCAAGTACCTGTCGTGCGAGCTGGAGCGCACGTTCGGCAGTTCGATGCGCGAGTTCGCTCAGAGCGTCGGGAAGAAGAGCTTCTTCACGTTCGGGGAGGTGTGGGACAGCGAGGCCGTGGTCGAGAAGTTTATCGGCCGCGAGGTCACAGACGACGGCCAGCCCCTGGGCGTCGATGCGGCGCTGGATTACCCGCTGTTCTCCGTCCTGCCTTCGATGGCCAAAGGACTAGGCTATACGCCCAACGACGTCGCGCAGGTCTTTCAGCAGCGACGGCTGGTCGCGGACGCCGAGGACGCGGTCCTGACCGCCTATGGAGAGGCGGGACAATACTTCGTCACGTTCCTAGACAATCACGACCAGCCGCAGCGCTTCGGATACACGGGACCGATCCAATTCATCGATCAGATCGAGCTCGGCCTCGTCTTGCTTTTCGCCATACCGGGCATTCCGTGCGTCTACTACGGCACGGAGCAAGGCCTACAGGGCCACCAGACACCGGAGTACACCGACGCCTCCATGGTTCGCGAGGCGTTGTGGGGCAAGGCGGGGGCGGCCTTTGACGCGACGAATCCGCTCTACGCGTTCCTCCGCTCGCTAGGTACCCTCCGCGCCAGTCAACCTGCCCTTCGCTACGGCCGGTGCTACTTCCGCCCGACCTCGATCGACGGCAAGGCCTTTGGCGTGTCGGTGAAAGCACCCGGAGTGATCGCTCTGTCTCGGATCTTGAGCGACCAAGAGGTCGTGGTCGTCGCGAACACCGACCGCGCCAACGCGTTTCCCGGACAGGTGATTGTCGACGGAACCATCAACGCCGCGTCTCCCACGTACAGCGTTCTACTGAGCAATTTGGGGCCGGCGGCGCCGTGCAAGGTCGTCCAGTGCGCGGCAGGTGGCGTGACCGTTGCGGAGGTCGATGGGTCCACGGGATATGGCCCGCTCTCCGTATTGCCGGTCAGCCTGCAACCGGGGGAAGTCCAGATACTTGCCATTACAAAATAAAGGTTCGCTCGCGGTACAAACCCGACCTTCCTGTTCCAACCAAATCGACGGTCGAGGGACCTGCCAGACTGAGGGGATCTCTCAGGAAAGCTGCGCCGGGGTTCTCGGCATCTAGGCGAGCGTTGGGACGCCCCGATGGCCCCGTGGCTGCAGCGCCAAGGCCCGGGTGGATGGTTTCTCGGCTACTGTATGGGCCATGGCAGCCTTTCCGAATCGTGTCACGTTGGGACGCACGGGCCTTCGCGTTGCGCCTCTCGCGGTTTCCGGAGGTTACGGGGTCGACGACAAGTCGCTCCTGCGAGCCTTCGATCGTGGGGTGAACTACTGGTACCATGGGTCGCTGCAGCGATCGGGAATGACGTCGGCCGTCCGGCAGTTGGTCGCCGGGGGCAAGCGCGACGAACTCGTGCTTGTTCTGCAAAGTTACGCCCGCTGGCCGTGGCTCTTGGAGCGTGGACTCGTCAAGAGCCTGCGCTTGCTGGGGGTCGACCACTGCGATGTCCTGCTGCTCGGTTGGTACAACTCGTCGCCATCTGCGAGCATCCTGGACCGGGTCGAACGCCTGCGCGGCCGGGGACTCCTACGCCACGTCGCGATCTCGTCTCATAGCCGCCCCGCCTTTCAGACGTTTGCCAAGGATCCCCGCTACGGCATCCTGCACGTGCGCTACAACGCCGCCCACACAGGAGCCGAGCGAGACGTCTTTCCCATGCTGCCGGCGACGGACCGGCCGGGCATCGTCGTCTACACCGCCACGCGCTGGGGAACGCTGCTCAAGGCCACGAGCGCATCCAACGGCGAAGCCCCGATGCGAGCCCGCGACGCCTACCGCTTCGTGCTGAGCAATCCGGACGTCAACGTCTGCATGACCGGCCCGCGCAATGGTCTCGAAATGCAGGAGGCGCTTGCTGCGCTCGACGAAGGCCCGCTATTGCCGGAAGAGGACGAGCGCGTCCGCCGCCTCGGTCAAGCCGTGTACAAGCGCGCCTGGCGCATGGGATAGGTAGAGGCGGGGGAGCGCAGCATCTCCTTCTGCTCGTTCTGCTCGCCCGTCAGCTCTAGGCTAGACCGCCGGGGGCGGCGACGGGGGCCGGCCACCGTCGTCTCTGGCCGGTCGGTTGCGGCGGCGCCGCACCAGACTGAGACCCGCCAATCCCAAGGCGCCGAGGTACGCCCCTCGAGAAGGCGACGGCGCGGCTCGACAGCCGCATCCGCCCGCACTCGAGCCTGCACCCGTAGTGTCACCAGCCGGCGACGCCAGCCCGCCATCTTGGGTCCCTCCGGAACTCGAGACTCCAACTCCGGAGCTGCCGCCCGGTGTGGTCACACCACTCGAGCTCGAGGCGCTGCCAGAACTCACGCCCGAACTGGTCGACGACCCGGTGAACCCGCCGGAGCTGCCCAAGCCTCCCGACGTCGAGCCCCCGCCCGAGCTGGCCGAAACTGCGCCACTCGACGCGGACGCTCCGCCTGAACTGCTCGCGGTGCCGCCGCTCGACGCAGACGCTCCTCCCGAACTGCTCGCCCGGATCCCTCCGGAACTCGAAGAGATTCCTGAGCTGCTCGATGTCGCTCCGCTCGAACTCGAGGCTGCCCCCGAGCTGCTCGAAAGCGCGCCGCTCGAACTCGAGGCTGCCCCCGAGCTGCTCGAAAGCGCGCCGCCCGAACTCGAGGCTGCCCCCGAGCTGCTGCCCGTGCCCCCGCCCGCGTCGGACGGAGTACCAGCCCCGCCGTCACCGCCCGCGTAGTCGTCCGGACCGGCTCCGAATTCGTACGCTCCCAAATCCGGGGCCGCGCCCACATACGGCAAGCCCACGTCCGTGCCCTTGTCGATCATCTGGCTTCCAGCGGCCAGTTGGAGGAAGTCCACATCGGGTAGGTCGCCGTTGGCCGCGCGGGGTCCGAGCGCGCCCGAAGTCTCGATGCTCGCGCCGGTACCATTGACGCTCGGATCGGCGATGCTGAGGAAGTCGGTGGGGCCCGGCGTGATGTTCAAATCCCATGTATTGAATTGGCTATCGACCCCGTACCCGGTAATGTATTCATTCTTGTCGGGATAGCCGATGTTGTTCCTCATGATGTGGACCTTCGTCCCCGTCAGGATGACGCCGTCCGTTCTAGTGCCGCCGCCGTTGGGCTCACTCCAGGTACTCGCCAGCATGTTGTACTGGGTTCCGTTTTGGAACGATGTGTTGTTGTACCAGGTGTTCCCACCCGAGGAGTGGTTGGCGTAGAAGCCGTTCGCCTTGTTCTTCCAGGCCACGTTGTTCTGAACGAGGTGCCTGATGCCCGTCTTGCTGCTCCCCATCTTGAACCCGTTGCCATTTCCCGACGTGGGACTGTAGGTGCCGTAGTTGGCGTACCCATTGCCAAATGCCCAGGAGTTCTCGACGGTGACCGGAACTTCCTGGTTGATCAGGTCGATCCCGTCGTCCGAGTTCCACCACGAGCGGCAGCCCCTGATGACCGTGGTGGCGCCGGTGGTTTGGTAGTGGACACCGAAGCCATCGGCATTCTGTCCCTGGCCCTGCGATGAAGTTGCGTCGTAGTTGTCGTGCCCATCGCAATTGAGTATCAGGTGGCCGCCCGTCCCGTGGGACACGAAGATCCCGTTGCCGCTGTTGCCATACATGTCGAGCAGCTCGAAGATGTCGTTGGCGGCGTTATCCACTTCCCAGCCATTGTTCGAGAAGGTGTTCATCGGAACGCAACATTCCGAGATCCCCCTGAAATGCAGCCAGCTCCCCGTGACCACGATCCCGTCGGTAAAGTCGGTAGTCGAGATCGGCAGCTGGGAGAAATCGATGAGCGGGGTCTCGCCCGGATACGCAAAGAAGTTGATGCGGTTGGTGTCCGAGGTCCCGCTGGTCGATATTTCGATACCGGCGCTAGAGGAATGGGCCGTGGTGATGTTGTACGTACCGCCGCGAAGCCAGACCGTGTCGCCGGCCGCGGCGACGTCCGCCCCCTTCTGCAGACTGGCGAAGGGCTGAGTGATCGTGCCAGGATCGGAATCGCTGCCCGTCGTCGCGACGTAATAATCCGCCGCAAACGCATCTCGCGACACAAACGCGCCCGCCGCCGCAAGCAACCACAGCCTCAGGTAAGGTGGCCAGGCCAGTGTGAACAGACGCTTTGTGGGCTTCATCGCGGTCTCCATGGGTGCACCGGGGTGACTGCGAATGGTCGTACTCAAATGCAACGAATCGTCAAGCGCGCGTCAGTTACTAGTCGCAACTCCAGCAGCGGTGCACTTGTCTATGGCGGGGTCGCGGCCCGAACGCCGAGCAAGGCGGCATCCGAGGACCGAGCTACGCCCGTGCTTCGATCGGGACGTAGTTGGTGAGGTTCGGCCCCGTGTGGATCTGCCACGGGGGAGCGATGCGCGGCGTCGGATCAGCCAACTAGGACCGCCGCTTGTCACGTACCGGTCGGCTGACCATCCGACACATCTTTCAAGACAATCCCGGGTATGGGACTCCGCGTCCAACGGTCGGCGTGACGGGCAAAGGTTACTGGCGTGCTTGTCGTCGGCGCGGGCGAACCGGTTTCCGGAGTGGCGTCGTCCTCACACTTGACGAGGACTTCTCTTGGCTCGAGCGACGAACCGCTTCCATTGAGTCGGCCTTGACTCAGCATGACGAGGTCGCGACTGAGCTCCACGGGGTCACCAGTCGTCTTGACGGAGGCATCCCTCGGCTTGACGGCGACGTCGCTCTGCTTGACGGAGGCATCCCTCGGCTTGACGGCAACGCCGCTCAGCTTGATGGAGGCATCCCTCGGCTTGACGGCGACGTCGCTCTGCTTGACGGAGGCATCCCTCGGCTTGACGGCAACGCCGCTCAGCTTGATGGAGTCACGACTCGGCTTGACAGCGACGCCGCTCTGCTTGACGGAGTCACGACTCGGCTTGACAGCGACGCCGCTCTGCTTGACGGGGTCACGACTCGGCTTGTTTCACGCCACCTTCGGACGCCTCCGGACCCCGCCCATCGCGAGCGGTAGCCCCGTCAGACGCAGGCTCCTCGGAGAGATGTGCGACCCGGAAACGATCCCCCTGGTCGAATGAGCCGTTTCCAGAACGAAGCGCTTCTGCAACCTCGGGGGAAGGTTCAGGAGAGATTCGCCCATGCGCTACCGCCGAGTATTGAACGAAACCTCCAGCTGCCGAACTCTTCCTGCGTGTCTCGCGCTGGCACTGGTCATGCTGCAGGCTTCGGGCTGCGGCACTTCAGCCTCGGACGCGGGCGGAGGATCGGGATCGTCGGGGTCGAGTTCGGGTTCCGCCGGATCGGGCACGAGCTCGGGATCGACGTCGGGAGGCGTTCAGGATGCTGCGACAAGTAGCTCGGGCAGCAGCTCGGGCAGCAGCTCCAGCGCAAGCGCGAGCAGTAGCTCGGGCAGCAGCAGTTCGACCAGCAGCAGCTCGGGCAGTAGTTCGGGAAAGAGTTCCAGCGGTAGCTCCGGCAGCAGTTCGACCAGCAGTTCCGGCAGCGGCTCGGGCACAAGCGCGAGCAGTAGCTCGGGCAGCAGTTCGACCAGCAGCAGCTCGGGCAGTAGTTCGGGAAAGAGTTCCAGTAGCAGTTCCGGCAGCAGTTCCGGCAGCAGTTCCGGCAGCAGTTCCGGCAGCAGTTCCGGCAGCAGTTCCGGCAGCAGTTCCGGCAGCAGTTCCGGCAGCAGTTCCGGCAGCAGTTCCGGCAGAGTAGCAGTTCCGGCAGCAGCTCCGGCAGCAGCTCGGGCACGGACGGTGGGGCGTGTGGCTACCTGCCCGTGACCCCCAACGCCACGCAGCAGACGAAGAACGTGCTCTGCTACCTGCACAGCATCTACGGTAGCGGGATCTTGTCGGGTCAAGAGGAAGACAACAACGACAATGGGATGAACACGATCTTCGCGGCCACCGGAAAGTATCCAGCCATCCGCGCATTCGACGTGAACAACAGCGAGGCTCCGACCCAGTGCGTCGCGCAATGGAACGCGGGTGGCCTGTGCATGTTCGGGTACCACATGGGCATCGACGGCGGGACGTATAGCTCCACGGAAAACCTCACCAACGTCCTTACGGCAGGCACCGCGGAGAATACGAGTTTCAATCAGGATCTGGATCGAATCGCCACCTTCGTTCAGCCGCTGCAGACTGCAGGGGGCGTCGCGATTCTCCGACTGTTCCACGAAGCTGGCAATGGCTGTGCCTGGTTTTGGTGGAGCAAAGGAACGTCCACGCAATGGCAAGATCTCTTCAAATACGCGTGGAACTACCTGACGGGCACCAAGGGCCTCAACAACGTTCTCTGGATCGCGCCCCTCTGCCAATATCCGACGGCTGCGTACAATCCAGGCTCGCAGTACATCGATTTCGGTGGAGCCGACGACTACGTGGCAGCGGGGGACTACGAACCACTGACCAGCCTATTCCAAGCGACCGAGACGGCGTTTCCCAACATGATGGTTGCGCTGCACGAGTGCGGTTCGATTCCTGACCCGGTACAGCTCCAGTCCTCGTCGACGAAGTGGCTATTCTTCAACGTGTGGGCGAGCCCGTACTTCGATGCGCCGTACAATCCCACGGCCCACCTCCAGGAGGTCTACTCGAATCCGTACGTGATCACCCGGGACAAGCTGCCCAGCTTCAAGTGATCCCGCCCGCGCAGCCGAGACCAGCAACCTCGACCGCGATCTCCGACCTTCCGCCCCTGCCTCGCGACGTCAGTACGTCAGCACCAACCCCGATCCCCCGTCCGCTCCCGAGCCGCCCGGGCTGCCCCCATTGCCCGCGTCCCCGCTCG
>JBEKXD010000053.1:0-42575 GCA_049512415.1 Polyangiaceae bacterium
ATCGTCGAGGATGATGTCGCCCGGCAGCCAGAGCGCCATGGGGTACTTGCTGTTGGTGATCTTGTGATCGCCGTTGTGCCGGCGATGATATCCGTCGATGTGAATGAAACCCTCCCACTCCGTTCCGACTGCCGCCAGCACCTTGTAGTACGTCTTGAAGCGGTACGGGCGCCCGGGACTGACGGCGTCGACGAGTCGACCGCGCTCGTCGACCAGGTCGATTCCGATCACTTCGAGCTTGTCATCCATGTTCACGTGCAGCGGGCGTTGCGGCCGCGGCACGTGGGAAAGCACGATACTCCCCAGTGGATTCGCGTTCTTCTCGGAGGGCTCGAGCGCCGAGGCGGCGAGCAGAATCTGACTGGACCGGGCGTCCAGAACTGGCAAGTTGGTCTTGGGCTCAGCGCCGCGCTCGCGCCAGAGCTGATTGAGCTTAGGCAGCTCCTCGGCCTTCATGGCCAGGCAGCGGCGTTCTCCGCCTTCCCCGCTCGACGCCGACAGCCACGCGTAGGCCGCGGGCGCGTCCGTGAGCGTCTGCGGTTGACCGCCGGCATAGTACGCCGACGTCCGGCCGCCAACCCCAAGGAGGGCCAGCGGCGCGTTCGGACAGAAGCGCCGGTAGCTCTCGAATACTTCTTTAGGCGAAAGCTGATTGGCCAGCGCTGGATAATAGAAAAAGCATAGAACGAATCCGACCACGACCGCACCGACGGCAAAGCCGAGCGCACGCAAGCGCATCGCGTCCCCGAGGGCCCCGGCGAAGATGAAGAATGCGATGCCGCAGGGCAGGGCCATCAGCAGCGCCACGACCATGCTGTAGCCGGCACTGCGCCACAAGATCGCCGCCACAGCCGGCACGGCCAGCACCAAGAACGGGGCCACGATGAGCAGCCCGACCGTCCACTCGAACAGATCGACGTCGCCACTCGAATCTTCCGTCTTCGTCGATGCCTTCCGTCGCAGAAGGCTCGAGAACCCAGGACTCAGAAATGCGAACAGGGTCTCGAACGGCTGGAAGCCTCTGGAAAACGAGCCCATCGTGAAGGGCTGGGAGCGCGAAAATATCCAGAGCCAGACATCGCTCGCGAAAAGTGCGCCAAATATCGCGCCGAGTGGAACGAATGCAACAATCCACCACAGGTTTAGCATTGTGTCGCGAACGCTCGACGACACCTGAGGCAGCCACGACGCGTGCGCCCGGGTCCCCATGAAGAAGGCCAAGCCAGCGAGCGAGGCCCCGGCCACAACGATGAAGTAGAGAAAGGAGAGAGCTCCATCGTACCCGTCGCGGAGTCCCCTGAGAACGTTTGCGTAATTCTTCACGTCGAAGGGGATTCGATCGGAGTCGCGCTCCACCCAGGAAAAGAAGGCGATGGCCGCAAAGGCGCCCAGCACGATCCACCACAGGTTGAGCGCCGTCGCCTTGAAACTCTCCGGGAACGTCGCGCCCGCGATCCCGAACGCCTGGTAGGCTTTCTCGGGCATCTCGTGAAAATCGTGGTGCAGCAGCGCGGCGAGCACGACGGTGCCAATGCCCACGGCAATGGAAGGCCGAGCTCCCAGCTCGTAGTCGCGGATGGCAACGGCACAGGCGACCGCGCACAGACACGCCCCGCTGAATGCGATGGGTTCCGTTCGAGCCGCCAGGTATCCGTGCGCGAGCAGAGCCACCGCCGATCCCAGGAGAACGGCCCCACGAGCGAGTCCCTCGCGCTCTCCGTCGGGCCCCAGCCGGCGTGGTGGGACGAAGAGCATGCGGCCGAACGCAAAGGGGACGAAGGCGCTCCAGGGGGCGATGGCGTGCGCCACCGATCCGATGGTGGTCTCGAACGTCGGGTACTTCGAGGGCGTATGGAACATCGCCCCGACCCAGAGGTTTAGCTCCTTGGTGTCCGGCAGAGCGATTGCCCGCACGGCCATCGCGGCGGCGAGCGCGCCCACAACGAGGGCGCTCGCTCCCACGACGTCGCCTACCCCGTCGCGCGACCCACGCGGTACCGAGAACCGGGTCACGATCCACGCCAGCCCCACGGCCAGCAGCGGGACGCCGACGCCCAACAGCCCGCCTCGGCTCTCGAATCCAGTGAACAATCCGACGACGCCCATGGCGAGCCACGGAAGACGCTCGCGCAGCGGCGTCGGCCCATTCGGCCCGCGATCGAATGCAGCGACACAAAAGCCGCCGAAGGACAGCGCGAGCGCCGCCATCGTGCAGATATCCCCGAGCATCATCCGGGCTTGCACCAAGTACACGGGCATCGTGCAGAGGGCGATGACCGAGTAGACCCCCGTGCGCCGGTCGAACATCCGCGCCGTAAACGCGTACGTCGCGAGCACCCCGACCACGCCCCAGAGTGCCAGCGGAAGCCGGCCTGCCCACTCGTGCAGTCCGAACAGCTTGAAACCGAGGGCGATCGATGAAAACGGCAGCTGCGGTCGGCCCAGGTCGTTGAGGTGCGGCAGCGTGTTGTCCGATCCATCCAGTGCGAGCGAGGCAGCCTGATAAAGGTGCAGTGCGATACGGCGCGAAAGATCGGCGACGTTTAGCTCGTACGGATCCCAGAGGCCACTCTTGCTGAGCGGGGGGACGAGCAGAAAGAAGAGCACAGGCAACGCGACGGCTACCCCGATCTCGCCCCAGCCCACGCCGGAACGCAGCGGCGTGGACGGGGTCTCGGGGATCTCGCTGGCTTTCGCTGCGTCCTTCGGGGATCTCGATTCGTCTTCGGGCATGATGGGCGCACTCACTCGGGGAGTTCGAGGGAGGCCGTCAAGCGCCTCCCTCGTCGATGTCGAAACCTAAGCATCAGCGAGACGCTCGGTCATTTGGCGTCGGCGGAGCTCGCGGTCGCGACACTACTTCCAAGGTCCCGCGCTACGCAACCGCCCCATGGTACAAGCAACGCGCGTGGCTCATGACGTCGAACGAACAGCCCCCTGCCGCTACACGCGCCGGCCACGTCGCCCTCGTCGGACGGCCTAACGTAGGCAAGAGTACGTTGCTAAACGCCCTCGTTCGCGAGCCGCTCGCCATCACGAGCCCGCACCCGCAGACGACCCGCGAGCCGGTCCGCGGCATCGTAACCGAGGGCGACACGCAATTCTTGTTCGTAGACACTCCGGGCATCCACGCACCTCGCTCACGGCTCGGTCGCTGGATGAACGACGTGGCCCTGCACGCGGCCCGAAGCGCAGACATCGTCGTGCTGCTCGTCGAAGCTCCCAGCGACCATGCGTCGCACGGCGCAGCAACGGTCGGACCGCATTCCGGGGATGCGGCTCTCGCTTTGGAGCTCGTGGAGCTTCCCACCGTAGTCGCCATCAACAAGATCGATCGGACCCGCGATAAGTCGGCTCTCCTGCCGTTCATCGCGGCGCTCGGGGCTCTACGGCCCTTCGAGGCCACCGTTCCCATTTGCGCGAAGACGGGCGACGGCCTCGACCGGTTGCTCTCCGAGCTCGGGCCGCGCCTGCCAAAACAACCATTTCTTTATTCTCCGGAAGAGCTTTCCGACCAACCTGAGAGGTTTTTCGTCGCCGAGCTCGTCCGCGAGCAGGTCGTGGCGCACCTGAGAGACGAGGTTCCACACGGCGTCGCCGTCACCATCGAAGCGTTCGAACGGACGCCCAACGCCATCGAGATCCACGCGTCCGTGCACGTGGCCCGTGTCTCGCACAAGAAGATCGTAATCGGCGCTCAAGGAGCGATGTTGAAAGCGATCGGCAGCGCGGCGCGCGTTCGGATCGAGCGCCTGCTCGGGACGCACGTTCGGCTGAATTTGTGGGTGCGAGACTCCCCCGACTGGATGAACGACGAGGCGCGCATGCGTGAACTCGGATACGGTGGACGAACCGACGACCGATGACCAAGCACAGATCGCGGCCGCGAGGCTCGCTACCGGGCGGCGAGTCCGGCGCTCCCATCGTGGCGCTCGTCGGGCGTCCCAACGTCGGAAAATCCACTTTGTTCAATCGACTGGCTCGGGCGCGCCTCGCCATCGTCCATGACAGCCCTGGTGTCACGCGCGACCGCCACTACGCGGATACGTCGGCGTTCGGAAGGCAGTACACACTCCTCGACACGGGGGGCTTCGACCCGGAGGACTCCGACCCGATGAGAGTCGGAATCGCGCGCCATGTGCGCGCCGCGATCGACGAAGCCGCCGTCATCGTCTTCATCACCGATGCCCCTGCGGGCCCGAACGACGCAGACCGGGCGGCCGTTGGGCTCCTGCGCGCGAGCGGCAAGCCGGTTCTCTTTGCCGCCAACAAGGCGGATTCGCCCGACGTCGACGCCGAGGCGTTCGAGCTCTATCGACTCGGAGTCGATCGAGTCTTTCCCATAAGCGCCCTGCATGGGCGGGGCATCGGAGACCTCGAGTCGGCCATCGTGCGGGCGCTCCCAGACGACGCCAGCCAGGATCGCGACAACCAGGTCGCTCCGGCTCGCATCGCGATCATCGGACGCCCGAACGCGGGAAAGAGCAGCCTCTTGAACCGAATTCTCGGCCAAGACCGCATGTTGGTCGACTCCCGACCCGGCACGACGCGCGACGCCGTGGACACTCTCTTTCAACGGGACGGTCGCCCCTACGTGTTCGTTGACACGGCCGGGCTGAGACGCAAGGCGAAAGTGGCCAAGGAAGGAGACGAAGTCGAGTCGCTGAGCGTGGGCTCCGCAATCCGTACGATCGACCGGTCGCACATCGTCGTTCTCTTGTGCGACGGCGCCGAGGGGGTTGCGGAACAGGACGCCAAGATTCTCGGGCTCGCCGAGGAGCGAGGACGCGCGATGATCGTAGCCCTAAATAAGATCGATCTCCTGTCCAAGCGTGATCTGGCGAAGGCCGAGGCCACGGCGCGAGAAAAGCTCGCGTTCGCACCGTACGTGCCCATCGTTGGCACGAGCGCGAAGACCGGCCGGGGAGTAGACGATCTCATCGCCACCGTCGATCGAGTGCGCGCGGCCTTTTCGCTGCGCGTCTCCACGGGGGAACTCAATCGCTTTTTCGAACAGGTCCTCGCGCAGCGACCGCCGCCGACGTCGGGAGGCCGGGCGCCCCGACTGTTTTATGTGACTCAGGCAGAAGTCGAGCCACCGACCTTCGTGGCGATGACGAGTTCGCCGGAAGCGATTCATTTTTCCTATCGTCGATTCATCGTCAACAGGCTAAGGGAGCACTTTGGATTCGAAGGCGTGCCGGTGGTCGTCCGCTATCGCGCGAGACGGCGTCGCGCCGCGAAACAAGTGCGCGAGTAGCGGGATGGCCGTCGTCCGCCGATGCGTGTCCTCGCAGCGCGCGGGGCGCCGGGCTCTCACAATCGCGAGCCAACGAGAACCGTGGCGAGGTCGAAAAGGGCGCGAAGATTTTGGATGTCCCCGTCTCGCTCGGCAACCTCTACGATGGGCACCCCCTCGAGCGCAGGGACGTCCAAGCGTAGCAAGTGACGCCGGTCCATGGACGCCAGACGCACCGCGTCCGCGTGGGCCCGGAGCAGCCGCGCCGGTCCGTCGTCGTCGAGCACCAGGCCGTGGCGATCCATCGCGCGCACGACATCCTCCTGCGTCGGCAACGCTGCCGATGGCTCCGTGAGCGTCCGCACTCGATTGACCACGACCGCGCCTCGGGCGAGTTGCGCAGCGGTCAATCGCTCTGCCAGAAACAAGACCTCCGCGATGCTCGCGGGCTCCGGGCTCGTCACCAGGACGAAGGAGACGTCCGGGGCTCGAAGGGCCGATTCGACGCGCGACGCCCTCTCCTTGAAGCCGTCGAAAAGCTCGCTCAGGTCAAACACGAGCTCTCCGACGGAATCGAGGAATCGGGCGCCCGTGATGCGCGCCAACCCGCGCACCACGAGCGCAGCGGACCGTGCGAACAAGTCGAGCGAGAGCTTCCCTGTCTTTCGCACGTGGTCGACGAGCCAGCGCGTGGTGGTCGAATCCAGCGCGTCCGTCAGACGGCGCGGGGCATCCAGAAAGTCGAGGGCGTTCGCAGTCGGCGGGGTGTCGAGGACCACCAGATCGAATCGCGGGTCGGACTTGGCTGCGACCAGAGTCTCCATCGCCATGTAGTCCTGAGTCCCCGAGAGCGTCGTCGAGACGTGCTGGTAGAGGGTATTGTGCATGAGGCGTCGCGCTCGCTCGGGCGATGACGAATGCTTCATGACGATTCGGTCGAACGCGGCCCGTGCATCGAGCATCATCACGGTCATGCGTCCGGAGACCTCGACGCCGGCGTGCAAGAAAATATCCGGTTCGATTTCCTGAGCCTCCGTCGACATCTGCTCGAGTCCGAGCGCCTGGGCCAACCTCCTGGCAGGGTCAATCGTGAGGCACAGAACACGGCGTCCGGCCGCCGTCGCGGCAACGGCGAGCGCGGCCGCCGTCGTCGTCTTGCCCACCCCGCCAGCTCCGACGACGATGAGAACGCTTCTTTCTCGCAGGAGCTCGGCGATGGGCGAGCTCGAGGGAGACCGCGAAGCGCCCCCCTGGTCAATGGGGGAGCTCGAGGGGGGCCGCGAAGCGCCCCCCTCGTCGAGAGGACGGACGGCACGCACGGCTTCCGAGCCACTCGCTTGGACCTTCATCGTCGATCGCCGCCATCGTCCCCGTCGGGCAGATTGTCGAAACGCGTGTATTGGGCTTCGAATCGCACTCTCGCGGTGTCGGTCGGTCCGTTGCGCTGCTTGGCGATGATGAGCTCTGCGACGTTTTTGTCGGTGGTCTCTTTGTTGTAGTAGTCGTCCCGGTAGATAAAGCAGATGTTGTCGGCGTCTTGCTCGATGGCGCCGGACTCCCGAAGGTCGGAGAGCTGGGGGCGCTTGCTCTTCTCGCCGCGCGTCTCGACCGCCCGATTGAGCTGGCTGAGCGCGATGACAGGAAGGCTCAGCTCCTTGGCGATTTGCTTGAGCCCGCGAGAGATCTCGCTGATCTCTTGCTCGCGGGACGAGGCATTTTCGCGACCTCTCATGAGCTGCAGATAGTCCACGACGACCAGGCCTATCCGCTGCGACTTGCGCCCGGTCTGCGGATCGACGCGGTCGAAGTCCGCCTGGAGCCTTCGGACTTTGGAGCGCACGTCGAGGATGGAAAGCACCGCCGAGTCATCCACCCATAGGTTCAGATTCGCCAGATGCGACGCCGCTTGCGTCAGTTTGCTCCAGTCCGGCGGTGAGAGCATACCCGTGCGAACACGGCTCACGTCGACTCGAGCCTCGGAGCAGAGCATGCGGTTTACGATCTGCTCCCTCGGCATCTCGAGGGAAAACACGACCACTCCGAAGCCGGGCTCCTGCCAGCGGTCGTTCGGATCGCGAGCGCTCTCGAGCTCCTGAGGACTTGCAACGTTGGCGGCTACATTCAGGACGAAGCTCGTCTTGCCCATCCCGGGACGCGCTGCGACGATGGTGAGTTCGCCGTCGTGCAGACCGCTCGTGAGTCTGTCGTATCGGTCGAAGCCCGTGGCGATGCCGATGATGCGCGCGCCCCGAGAAGTCGCCTCGGTGATGCGCTGGAAGGTCTCCTGCATCACGGCCCGGAGCGGGACCAGATTGTTCGACTCGCGGGTGCGCGCGATGTCGTAGACGGCCTGCTCGGCCAAGTCGATGAACTGCTGGGCCTCTCCGTAACCGGCGTACCCCTGAGCGGTCACGCGTTGGCACGTCAATATGAGCTGGCGGACTCTCCACTTCTCGTGGATCGTCCTTCCATAGGCCGCCACGTTCGCCACGGCCGGCGCCGCATTCAGGATGTCGGTGAGGTACGCCATGCCGCCGACCTGCGCGAGTCGGTCGCGATTGCGAAGCCACGTCCCGACCTGCACGACGTCGACGGGCTTTCCCTCTCGACTGAGTTCCACGCACGATTCGAAGACCCGTCGATGAGCCTCCGAATAGAAATGCTCGGGCTCGAGAAACTCGATCACCTTGTCGAGGGCCAGCGGATCGACCATCACTGCGGAGAGCACGGCCGCCTCCGCCTCGAGGTCGTGCGGAGGAACGCGGCTGTCAGTCGATCGAGTCTCGCCCTGCAAATCTCCTCCCACCGCGCGCAACCTCTCCACGGGGCAAGCCTGCGAATGTTTCCCCCGCCTCGATCGTCTGCGACCGGGCGGGCGGGGATCGGAGGCGGGAATCGTCGGCGAGAATCGACCGCCGAGAGATCTCTACTTGGCCACGACCTCGACGTGAAGAGTGGCGACCACATCGGCCACGAGCTTCACCGGGACTTCAAAGGAACCGGTGGCCTTCAGCGGTTCCTCCAAGTGAATCTTCTTGCGATCCACTTCTTGGCCCGCCGCGCGAACAGCCGCTTCGATATCCTTGGCCGTCACGGAGCCGAACAGTCGTCCGTCCTCGCCGGCCTTGCGGGCGAGCTGAAGCTTCAACCCAGAGAGAACGAGGGCGAGACGATGGGCGTCGGTCTTGGCCTTCTCGGCCCGGGCCAAAGCCACCGCACGCTCGTGCTCGATCCGATGAACAGCCGCGGTCGTAGCCGCCACCGCAAACTGCCTCGGCAACAAGAAATTGCGGGCAAAGCCCGGCCGCACGCGTACGAGTTCTCCGCTCTTGCCGAGCTTGTCGACGTCTTGGCGGAGCAGGACCTGGATATTGGCAGGCATGGGACGTTATCTCTCGAGAGATTAGGGGCACACAGGCTAGCCCGTGTGCGTAATAGTAAACGGAAGCAACGCGATATTGCGAGCCCGCTTCACCGCGACCTGGACCTTGCGCTGATGGCGCGCGCAGTTGCCACTGATCCGACGCGGCACGATCTTGCCCCGTTCGGTAATGAAATACTTCAAGGCCTGCGGATCCTTGTAATCAATCAAAAGGGCTTTGTCCGTACAGAACCGGCACACCCTTCGCTTGCCCCCGCGCCTTCGGCCCACATCCCCGTTGAGATCCGGACCTCGCCCGATATCACGATCGTCGTCCATCATTGCCATGGCTCAGATCTCCTGCTCCGTTCCGCCGCCCGCCTCGGACTTCGACGGCCTGCTCGGACCACCGTCTTCGCCACCGGCCTCCTCGGCCTCGAAATCATCCACGTCATCCGACGGCCGCACCGACCTCGCCGTTTCCATGGGCAGGTCGAGGAGGCCGAGTTCCCTCTCGCGCGACTCCTCGGTCTCGTCTTCGGGCGGCAGCTCGAGCTTGCCAAGCTTCGTCTCTTCGGGGTCGACCTTGAGCAGAGAAACATCCACTTCGTCGGACATCAACATCGTCATGTACTTCACGACGGAGTCCTGCAGCTTCAGGTTGCGCTCGACTTCGGCGACAAGGCCACCGCCACCGACGTACTTGACGTAGACATAAACGCCGCGGCGTTGATTGCCGAGCGGGTACGCGAGCCGCCGGCGACCCCAGGCTTCCACCTTCACGAGTGTGCCGCGTTCGCGAACGATCGCCTCGGCGACTCTCGCCTGGACGCGTTCCGCGGACTCCGGGTCCACGTCGGGCCGTAGAATGTAGATGGTCTCGTATTCACGAGCCCGCCCTGGAACCGCCGGGCGGGCTTCAGCGGGAGTAGCCACGTTCACTGGGATATTCTCCTGGACTGGCGTCGGTCCAGCGCCGATGGACGCTGGGAAAACCGACGCGCTGGCCCGTGGAACGGTGCCCACGAGCGAGGGACGGGCCCTATAGCACAGCATTGCCGCGCGCCGGTCACATTTCTCGTCAGCACGCGCGGCTGAGAACGCCGACGACCGCATCCCTGGCTCTCTCGATCACGCTCGGAAGGTCGCCGTCCTGCGAGGCGTCCAATCCGGAGAGCACCCAAGCGGACACGTCGCTGGCGAAGGCCGCGGGCGGCCTTCCAATGCCCACCCGAACGCGCGCGAACTCAGCGCTCCCAAGGTGTTGGATGATGCTCCGGAGACCGTTGTGGCCCGCGTGCCCTCCGCCGAGCTTCAGACGCACGGTCTTCCACGGCAGGTCGAGTTCGTCGTGAATCACGATAATGCCGCTCGGCGCGACCTTGAGCCACGCCGCAGCCGCCTGAACGCTCTCGCCGGACAGATTCATGAACGTCTGCGGTTTGAGGAGCGCGACGTCGCCTGGGCCGACGGCGCCGCGCGAGAACAGACCGCCAAACTTCGCACGCATTTCGGCGAGCCCGTGTGCAACCGCCAGGGCATCCACCACCATGAAGCCCATGTTGTGGCGGCTGCGCTCGTATTGCCTGCCGGGGTTGCCCAATCCGACGACGAGATGCACGGGACCCGTCCTCGCCCGAAGAGATCTCGCGAGAGATTATTTCTTCTTCTTCTCTTTGGCGTCGTCCTTGCCGGCGGCCGCCGCGGCGTCCGCGGCGGGGGCCGCACCGGCCGCCGGAGCCCCTGCAGCGCCCGCAACCGCTGCGCCCGCTGCGGCAGCCACCGGAGCCTCTTCTGTCTCCTTCTCCGGCGCAACCACCGAAATAATGGTTTGCTCGGGAGCGATCCGCGCGACGACGCCCTCCGGAAGCGACAGGTCGCGAGTGGAGAGGTGCTCGCCTAGCTCCAGCGCGGTGACGTCGGCCTCTACTTTGACCGGGATGAGCCCGGGCAAACACCGAATGGGAAGCATGCGGTAGACGACGCGAAGTACGCCGCCGTTGGTCACACCGATGCACTTGCCCGTCGTCAGCAGCGGAATCTCCACGTCGACGGCCTGGTCGAGCTTCACTTCGATGAAGTCGACGTGCTCGAGAGTGCGAGCGATGGGATGGAGGACGAACTCGCGGACCATGACCACCAGGGTCTTGTCGGGCGTCGCAAGCTGGAAGACGGAGTTCTTGCCTCGCTCGCTCTTGAGAATCGCCGCGACCTCTTTGGGCGCAACCGACAGCGGAGTGGACGGCAAGCCCTTGCCGTACGCGATGGCCGGGACGAATCCCGACCGGCGCACGCGACGGGCAGCTCCCTTTCCCGCAGCAACGCGAGCTTCAGCCTTAACCGTGAGCATCTCTGTGGCCATGGAACCTCCATCCCCTGTCCGCCCGGCCAAGCTTCGGTCGGGCATGCGGGTTTCGATAGTGGGCCGCCTGCCGTAGCAGACGCGCAGACCTTACGCAAAGAGGGAGCTTACGCTGTCCGAGCAGTGGATGCGTTTGATCGCCTCGCCGAGCAGACGCGAGATGGTGATCGTCCGCACCTTGGGACACGCCTTCACGGCATCCGAAAGCGCGAGGGAATCCGTGACGACCACCTCGGAGATCGGAGATTCCATGATCCGTTCGATCGCCGGGCCCGAGAGCACTCCATGCGTCGCACACGCCACGACCCGCTTGGCTCCCTTGTCTGCGAGAGCGCGCGCAGCGCCCGTGAGCGTTCCTGCCGTGTCGATGATGTCGTCGATGATGATGCAGTCCTTGCCCCGAACCTCCCCGATGAGGTTCATCACTTCACTCACGTTGGGGCCCTCGCGTCGCTTGTCGATGATGGCCATCGCACACGAAAGCCGCTTGGCGTAGGCCCGCGTGCGCTCGACGCCGCCGGCATCGGGGGACACGAACACAGCGGTGGAGTCGAAATTCTTGCGCAGGTAGTCCTCGAGAAAGACCGGAAGCGCATACATGTTGTCGAACGGAATGTTGAAAAAGCCTTGAATCTGCCCCGCGTGAAGGTCGACCGACACCACGCGGTTGACGCCTGCGGTCTGAATCAAGTCCGCTACGAGTTTGCTCGTGATCGGAGTTCGTGGCGCGACCTTGCGATCCTGCCTCGCGTAGCCGTAGTACGGGATGACAGCCGTGATCGCACCGGCGGACGCCCGTCGCAAGGCGTCCACCATGATCAGCAGCTCCATCACGTTGTCGTTGGTGGGCGCACCCGTCGGTTGGATGACGAACGCGTCGACGCCTCGCACGTTCTCCCCGATCTCTACGAAGCTCTCGCCGTCACTGAATCGGGTTACCCTGCACTTGCCGAGGGGCGTCTCGACGTACTGGGCGATTGCGGAGGCTAGGGCTGGATTTGCCCGGCCGGAGAAGACGCACACTTTCTTGAACACGCGAGATCCTCCTTCGCGGTGTGGCGCATCGCGGATGCGTGGGCGGACGGGCTCCTACCCGCCTGGTGACGGGCTGTCAACGACGACGTGACTACAATCGCACGGCCCAGCACCTCCAGCTACACGGTTAAGTCCTTGCCGGAGAGCCCTTCCGTGGCCCTCGTGTTGCGACGAGGTCGAGCGTACGCGCTAAAGCGCTTGTCCATGTCCACGCCCGTTCGTGACGTAGTCCTCGGCTGCCGGGGACCCCAGGGTCCCCACCGGCGAGTCTCGCACGGGCACCCTTGGATCTGGCGCGAGGCTATCGAGCGGGGACTCGAAGGCGCAACCGCGGGGGAGGATGCGCAGGTCTACGCGGCGGATGGCGAACCCGTCGGCTGCGGCATCGTCGACCCTACGTCGCCGATCGCCGTTCGACTATGGGCGCGCGGGCGTGCGGCCATGAGCTCGGCTCTCCTGGAGGCTCGCGCGGAGCGGGCGTTCGCGCTTCGGGAAACTCTCGGAGATTGCGACACCAACGCCTATCGCGTGGTCCATGGCGAGGGAGACAGGATGCCGGGGCTTGTCGTCGACCGCTACGATTCCGTTGCGGTCATGCGGACCGATGGGGCGGCGGCCGGCGCCCGCTCGGAAGACTTCGCGAAGGCCCTGTGGCCGCTCTTGACGCGATCCGGAGTCCGCTCGCTGGTGCACCGCGTCGGAGCCAAAGGACAGGAGCCGCAACTGCTCGTTCTTCGCGGGGAGCCGCCATCTCCGACCGTCCACGTCCGCGAGCACGGAGTGCCATTTGTCGTCGACTTGGCGCACGGCCAGAAGACAGGAGCGTTCCTCGATCAGCGCGACAACCGGCGGCGCGTGGGAGAGCTCGCGCGCGGGCGCCGAGTTCTCAATCTATTCTCGTACGCTGGAGGATTCTCAGTCCGCGCGGCGCTCGGAGGGGCCTGCCATGTCACGAGCGTCGACATGGCCGTTCGAGCCCACGCGACAGCCCAAACGAATTTTCGGCTGGCCGGGCTCGACCCTGCGGCGCATTCCTTCGTGACCGCGGAAGCCCACGCGTTTCTCGACAACGCACGGTCGCGCGGCGAGACGTGGGACCTAGTGGTGAGCGACCCACCGAGCTTTGCCCCCAGCGAGAAGGCTCTGCCCCGCGCCCTCGCCGCGTATCGCGCGCTCCACCGAGCGTGCGTCGAGGTCCTCGCCCCGCGCGGGATCCTGTGCGCCGCATCGTGCTCGAGCCACGTGGATGCGGCGAGCTTCCTGCAGACCCTGGACGACGCGGCCCTCGGGGGCAGAGAGCTCACCGTGATCGAACTGCGCGGCGCCGGTTCGGACCACCCGTGCGTGCCGGCCTTTCCGGAGGGATGGTACCTGAAGTTCGCGATCCTCACGTGAGCGGGCATCCGGCAGCGGCCGCGTCCGGCCGCTCCCCTATCGGGATCGCTCGAGTTCGTAGAAGACTTTATCGCCCCCGCGGATGTGATGCAGGCCGCATCCGAGCGGCTCGAAGTGGCGGTTTAGTAGGCGGCGGTAGAAGGTCGCGGAGCGAGCGCGCACCGTGACGTCCGTTCGGTTGCGGTCGCACACGTCGCGCAGATCGCGCGCCGTGATTGCCTCCACGTAGAGAAACCCCTTGCACATCGCGGCCATGTTGGAAACGGCCGTTTCGCACTCCGAATCGTCGAGATAGGGAAGCACGCCCTGGCACACGACGAGGTCGAACCGCCGTTTGGATCGCCACCGGACGATGTCGCGCCTCTCGTGGCCGTACTTCGCGCACGCGTACTCGCTGACGTCGACAGAGACGTACCTCACCCCGGGTCGATGGACCGCGAACCAGTCCTTCCAGAGCCCGACGCCCGCGCCCACGTCGAGCACGGAATCGAGATCGCCCCCAAACCAGCCCACGAGGCCGGTCACTCCCTGCGCGAGCTGGGCGATCTGGTCGGCCCCGTAGACGCGCGAGCCCAGGGACTCGTAGTAGCGGCGGAAGTATCGGGCATCGAAGGCCGCAGACATGGTCCGGACTCGGAGAGATAGTCGCGCAGGGACCGAAGGCGCCAACAATTCGCATCGTGTCGCCCCTGCTCACCGCGCTCCTTCTTGCCCCTGCGACCGTCAGCGCAACGAGCGGCGAAGCCGAGCCCCCGCGGGCGGGTCGTCGGTGTGCAGGACATTCCGGCAGTCGGTGCGAGCGGATGCAGCCTGCCGCGGACGTACTTCGACGGCACCACCGTGATCACGAAGCAATGAGCGTCGCCCCCCGGACACCTACGCGACCGGTGACGGTAGTGCGACTTCGAGTTCGAGCTCCCTTCTGCGGGCCCTCCGCTGGCATCCAGTCGCTCTGGGATTACCCTGCTGCCGCGTGACAGATCTCGGTCCAGACAGGATTCTCGCGCTTCCGGCATCCCAGCGCCGCGCGCTGCGTACCCAGGCCCTCGCAGGCTGGCTGGCCTTCGGGGCGATCGGGCCCTTGGCCGTGGCCTTCATGCGCGGCGTTCGCGCCAATCGCGTCGAGGGCATCGAGCAAGCGCGCCGCGTGTACCGCGGAGCGCTCGCCACGGGCAGGCCGGTCGTCGTCGCGGCCAACCACTTGACGCTCACGGACTCGTTTTATCTTCACCACGGCCTCGACTCGCTAGCCGCGTACATGATGGACTTCCGGCGCCTGTCCTGGAACGTGGCCGCGGTCGAGAATTTTGGCCGTCACCCCATCGTGAGAACCATCACGTACCTCGGCAAGACGCTTCTCATCGACCGCGCAGGCGATCCCGAGCACCACAAGCAGGTGCTGGACACCATTACGTATCTCGTAGCCCGCGGCGAGGTCTGCACCCTCTTCCCAGAAGGGGGTCGAAGCCGCAGCGGCCGCGTGGAGACGGACCAGGTGACCTATGGCATCGGTCGCGTCTTGAGCCGTTTGCACCGTCCGATCGTGGTCTGCGCCTACCTGCGAGGGGAGAGACAGGTCACGTGGAGCGCGTTTCCGGCGCGCGGGGACACGCTCCATTTGCGCGCCGAGGCGCTCGAACCAAAGGTGGGAGAGCCGGACAATCCAGGCCGCTCGACCGGTCCCAGCGCGGCGAGCTCCCATGGTCTGCGTGCGTCACGGGACTTGGCGCGCCAGGTCATAGAAAAGCTCAAGTCGATGGAGAATGAGCACTTCCATCATTGGGGGCCGGCGAAGTGACGGCGCATCGCGTCTGAAAGTGGGGCTGGACCCTCATTCTGACAAACCTATGTTCGAATTGTGTCAGTCGGTCGTGCTACGCGTCCGCCCCATATGCATTCGCACGACTCTCGGGTGACCGCCGTGGTCTTCCCCGGTCAGGGATCCCAGAAACCGGGCATGGCCCAGGACTTTTACGAACGCTTCGCTGTTTCACGTGATGTCTTCGCCGAGGCAAGTGATGCCCTCCAGCTGGACATGCCGGCGCTGTGCTTCGAGGACGATCCGCGGCTCAACCTGACGGAATACACGCAGCCGGCGATCCTGACGGCCGAGATCGCGATGCTCCGAGCCCTCGAGCGAGACTTCGGTCTGCGGGCGACATACTGGGGCGGCCATAGCCTCGGCGAGTACACCGCCCTCTGTGCCGCTGGCGTAGTGCCTCTCCCCATCGCCGCGCGCCTCGTGCGGCGACGGGGAGCGCTCATGCAGCAGGCGGTTCCCGCGGGAACGGGCAGCATGGTCGCGGTGATCGCCCGAGCTCCAGCGACCGCCGGTCTCGCTCTCGCGCTTGGCGACCTCGAGGTCGACGTGGCCAACCTCAATTCGCCGGACCAAGTCGTCCTTTCCGGCAGCGGCCCCGCCCTCGAGCGGGCGTGCGCCCGCGTCGAGCAGCTACTCCAGGGGGTGGACCACCAGCTCGTGCCCCTTCAAGTGAGCGCTCCGTTCCATTCGCGCGCGATGCGAACCGTGGAGGCCGAGTTCGGTGAGGCCCTGGACGAGGCAGCGCCGCACATGCGCCCGGAGCGCGCCTCGGTCGTCACGTCGAACCTGACCGGGCGTTTCCATCTGCCTGAACTCGCTCCCATGCTCGACGCACTGAGGCGGCAAATCCGCGGGACCGTCGATTGGATCGCCAATATGCGCTCGCTGTCGGCGGCCGCGACGGAGATCGTCGAGGTCGGCCCCCATCGTCCCCTGCGTGGATTCTTCAAGAGCATCGGACGAGATGTGATGTCGATCGTCTCTGTGCGCAGCGCGGAGAAGGGCCTCGCGGCGTGAGTCTCGAATTCGACAGAACCCACTGGGCCCTCATTCTCGGCGGCTCCAGCGGATTCGGCCTCGCCGCCGCGCATGCCTTGGCCCGTCGCGGTATGAACGTCGCCATCTCCCACCGCGACCGGCGTGGCGCCATGCCGGCCATCGAACGAGAGTTCGAGCGCATTCGCGAGACGGGCGTGGGCTTCGCCTCCATCAACGGCGACGCTCTCACTCCCGAGGGTCGGGCGTCCATCCTCGAAACGCTCACCGGCGCCATGGGCGAGCTGGGACGCGTGCGCCTGCTCATGCACTCGATCGCTTTCGGCAATCTGAGACCGATCGCTCCGGTCGCCCCCGCGGCGCAGCCAGCTGCCCGCGCGCGCGCCCGCGTCGCCGAAGCGCTCGGCGTGTCGCCCGAGGCACTGGGCCAGGTGATCCAGGCGGTCGCGAGCGAGGGCGGCGCGGACGCTCTCTATGCGTTGTGCGATCCGCCCGATCTCGACCCCGAGCTGCTCCTCGAGGAGGAGGACTTCGCGAGGACCGTACACGCCATGGGCACGAGCCTCGCCGCCTACACGCATGCGCTCTTTTCGGGCGGGCTGTTCGCGTCCGACGCGAGGGTGCTGGCGATGACGAGCGAAGGAAACGAAGTCGCGTGGCGAGGCTATGCGGCCGTCTCTGCGGCGAAGGCAGCGCTCGAATCCGTGTCCCGATCGATCGCGCGGGAGTTCGGTCCCTATGGAGTGCGATCGAACATCGTACAGGCGGGCATCACCGACACGCCCGCCTTGCGCCTCATCCCCGGCAGCGAGCGGATGAAGGCGGACGCCCGCCTGCGCAATCCGCTCGGCCGCCTCACGACGCCTGACGACGTCGCCAACGTCATATGCCTGCTGTGCACGGACGAAGCCCGCTGGATGAACGGGGCCATCGTGCGCGTCGACGGCGGCGAACGCATTGCGAGATGATACGTGGGCTGCCTTTATCTTCACGGGCTCGGGCATTTCCATCCCGAGAACGTCATCGACAACCGCTTTCTCGAAGACCTCGATATCGGCACGACGGACGAGTGGATCCTCGAGCGCGTCGGCATCGCTCGAAGGCGAACCGTGTTGCCCCTCGACTACATTCGGCAGACGAAGAACCGAGACGTGCGCGCTGCTGAAGAGGCGTCCCTCTACGCCAACCATGAAACGGCCCGCCGCTCTGCCTTGCTGGCTCTGGCTCGCGCCGGACTGCGTCCCGCGGACATCGGCCTCGTCGTCGCCGGCGGGTGCTCCCCGCAGACGACGACGCCCGCGGAGGCGTGCCGCGTTGCCGCGGCGCTCGACATCGACGCACCGGCGCTCGACATCAACTCGGCTTGCTCCAGCTTCGGAGCGCACCTGCACTGGCTCCGGTCGCACAGCGACCTGCCGACGTACTGCCTCGTCGTCAGTCCGGAGAACACGACGCGAGTCGTGGACTACTCGGACCGGACCACCGCCGTCCTGTGGGGAGACGGGACGAGCGCTGCGGTCGTGTCCAACCGTGTCCCTTCGCGCGTGCGCGTCGTCGCGACCAGTCTGACGTCGTCGCCCGTAGGCCACGGCGCCGTGAGAATTCAACGCTTCGGCCATTTTGGTCAGGACGGCAACAGCGTTCAACGGTTTGCCATCAAGACGACGACGGCGACGCTTGCGGCCCTCTTGCCCTCGGCGCGAGAGCGCACTGCGCAGAGCGGGGGCCGCGTCCGGTTCATCGGGCACCAGGCCAATGCGACGATGCTGGACGCCGTGGCACGCCGCGCGCAGTTCGATCCAATCGACCACTGGTCGAACATCGCGGAGTATGGAAATACGGGCGCCGCGGGAGCGCCGACCGTGCTGTCGCAGCACTGGGATGCGCTCGCCGACAGGGATACCGTCCTCATGGTCGTCGTGGGGGCAGGGCTGACCTGGGCGAGCGCCACGATCGAGATTGGAGAAAGCTAGATGCTCTATGCGGAGTTCACCAGCCGTGAGTCGTATTCCAAACAAGAGCTACTGGCGCTCTCGCAGGGCAACCTCGTCGCCGATCCTCCGCCCGAGTTCATGCGACTGCCGGCCCCGCCCATGCTCATGATCGACCGCGTCGTCGAGCTCCGGCGAGAGGGCGTCCGGGGCCGCATCGTCGGCGAGCAGGACATCGACGTCGACGACTGGTTCTTCCATTGCCATTTCCGCGGCGATCCCGTGCAACCGGGCTGCCTCGGGGTGGATGCCGTCTGGCAGCTCGTCGGGCTGTATTGCGGAGCGTCCGGGGCTCCCGGGTCCGGACGCGCACTCGGCTGCAAGGAAGTCGAGTTCGCAGGACAGATTCGCCCATATAACCAAGTCGTCCGCTACGAGGTCGACATTCGACGGTTCTCGCTCCTCAAGGCCTCCGGGTCCGCGGTCGCGATCGGCACGGCCAAGGTCCTCGTCGACGGCGAACTCATTTACACCATCAAGGACGCCAAGGTCGGCATGTTCCAGGGCATCGCCTATTCGGACTATCCAGCGCGTTCGGACCGCAGCCAAGGGGGAATCATGGATAGGAGCGAACTCGGATGCTGACACCCGAAGACGTCCTCACTCTTCTTCCGCAGAAGGAGCCCTTTCGATTCGTCGATCGGTTGACGGCCATCGACGAGCACGCGGCCTCGGGCGAGTACACGTTTCGTCCCGACGAGTTCTTCTATCGAGGACACTTTCCCGGCGATCCGGTAACCCCTGGCGTCATCCTGATCGAAACGATGTGTCAGATCGGTCTCGTGGCCTTCGGCATCTACCTGCTCGGCCTCGAGGTTCCTCGCGAAGAGGTCGCTCGGACCGTCACGCTCTTCACGGATTCCGAGGTGGAGTTCGAACGCATCGTCCGGCCCGGCGAAACCGTACGAGTCGCGGCAGAGAAGGTCTTCTGGCGACGGCGCAAGCTCCGATCGCGCGTGGCGCTCACGCTGGCGGACGGCACGCCCGTGGCCAAGGGCACGGTCGCGGGAATGGGAGTTCGGCGCGATGGCAAGTGAGAGACGAGTGGTCGTCACGGGGCTCGGCGTGCTGGCTCCCAATGCGCACGGAACGACCGATTTCGAGCGGGCGCTGCGCGATGGACGGAGCGGGATCCGGTTCCATCAGGAGCTCGCCGACACTCATTTCGGATGTCAGGTCGGCGGAATTCCCGAGAACGTAGAGTCGATTCAAAGCCGATATCTGCAGGCCGAGGAGCTCTACGGAATGAACGCCAACATGGTCTACGCGGCCATCGCTGCGATCGACGCCTGGACCGACGCCGGCCTCGCGCGACTGCCGCCGGACGCGGACCTCGTGGACTGGGACGCGGGTGCGGTCCTTGGAACCGGAATCGGGGGTATGGACACGATCGCGACGAAGCTCGTTCCCAAGACGGACGCCGGCAAGGTGAGCCGCCTCGGAAGCGCCATGGTCGAGCAGATCATGTCGAGCGGCAACAGCGCGCGTGTCGCGGGGATTCTCGGCCTCGGCAACCAGGTGACCACCAATTCGAGCGCTTGCAACACCGGAACGGAAGCCGTCGTCGACGCGTTTTTCCGCATTCGCGAGGGCCGCGCCGAGCGCATGCTCGCCGGAGGCTCCGAGGGGCACTCGAAGTACATCTGGGCTGGGTTCGACGCGATGAAGGTTCTCAATCGGTCGCGCAATGAGGTTCCGTCGGCCGCGTCCCGGCCGATGAGCGCGAGCGCGTCGGGGTTCGTCCCGGGGTCGGGCGCCGGCGTGCTCCTGCTCGAGAGTCTCAGCAGCGCGGAAGCTCGAGGCGCGCGAGTCTACGCGGAGGTGCTAGGCGGGTACGTCAATTGCGGGGGTCATCGAATGGGGGGAAGCATGACCGCGCCGAACCCCACCGGCGTGGAACGCTGCATTCGCGGCGCCGTCGCCATGGCGGGGGTCGCGCCGAGCCACATCGGAGCCATCAACGGCCATCTCACCGCGACGTTCGCCGACCCACACGAGATCATGAGCTGGTCCCGCGCGCTCGACTTGCCACCCGAGCGCATGCCTCTGCTCCAGTCGACCAAGTCGCTCATCGGCCACGCGCTGGGCGCCGCCGGGGGCATCGAGTGCGTCGCCGCCGTGCTCGAGCTTTACCGTGGCTTCGTACACGGCTCGGTCAATTGCGAAGACGTCCACCCCGATCTCGTAGACTTCGCGCCTCGCATCGTTCACACCACCGTCGACACACCGGAACTAGAGATCATCGCCAAGGCGAGTTTTGGCTTCGGGGACGTCAACGGATGCGTCGTCTTTCGGAAGTTTTCAGGCTAGGGGGAGAGCTACTCGACCCGCGCCCCGTTGACCGCCGGCATCGCGGTTCGGTCGTTTTCTCCGAGGAGATACTCATGTCAAGTCAAGATGAAGTGTTCGCCCAGGTCGTCTCGCTGCTAAAGCCGTTCGTAAAGAGCCCCGAGGCGCTCTCGAACGTCACGATGGAGACGTCGATCCTCAAGGACCTCAAGGTCAACTCGGCGCGCCTCGTCGATGTCGTGCTCGAGATGGAGGACACGTTTGGCATCGCCGTCCAGGACGACGACGCCGACAAGGTGAAGACTGTCGGCGACGCGGTGCGGCTCATTCTGGCGGCCAAGGGCTGAACGAGGGCCAGAGCCGATGCGCGTGGGCGATGATGTGGTCGACCTCGACGACCCCTGCGTCGCCACGTCGCACGCACGCCCTCGGTTCGTCGAGCGGGTGTGCTGCGAGAGCGAGCGGGCGATGCTGGGCGCGTCCGGCGACCCCAAGACGCTCCTGTGGCAACTCTTTGCGGCCAAGGAAGCGGCGTTCAAGATCGTCGCCAAGGCGGGGCCGCAGCCCCCCTTCGCGCATCGGCGGTTCGTCGTCATGCCCGATCTTCGATCGGTGAGCTACGACGGGCTGGCCTTCGAGCTGCGCGTTGCCGTGGAGGGCGCGTGCGTTCACGCCGTCGCGTGGACGGGTGCCGGGACTCCGCTGGCTGGCCACGGAATCGTCGAGACTGGGGCGACGCCGGGGGATGACGCGCGGCGGCGCCTGTGCGAGGCGGTTGCGCGCGGTCTCGGGTGGGGGCGCGAGTGTCTCGCAGTCGTCCGGGCACCGGCCCCGGGTTCGTGGGATGGGTTTGGTCCCCCCGTGCTCCTTCGCGATGGGCAGACGTCGGGCGTGGACGTGAGCCTGACGCACGACGGCCGCTTTGTCGGGTTCGCGGCTGGGGTCGGTATGGGTGCAGTCATCCCTGGGTATGGGTCCGCGACCCCGCGACTCCGCGACCGCGACCCGCGTCAACCGGCCTTCTTCGCCGTCCGAACGGCTCGCGGCGCGTGCCACGCCGTCGACCGATTGCGCCCGGAGCGCTTGGACACGTAGAGCGCCTCGTCGGCCGCCTTGAAGAGCTCCTCCCATGTGCGCCCCGCCTCGGGAAACGTCGCGACACCGACCGAACAGGTGATGGTCAGCACCGCCGAGCGCGCGCGAAATGTTGTTTTCCCGAGCTCCTCGCGAATGCGCTCGGCCAAGAGCATGGCGCCTTGCTCGTCGGTCTGCTCGCAGAGCACGACGAACTCCTCGCCTCCGAAGCGCGCGACGACGTCGGTCGCTCGCTTCTGCCGCTTGAGAATGTCGGCAAGACCCCGGATGACCAGATCGCCGACGTCGTGACCGTGCGTGTCGTTGACCTTCTTGAAGAGATCGATGTCGACGATGAGAGCGGAAAGTTTGCGTTGGAAGCGCGCCGCCGACGCGACCTTTTGCGCTGCGGCCTCGACGAGCGTGCGCTTGTTGAATAGACCGGTCAGACCATCGGTCGTGGCCATCGTCTCGAGCTTCTGGACCATGCGCGCGTTCGACAGGCTCACCGCGAGGTGACTGGCGAGCACTTCGAGCGTCGGCCGGACCGACTCGCCGAAGGCGCGTGGCCGGGCGGCTCCTAGGATGAGCGTGCCGAGTGGCCGGTCGTGGACAAGGAGCGGCAGCACGAGAAGGCTGGGCAAGTCGGGCCACGGGATGCGTCGGCTCAAGACGACCTGGCGCGCCGATTCGAATTCGCCGCGATACGGAAGCGCACACCGATTCTGGACGACCATCGAGACCAAGCCCGTGTTGTGCGAGAAACGCATGCCCACGAGGTCTTCTATGGATTGCGCGGAGCTCTTGGCGGCCACGATTTCGTGTGCGCGGGCCCCTTCGTCGAACACCGTCACCGCGGCCACGTCGAAGCTCGCGACCTCGCGAGCGGCCTTGACCCCGGCGTCGACCACGTCCTTCTCGCTCCACGCCGCCCCGAACGCCTGCGCCGCTCTATAGAGTTTGCCCTGCTCGACCTTGGCTCGCTCGAGCTGCAAGAAAACGCGCTCGTTTTGAATGGCACGGAGGCAAAATCGTGCCGCCTGCAGGGCGATCTCCTCTTCGTGTGGCGTCAGACCGCGGTCCTCGATGCGGTCGACCGCGAGAACCCCGCGCAGCGTCTCGCGGTCGAGGACCGGAATGGCGGACAGCGCGCGCACTCCGGACGGACCGCTGTAGTAGGGGACCTTGACGGAACTCTGCAGCCCGGCAAAAGAGACCTTCGCGCGCTGGGACACAACTGCCCCGAGCACACCGTCGCCCGCGCGGATCGGCGCGTCCCGGATGCAGTCGCTCAGCGTCGACAGCTCGCTGATTCGAAAGTGCGTTCCCGCTTCATTCAGCCATAGGAGCACCGCTGTGTGCAGGTCGAGCGAGCGGCGCAGCAGGTCGAGAGCGTATTTTACGGACTGGTGGATCTCCTCGACGCTCGCGTAGACGAGCCGCTCGCGACCCCCGTCCTCGGCGCCGCCAGGCTCCCCAGCTCCGAGCAGGCGGAAGCTCCGGGCGTCCTCTTTGAGCCGTTCCAGCTGCGCCTCGACCCGCGCTCGGGCGGTCGCCCGAACTCGCACGATCTCGGCGTGCAGAAGCGCGAGGTCGAGCACGGCAAAGGCGCCGACGAACCCCGCGTGGGTCAAAAATCCGCTCCATTCCGACTCACCCAGCGCCAAAAACCGGATGGCGAGCTCGAGCCCCAGCGTCCAGGCCACGATCGCCACGCCAGCGAGCGGGCGCGCGAAGCCCGAAACAAGCGCGACGAAGACGTAGATCGAAGGGGAGAGGTGCCCGTTCAAGCCCCCGTCAACGCGGACGAGGGCGCCTTCGAGCCCGACCGCGAGAAGGACGCCTAGGTCGATGTCGACGAGCAGCTCCTTGCCGTCCGGATTCCGAAGCCGGCTGCGAAGGCGCAAGGCGACAAGCCCCCCCCAAAGGCTGAGCGCGGCCCCCTGAACCAATCCGAACTCGGCCGTCGCCCCGCCCAAGACGACGTAGGCCGCCATAGCGCACGCGCCGAGGATCCCGTGGCCACGCCTCGCGAGCCTTCGAGCCGTCAATACCGCGCAGACGAGTGGTTGCATACCCTGCCCTCCCGGCGTATCCGAGGGCCGAGTCGCGGGGCAAGAAAGCGGAGCCATTTGCGGCCTGCCATGGCGATGGCGTATGCACGCGGGTGTGAATTCACTGCCTTCCGCTGCGGCTGGACCGGACGACCGAGGGGGCGACAGCACCCGTCACCGAGGAGCAGACCGGTGGCTCGACGGCGCTCTCGTGACCAAGGCATTGCTGGTGCTCAACGTCGGCATGTTCTTCGTGGAGGTCATCCGCAGCACGGGTGAAGCGCTCGGACATGCGTCGGCGGTCGACGCTCTTGCGCTCGGGGCCAGCTACCCGCTGGCGACCCTCGGAGAGGCCCGCTGGGAGACGCTCGTGACCGCGTGTTTTCTGCACAGCGGCCTGGCCCACATAGGGTTCAACATGCTCGCCCTCTGGCAAGTCGGCCCGCTCATCGAACGAGCCGTCGGCGCCGCGCGCATGGCGCCGATGTACCTTTTCGCCGGCGCCTTCGGGAACCTCGTCAGCGTCGGCTACACCTCCTGGCACCACGGGGCGACATTCACTGTCGGAGCTTCCGGCGCCATTTCCGGTGTGATCGCTGCAGCCATGGTCGTAAGCTTGCGCGTTCAAGGCTGGCGTGCCCCGCTCACCCAGGCACTCGTTCGATGGCTTGCTCTGATCGTCGTCTTTGGAGTGTTCGCGACGCGCACCGGCAGCAACATCGACAACGCGGCCCACATCGGCGGAGCTCTCGCAGGCGGCGCCATCGCGGCGCTCTGGCGGCGGGGAACTGTCTATTCCGAGCGCGCGACGGCTGGGGTGCTCACTGCGTGTCTCGCGGTGCTCGCGGGCTGCGTCGGTGTCGTCGCTTACCATGACCGGACGGACCCCTTTGCGCCGCTGGTCCTGGAAGCGCGAGTCGAGACGACGAACGACGCGCTGGCGGCGGGCAACTGCCGCCGGGCGTACGCCGGCCTGCTGGCGGTCGAGCGGCTCCGAGCGGGGCGAGTCTCCTCGCTGCGCCATCGCGTGCAGGACGCTTGTGGGATGGCGGGGATTCAATGAGTCCTCCGCGCGCTCCCCCGATTCCTAGTCCTCGAGCGCCCGCTCGATCGCGACCTTGACTTCGGAACTGGTCGGCTCGACCTTCGGCTCGAAGCGCGCCAAGACACGCCCATCCTTGCCGACGAGGAACTTGTTGAAGTTCCACTTGATTTCACCGGAAAAGGAAGGGTTCGTCTCCGGAGACGTTAGGAACTCGAACAGCGGGTCGATGCCGGGCCCCTTCACCTTCACCTTGGCGAACATGTCGAACTTCACGCTCCAACGCGTGGAGCAGAAGTCTCGTATCTGCTCGTTCGATCCCGGCTCCTGAGCCCCGAACTCGTTGGCAGGAAAGCCTAGTACGGCCAGTCCCTTTGCACCGTATGCCTCGTGCAGTTCCTCGAGACCCTGGTACTGCGGAGTGAGGCCGCACTGCGATGCGACGTTGACGATGAGCAGCACGTGCCCCTTGTAGTCCGCGAGATTCTTGGGCGTGCCGTCGATCTTGTGGGCCGAGAAGTCGAAGATGCTCCTGGTCATGGTCCTCACCGATTGGCTGCGTCCGCTCACGCGACCAGTCCCAGGGGACTGGGTTTGTTGTGCGCTCGGTCCATCGCTCTGTAGGGCTGCGGGACCGCGCCGGGGAGGGGCGGGAAGGCGGGCCTCGAGCAAAGCGCTTCCGCAGGGGCGCGACCCCGTGGCACGCTGCCAGCCCCCATGTCCCTCGAGCACCGTTTGCACGCACGTTGCCACCACGCCGAGATGGAAATCTCGGTCTCGCCACGCACCCGACCCTTCGCCACGTCGACGGCCACCCGCCACTTCGAGCGCGACCGACCCTTCGCCATCGCCCACCTCGACCTCGACATCACGCTCGAGGTCGCGGCGCGCAGCCTTCGAGCGACGGCAGCGCTCGACGTTCGTCGCACGGACCCCACGGCCGAAGCGGTCGAGTTCGACGCCGTCGGGTTCGACATAGCCGACGTCCGTGTCGACGAAGCCGCCTGCGCATGGAGCTATGACGGGCGCAAATTGCGCGTACCCGTCGACCTGGCGAGTTCGGGCGCCCGAGTGACTGTCTCTTACCGCGCCACGCCGAGGCGTGGACTCTACTTCATTGAGCCCGACGAGCACTACCCTGCGAAACCTCGCCAGGTGTGGTCGCAGTGCCAAGAAGAAGACGCTCGGCACTGGTTTCCCTGCGACGACAGCCCCCACGCGAAGATGACGACGCAGATCACGGCGCGTGTACCCTGCGGATGGTTTGCCCTGTCCAATGGCAAGCTCGTGTCGAGTGAGACCCCGGCGAGCGGCGACTCCGTATACCGCTACGCCCTCGCCGAGCCGCATTCGAGCTACCTCGTGACGCTCGTTGCCGGCGAGTTCACGGTCCTCGCGGACACCGCCAAGCTCGGCGGCCGTGATGTGCCGCTGGCCTATGTCATTCCGAAGGGTCGCGAGGCCGATGGAAGCCGGACGTTTTGCCACACGGCGCGCATGGTCGAGCACTTTAGCGAGCGCACGGGCATCGACTTCCCGTGGGAGAGCTACGCCCAGGTCGTCGTCAGCGACTTCATCTTCGGCGGGATGGAGAACACCACCGCCACGACGATGTACGAGCACATCCTGCTCGACGAGCGAGCGACCCTCGACGTCACGTCCGACGACCTCATCGCCCACGAGCTCGCGCACCAGTGGTTCGGAGACTTCGTGACATGCCGCGACTGGTACGAGGGATGGCTCAACGAGGGCTTTGCGACGTTCTTCGAGCACGTGTGGCGCGAGAAGCTTCTCGGTCGCGACGAATACGACTGGGGCATCAAGGGCGACCTCGAGACGTACGTCGCCGAAGCCCGAACCCGCTACCGCCGACCTATCGTGTGCCAAGACTACGACGCCCCGCTCGACCTCTTCGACCGGCATCTCTACGAGAAGGGCGGCGTCGTGCTGCACGCCCTTCGGCTGGAGCTCGGCGACTCGCTCTTCTGGCGCGGGGTGCACGATTACCTAGCCGGCCACGCGCGCGGCGTCGTCGAGACGCGCGATCTCAGGCTCGCCATGGAAGACGCCTCCGGCAGGAGTCTTGGACGAGCCTTCGAACAGTGGGTCAGCAAGCCGGGGCATCCCGAGCTGGGCGTCACCCTCGCCTGGGACAAGGGGGTCCTCACGCTGGCCGTCCAGCAGACGCAGGCGACGAGCGACGGAGTTCCCTCGTGCTTCGAGGTCCCGCTCGACATCGACATCGTTCGCGGACCCGAGTGGACCGTTGAACGTCGCACCCTGCGCCTCGCGGAGAGACAGCAATCCTTCGCGATCCCGTCCACAGCTCGACCCTCCTTCGTCGTCGTCGATCCCGACTCGCGCATCGTCGGAGAAACGAGCGTGAAAGCGCCCGCGGACATGCTCCGTGAGCAGCTCGACCACGCGGCCACCGCCCGCGGCCGATGGCTCGCGGCGCAGGCCCTCTGCCGGAGCGACGACCCCGCCACGCTGAAGGCCCTGGCCCGCGTCCTCGGGGACGAGCGCGAGTTTTGGGGAACGCGCGCCGAGTGCGCGAGCACGCTCGGCAAGCTCCGTATCCGGGAGAGCTTCGAGATCCTGTCCAGCGCTCTTCGAACCCCCCACCCCAAGGTGCGGCGCGCCGTGGCGAGCGCCCTCGGCAATTTTCGCACGACAGCCGCCATGAGCCTTCTCAAGCCCGTGGCCCTGCACGACGAAAGCTACCTCGCCCAAAGCGAGGCCGCGCGCGCCCTCGGTCGGACGCGCCAGGCCGATGCGTTCGACACGCTCGTCGAATTGCTCGATCGCCCGAGCTGGTTCGAGGTCGTTCGGGCCGGGGCCATCGAGGGCCTCGCCGCGCTGCGGGACGACCGTGCCGTTCCCCATCTGCGCGCCCGCCTGCGTTACGGCCAACCGATGCGCGTGCGGCGGGCGTCCGTGCTGGCGCTTCCCAAGCTCGCGACCGACAGGGCCGCTCGCGAGTCGATCGAAGACGTGCTGGAAGACCGAGACCCCATCCTTCGCGTCGACGCCGTCCGCGCTCTCGGCGAGCTCGGCGACGCCAAGGCCAGACCCGCCTTGCTCGCGTGCCTGGAAAGTGACCTCGACTCCCGTGTCCGGCGCCGCATTCGAGAGGTGCTGCGGGATCTCGGGGACTCCAAGCGCGGGGCGGACGCGCTGCGTGACGAGATCGAGAAGCTTCAAGACTCCCAGGCGGAGCTCAAGACGCGGCTCGTGAAACTCGAAGCCAGATTCTCCGAGGACTCTGAGCGGGGACCGCGCCCGCCGAGCGTCGCGTCCGCGGCCAAGGCCAGAAGGAAGAAGGCGAAGAGGAAGCGACCGTGAGCGAGGACTTCCCCATTCGGGTCGATCAGCGCGGGCGGGTCGCCATCTGGACGCTCGATCGACCCGACAGACTGAACGCGCTCTCGGGCGACACCCTCGTCGCTATCGGAAAACTCGCTCGCGAAGCAGCTGGCAACGGGTCGCTGCGTGCGGTGGTCCTGACGGGGGCTGGCGACCGGGCGTTCTGCGCGGGCGCCGACCTCAAGGAGCGCCACGGCATGAGCGACGACGCGATCCGCGCCAGGCTCTCGCAGTACCGCCGGGAGCTCGGTGCGCTCGACCGGTGCCCCAAGCCCGTCGTCGCAGCCCTCAACGGACTGACTCTCGGAGGCGGTCTCGAGCTCGCGCTCTGTTGCGACCTGCGGGTCGCCGCCCCTCACGCCGAACTCGGACTGCCCGAGACGTCGATCGGACTTGTCCCGGGAGCCGGGGGAACCCAGCGCCTCCCGCGCGTCATTGGGGAAGGGCGAGCCAAGGAGATGATCTTGCTCGCTCGCCGCGTCACCGCCCAGGAGGCACTCGAGTGGGGGCTCGTCAACCGGGTAGCGCCACCGGACCGCGATCTCGTAGAGGACGTGCTCGAATGGATCGCTCCGATCGCAGAGGGAGCCCCCCTCGCGCAGGCGGGGGCGCTCGAGGCGATATCCCGCGCGTTCGACGTGAGCCTCGAAGTCGGACTCGAGCTCGAAAAGGTCAGCTATGAGAAGGCGCTGGTGAGCGAGGATCGCAGAGAAGCCATGGCCGCCTTTGCCGACAAGCGCCGGCCCAGGTTCCTCGGCAAGTGAAACGGGGTACCGAACCATGGCCCGCGACGCATCCATCCAAGAGCTTCTCGCTCGCATCGAGCGCGGAGGGCAGGCTCGCTACCACGAGAAGAACGCAGCAGACAACAAGCTCTTTGCGCGCGAACGGGTCAGGCGCCTCGTCGACCCGGGGTCCTTCTGCGAGGACGGAGTCCTGGCCAACGCTGCCGATCCCGAGCTGCCCGCGGACGGAGTCGTGACCGGCACGGGGTCCGTCGCGGGTCGGACGGTCGCGCTCATGGCCAATGACTCGACCGTGAAAGCCGGCTCATGGGGTCGACGAACGGTCGAGAAGATCCTGCGTATCCAGGAAACCGCGGAGCGACTGCGCATCCCGATGTTGTATCTGGTGGACAGCGCAGGGGCGCGCATCACAGACCAAGTAGAGATGTTCCCGGGCAGGCGAGGTGCGGGGCGCATCTTTTTCAACCAAGTTCGCATGAGCGGGCTCGTCCCTCAGGTGTGCCTGCTTTTCGGACCGAGCGCTGCCGGCGGGGCCTACATTCCGGCGTTTTGCGACGTGGTCGCGATGGTCGAAGGCCATGCGAGCATGTACCTCGGATCGCCCCGCATGGCCGAGGTCGTGATCGGAGAGAAGGTGACGCTCGAGGAGATGGGCGGCGCGAAGATGCACTGCTCGGTGAGCGGCTGCGGCGACGTCCTCTGCGACTCCGAGAACGACGCCATCGAGTTTTGCAAGCGCTACCTCGCGTTCATGCCGCAGTGCTGTGAAGAGGGGCCGGCGCGCGAGCCCGCTCGCGCGCCCGCGCCGAGCGACCAGCGCATCGAAGACATCGTCCCCGCCGACGAGAACAAGGCGTTCGACATGACCGCCGTTCTGGAACGCGTCACGGACGCGGGGTCGTTTCTCGAGATCAAGGCTCTCTTCGCACGCGAGGTCATCACGGGATTCGCTCGGATCGGCGGGGTGCCCGTCGGGATTGTCGCCAATCAACCGAAGTGGAAAGGGGGCGCGCTCTTCGTCGACAGCGCAGACAAGGCCGCACGCTTCGTCTGGCTCTGCGACGCCTTCCGCATCCCGCTTCTCTTCTTCGCTGACGTTCCGGGCTTCATGATCGGCTCGAAGGTGGAAAGACAGGGGATCATCCGCGCCGGAGCCAAGATGATCGCAGCGGTCAGCGAAGCAACGGTTCCGAAGCTCAGTGTCGTCGTGCGAAAGGCGTACGGCGCGGGCCTCTACGCGATGTGCGGGCCGGCCTTCGGGCCTGAAGCCTGCCTGGCCCTGCCTGGAGCCTCGATCGCCGTGATGGGACCCGAGGCCGCCATCAACGCCGTCTACTTCAATAAGATCCAAGACCTTGCCCCAGGTCCCGAGCGAGACACGCGCGTCCATGACCTTCGAGCAGCGTATCGCCAGGATATCGACATCGTGAAGCTCGCGAGTGAGCTCGTGGTCGATGCGGTCGTCCCCGGCGAGCGGCTTCGGAGCGAGCTGCTCGTCCGGCTCGAGCGAGCGACCGAGTCCGGCGAGAGGACTCGAAGGAAAAAGCACATCGTGCCGCCGGTGTGATCCGTTCGAGGCACGCGCGCTGCGCATCGACTACTCTGAGGCGTCCCGCCCAGATGACCCTTGCACATCGACTCTCCGCCGCGGTCGGCCTCTGCGCCGCATGCTTGACGGCGGGCCGGGAGGCGGGTGCTCAGCATCCGGGGAGCATCGAAGTCCTTCGCGGGCTCGGGCCGCGCGCCCTCGGTGCCTTTGCGCCGACCGGAGCCGGGGGCGTCGGAGGTCTCGTGCGACTTCCCGCAGGTCAATCCGCCGGCGCCTTGGGCCTTCAAGACCTCTCGCCCGGCTTCGGACGTCTGTACGCACCTCCGAGCGCCGTCATTGCGTTCGCGGAGAATCACCCCGGGCTGAACGTCGAAGTGCCGCCACCGCTCCACCTGCTGCTCGATGTCGCCGGATCCACGGTCGGCGCGCGTGCGGTCGAGTCCGCGGGGTTGGACGGAACCGGAACGCTCGTAGGAATAGCGGACACGGGCATCGACCTCACGCATGCTGACTTTCTCGACGAATTCGGTCGGACGCGCGTCGCCTGGCTCCTCGACCTCGCATCGCCTCCGCTCGGCGTCCATGCGGACCTGGAAGCCAAGTACGGTACCCCCGCGGCAGGGGGCGTGAGCGCCTCGGGAGCGGTCTGGTCGGCGTCCGACATCGATGCGCAGCTGGGCAGCGGCATGGCGAGCAATCTCCCCGGCGACGACATCGGTCACGGAACACTCGTCGCCTCGTGCGCTGCAGGCGGAGGGCCGACCTACCGAGGCGTGGCGCCCAAGGCGGGCCTGCTGGTCGCGCGGATCGTCGCGCCGGATGGGTCCATCGTCGCTGGCGACGACTTGCTGCGCGCCGTCGCATTCCTGTACGACCGCGCGCAGTTCATGAATGAGCCGGTCGTGGTCAACCTATCCATCGGCACCGACTTTGGACCGCACGACGGCACGACGGACTGGGAGCAGACCCTTGCCGCCTTCGTGGGCGCAAGCTACCCGGGTCGCGCCATCGTGGCCGCCGCCGGAAACAGCGGCAGCGTCGCGAGCTCCCCAATCCACCAGCAGGTCCACGTCAATCGGACGGCGCCCGAGCGCGTGCCGATGCAGATATCGGCGGCCCAGAATGGCGGAATAGAGGTGTGGGTCGCGCTGCACCCCGGGGCGGACATGAATGTCGGCCTGGACAGCCCCGCCGGGACGTGGATCGCCCCGGTCGCTGACGGAGCGTCCGCAAGCGCCGGCACGGCCACGAGCCCGAATAGCGCATCCGTCTACAACGGCAGCCAGGCTCCCGGCGGCGACATTCCCACGGCGTCGAACGGAGCTGAGGTCATCTGGCAAGGCTCATGGATCGGGGGGACGTATTGGATCACGCTGGTGGGCTCCGGGACGGCTGACCTCTACGTCGCTTTCACCGGGGACGCCAACTCCTATGGCAGCGGAACCGATGGCTTTCTCGGGGCCGTTGGCGAAGCCACGATCACGCTGCCGGCCACGAATCCGACGATCCTGAGCGTCGGTTGCACGATTAACAAAACGTCCTGGACGTCGCTGGGAGGGCCGAGCGGGCTGTTCGTGGATGCGCTTGCTGCTCCGTACACGGGCCAAGCCGGGGAACCGTGTTGGTTCTCGAGCGCCGGGCCGACGCTCACCGGGTTGGCCAAGCCCGAAATCGTGGCGCCTGGCGCAGCCATCGTCGGCGCGATGTCCGGCGGGGCGCCGCCGTCGTCTCCGTCGAGCATTTTCTACGGGGTGGACTCTTGCCCCGGGACGAATCAAGACTGCCTTGAGGCAGATTCCGCACACGGCGTCGCCCTGGGGACGTCGTTCTCCTCCCCGCTCGTGGCCGGAGCCGCCGCCATCCTCTTCGAGTTCGATTCGAGTTTGACCCAAAACCTCGTCGTGGCCGCGCTCCAAGGCGGCGCCCACCGCCTCCGGGCCATCGCGCCCTTCGACGATCAGGCGGGCCCGGGCGAACTCGACATCCCGGGAGCGCTCGCCGTGTTGGCCCAGCAGAGGAGCTCCGAGGCCGCCCTTCCCTCCCGCACGCAGAGCTGGCTCACCCTCGGCGCCGATCCCTGCCTCGCCGATGGCTCCACACCGTTCGAGGCCACTCTCGAGCTGCGTACGTCGCCGGTTGGGAGTGCTTCGCCGTTGCCCGCGGGAGGCTTCGATCCGTCCCGTCTGGCGACGTACGTCCGTGTCGACGGCGAACCCTACGAGGGGGTCGCGACTCTCGCATCGGCAGCGCCGGGGTTCTGGCTCATCACAGTTCGCCTTCCGCCAGGGTTGGGCGAACGCACACTGACCGTCGGCGCCACGTTCGACGGCGTCGACATTGTCGACCCCAAGTCCGTGCCCATAGCGGTCGATCCGACGGTCGAGCGGACGGTCCCCACGGTCAGCGGCGGTTGTGCGGTCCCGTGGCCGGGGGCGAGCGCCGCGGCGGGGCCGTGGGTCCTCGCCGGTTCGATCGGGTTCTTGCTCGCACTCTGCGCCCTACGCAGACGCTCCCCCCCAGCAGACTAGGGGGGCTCCTACTGCGTTTACTGTAAAGATCGCGTTTCTTGGCGATGAAGCGAGGTCCCGCGTATGTCGTTTGCGCCTTGCACGACGGCATCCCTAGAGGCGTTGCAAATTGAGAATTGGACCCGGATCGATCTCACGCCATGTCTCGGGGCTGCCGAGGCACGTGCTGCGGTATGCCCCGTGCAGTGGATGATCGAGCATGAACGGTCCGCCGAGGCCCTATTCGCTCATGGAGCCAACCCCTCAATCGTGAGCAGCCACCCGTGCGGCTCCCATTCGCCCTGCGCCGGAGAGAACTTGTGCTCCGTGCTTCCCACATTGACTCCGACCATGACAACCCGGTCGATGCCGTCGAGCCCCTCCAGCGTCAGCGCCGCCTGCGTCGCGCGATCGGGCGAAGTCACGTGAATCTGAGCGAGAACGGCTCCGCGACCATCGAGCTTCAGCGCCACCCAACGCATCCTGGCGTAATCCTCCCACTCCATCTCTAGACGCATTCGCGCGCCAGGCGGCGCGCCGGCGTGGGAGATCTCTATGTAGCTAGCACCCGTCGGCGACACCGGCGTGGGCGCGACGAGTCGTCGCGCACGGGTCGGCCACGGCAGATCCCACGCAAACTGCACAGGCGGCCACGCCGAGGCCCGCGCGACGGCGAAGCCCACGAAGACTTCGTCGAGCGTCGAGTCACTGGCGAGCGCGCCGCGGAGCGAGGTCGCCAGGACGTCGAACGCCGTGGCGCCGGCCTGATGCGCAGAGCTATCGGCACTCGCCGAGGTAGGCGTGAGCGCCCAGAGCGCGGGCACGAGCGCGCCGGGGCTTCGGGCGAACGTCGCATCCAGCCACTCGAAGAACGCCGCCGCGCCTCGGGCGAAATCCGGCGACGTCCCGTCGACCAGCGTGCGCTCCGGTTCCGACTGAAACGCTGCCATCGCCTCTTCGGATGCGGCGCAAGGCGTCGCCAGGCGGGCGAGCTGCTCGGATTCCGCGAGACCCAATCCTGCGGGTGTGGAAGGTGCCGCCGCCAGGAGAGAGCCCTGCGCGACCGCGCGGGCAGCCGCGATCTCGAGCGCGCACCCGCGCGCCGACCGATCGATCGACGCGTAGCTAACGCCCCGCTCGAAGCGAGTCCACGGATCCAGCGCGACGAGTTGGGCTCGGCCACCCCCTTTGACCTGCTCGCTCAAATAGAGATTCCATTTCCCCTCGAAACCTCGCTCCGGGGCCGGGACGCCGAGCACGGCGACCAGCGCATCCCACGCCCGGTCCGTGGCATCCATGATTTCCAGTTGCTCGCTGCCCGGGGAACTGGGCGAGGCGCACACACATAGAGGATGTTCAAGGGAGCACACGCGCGACCAGGGCGCGGACCCCGGCGGCACCTCCAACTCGGGGCAGATCCCGGTCGCCGAGCGCAGTTTCGCGACACGGGCAGCCGCATCGGCTGTCTTGTGGCCGTTCGATTCGCCCGCCGCGGCTCCGAGTACAAAGAGCAGTGTCGCAGCGAAGCCCGCAGGGTGCGACCCCCGAGGACCGTTTCGTGACGGCGCGCAAACTCCGCTCATTTGACACTCCGATCGGCAGCCCCGTATAAGCTAGAAGATAGCGTGATGGCGGTCCTCTCGTTCGATTGCACCCATGCTGTCCGATTCGATCTGCCGCGCGGAACGGTGCACGCGAAAGGCGACGCCGAGCGAATCGTCCTCGTCCCGGCAGCGGCGCTCGACCGCCTTCTTCGCGAGGCTCCTGTCGCGGCGGCGGAAGAGTTCGCAACCGCTCTGGGCGCGGCGGTAGGGCATAGAGTTTTGTCGCGGCTGGCCGATGCGCAATCCGCGTCCGTAGACGCATTCGTGACACAGTGGGCGGGCGAGGCAGCTATGGCGGGAGTCGGCGTGGTCGCTGTCGAACGCTGGGGACGCGCACTCATCGTCGTCGTCTCCGGCTCGCCGTTCGCGCAGTCCGTTCTCCTCGCATTCGTGTCGTCGGCAATCGAAGCGGCATGCGGGCTGCGTCCGGCCTGCACGCTCCTGGCCGACGAGCAAGGGACCGCGCGGATATTTGTCGGAAGCCAGGCCGGTGTCGATCGGCTCCGAGCGTCGCTCGCGTCCGGGCGGCCCTGGGCGGACGCGATCGAACGCCTGAATCGGGGAGAGTCGTGACCCGCGCCCAACAGATAGAAAAGCTTGAAGCCCTTCTGGGCCGCATTCTGGCCCGTTCGGGAGCGAGGGCGCAGCCCCCCGCGCCGGAGACCGCCGCCCAGGCGAACGCCCCTGCGACCGAGATTGAGACCGACGTCGAGTGGCCCACGCGTCCCCCGCCCGCTCCGCCCGAGCTTGCGAACACTTCGGCAGACGGTGCGAGCGCCTCGGTTCCGGACGCCGACACGAGTGCCGCGGAGGATCGGAGCGTCGCGCAGAGTACACCTCCTGGCGACATCCCGCCCGAGGGCGAGTCCGACAGTCGCGAGCGATTGGTGTCCGCGCCGCACGCTGTTCCGTCAACCGCTTCGCCGGAGCCCGGCGCCGGGGGCGTACCGGACGCGGTGGCATTGGCGGACGCAACCGCGATGGATCTCCCTTCGAGCGATCCACCTCCGCTCGCACCCGAGCAGCCTCCGCTGCTCGAGTCGGAACCTCCGTGCGATGTCGAACCGGAGCAGCCCCCAGTTTCGTCACGCCGCCCAGTGGGCCCGGAGCCCGAGGAACAGATCGCCAGGATTGCGTTTGGGACCGATGCGGAGCCCCCACGGCACACTCCGCCGCCCGAGTCAGGGCAACTGCCAACACCGACCGAGTCGGATGTGGAAACGAGCCTCGGCGCTGCGCCGGCCCTCGAGGGATTCGAGGCTAGCGGCGATATGAGTGCACTCGACGCGACGACCGGAATTGTGCGTCCTCCCCCGCCACGTCTCGTTGTGCTCGAGACTCACGCAGCGTTGCCTGCGGACGGCGAAGTCGCAGACATGACGGACGCCCCGCCCTTCCGCCAACCTGAGACCTTCGTCCAGTTGCTTCAGGCAAGCCTGACGCTGTAAACGCCACGGTTCGAGAGTCTGACCATGGAAGCCCCCGACCGCCTGGGTCTGCTGCGGCCCCTCGGGGTGGGCGGCGTAACTTTCGCGGTGCGCGAGATGTTCGACGGACGTCCCGTCTCCGAGGTGCTGGTCGCTGAGTGGATTGTCCACGCGTCCATGAGCGATGGGGAGCGATCCGACGGGCTGCGCAGGGCTCGAGCGCTGATGTTTTTGGGACACCCGAAGCTCGCCAGTATCCGGGATATCGTGATGAGGGGCGCCGACGGGGTTGCGATTTGCGGTTTCGTCGACGGCGAGTGGCTCGAGATGTGGCAAGCCGCGCCCGTGCGGCCCACGCTGGGCATGCATTTGCGTGTCCAGCTGGATGTGCTCGACGCCCTTGGAGCTCTGCACGGACTGCGCGATCAACACGGGGAACTTCTCCACGCCGCGCACGGCAGACTGGCTCCGGACGCGGTTCTCGTAGGCTCCGACGGAGTGGGACGTCTGACCCGTTCGTGTGCCGGACGACGGCTTCGAGGAAGCGTCCCGACCACCGCGCCAGAGCTTCGAGACCCCGACGCCGTGGCCACTCCGGCCGCTGACGTCTACGCAGTCGGCGCCATGCTGCGCGACGCCATGGACAGGGCGGGCCCTGGCGAGCATTGGAATCCGTCCCTGGATGCAGTCGTCGCTCGCGCGTGCGACGAGGAGCCGGACCGCCGATGGGCAGCGGCATCAGCCATGGCGATGGCACTGCGCACGGCGAGCGGTCCTCTCCCGACATCGGTTCACGTCAGCGCGTTCATGCGTGACGCGTTCGACGGTCGGATGCGTGCGCGCCGGGCGGCACTGGAAAGTCAGGTTGCACGGCCGTTTACGCTTGCGGAACACGCGAGCGCGCACGCGTTCCTCGCCACGCAGTCACGGCCCACTCCCGCCCAACTTGGGCCCGTCGCGGACGAGCCGAAAGTCCAGATCGCTGCCTCCCTGCTCGACCCGCCCACGATGCCGAGACTCGCACCTGCCGCTCCCGGCGACAATCCGGTGGAGCCGGAAATCTCGGAGTCCGACATCCTGACCGAGGACCTGTACCGCCGTCGGCTTCCGACGATACGCATCCTGAATGCCCACGCCTCGCGATGGCGAACGTGGGATTCGGGCGGGATCGCCACCGCTATCGCCATCCTGGTCGCGTTCGCAATCGGGTCCTTCTTGGGTGGCCGGGCATGCTTCGTGTCGAGTCACCCAGCCGCATCGGCCCGACCGACCGCCTCGGTCCCGCAGTACTCTCGGTGAGGACGCACTCTGAAACGCGCAGCGGCCTGACCGAGGACGCCGCTCGACAGGTTTGCTCCGTGGTAGAGCAGACTCGCCAAGGTGCGCCTTTTTGCAACAGCCTCGAAGGGAACCGAACCGGCGCTCCGGGACGAACTTCGTGAACTCCGATTCCGGCATGTCCGAGCCGATCGCGGAGGCGTGCACTTCGAGGGCGACATCCTCGACGGCGCTCGGGCTTGCTTGTGGTCGCGGATCGCGGTGCGGGTCCTGGTCGAGCTCACCACGTTCGACGCGCGGGACGACCGCGAACTATACGACGGGGTGCGAACGGTCGACTGGTCGGAATGGCTGACTCCACGAATGACCCTCGCCGTGCGAGCGAGCTGTCGCCTGAGTCGGCTCACGAACTCGCAGTACGTCGTGCAGAAGACCAAGGACGCGATCGTCGACTCGTTGAGAGACCGGCTTGGCGAAAGGCCGTCGGTCGACAAGGACGACCCTGACGTCCTCGTGTTCGTCCATCTCTCGCGCGACCGAGCGACAACCTATCTGGACGTCGGCGGGGGATCGCTCCACGAGCGTGGATGGCGAGGGCGGGGGGGGGAAGCGCCGCTGCGTGAAACCCTAGCCGCCGCGGTCGTTCGGCTTTCCGGCTGGGACCTCCAGACGCCGCTGGTCGACCCGATGTGCGGGGCCGGAACCATCGCCATCGAGGCCGCCGCGTGGGCGCAACGGCGGGCCCCAGGACTCGCGCGTCCGCGGTTTGGGTGCGAGCGCTGGGCTCAACCCGACGCAATGCTTCGGTCACGATTGTCGGAGCTTCGAGACAAGGCCCGCACGGCCGTCGACGACCAAGGACCTCCCGTGATCGCTCGCGATATCGACCCTCTCGCCATCGAGCGCACGCGAGCCAACGCGCGCGCTGCCGGGGTGGAGATTCGCGCCGAACTCGGCGACATTCGCGCGATGAAGGGCGACCCTCGTCCGGGATGGATCGTGTCGAACCCGCCATACGGCGAGAGGCTCGAAACGGCATCGGACATCTATCCCGCCATGGCTCGCGCGTTCGAACGATGCCCGGGGACGACGGTGGCGCTTCTAGCCGGCAATCCGGCCATCGCCCGAGCTTGGCCACGCCCCCCGGATCGCTTCTGGATGCTCTTCAACGGGGCGATCGAGTGTCGACTCCTGCTGTACGCTGCGCACGGGTGGGGGCTCTAAGCAGCGGACCCACACGCTGGCACGCGCCACGATGCCAGCGTGGCTCGCTCCGGGTGCCTGGCCAAAAGCCTAGCAAGGCTGCTCCGCGCGATCCTATGCCCTAAAGGCGACGGAACACGCCGACGACGACACCAAGAAGCATGGTCGACTTGAAATCCATAGACCGAACGTAGATAGGCGCCATGTTCTTGTTGGCCGGCTGGAAGCGAACGTGATCCTTCTCTGGAAAGAAGTACTTGACCGTCGCCTCGTCGCCGATCAGGGCAACCACGATGTCGCCGCGAGTCGCGGTGAGCTGCTTCTTCACGAAGATGGTGTCTCCGTTGAGGATCCCGGCATCAATCATGGAGTCGCCATTGACTTTGAGCCCGAACACCTCCCGACCGCCCCGGACGAGCGTTCGGTCGATGCGCACGGTGTCGATGACCTGCTCCTCGGCGAGCAGAGGCAGCCCTGCGGCGACCCGCCCCAGCACGGGAATCTCTACGAGGTCGACGTCGTTCGCCACCACGTCGCCGACGAACCCCGGCTCATTCGGCCGGGGACCTGTGGGCCGAAGGGCCCGCGACTTCATGTCCTCGCGCGTCAGGTATCCCTTGCGTTCGAGCGCGCGCAGATGGTCGTTCACTCCGTTCGTGGAGCGAATGCCCATTCGCGCGCCGATCTCGCGCAGGGTCGGTGGATATCCACGGTCCGTTCTAGCGTCAAGAAATGCGCGGAGAACGAGGCGCCTTTCTCTCAGAATCTTCCGCTCGCGGTGAGAAAAGTCAGCTTGTCGTTGGTCTCGCGGAGCCGCACGCTGAGGATCTTAACGGCATTCCAGAGGACCTCATAGGCGAGGTCCTTATGCAAAAAGAGCAGGTCGTCGAAACGCTCCTTCGTGATGACGAGCAGTCGGCATCGCTCGTGAACACACGCATCGGCCGAACGCGGAAACTCGTCGAGAAGCGCCATCTCCCCGAAGACCTCGCCGGGGCCAAGCACCGCCAGCGCCTCTTCACCCATGCCCGGGATCTCGCGCGAGATGCGGATGTGCCCCTCCATGATGATAAAGAGCCTGTCTCCGACGTCGCCGAACTGAAAGAGCTTGGTTCCCGTCGCGTGGGTCTCCTCCGCCACCGCCTGTTTGACGAGTTCCAGTCCTTCCGGTGTGAGACCTCGGAAAAATGGGACTTGCGCGAGCTGACCCTCTAGGGCCGACGGCTCGGACAAAATCGGGACGGACGGGGCGGTCGACACGGAGATGAGGACGACAGGGTACGACAGGCGATGGCTACGGGTCCAATTCGGCTTCGCCCCGCACCGACGCCCCGCAAGCGGGCGTGATTCGCGACGCACGGCCTCCCTGCCCCGCACGGACACGCCTTCACGACGCGAGGCCGCACTTTAGCCGAGAGGCTGTCGACGTCCTTCACGTCCTTGTCGACTGGGCCGGGATCGAGCTCGGCCGACCATCGATGTGAACCCTCTCGATGCGCCAGATGTCGTCGGCGTAGGCCTGGATGGTGGCGTCGCTCGAGAATGCGGCGCCACCCACGACGTTGTGAAGCGAGCGTCGCGCCCAGTCGCGCGGATCGACGTACGCGGCCGACGCCGATCGCATCGCAATGGCATAGGATTCGAAGTCCGCGCACACCATGTACTCGTCGATTTCGCGCAACGCCTGCGTGACGCTCCAGTAGCGCCCCGGCTCTCCGAGTGAGAAGAAGCCTGAATCGAGAAGGCGGAGCGCGTCGTCGAGCTCGGGGCAGTCCACGATGAAGGGCGCGGGGCGATAGCCTTCGCGCTGGAGTTCTCGCACCTGCTCGACCGTGTGCCCGCACAGAAAGAAGTTAGTGGACCCGACCGCATCGAGCAGCTCCACGTTGGCGCCGTCGAGCGTACCGACCGTCAACGCGCCGTTGAGGGCGAGCTTCATGTTGCTCGTTCCCGAAGCCTCCTTGCCAGCCTGCGAGATCTGAAGCGAGACGTCGGCCGCCGGAATGATGGCCTGGGCGATCGACACTCCATAGTTGGGAACGAATACGACCTTCAATCGGTCGCGCACTGCGGCGTCGCAATTGACCATCTCCGCGATGTCATTGATGAGTCGGATGTGGGTCTTCGCGGTCGTGTAGCCAGGAGCTGCTTTCCCGGCGAAAATGTACACGCGCGGAACCGTGGATGACGGAGTCGACCCATGTTTTAGCAGCCAGTAATGGGTGATGAGCTCCACGCACGCCAAAAGCTGTCTCTTGTATTCGTGAATTCGCTTGATCTGGACGACGAACATCGCCTCCGGATCCACCGCCTGGCCCGTCCATTTCTTGAGATGGGCCGCGAGCCTTCGCTTGTTCTCCCTCTTGACCGCGAGGAGCGCGTCGAGAAGCCCATCGTCCGCAGCGAGCGGCGCTACGTCGATCTCCCGGCGCGCCGCCCGGTGGAGCCACTCCGAGCCCAAGCGTTCGGTGAGCAGGCGTGCGAGAGCCGGGTTCGAATAGAGGAGCCAGCGCCGCGGAGTGACTCCGTTTGTCTTGTTGTTGAACCGCTCCGGAAAGAGCTCGTAGAAGTCCGGCAATAGCTCCTGTTTGATGAGCTCCGTGTGAAGCCTGGCCACGCCGTTGATGCTGTGCGATCCCAGAGCCGCGAGATGAGCCATGCGCACGTGTTGCACGGGGCCCTCTTCGATAATCGACGTGCGGTCCATTCGAGCCGGGTCCATCGGCCATCGCGTACTCACTTGGCGCATGAACCGGTGGTTTAGCTCGTAGATGATCATCATGTGCCGAGGCAGGACACGACGCAGCAGCGGGACCGGCCACTTCTCGAGAGCTTCCGGCATGAGCGTGTGATTCGTGTACGCGATCGAGCGCTGGGTGATCTCCCATGCGAGCTCCCAAGGCAGCCCCTCGATGTCGAGCAGCACGCGCATGAGTTCGGCGATGGCGATCGACGGGTGGGTGTCGTTGAGCTGGATCGCCGCCTTCTCCGGGAACAGACGGAAATCGTTGTGGTTCCGCTTGAAATCAGACACGATATCGGCGACGGAACAGGCGACGAAGAAGTACTGCTGTTTGAGCCGGAGCTCCTTGCCTACGTCGGTGCGGTCGCTCGGATAGAGCACCTTGGAGATATTCTCAATCTCCACCTTCTCTTCGACAGCCCTCCGGTAGTCCCCTTGATTGAAGAGTCGCAAGTCGAAGTCGCGCGATGCTCGCGCCGACCACAGCCTCAAGGTGTTCACGCATCCTGTCTCGTGGCCGATGATGAACGAGTCGTGGGGGAGGCCGATGAGAACCTGAGCGTCGAGCCAATCGACGACCAGTCGACCGCTGTCGTCCTTGCGCATCTCCGTCATCCCGTAGAGCTTGACCATTTGCATTCGGTCGTGGCGAGGCAGCTCCCAGGGATTGCCGTATTGAAGCCAGTTGTCGGAATGTTCGACTTGCTGACCCGCGTCAATCCTTTGCTCGAAAATTCCGTGTTCGTAGCGGATCCCGTATCCGACGGCTGGCAGCTCCAAGGTCGCGAGCGAGTCCATGAAACAAGCGGCGAGCCGCCCCAGACCGCCGTTGCCCAGCCCCGGATCCCCTTCCGCCTCGAGCACGTCATCCAGGCCGTGACCGAGTGCCCTGGCGATTTCCTCAGCCTCGCGATAGAGGCCTAGATTCACGAGACACAGCCCCAGACTGCGCCCGGTGAGAAACTCTGCGGACAGGTAGTTGACGCGCTTGACGTCGCGCCGCGCGTACGTGCGCTGGGTGTCCAGCCAACGTTGCACGAGGCGGTCTCGGACGCTGTACGCCATGGCGTGGTAGACGTCGACCGGCATCGCGTCCGACGGCTCCTTGGCGCACGACCACACCAGATGGCGAAGAACGCCGTCTTCAAAGGCCTCCGGCCTGACTTGCAGCGACGAACCGTCCAGTGCGTTGGTGCTGTAATTGTCGGGACGAACACCGGGCTGCAATAAATGGTCAGGGGTCACGCGGCCAGCATCGCACAGGCCGTGCTTCCAGACGAAGGCAACCGAGTTTCGGCTCATGGCCGAGTCCGGCCTTCCAACCCCTCAAAGCGCGAGCGAATCGAGCGATCTTGGCGAGGATCTGGTCCGCCGTCTTGGTCCAAACGAACGGTTTGGGGTCGGCGTTGCTCGTGTCGAGGTAGGCGCGGATGGCATCTTCGAGTTCCTTGACGCTGCGATGGGATCCGCGCCGGATCGCCTTGTTCGACAG
>JBEKXD010000054.1:0-37933 GCA_049512415.1 Polyangiaceae bacterium
CGCTTCAAGGCTTCGAGGGCGTCAACAATATCGCGCTCCGAAACCTGCTCACGCCCATCCAAGGCCATTGTGCGCACGGCGTCGTCGCACGCGCGAACGACGTCTGCGAAGCTCCATCCCTCCGCTTTGGAGGCGAGGTCGCCGGCACGCGCGACATCGAGGCCAATGGAACCGAGTCTCAGTTTGAGGAGCTCGACGAGCTGTCCCTGCGTCGGCCGATCGAATGGAACGATCACGTCGAAGCGCCGGAATACGGCGCGATCAAGGAGTTCCACGTGATTGGTGGCCGCCACCAAGATGCTGCCGCTCACGTCGGCATCAACGAGCTGCAGGAACGCGGTCACGACGCGGTTCATCTCGCCAACGTCCTGCGCGTCGCCGCGCGCCTTCGCGACGGAGTCGAACTCGTCGAACAGATATACGCCGGGGCGCCGGGGCATCTCGGCGAAGATGGCTCGCAACTGCACACCGGTAGCGCCCAGGAAACGCGAAAACAGCGCGTCGAACCGGACGGTCATCAGCGGGAGACCCATTTCGCCTGCAAGGACAGCAGCGGCCAATGTCTTCCCGCAGCCGGGTGCACCGTGAAACAAGAGTCGGCGCCGCGGCGACACGCCGAACCGCTCCAGACGACCCCGAGAACGGTTCTCGGCGATGACACGAAGCAAGAGCGCGCGCACATCGTCGTGGAGAACGATGTCACGGAGACGCTCGTCCCGATGGCCCCCGTCCAGCAGATCGGCGAGCTCTCCCCGGGGAGACGCGATGTCCACGACTGCGGGAGTCTTGCGACCATTGACGGTGGCCGGAAGCTTGGCGATTAGCTCCCGCATCTCGTCGGCCACTCGAACATGCCCCGCAGTGCTCTCCGCGGCGGCGAGCTGCAGCGCAGCCCGTCGAAAGGCCACCTCGTCGCCCTCCGCGTGGGACTGCAAGAGGAGCTTGAGGATGTCCGTCTTCATCTTCGCCGACGACTCAAAAGCGCATGGCAGGACCACCGTCAAGAAAGGGGCGATGGCCGTTGCGCCCACGCCGTACGGGATACATCTTACTGGTCGGAGGTTCAGATGTCCAAAGGCAAGGTCAGCGGTCCAGCGAAGAGCTCACACGGCAAGGATGTCCACGTCGAGACCCATAGGGACGGCTGGCAGGTGAAGAAGGTGGGGAACGAACGGGCGTCTGCCGTGACCGAGACGAAGAAGGAGGCCGAGAGGATCGGCCGGGAAGCCGCCCGCAAGGAACACTCCGAGCTCGTCATCAAGGGCGAGGATGGCAGGATCCAGCAGAAGGACAGCCACGGCCACGACCCGAGGCGGACCAAGGGATAACGCCGACGGTGGCATCAGTTCCGACGCACACTTCGCGCCTATGACCTCCACTCTCGACGATGCCACGAACAATCCGAACGAATGCCACGACGTCGCTCAGGACAACGACCACGGCGCTGACTCGCTGACCTGAGACGGCGCAAGGCGGATCGCCATTGTCGAGATCGTCGCGATGATGGACGCGCACCCGTTAGGACGCCGCTCTCCATGCGATCGCACCAGCTCCCAGTAGGTTAGAGCAGCAGGTGCACGCTTCCCGCCGTGTTCCGCCCCACTCGGCGAGCGTCCCTCGTCGCCCATCGTACTTGAGGACTCCTCGTTGCCCACCGCCTTCGTGCACCAAGTCCTTTGGGTCGAAGCTGGCACCACGATACGCGGTGAGGAGCTGGAGGACCTCGGAGACTGCCTGTGAGGCGACAACGCCGTTGAAGCTCACAACCTGAGCTCCCCCCTTCTTGTTCTCGAAGTAGGAACGGTCGCGGCCGTTCAACTCTACCCCCAGCTTCTCGTTCGAGATGAAGCCGCAGCACCAGGCGCAGAAGCCGCCCGGGACGAAGACGTACACGTTGCCGCCAATGGCAACCCGCGGCGCGGACGCGCCTCCTTCCAGAGCCCGGATGCTGACGCCGACGTCGACGTAGGGAATTACGTTGCGCCACGCGATCTCCTGGATGTCGGCGCGCGCGTGGAGATTGTCGACGCATCCGACGATCACGTCGGCCGACTTCAACGCATTGAGTGTCTTCGGTTCGGGGACCCTCGCATCGATTCCCACGAACTTGGAGCCCGTTCCGACAGAGCGAACGAGCCGATCCATGATCTCGATCTTCTTTGTTCCAAGCAGCCCGTCTCGGTGGCGCATGCCCACCTTGCGGTGCAGGTTCGTCGGGGCGCAAATGTCACCGTCGATGCCCACAATGGTTCCCACACCCGAATGAGCGAACTGTTGAACGACGTGGCTGCCTCCCCCGCAGAGGCCGACGACGGCAACGCATGCTTGCGAAAGCTCTCCTTGGTCGCCTACGACGAGCCCCTGACGATCGAAGGCAGTCGTATCGTCGATGCTGGAGCAACGCTCTCTGACGGGCCACCGCACAATTGACTTCCCCATCCAGTGAATTGTCACTTCCGCGGCGGTGGCGGAGGCACCCGGAAGTGCCACGATTCCACCGGCACTCGACGGGGACAGCACGATCGACCCATGCGGTCGCAAGGGCACTCGGCGTTGGAGCATCGGCAATATCCGTTGAGCACTCCGGAGATCGTCAGTCGAGAGGCGCGGGGGCTGCCCGAAAGGGTGAGCGTGCACGAGTAGAATCCCGAGGTTCTCGGCCATGGCGGCATCGATCGCTGGAAGCATCGACGTTCCACGCCAGGCTGCGCCGTGTGCAACATCGTTGAGGTAGTCGGCGTCGGCGAGCGCAAGAACGTGCCGTACGAAGAGCACCGTGATGTCATCCTTCGTCTCGTGACCAACGAGGCAGAACGCCACGTACTCGTGGTCGCCGCCTGCAAAGACGGTGTCATGGATCTGTTGCCCAAGCCCGAGAGGGATGCGGATCTGAACCCTAGTCATCTTGCGCGAACCTCTGGCGGGCGGCAGCAACGAATCGCATGATACCGTTCGGCTCCTCCCACGGGATATTGAACGAGAACTGCATCCACGACTCACCGCCGACAATGACGGCTGACGTGCTCCTTGGAGCCTTGCCGTTCCGAAGGAGCTGCCCCGTCTGTACGTAGGGGAGCGGCTTGGGCTGCGACGGATCGAGTACCAGCATCATTGGCGTCATCGGCGGCTGGCATCCGTCGTAGAGGTGGACCGCGTGGATTCGGACAAGTGTGCGCGCGCCTTCGTTGCCGACGCGCACGTGATCAGTTCCGTAGGCTGCGACCAGCGTGCCGACAGCCTTCGCGATGAACTCGGGGGACATGGCTTAGCTCACCGTGCCCGTGGGCAGAGCGATGAAACGCTCGCCGTCGCGGATCTCGACCTTGTCGTCGAGGCCGATGTTTCCGCCCTCGGGCTTTCCGTGATCCAGCTTTGTGAGGTCGTCCGTTAGCGGTGCACTGGCCTTCTCGCGGATGGCGCGACCGGTCACCGGACTGTGATCGAACGCGACATGCTTGTCAGCGCCGTCAACCTCGACGACGATGTGGATCTCGTGAACGTGGGGATGAGCTTCTTGCATGTTCGTAATCTCCGGGCGGCTCGGTGGTTTGCATGGCAGTGACGCCGCCTTCAAAGACCAGTGCCGGACTCGTCGCGTTTTCCGACATTTCGTCTGGTACGATTTTGTTTTGTCGGAATGTCCGTCTTCACCGGCATAGAGGACGGTGACGTCGCCAAGATGGGAACGAACACCTTCCCGCAACCGGAGTGCGCATCGGGCCCCGACATTGATGCGGCGATTCGGTCCCTGTCCGACGCAGATGGAATCCGTCTTCAGCGGGCCGCGTCATTCCGGGCCCGCGGCCTGGCGGCTCTTGGACTGGGCATAAGTCCCGCTGACCTCCTCCAGGACGCGATTTCGCGAACGATTGCAGGCGATCGCAAGTGGAAGAAGGGAATCACTTTCGTGAAGCATCTTCTGGGGACCATGCGCAGCATCGCCAACCACGCCAAGGACGAGTTGAAGGGCGGCACTGTCGTTCCCTCCACCTCCGACGACCACACGGGCGGATTGGATGGCGTGATCCTTCGCGCGCGGACCGGACACGCAGAGCTAGTGGTGGCCGCCGACGAGCAGCTCGCGAGCATCATGAGGCGGTTCGGGAACGATGACGAGGTAGGGCTCGTACTTGAAGAACTTGCCACGGGAATGAGCGGGCCGGAAATCCAGAAAGATCTCGGGCTCACCCAGACGCAGTACGAAACGATCATGACGCGGCTTCGCCGCGGTGTAGACCGCGAGAAAGGATGGCGTCCATGAAGAGGCCGAAAGATGCATCGGACCGCTGGAGCGCCGTCATGAATGCGCTGGCCGACAATGTCGAGTCGCTGACGGATAAGGACCTGCTGGAGGACAGCGCAGCACAAGGGCTCGATGCCAAGAAAGAAGGAACGTCGGTACGGGAACTGCTGGCGGATGCGGTGCTTCGGGCCAAGAAGGTACACCTGCGGGAGGCTGTCGAAGGTCACCGGCAAGCAGTCGTTGCATTCGGGGCGCGGACGGTGCGTCTCCCGGAGACTTCAGCCGAAAGGCGTGCGCTCCTACAAGGGTTCGTCGCGCGAAAGCCGCAGATGCGGGAGGCCCTCACCCTGCAGCACAGGAATTTCGAGTCTCTATCCGACGCCGACGTGGAGAGCGCGTTGAAGCAACTCGACGCTTTGGGGCTCCTCAATGGCGGTGATGACGATCGGGAATGCGATCCGGAATCGTGATGCACTCATACAAGGCGCCTGCTGTCGTACTCGACGAGCTCGGGATCACGGAGCCGTCCGAGATCATCATCGAGGCAATCGCCCACCACTGCGGTGTCACGATCGTCTACGAACCGCTCGCCGGCTGCGAAGCCCGCATCCTCGGGGGTACGGAAAGGGCCATTGTCACGGTGAACTCCAGAGCGTCTCGCGGGCGGCAGAGATTCTCGGCGGCGCACGAGGTGGGACATTGGATGAGAGACCGTGGAAGAATCGCCTTTGCCTGCACTGAGAGGAGTTTCGTCTCCGACTGGGTGGACGAGAGCCCTGAGCGGCGAGCAAATCGGTACGCTGCCGACCTATTGCTCCCGAAGAAGCTCTTCGAGCGAGCGGCGCAAGGGATGCCAGTGACGTTCGAGAGCGCACGATCGCTGGCCAAGACATTCGAGACGAGCATGACGGCCGCCTCGATCCGCCTCGTGGAGCTTGGGGCGAACCCATCGATGGTCGTGTGCTCGGATGTCACCGGCCGTAGGTGGTTCGTTCGATCACCGCTCGTCCCGTCGTCATTGTGGCCTCTCGCCAAGCCAGGGTCAGGCTCGAATGCGTCCAAGTTGCTAGGCGGCACCGGGCGGTCCATTGGGGCTGAGACCGTTGACGCCGATGACTGGATCGATCACGTGGGCGCATCGGACTATGTGCTGACGGAGGACTCGGTGAGCGCTGGGAACGGCATGGTGCTTACTCTCCTTTGGTGGAAGGACGAGAAGCAGATCCTGGATTGCGACGACGAGGATGACTGACGGTTCGCCTCGGATGGCGTTCGTGACGATCGTCGTCTTGGGTCCTCGCGCTCGGGGATCCGTGATCCGAACGCACCCTGGAGGTGGTACGCTCGCAGCTCAAAAGGCTGGCGACGAATGATCGGCGTTCGAGCGAGCGCGCAGGCGGGGGGATAGAGAACCATCGTGACCACCGGCGCTGAACAATTCCTCCCCGGAGCCATCGTCACCGGTCCCCTCCTCCCCGAGCCCATAGAGGTGCTCGCGACGGTACCGATGGGCAGCGCCCTGAAGGTCATTGGTCGCGGTCTGCGTACAAACCAGGTCCACACGCCGGTGCTCGACGCCGGCCAGGTCGCGCAGCTCGTCGTCAGCCCGAAGTACGCCCCCTTCGACGGCGACGCGCAGCGCTTCCGGCTCGGCATCGAGGGGTACCGTCTCGGTCTCGCCTACGAGTACGACCCGTACTTCTCGCTCTCGATCGCCAGGATCGATCCGCTACCGCACCAGCTGGAAGCCGTCTACGAGTACTTCCTCAAGGTTCCCCGCATCCGATTCCTGCTCGCCGACGATCCCGGTGCGGGCAAGACGATCATGGCCGGGCTCCTCCTGAAGGAGCTCAAGACGCGCGGTCTCGTGAAGCGCACGCTCATCGTCACGCCCGCCAACCTGACGTTCCAGTGGCAGCGTGAGATGAAGGACAAGTTCCGCGAAGCGTTTCACGTCGTGCGCGGCGACGTACTGCGCGCGGGCTACGGATCGAACCCGTGGGCCGAGCATCACCAGGTCGTCACGTCGGTCTCGTGGGTCTCGCGCGTCGAGGACGCGAAGGAGAGTCTCCTTCGCACCCACTGGGACCTAGTCATCGTCGACGAAGCTCACAAGATGAGCCCGACCTTCGAGGACAAGCCGACGCTCGCGTTTCAAATCGGCCAGGCGCTTTCGGAGCGGACCGATCACTTCCTCCTGATGACGGCGACGCCGCACAAGGGCGACCCCGACCATTTTCGACGCTTCCTGACGCTGCTCGACAAGGACGTCTACGCGGACATAACGAGCCTTCAGGAGGCGATGAAGCAGCAGAGCGCGCCCTTCTATCTGCGGCGCGTAAAGGAGGCTCTCGTAACGTTCCCGGACCCCGACACCGGGAAGGTGAAGAAACTCTTCACGAATCGCGACGTGCAGACGGCCGCGTTCGATCTCGAGGACGCGGAGTTCGCCTTTTACAATGCGCTCACCCAGTACGTAACGAACCAGTCGGCGCGAGCTGCTAGCGAGGACTCCCCGGCAGCACGCGCGCTCGGATTCACGATGGCGATGCTGCAGCGGCGCTTCGCGTCGAGCGCGTACGCCGCTCGTCGGAGCCTCGAACGCATGCGCGAACGCCGACAGCGCATCCTCGAAGACCCGGACAAGTTCCGCAAGCAGCAGATCGATAAGGCTCTGCCCGACGATTTCGACGACCTTCTGGACGAGGACCAGCAGAAGATCCTCACGGACCTGGAGAACGTCGTAGTGAACATCGACCCGGCGCAGCTCCGGATCGAGATCCAGGACCTAACGGGGCTCGTCGACGAGGCGCGCGCGTTGGAGCGGAGCGAGGTCGAGTCGAAACTGAACAAGTTGCGCGAGGTGCTGAAAGAGTGGGGAATCTTCGACGATCCGAAGATGAAGCTCCTCATCTTCACCGAGCACAAAGACACGCTCGACTACCTCGCGGGCGACGGCAAAGATGGCCGCCCCAAGGGGAAGCTCTTGGAGTGGGGCCTCAAGGTTACGCAGATCCACGGCGGGATGAAGATCGGCGACCGCGACACGCCGGGCACGCGCATCCACGCCGAGAAGGACTTCCGCGAGGGCGCGCAGGTGCTCGTGGCCACGGAGGCGGCAGGCGAAGGCATCAACCTCCAGTTCTGCTGGCTGATGATCAACTACGATATCCCGTGGAACCCCGTGCGCCTGGAGCAGCGCATGGGTCGCATCCACCGCTACGGCCAGGAGCACGACTGCCTCGTCTTCAACTTCGTCGCGGTCAACACGCGCGAGGGGCGCGTGCTGGAGATGCTCCTCACGAGATTGCGGCAGATCCGGGAGGACCTGGAGTCGGACAAGGTCTTCGACGTCGTCGGCGAGGTGTTCCCATCCAACTTGCTGGAGAAGATGTTCCGCGACCTCTACGCCGGAAGGATCGGCGAGACGGAGATCCGGGATCGCGTCATTTCCGAGCTCGACCCGCGGCGCTTCAAGCAGATTACGCAGTCCACCCTCGAAGGGCTCGCGAAGAGGGAGCTCAACCTGAGTGCGATCATCGGAAAGACTGCCGAAGCGCAAGAACGGCGCCTCGTGCCCGAGGTCATCGAGGACTTCGCGACCCAAGCCGGGCCCGTGGTCTCGATGCCGCTGAAACCGGAGAAGCCGGGCGCGCACGTGTTTCGCGTTGGCAGGGTACCCAAGAACCTCCTCGCGCACGGACTGGCGCAGGAGCCGCGGTTCGGCGTACTCGCAAAGGACTATGGACGTATCGCCTTCGACAAGCGGCTGCTCAAGGAAGACGCCACGCTCGAGTGGGTCACCCCAGGTCACCCGCTCTTCGAAGCTGTGCGCGCCGACGTGATCGAACGCGTTGCCGATGATCTCCGGCACGGCGCTGTCTTCTACGATCTCAACACGCCGGTCGCCTACCGCCTCGACGTGTTCGGCGCGTCGATCAAGGACGGGAGAGCGAACGTTTTGCACCGGCGCCTCTTCGTCGTCCGCGTGGACGATGTCGGCTTCTCGGTTCGCCAGCCGACGATCTTCCTGGACCTGATTCCGTCGAAGGGCGCCAAGGCTCCAGACGAGGCCGGGCTCCCCGACCGGCAGGAAAGCGAACGCGAGCTGCACGACCAGGCTCTCAAGGGGTGGTTGGACGCGACGAGGGTTGACCGCGAGCGCCAGACGTCGGTCGTCCGTCGCCATGTCGAGATCTCGCTGAACGAGTTGATCAATCGGGCGCAAGTGCAGCTCGGCGAATACGAAGAGCGCGTTGCTAGTGGTGACACCACTTCCGGGCTTGCGGGTCTGAAGGCCCAGTCGGAGCAGCACGTCGAGGATCTGGTCCACCGACTTGAGTCGCGCCTTCAGCAGCTCGATATGGAGCGGCTCTGCACGATCGCCGACATCGACTTCATGGGCCAGGCGTGGGTGCTTCCGCACCCCGAGCGCAACAAGCCGGAGATGGCCGCGATGGTCAGCGACGCTGAGATCGAGCGCATCGCGGTCGAGGAGGCCACTCGGTACGAGAAGGCGCTGGGCTGGGAGGTCACGAGCGTCGAGAACGAGAACCGCGGGTATGACCTGCTCTCGCGCAAGCCGCATCCGAGCGAGCCTGGGGCGTACGTCGCGTCGCGCTTCATCGAGGTGAAGGGCCGTGCGGAGGTTGGCGAGGTCGGGTTGTCGTCGAACGAGTTCAAGACGGCGCAGCGGCTTGCTGGGGACTATTGGATGTATGTCGTCTTCGACTGCGCGACGAAGCCCGACCTGCATACGGTTCAGGACCCAGTGCGCATGGGGTGGAAGGCCGTCACGCGCGTCGAGAGTTATCACTTGGCGCCGGCCGCGATCCTCGGCAGTGAGACCAAAGACGACCGCAAGCCCGGCAGCAACGGAGAGGACGCGTGACGGCCACGCGATACGCGAAGCGGCTGATCGAGGTGGACCTCCCGATCAAGGAAATCTCCGCCCACGCTCGGCGAGAGAAGTCGATTCGACACGGGCACATCTCGACGCTCCACATTTGGTGGGCGAGGAGACCATTGGCTGCATGTCGTGCCGTGCTTTGCGCGGCGCTGTGGCCAGACCCTGGCGACGAGGAATGCCCAATATCCTTTCGAAGCGCGGCAGCGAAGATTCTTTCGGACTTCGCCGAGAAAGTTCGATCTGACAAGCAGGTGATGGAACTCTGCGCTTCCCATTGGAATCGCTGGCGAACAATGGACGAGAAGCGCCTTTGCCAGAATGACGCGGCGGCGCTTCTGGAGATGCGCGGTGCCCTGCTTGATTTCATTGCTTCATTTGCGAGCTGGGACGCTTCCAACGTCGACGCCTTCAGAACGGCCAGCGAGGCCCTGACGGTAGCAGCGCACCTGAGCTTGGGCGGTGCGAGCGGGACACGTCCACTCGTCGTCGATCCGTTTGCCGGGGGTGGCGCGATTCCGCTTGAAGCGCTGCGCGTTGGTAGTGATACTTACGCTTCCGATTTGAATCCGGTTGCGGTGACGCTGAACCGGGTGGCGCTAGTTTACCTCCCACGGTTCGGGACCCGCCTGGCCGAAGAGGTCGACCGTTGGGGACAATGGGTGTGGAGGCAATCGGAAGCTGACCTCGCGCGCTTCTACCCGCCTGGCCCCGATGGAAGCACACCGATTGCCTATTTGTGGGCGCGGACGGTCCGCTGTGAAGGTCCGGGTTGCGGTGTCGAGATCCCGCTGATTCGATCTCTGGTCCTCGCCAAGAAAGCGCGCCGCACCGTGCTGTTGGGGCTGCACCACAATCAGAAGGCACAGCATGTGGAGTTCGAGCTTCAAGAATCTGAGCGGGGTGGCGCGGCCGCGGCTGCCGGTACGGTCCGCAAGGGGTCCGCGCTATGTCCTGCGTGCGGCTATACGACGCCGAATGCCCGAGTGCGAGCGCAGCTCGCAGGTCGGCGCGGCGGTGCGAGCGACGCTCGCCTCGTCGCCGTCGTTAGCGTCAAGACCGGCGAGCAGGGGCGCCGTTACCGTCTGCCAACCCCCCAGGACCTTGAGGCTGCGCAGGCAGCAGCCCGAGAACTGAAGCGACGTGTTGCGGCGCATGACGGGAAGCTGAGCCTCGTCCCCGACGAACCAGTGTCGAAGGCCCGCCCGTCGCCTAACGCACGCGGGCTTTCCGCGGTCACCAGGATGGGCGTAGAGACGTTCGGCGACCTGTTCGCGCCACGGCAGCTTCTCGCCCTAACGACCCTAGCGAGATTCTGCCGGAAGGCGGCGAGCGACGACGGCGGGGAGGCACGGCCACTTCCGCCTGACTTGGCGGCGGCGGTGCGAGTCTGTCTCGCCCTGTCGCTTTCCAAAGCGGCGGACCTCGGGAACTCCTGCACGCGCTGGAAAGCCGACGCGGAGTGTCCGGTCAATCTATTTGCCCGTCAGGCCATCCCGATCGTCTGGGACTTCGCGGAGACCGCGACGCTTTCGGAGTCAAGCGGCTCCTGGCGAAGTATGTACGAGCGCACCGCAAGCTCGCTCGCTGCGGCTGTGTACGGGGCATCTGGAACAGCGACGGTTGAGATGGGGTCGGCGACAGCCCACCACTTACCAGACGACAGCGTGAACGCCTTCATTACGGACCCTCCGTACTATGATGCAGTGCCGTACAGCGATCTGTCGGATTTCTTCTACGTGTGGCTGCGCCGCGTGCTGGCCGACGAGCATAGTGAACTCTTTTCCGAATCCACGACGCCGAAGGACGAGGAGGCGATATGGAATCCAAGCCGGATTCACGCGCCGACAGGGCGAGTGAAGGACAAGGCGTTCTACGAATCGCAAATGACCGCCGCTCTTCGGGAGGGAAGACGAGTCACGGCGCCCGACGGAATCGGTGTTGTCGTCTTCGCGCACAAGAGCACGGCTGGATGGGAAGCGATTCTCGCGGCGCTCCTTAAGGCGGGTTGGGTCGCAACCGCCTCGTGGCCCATCGACACGGAAATGGGCAGCAGAGTGAACGCGATGGGAACGGCGTCACTGGCCTCCTCTGTTCATATCGTGTGTCGGCCGCGCGACAACCCCGACGGGTCGGATCGGGCGGATGACGTTGGAAGCTGGCGGGGCATCCTTGCGGAACTGCCCACCCGCATTCATGCGTGGATGCCCCGCCTTGCCAGTGAGGGCGTTGTCGGCGCGGACGCGATCTTCGCCTGCATTGGGCCAGCACTTGAAATCTATTCCCGCTACTCGCGAGTCGAGAAGGCGTCCGGCGTTGCCGTATTACTGGGAGAGTACCTGGAGCAGGTGTGGGCGGCGGTCTCGAAGGAAGCTCTGTCGATGATGTTCGAAGGGGCGGACGCGAGCGGACTCGAAGAGGACGCGAGACTCACCGCGATGTGGCTCTGGACGTTGGGCGCTGGCGCGAGCGCCACCGACGAAACTGCGGGCGACGCGACCGATGACGACGGCGACGGCGACGGCGACGGCGACGAGGAAGACGACCGCCGCGCCACGGGCAAGGCTTTGGCTGGGTTCGTATTGGAGTTCGACACGGCGAGGAAGATCGCGCAAGGACTGGGAGCTCATCTGGAACAGCTTGCGAATGTTGTAGAACTGGTGGGCGACAAGGCTCGCCTCCTCGCGGTCGCGGAGCGAGCGAAATACCTGTTCGAGAAGAGGTGGAAAGACGACCAAGCGACAGGAGCGCGGGATAAGGCCAAGAAGACGCAGCTTGGGCTCTTCGCCGAGATCGAGGCCGCTGAGAAGGAAGGCCTTCTCGGTGAGGCTGGTGTGCCAAGCATGGGCGAGACGACGCTCGACCGCGTTCACCAAGCCATGATCCTTTTCGGCGCTGGCCGATCCGAGGCGCTCAAGCGCTTCGTCGTCGAAGAGGGGGTTGGCAAGGACGCACGCTTCTGGAAGCTTGCCCAGTCGTTCTCAGCGCTCTACCCGGCGGCATCTGACGAGAAGCGATGGGTAGATGGACTTCTTGCGAGGAAGAAAGGGCTCGGATTCTGATGGCGACTTCAACGTACAAGGTCTTCCTCGGGTGCAACTACTCAAACCAGAAGGTCAAGGCGCACTTCAATATGCTCAAGGAGAAACTTGAGAAGGATTGGCCTGTGCATGTTTGCATCATCGACAAGGAGCCGGGAAAGGGGGCTCGAGACCTCTGGAGTGAGATTCGACGTGGGATTGACGAGTGTGCGCTGGCTGTCTTTGACGTCTCTGGGTTTCGTCCAAATGTCGTACTCGAACTAGGATACTCACTCGCGGTCAAGGACGAAGAAGTAATTTTGATTTGCTTCGACGAGCGGAAGCCGCGGAAGGGGGGCAAGCCCTCCTGGCTCCTATCGGATGTTGGGCACCTGAACCAAACAGATATCGTGAATTGGGCCAACTTGATCAAAAGATTGAACAGAATGTTGCTAAAGTGCCAATCGTCAACCGATTCATCGAATTCGACAAGGCCGTGAAAGACGAGACATCTGCACCAGACAAGTATCGGGAGTCGGCAATCGGCATACTCCAGCAACTGCGCGAAGGCGGGAGCATGACGGATCAGCAGATTGAACTTGCCGTCCGGGGCACCGCAATTCGTGTGAAGACTCTAAAGAGTCTATTGAAGACGTTTCGACTTGCAACGCGTGCAAGGGGCCGAAATGGGCGGTGGCGCCTAGCGGAGACATAGTCAATGACCCTCAAGCCCTGGTACAAAGTCGTCACGCCCCGGGAGGATCTGCGCGAGGAGCGTCCCCTCGACGCATCCGAGTTTGCCGTTCACCTCGACCAGGTGCGCGATGGAACAGCGCCGAAGGTCTATCGCGTGCCGGCCGACTTTTTCGAGCGGACGTTCCTTACGAAGAGCCTGGGCGGTCTCGCCTCGGAGGTCGTCCGCCGTCTGAGCGGCGAACAGGTCGAAACCTCGGCGGTCTTCAACCTCTCGACGCAGTTCGGCGGTGGCAAGACCCACGCCCTTACCCTCCTCTACCACCTTGCGCGAGCTGGCTCGGACGCGCACGCATGGAAGGGCGTCTCGACGATCATCGCGGGCGCGAAGGTCACGCAGGTACCCAAGGCCAACATCGCGGTCTTTGTTGGGACGGAGTTCGACTCGATCACTGGGCGCGGCGGTTCGGACGGCACCCCGCTCCGCCGGACGCCATGGGGCGAGATCGCGTTCCAGCTCGGAGGCGCGGAGGCGTTCCAGATCGTTGCCGAGCACGAACGCACGATGACGGCCCCCGGCGGCGACGTCATCGCGAAGCTCCTCCCGAAAGACCAGCCGACGCTCATCCTTCTCGACGAGCTCATGAATTTCGTCAGCCGGAGCCGCAAGAGCGGTCTCGGCGGCCAGCTCCACAGCTTTCTCCAGAATCTCTCCGAGGTCGCCCGCGGGCGGAACAACGTAGTGCTCGCCGTCTCCATTCCAGCGTCCGAGCTGGAGATGAGCGGCGACGATCAGTTCGACTTCGAGCGCTTCAAGAAGATCCTTGATCGCCTCGGCAAGGCAGTGATGATGTCGGCGGAGACGGAAACGTCGGAGATTATTCGGCGACGTCTCTTCGAGTGGGATGGGTTGCCCCCCGACGCGAAGGCGACGGTGCGCGAGTACGCGGAGTGGGTCCAGGAGCACCGCGACCAGGTGCCGAACTGGTTCCCCGTCGACACGGCGTACGACGCCATCGCGGCAACCTATCCCTTCCACCCCGTCACCCTGTCGGTCTTTGAGAGAAAGTGGCGGGCGCTGCCCCGCTTCCAGCAGACCCGGGGCGTGCTGCGGCTGCTCGCACTCTGGGTCGCCCGCGCCTATCAGGATGGCTACAAGGGCGGAGAGAAGGACCCGCTCATCACGCTCGGCACAGGCCCGCTCGACGATCCGCTCTTCCGAGCCGCCGTCTTCGAGCAACTCGGCGAGCAGCGTCTCGAAGGAGCCGTGACCACGGATGTCGCCGGTCGTCCCGAGGCCCACGCGCTGCGACTCGACAAGCAGGCGACGGACGCCGTTCGGAAGGCGCGCCTCCATCGCAAGGTGGCAACGACGATTTTCTTCGAATCCAATGGCGGGCAGCAGAGGGGCGAAGCCACGCTTCCCGAGGTGCGCCTAGCGGTCGGCGAGCCTGGAATTGATCTCGCCAGCGTCGACCAGTGCCTCGAAGCCCTCGGCGACGCTTGCTACTACCTGCATGGCGAGAGGGGTCGCTACCGCTTCGAGTTCAAGGCGAACCTCAACAAGCTGCTCGCCGACCGCCGCGCGAGCGTCGCTGCCCTGGGCATCGACGAGCAAGTGCGCACCGCAATCCGCGACGAGTTCGGCAAGGGAAACGGCATCGAACGCATTTTCTTCCCCGAGAAGACCGGGGACATCGCCGACCGCGCTACGCTGGCGCTCGCCGTCATGGGTCCGGACCATGCGCTTTCGGAGCCGGGCTCGTTGACGCTGATCGAGACAATGTCCCGCGATCACGGCCAGTCGTCGCGCGTCTTCAAGAGCGCGGTCATCTGGGGCGTTGCCGAAGACGTGGGCACGCTCCGCGAGGAGGCGAGAAAGCTCCTCGCTTGGTCCGACATCCTCGGCGACCGCGATGATCTGAAGCTCGACGAAGTCCAGGTGAAACAGCTCAAGGAGAACGTCGCGAAAGCGAAGAGCTACCTGCGTGAGGCCGTGTGGCAATCATATAAGTACATCTTCCTACTCGACGACGGGAACCAGCTCCGCCGCATCGACCTCGGGAAGATCCACTCCAGCGCCGCGCCCTCGATCGCTGACCTCATCGTCGGGCGGTTGCGCCAGGAGGACCTGCTCACCGACGCGGTCAGCCTAAATACTCTCGTGCGCAACTGGCCCCCGGCGCTGCCGGAATGGAGCACGAAGGCGCTCCGGGACGCGTTTTACGCCTCGCCAAAGTTTCCGCGGTTGTCGAACCCCGACATTGTAAGGGCGACGATTGCGCGCGGGGTGACCGACGGTCAGCTGGCGTGCGCCGCCAAGCGCGGCGACCAGTACGAGCCGTTCGTGTTCCGGAAGGCCACGACCGCCGCGGAGATCGAGATCGGCGACGAGATCGTCGTGCTGCGCAAGGAGGACGCCGAGAGGATCCAGGCGGCCATCGAGGCGGGCAAGCCGGCGAAGCCTGCGCCTGTCCCTCCACCAGGACGAAATGTGGAACCCGGTGAGGCTACCAAGACGGTCACGCCGGTGCCGCCCTCGGTGTCGCCGCGTTCCATTGCCGGATTCAGGTGGGAGGGCGACGTCCCATGGCAAAAGTGGAGCCAGATTTACAGCAAGGTGTTCTCGCGGTTCTCGCAGAAGGGGCTCAGGCTTCGCCTCGTCGTCGAGGTTGTTCCGTCAGGCGGTGTCTCGGAGCAAGAGTTGGAGGAGACGCGGGCCGCGCTCAAGGAGCTCGGGATTTCCGACGAGGTCAAAGCTAAGCAAGACGAGGGATAGAGATGGAGACGACTGTACGGCCGGACGGGGTCGCTCCAGTGCAGATATCGGAAGTTCCCCAGGCCTGGCCGATCTGAGTCGCTCGAGGCTTCGGCGCGGAACGGAGGCGACGTAATGCCTCACTGGCGAGTGCAGAGTTCTCCGTTCGCCCAGTTCATGAGTTTCCAGCGGTTCCAAAGGGCAAGAACGTTGGCGCGCCGCGCGCGATCCCCTTCGCAACGCAGAACCATTTGTATTTCGTGACGCTCGTCCCCTTGAGGTACTTCTCGTAGACTGCTTCCTGGATGGCAAACACCTGCTCGCCAGCAGCCCCTGTCGCCCGCCCCATTTCATCAAGGGCCGTACGAACTGCCGCATTCTCAACGTCGAAGACCTTGAGAGGAGTAACCCGCCCCGTGAAATCGTCGACCACCCGAAGTACACCGGTAACTCGTCGCTGATCGGCCAAGAACGCCCGACGCCAATCCGCGGCATCGCCGCCCCAATCGATGTTGTCCGGAGTTCCAAGGAAGGCTTCCACCTGAGACAAGGGTGCGACATCCCTTGCTGTCCCGTGAATCGCAGCCACAGCCGCAGGAACGTCTGGCGGTGGCTCCGCACCGATAGATCGAAAGTCGTAAAGGTGAAACCGGAAGTTCGAACGACCAATCCAGACGAGAAATTGTTTCTCTTGGATGCTCCAGTGGCCTTGCATCACGGCAGCCTCCAGAAGAGATCGATCGCCCTTCACATACGCAGCAATGGCGCTCGAGACCGAGTCGATTTCCGGTTTGTCCACGATCATGGCCCCCTGAATGAACGAGCCGACGTCCCAGTAGGCCAGGACGCCACCAATCGAATGCAGGTTGGTGGACCACTCCGCAATCTGCGATGGTGGGAGCAAGGGCGGCGCTTCGGCGCGACGAGCTGCGGCGCGCTCGGTCGCCTCGCGAATGCGCTCGTTGCTGCGTTCACCGAGCGACCAGAAGCCCGCGAGCTGGCCGGCAAACTTCGAGAGTTGGTCCTCAAACTCGACCAGATGAAATGTCTTCTTGTTGCCGACGATCCGCGTTCCGCGCCCGACCATCTGACAGTAGAGCACCGCGCTCATCGTCGGGCGCGTCAGGAAGATTGTGTCGATGTCTTTGCAGTTGAATCCCTCGACGAACACCTTGCAGTTGATCAGCACGTCGAGGCGGCTCCTCTCGAAGTCTTCGACGATTCTCCCGCGCTGGCTCTTGTCCGTTGCGCCAAGAATGCTTGCGATTCTGACGTGCGGTCCCATACGCCGGAAGGTGTCGACGAGATTTGCCGCGTGCTCGACGTTGACGGCGAAGACAAGTGTCTTCCCATATTCCCGCGCACCCCTCAAGAACTCCTCGACTATGATCGAGTTCCTCGATGGATTGTCGAGCTGGCGCAGGGATGCCTCTTCGAAGTCATCACGGATCCGGTCCTTCCGGAGGTCATATCGTTCCTGAGTTGTGACGACGTGGTGTATCGGGGCCGCCAAGTAGCCTTGCTCGACGAGGTCCCAAAACGAGCGCTTCACGACGGTTTCGTAGCCGAGGCGGATCTTGTCTGAGCGTTCAGGGGTCGCGGTAAGCCCTAGTTCTTTCTCAAAGCGGTATCTCCCCGCCCATTGCTTGTATGTCGGCGCGGAACGATGATGCGCCTCATCAACCACGAGTACCTCGAAACGGTCGTCAGGGAACGTTTGGCATCCGACGGTTGCGATGACAACTTTGCCGCTCCCGTCCTTCACATCACTCGTCCAGCGCGTCACCTCTCCGTCCTTGCGGAACACTGTGCGCAGCTCCGATTCCGCTTGGCTTACGAGTTCCGCCCGATGAGTGAGCCACAGGGCCTTGCCCCTGAGATTGTCCGCGAGCCACTTCGCTGCCACGAAGGTCTTCCCCGAGCCTGTCGGTAGCGACAGAACGACCTTGCGGCACTTTCTGAAGGCCTCCTGGAGGGACGCTAGTGCTTCGGCCTGATAGGGGCGGTCTTCGGGTTCGTACTCGAGAACGGTGCCCCCGACCTCGCACTCGTAGTCGCTCTGCACGTCCTCGACAGACGCTGGGAGTTCACTGTCTCGCTCGGACCCCACATCCTCCGCACGTTGAGAGCACGCGCCTCGGACCTGATCACCGAACACGCGGTCGAACCAAGCCACCAGTCGGCGGACTCGATCGCGCTTGAGACCGCCGGATTCGAGGTCGACGGCCTCGCACATGACCTCGAGGTCGAACACCTGGAGCGACGAGATGGTCTCCTCGAAGTCCACCGATCCTGCCAGCATGAGCTGGACGAGTTGCGTGATCTTGTCGTCCTTGAGGCGCTGCGGAACTTCGCCCGCACCGCGAATGACGTCATCAAGCTCCCGGACCCCGATTTGGGACAGCACGTCCCCGAGCAGATCCTCGCCAGCCATACGGCGCGAGCGTACGCGCGCCGTGTGGACGAGGGAAGGCAGAACGGTAGGTCCCGGGGATGGGCGTTCGACCAACTAAGAGCGCCGGATCGTTGGCTCGCACAGCAGGACAAGCGCGGAACGGCGGCGCGTCGCTTGGGTTCGCCGGTCGGCTCCAGCCGATCGTGGGCGACACCCTCTTCATCGTTGCGCCGAGAGAACGATCAACGCGCAAGAATGGAGTTACCATCGGGGTCGCGACGCTCGACAGGCGCTGTTTCATCATCGGCTGGTGGGACACGCACGAAATGTCGCCATTCGTGCAGGAGGGCGCATGGCATTCTACGTAGGTTGGGTTCTGGCGTGCCTGTCCGGCATTGCGGGGACCCGATTTCTCACGGAGCGCCTCTTGGCGAAGCGTCTCCCACGCGTGAGCCGTCACGCCGATAAGTTTGTGTTCTGGTCCGTCATCGTTCTCGCCGGACTTGGACTTCGCGAGCACATTGGTTCAGATCAAGAAAGGGATGAGCAGGCTCAAAGGAGCCAAGAGCAAGCGACGAGGGTCGGCATCCTCACCGAGGACAACAGGGGCCTATCTCAGCAGCTCATCATGCTGAAAGCGCTCGGCAAGAAACGCACATTGATCGGCAAAACCGTGCCGTCACCCGCACTCATGCAACGCATGCATGCGAGGGCCGTTCTGCCCTTCAGCGTGTGTGCCGAGGAGGGTGACGCGGAGGCGTTCGAGTTCGCCAAGTCCTTCGTGATCGCACTCCCAAGCATAGGGTGGCCCACGTTGAATCCAGGGCAGCCTCCTTGCAAGGAGGAGCGCTGGAAGCCCACGGACGTGTCAGTGCCCCTGCGGATTGACTCAGTGCAGACAGGTCCCGAAGATCCTGCACTCGCATTGAGCGATTGGCTGACCTCCATCGGATATGCGCCGCAGCTACACCAGGGCGCGTCCGATAATTTTATCACAGTCGGCCCAAGGGACTTCGTGAGCGATGGACGCTAGTCTGACGTGGATGTGTCCGATTTGCGTCCCAAGGTAGCCGTTGTGCGCTCACATGGCGTTGTCGATTGTCGCAGTCGGTCGGGCCGCGATCGGCGAAATACGGGGGATACGGCGACGGCTACCCTCGACCATCAAACAGCACCCGCCCCCCACGAGCGGCGTAAGCCCGAAGCCCCGCGTCAAACTCCGCCTCCCACGACGGCGAGAACGCCGTGTGCCTGCTCTGCTCCACACGCATCGTCCGATCCTCACGCAGCAGCTCGAAGTCGCCAGCGGTCAGGTCGGGCACGTTCCAGCCGGCAAGAATCACGAACGGCTTGTCGATCCCGTGCCGCACGAACCCGCGCACCGAACGCCCCCCTTTGGGAACGAACCGCACGTGCACAGCGTGCGGATACTGCGCATAGGGCCTGTCCTCCCATTCGATCCATCGGCAGGGAATCTTGCGGAACCCAAATCCGAAGTCCCCCTGCACAAACAAAGTGACTTTCTCAGCTCGATGGATACCCGATTCAGCAAAGGCCTCGCTGCTGCTTCTCATGGCGGTCTCCAGATCAAAACGGCACTTCGCTCTCTCGAGGCTCGCTGCGTCGCGATACCTGCCGGAGCTCGCGCGCCGCGGCACGCTCCTTGGCCTCGAGTTCGCGGATGAGCGCCTCGGTCCGGTCTTCGATGATGCCGATCACTTCCTCGGGATGCTCTTCGGCGTAGTGCATGAAGGCTTCGCTCCGCGACATGCGCGGAGTGGCCTTGATTCCGCGTTTGACTCGTTCCCAGAGAGGAAGGAGTTCAGGAGGGATGTTTTGGCGGACGAAGTCGTCCGACTCACTCTGACGCTCGGCCCGTTTGATCTGGGGACCCTCCCTGGCGCGCTCGCGATTCCCGCGTTCGATGCGGCGCAGTTCCGCCAGATCTTTTCGCTCCGTGTCGAGCTCGAACTGAGCGTGGTCGATGCCTTCGCCAAGCTCACGCCGGACGTTCCCCCTGCGAAGAGCGCACGCACCACGGGCCTCGCGGGCGGCAGCACGCTCCGTGAAGAGCGCTCGCTTTCGCTCATCTCGGGCGGCGGCGCGCACCTCCGCGACGCGTTGGCGCACGGCGAGTCGCTCGGCCCGGCACCGCTCGGAGGCGAGAGCGAGAGCGCTACGGCGCCGTTCTCGAAGTTCCTTCAAGTGAGAACGGAGCACGGCGAGCTTGTCGCGTGTCTCGCGCAACCGCTGCTCCTTGTCCTCGAGGGAGCGCCGCGCGCGAATCTCGCAGGCGCACGCGGTCATGGGGCGCCCGCCTCGTCGACGATGCGCTTGGCCTCGTACCATGCCTGGTTCGAGGCGTGCCTCTGCCAGGCTCCCACGGTCGGCGACCAACGAAAGCCAGCTTTCTTGAGTGTTGTGCGGAGCGAGGCGTCCGGCTTGTCGGGGAAGAACACGCGAACGCGGTTTTCGGCTTCCTCGATGCGAATGCGGCCGCGCTCAACCGGCGGGGGTGCGGGGCGTTCGGCGCGAGCGCGCAATTCCGAAATGCGACGGCGAAGACGCCCCGCTTCGCCCGCCGCATTGCTGAGTGCGTACGACGGAAACCCGATGTGACCGAGAGGGTCGGGCGTGAGAATCCGTTCGATCATCCGCTCGGAAAGGCCGAGCTCGGCCAGCGCCTCGCGAGGTCGACCGGAGCGCACGGCCTTGTTGGCGGCGACCATGCGAGCGCGGTCCTTTTCGAGCTGCTCGAGCTTCTCGACGAGTTTCCGAACGGCATTGGGATCATCCGACGAGATGGCGGGGTTTTCCTCGGCGCGCGACGCGCGACGCTCAAGGGCCTCAGCCTCCTTCTGGAGTTCGATGCCTTGGGTGAAACCGCGCTGGATGCGCTCGATGTCGCGGCGGTGGCGCTTCTCGGAATGGTGCCCGACGAGAATCGGCTGTCCGAGCGGGATGGCTTCCGAGATCTGTCGCGACCTACTCAGCGCAGCCTCGGACGCCCGCTTCAGGCGCTCGGCTCGAGTCCGCATCCGGTCGACGCGCGCGGCCCGCTTGCCTTCGTACTCGCGCACGGCCTCGGCGTGCTCTCGTTCGAGATCTCGAAGCTCGGTCTCCGCGGGGTGTTCGATCGCGGCGAGCACCGCGTCGGGATGGGTCTCGGCGTGTCGAAGGAACTGTTCGGTCCGTGAGGCCTCGGACGTGGCCGAGACGCGGTGTTTGACCGCCTCAAATAGCGGATGGAGAGGGGCCGCGATCTGCTCGCGCACCTCCTCGTCGGTTTCGCCCACGAGGATCGCTGCGCGAAGGCGCTCACGCCCCGTCTTCTCGATAATTCGAAGCTCCTTCTGGTGCTCGCGTTCGGCGGCTAGCTCGACGCGGGCCCGCTCCACTTCGTCTTTGATGAGCGCGGCGTCGCGCGTACGCGCCGCGCAAGCCTCGCGCGCCGCGGCACGCTCGCCCTCGACGGCACGGCGCACCTCGTTGGCAATGCGCACACGGCTCTCGTGAGCGCGCTCATGGGCGGCGACGCGGTCGGCCTTGCACTGTGCTGCGGCTTCGCGCAGGGCGATCGCCCGGCGGGCCCGAGCCTCGCGAACGGCCTGCTTCAGTCGCGCGAGCTTCTCGCGCACTTGCTTGCGCTCTTCACGGCCGATGTCCCGCCAGAGCTCGCGCCGCTGCCGAGCGGCCTGCGCCCGCGTCAGCATCGCCTCCTCCCCCTGCTACGCGGCGCTCGCCAGGCGCGGGGCGAGGAAGTTCTTCCAGCTCTCGACGCCGCGAGTCACGATCTGCTCCAGGACGCGACGCCCTTCGATGATCGAATGCGGGCAGTGGAGCAAGTACTCCCCGACACGAGCGACGTCGGTGGCGTCGTCGGGATTGGCCTGCCAGCGGCCCGGCACCCAATCGATGGCGGTCGATGCGACGGTCGGAACCCCCGCCCAAATGCCGTCGGCGGTGACGACGTTGAAGCTCTCCGTGTACGACGGCTGCAAGAGCAAGTGCATGTGGCCGACAAGCTTTCGGAACCGAGGCCACGGAAGCCAGCCTGCGTCGACGATTCGCAGGTTGGGCGTGCCCTCGACGAGCTCGCGGATTGGCGAGGCTATGCCGCCCGTGTCGACGTCGGTCGAGATGTAGAGGTCGACGGGAACGCGATGGGTGGCCGCGAGGAGTGCGGCGGCCGCGGCGGCGGTTGTGCCATTCTTCAAAATACGCCCGGCGCCGAATAGGCCGACGCGCAGGCAATCGCGGGGCCACGGCTGCCGATGTACGGCCATCGGTTCGCTCGTGTCGTAGAGGTTAGGCAACGTCGTGACGTTCGTCGACCAGATCTCGCCCGCGACGCGCGTCCACTTCTCGGCATTTCCAGCCACTCGCACGTTGGAAGTCGCGTGCTGCAGGTCGACAAGCTCGTGCAAGAGACGGACGGCGTGCGGGTCGGCGCCGAGGAATCCGAACGTCGAATGGCTCACGACGGTGAACGTGATGTCGGGGAAATCGCTTGCGAGGGAGGCGACGTCGGCGGTCTCGAGCCAGGGCGCCAGCACGACGATGTGTGTCGGCTCGAGCACGCGGCGAGCGAGGGCTTCGGCGATGGTCCTCACGAGCCGACCACGAAGCTGCCCCGCGTCGGCGGCTGGCCAGACTTCCGCCCAGATGCCATGACGGCGGAGCGTCTTGGCTGTCATGGACGCCGTAATGCCCAGACCGAAGTAGTGCGCGCGCCGCGAGTCGAGGGCTTTGTAGACGAGGGCCACGCGAGCCGTCGCCGGGGTTGGACACAGGCAGTGAGGCTTATTCATGACATTGCTCGGTTGGGGTTGAGGTGAACGGGAACCGCGCCTTCGTCGCGCGCGACGATGAGCACTCCATGGAAGGTGGACGGCGACGTGGCTCGACATCGGACTTCGATGTGGACGCCGCGCTCGCTCTTCTCCGCGTGAAGGACGTCGAAGGCGACGAAGGTCTCGGTGTCGACCTCCAAGTGGAGCGCTCGTCCGGGTCGCGGAACGGGACAGGTGAGCGTCACCACCTCGCCCGGATCGATCGGAGGCGATTCAACGCGAAGCGATCGAATCACGACAGCGCCTCCCGTGGCGCTGCGGACGCTTCGACGAACACAACATAGAGGCACCCTCGGAAGGCGGTGGGGCGCGCCGCCACGCACGCGAGGGCGACGCGCAGCTCGCGGCTGTCCCTTTCGATCTCCTCGACGACGAACGCGCGCGTCATCTCAGGCGACATCCAGAGCTCGGCGTGCGGCTCGCGGCCCTCGGGTCCGGTCACTCGACACGTGAACGCAGTGCGATGGCCCGGGTCGAGCACGTCGGACTCGACGGGAACAAGCAACGCGTGTCGCTCGAGCGAATCGCCGATTGTCATCGTCGGGCCTCCTTAGCCGCGATGTGTTTGCCTTTGCGCACGCGCACCGAGGCGATGCGTGCGGGCACGGGAGCGATGGGGAGCTCCTTGGCAGCGGCAACGCTCGCCGAGTCAGACGTGGGCACCGGCGTATCCGCGATGACGGGGCTATCGATGACGTTCTCCGAGTCCTCTCGCGGATAAGGCGACGATTCGTGGGTCGTCGGTTCGACGCCCATCGCGTCGGCGCAGACGACGCCGTAGAGAAACTGGGTGCCAAGCGAAAGAGCGCCGTCGCGCCAGACGAACTGCCTTGCGTCGGGGCCATTGAACGCGTGGACGGCGCTCGAGTTGGGCGGCCATCCAGGGGCCACCTCGAACTGGCCACCCTCGACCGTGTCGACAAGCCACGAGCCGTCGGCGAGCACTTGCGCATCGCTCACGCACACGCCGACGTGCACGCCGAACGCCGGGCCGACGACGACCCACACGTCCCCGACCGCGAAGGGCGCGACGTGGGGGCCTTCGACCCAAGCGCCATGCCCGTGAGCAATCGTGTAGAGGTTCGCCGTGGCGGTGCCGATTCGGGAAGGCGCTGTCAACAATCCGTCGGCGAGCCCTGCAAGTCGATAGAGACCGAGCGCAAAGAGCACGGACGAATTCGGGGGGTGGCGCCCCACGTAGTACTCGAGTCGATCGGCGGCGCGGTCCGACGGACGGACCACGACGTCGACGTAGCGATCTTGGTCCACATGCGCCGAGCATCCCGCGTGTTCGGTCGCGAGCATGGCGAGACGCTCGGGACCACTCAGGATCCGGCTCATGACTTGCGCCTCCGCGTCTTGAATCCAAAGCACGGGCAGACGGAACAGAGGTGGGGCGCGTCGTGCGCGTGCGCCTTCTGGGGATGACCGCAGTCGACGCACGGCGGGTGATGCGCCGCATGGGCGGTGGAGCGGCTTGTCTTCTTCGGCGTCGCCTTGGCCTGCCGTTTCGGCTTCGCGGCCTTCGTCGAGGACTTCTTTCGCTTGCGTTTCGGCGTCGGCTCCGGAATGGGCGCCGCCTTCTTCTTTGACGTGCGCGCTCGCGGAGCGGGGAGCCGCGCGTGCGCGGTTGCCGTCTTCTTCGCTTTCTTCTTCTTCGTGGGGACACCCGTTCGCCGCTCGGCCTTCTTCTCGACCGTCCGCACGTACTCGTCCCAGAACGTTGTTCGCGAAGGCTTGGGCATGACCCTTCACGCTCCTTTCTCGACGGCCGGGCGCCTCAGCCCGCCGATGTAGCGGCCGACTGTGGCGAGTTGCTTGTCGCCGGCGATCTTCGCGGGCCGCGCGGCGCGTAGGTCGGCGGCGCTCGATCGTCGAGCGGCGGCAATGGCGATTCCGACAACGAGGGCAATGCTCACTCCGACAGCGACGCCGAGGTCCGCGCCAGCCGTGAGCGCCCCTGGCTCCATCGGACCCGGAAACGGACCGGGCGCGGGCGACGGACCGGGCTTTGGATCGGGGCCGGGACCGTCGCCAGCCGAGGGCGTTGGCGGATTGGTCGCACCGGGTGACGGTGGGGTCGTCGACGGTCCCGCGTAGTTCTCGTGGACCCACGCATTGAAGACCGTGAAGGCTCCGCCTCCCGTCACGTCGACGTGGGCAACCGGGTCCGCCGTACCTTCCCACCGGCCTTCACCGCGCAGGTATGCCTCTCCGGTTCTGAGCGGCGGCAAGTCCTCGTGGGGCCAGTTGCCTGGCAAGACGACCGCTCCATCGTAAACGCGAAGCCGACCGAATCCGGCGCGTGCGAGCGCGCCGTAGACGCCGTGGGCGTCAGCCGGCGGCTCCGCGATCCCCGCGAAGCGGATCGTGGCCATGTTGGGGAGCGTGAATCCGAGCACGCCCGCGCGGATCTCGACGTCAGCCATGGCGCTGGCTCCCTTCGCCCTTGTCCTCCACGGACTCGGGCAACTCCTCGTCGAGGATCTGGTGGACGCGACCGAGAAAGATGCGAACTTCGCGCATGAACGCGAGGGCGATCCGGAGCTGCTCCGCGTAGGGGATGGCCGCCGGGTCGCGCTTCACGGCGATCCTCCCGTTGTGCCGCTCTGCTCCGTTCTAGCGCTGGGCGGAGTTGAGCCGGCGGCTGCTGCACGGCCAGTAGTCGGGCCACTCGTGGTGGCGCCTTCGCCTGCACTAATCTTCTCGCGCTCGGCGTACGCGAGATAGAGCTCGCCCACGATGGCCGCCTGCTCCGGCCGGAGCGACGACACGATGTTCGCCACCTGGGCGTCGTCGAGCGAGCGCAGGAACTGACGCAGCATCTCTTCGCCGAAGAGCGGAAGAGACCCGCCGTGGCCGTCACCGAGGAAGCGCGCGCCGACTTTGCTGCCGATGATGGGGAGCAGCAAGTCGAGCTTCTGAACGGCGTATTCGGTCCGCTTGTCTTGCTGGTCGAGCCGGTGAATCTCGACATTGCGCTCGTGGTCGGCGGCCGATAGGCGCTCGTACATCTCAAACACCTTGAGCTCGCGCGCTTCGAGCTCGGCGATCCGCTTGTCGCGCTGCTCGATGATGCGATCGCGCGCCGCGAGGAGCTGCTCGTACGCTGCGAAGACGGCCGAGAACTGACCCGAGATCGACTTTTGGTCGGACTCATTGTGGCGCATCAATTGGCCGAGAAGGCCCGTCGAATTCGCGTGTTCGATATCCACTCCTCGTTCGTCGACGTCCCGCCCTCCGGCCACTTCGATGACCGTCTGCACGGCACCCTTGCCGGTGTCGTCCTTGCAGGCGACGACGATGTACGACTGCTCGCCGCGGAAGTGTCGGGCATCGCGCATCGCGCGCCCGATGATGTCTTCGGAAAGCCGTCCGACGTCGGCGAGCGGCTGAACGCAGAAGACGCCGCAGCGCTCGGCCGTCCCGATCCCTCGACGCAGGAGCTCGAACCGGGTGCGATCGTCCGCCAAGACGTCGACCAACCACGCGCGAAGCTCTTCCAATTCCGTCATCGCGATCACCCTCGAAGCTCACGAATCATCCAAATCGCCGTCACGACTCCCGCAGCCAGGCCCGCCCACCGAAGCGCCGAAGTCCAGTGGACGGCGGTGCGCTCCGACTCGGGCGCGACGATGGGGGCCGACAGCGAGCAATGATATCCCTCGAGCCTCTTCTGCCAGTCGGTGAGCTGCTCCTCGTACGCTTGGGCGCGATCCATTTGGGCCGCGGTGTGAAGCCAGGATTCGTCCTCGACGAAGAAGTCTCGCCACGATTTGTAGAACTCGTCCCAGCTCTCCCTCGTGGCGTCCGGGAGGGTCGAGCACCCCGAGACGTCCCTGTCGACCGAGCGAAACCGCGGGTCCATTTGGACCTTGAAGTCGTGCACGTCCGACGGAGTGATGAATCGCAGAATGCCGCTCATCGGACAACCTCGCCACGACTAGGGTCGCGCATGGCGAGTCCTCCCGGCGCGATGCTGAGCCGCGAACGCGACGAACGTCGCCAGGGCCAACGCCACCCGCAACCGGCCTGGCGCGGCAGACGCGGAAGGCTGCTCCGAACCCGGGGGGGCGGGCATCGAGGGACTGGCGAACATGCGCACGCCATCGATGTCGCGAACAGCCTCGAAGGCCTTGCCGTAGACCGCCTCCGCCTCGCTGTCGGTCTTCACGTACAGACGATCGAGCAACGGCGCGAATGGACCGATGCGCACCTCGGACGGGTCGTCGACTTCGTCGACCGCAGTCTCGAGTCCCTTGTCGATTGCCGCCAAATGCGAATTGACGAATAATCGATACCCCGCGATGCGCTCTTCGTCGTCGCTACCGAATCCGACGAAGTAGTGTCCACAATAGAGGTCGCGCACGTAGGCGTCGACAGTCGATACCTGGGCGAGGTCGGTCAGCTTGGCAATCAGGCCCACGTAGTCGCGCGCGGCCTCGAGCTGCGAGGGGTAGATGCGAAACCATTCGACATAGCGGCGACCGTCGGCCAGGTGATCTTGGTGAGCAATCTCGCCCCAAGCAGGCTGACCCGCATGCGCGTGTCGAAAGGAAGCGGTCGAATGCACAGCCCCGTAGTTGTTCGTGCCGCGCAATGTGGTCGTCTCGACGCCGAACGCGCTCTCCGCGAGCACCTGCGCAAGCATGAAGCGCAGCGCATTGTGAGTGGGAGCGATCCCGCGCTCGGCGGCCGCGAGTTCGAGGGCTCTCTCCGCCGTCTGGATGGCCTTGGGGTTCATAGGAGCTGCCTCTCGACACGAACGAAGACGGAAGCATCCAAGGCGAGCTCCAGCGTGTCGGCAGCCGTCGACAGTGCGAGCCAGACGCCTTGGCTGAAGGGCACGCTATTCGGTAGCGTCAGGTCGAACGCGGCGGGGAAACTGCCAACGGGCGCCGCGAGGACAGGACTCGTTCCGGATTCGGGCGCGGTTGTCGAGTCCAGAAGCATGATCCAAAGCGGCGTCGCTCCCGTGATGAGATGACCGAAGACGTGTGTGATCTTCGAGGGCCGCTCGGTGACCGCGGCGTTCGAGCCGGAGATGGGGATCCACTCGGTAGGCACTTGCGGAATCCCGTCAAAGCCCGGCGCGATGACGCAAGACAGTTGGGCGCTGGCCGGTGTGCTCGGGTCGAGAGCGCCTCCCCCTTCGTCGAGCAGCACGCCCGAGGCCTTGATCATGCTCGCCGCAAGCGGCACGCGCAGGACGTTGCCGGGCTGCACCGGAGTTCCGGGCACGACGGGAAACGTCGCAAACACGCTCGCGCCACCGTGACCCCATTCGAGTTCGACGAACGGCATGACCTGCGAGAACTCAGAGTCGACGGGCGGTTGCGTCACTTGCGCCTGTGCGTAGACAACCCAGGCCTGGGCCTCTTCGGCGCTGACCCACGCGAGCTGCTGGCTACTGACGCCCGGTCGAAGCGTCGTGCGGTCGCCGTAGTTGACAGCGCGCGTTCGACGGATGGGCGGACGCCGCAAGTCCGATGGCTCGGTCACTTGGGCCTCCCGCCGCGCTCGTAGTAGGCAATCCAGAACTCGAGCGTTTGAAAGGCAGCAGCCTTCCCGTGCGCGAGGGCGCTCGCGGCGGCGCGTGCTTTCGGGTCGCCGCGGTCGGCGGAGGTGAGCGTCGTCGCGATGAAGGCCTTCGCATGAGGGTCCCCGAGGTATGCGCTTGCAGCGATGTGCGTGGCCGCTGTCATCGCAGCGGTGGGAACGGCGGCATGCGGGGCATACGCCGCCGCCATGCGCGCCAGGCTCTCGCGAACACCCGGATTCATGCGTGAGCTCCGAACGCAGCGGGCAACGCGTGGATGGTGTGGGAGGCTGCGCCCTGCGCCTGCGCGCCGTAGTGCGTCAGTTGGGTCATGGCGTGATCGAGGCCCTGCGGCACGAGGTTCGACGCGGGCCCCGTGTACTGCGACACGTAGTGGCGAATCATGTCGTCGGCGGCGTGCGCGATAGGATGGTGCCGAATGACGACTTGCACGAGCGTGTCGAAGACCTCTCTCGGGAAGCCCGCCGGGACGCGGTCGCGCGCGGCGACCAGCATCGCGTCGGTCAGCGCCCCCCCGTGCAGGAGCGACAGCACGGCGTCGAGCACCGTGTCGGTGATGTCTCGGAGTCCTGGCGGGATCGGGATGGCTCCGTAGGCCGTACGAATTGCGATGTCGAGCGGTCCGCCACCCTGCAAGACAGCGAGCGCCGCGGAGATCCCTGCGCTGATGCCGGTTCCTATGCCGGGCACGAGCGAGACGACACCTTGCACGAGCGAGAGCTGTTCCTTGGCCATGCGCTCGAGCGACTTGAGGTCCCCCTTGCGCAAGGCGTCGACCATGCGCGCGTACATCTTGAACGGCGAGAGCGCCGCGACCGCCGCGGTGACGCCTGGGATGTGAAGCGCCTCGGCAGCGAGAGAGGGCAAGTCGAGATATTTCGCGACGAACTGCGATCCCTGGAGCAGGGTGTCGGCGACGTGCTGTGCGCTCGCCACGCCGCGCTTGGCTGCGTCGACCGTGTCGCGAATCCACTGACTCGCATGGATGTCGCCGAGGTGCGCGCGCGACAGGATGCGAGCCGCAGCCGTTACCTTGGTGCGAACGGCTTCGGGAATCGTGTGAGCGAAGCGATCGATCTGGTCGACCGCGTGGTTCGCCGCGGTCTTGGCTGCTTGGAAGAGGCCTTCGGCCGAACCGTGCGCCGCGTGCTCCACGGCCTGCACGGCAGCGTGCGTCGCCGACGAGGCGCTCCGCGCAATCGACTCTCCGAAATGCCCAATGTCGTCGAAGACACCGGATGTAGCCTCGGGAACCGTGCCTGCGGCGGCTCGACGCGCGAGCTCCGCCGCGTGCATTCGCTCGTGTGCCGCCACGAGGCGCTCCCAAACCGCGTGGCGAAGCGCTGGCGAGGGCGAGATTTCGAAGCGCGCGGAGATCGTACCGAGGGCCGTGTCGGTGTGGATCTCGGCCTTGAGGCCGGACGTGGTTCCGACGATCCGAAAGGTGCCCGTCGCGAGCACCACGTCGCGCCTTACGAGGTCGGTCATGAGTGCGCTCCGATGGGCAAATCGGGCGAGGCGCCCGGGTCCTGCTGGATCAGGTATCCGCGCAGTTTCAGTTTCGGCGCCCACGACCACGGGATGTTGATCGCGTCGCCGGCGTAGAGGTTGGTCCACTGGCCGCCCGGCGCGCGGTGCGGGTTGAGCGGATTGAGGTCGACGTATCGGGCTTCGGAGCCGACAGCGAGGTCGGCCATCTTTGCAGGCCAGATCGAATCCGTCCTGCGAATCAAGAGAAAGACACTAGGAATGGGTCGAAGCTCGTTTCGACCCGTGCGTGTCGAGTCATCACCAATTGGGTATTGCGTGGGCGTCGGTGTGGGCGGCGGTGACGGCGACGGCCAAGGCGGAGTCACGGGAGGGACGGGAAATGGCCACGGCGGAACGGGCGATGGTGACGGGGCGGGCGGATTCGGCGACGGCGGGACAGGCGACGGCGCGGGCTGCGGCGATGGTGATGGGCTCGGCGGCGAGATACTCCGCAGAACTCGCGCCTTCGACGTCAAGAGGCCCGCCGTCAGCGGGTATTGGCTCTGGAGGGAGGCGGCGAGGCCTTCGAGCTTGGCAGGGTCCGTCTCAGTCAAGAGCGCCCGAGTGACCGCCGCTGCAACGTCCGGCGGCAGCCCCGGATCGAGGCCAGGAATGGCCTGTCCAAACGGAGAAACCGGCGTCGGCGTGACGGGAGCGGGAGGAGGGCTTGGCTGCGCTGGAGTCACCGGCGTTGGTGCGGGACTGGGCGCCGGTGGTGTCACCCCTCCTCCGAGCTGTGAGGCTCGCTGCTCGAGCACCGAGGCGGCGATCGGGAACTGCCCCATGCGCAAAGTCGTGGCAAACGCGCGAAGCTTCGCGGGATCGCTCTCGGTCTGCCACGCAGTCACCACGGACGACGCAATCGGCGGAGGAAGGTTCGCGTCGAGGCCGTTGGGGCCGGTTCCCGTTCCGATAATCGGGCCCACAGTCGGGCTCGGCGCAGGAGCCGGGGAGGGAGTCGGCGACGGAATCGGAGGCGCTGGTGCCGGACTCGGGGCAGGCGCCGGCGGCGCCGGCGCCGGAGTCGGCACTCCACCCTCGATGGGCAAGGGTCCCGGATAATCGGGAGTCGGCTGCGGTCCTTGCATACCGCGAAGAATCCACGCCTTGCGCCGCAATTGGGTCGCTGCACGCGGATAGCGGCTCGCGATCTGATTGGCATACAACTGAAGGGCGGCTTGGTCCTGGCCACTGTCCAGGCCCTCAAGCATCCGCACGACCTGGGTCTGCGTCGCCGAATCGATTCCCGGGTCGAGGTCGATGACGTTGGGGGGCCCGGAAGGCGCGGACGGAGACTGTCGACCGAGCAATAGAGCTTCCTTCGTTCGCAGTGCAAAAGCGCTCAGTGGATATTGGGTCTCAATCGATTTCGCGAATTGCTCGATCGTCGCAGGGTTGGTCTCGGTCGTGAGCGCTCCGAGCACCTGGTTACGAAGTCCCTCGGGCATGTTCGCGTCGAGTGTGTAGGTCTGCTCCAGCGCAGGGCCGGCGTTCGTCTTGGCGCTGGCGGGCTGCGCCGACAGCGCGAGCACGCCCAAGCCCCCGAGGGCTCCCAACATGCCAATGATCGCTCCCGCTCCCATGATCGTCCACTCTCTTTGAATGTCAGTGCATTCCCAACTTACGACTCGGGTCTTCTATGGAGCCATCGCTCCGCCGCACGCGAACGTGATACGTCAGAACTCCACGAATGAGACTCGCTCGAATGGCGGGATTGGCGGCTTCACCCCGGAATCGGAGCTCGGCGATGCGCCAGGCTGCGAGGTCCTCGCAGTCTCCCGTCTTGTCGCGCGCGAGTGTTTCAGGGATGTCCTGCCAGTCGTCTCTCCCGCGCGGCTCCTCAAGGTACCGAACGCCGCTCTCGTAGAGAAGTGGAGTTCTCGGGAACGCTTCGAGGAAGGCCATGTTCGCCGCGACGAGCGCTTCGACGAGGGTCTCGAGCACGCCAATCTTGGTGTGCTCCGGAAGGATGTCGAAGCTCCGAAGCACGAACCGAGGGGCGTAGGGCACGGTGCAGCCATCAATCGAGGACCGTTCCGTAGAGCACGGCGCGGAAGTCGTGCGGCCCCGTCGAGTCTGTGTTCGTCACGTTGAGCGTGATGACGATTCCGGGTTCGGCCGTGTCGAGCTCCATCCGGACGCCGACCGACAGATTGCTGAACGCTTCCGCCGGCAAATTGCCGCTCGCTGCGAGCTGCGAGTCCTTGCCGACCTTGATGTCGTTGATGACGAAGAAAGGCGCGATCGAGTTGGCGACAGCGAGCCGTTCACCGCGGAATAGCACCTGTGGCTTGACCTCGATGCTGACCGGTTGTCCGGCGGCTACCCCGGGGGCGATGAAGCCGACCGGGAACTCGCGCAAGTCGCTAGGCTTGCGCTGCACGACGCGAGGACCGCCGTCGGCGCGCGTGTACGCCTGCGCCTTTGCGCGCACGAAGTGGTGCGGAGGCGGCATATGATGCTGAGGCTGCGCATACGCGTGCGGCGGCGGCGCGTACTGATGCGGCATCTGGTGCGGGTGCATGGCCGGATGGCCTGGATGCGGCGGGTACCCGGGTCCTGGCGCATGCGTTGGCCACGGCACCTGGCCGGGCTGCCCGGGTGGCAAGGGTGCAGCTCCCGTGTACTCGCCACTCATGTACCCGGCGTACTCGGGCGATCCGGCCATGCCGGCATGCTCCATAAGCTCGTCGTAGTCGCTTGCGCCTCCGACGATCTCCTCGCGGCCCACGATCATCTCTCGTCCCATCGCCAATGCTCCTCTCGGCCTGTGGTCTCGTCTGTGTTCGGTCCGTCACGCCGCGCGTCTCACGGTCCAGCGCTCGGCTGGATACCCGTGCACGTATCGGGGCGGTGGAAGGGCTCCGGTCACTTCGCCCACGAGCTCACCCCGCGTTGTTTGTGTTTGGCCTTGCTGCTTGGATTGCAGACTCTTCTGCCCAAGCATCGTGCCCATTCGCGTCGCGTAGACCGCCATGGCGCCGTTGCCGACCGCGTGGGCCTGATACGACTGGTCGTCGTCCCTCGAGAACCGAAGTACGCCGCTGAACCCGAGCGCGTGCGCGACGGCGGCAAGAGTCAGGTCCAGTGGAATACCGTGAAAGGCCACGGTGCCGTTCGGGTCCCGACCATTGAGGAAGGCGAGGGCAAACGCCGTCCCTCCGACCTCCGCGCTTTGCGCCATGGTCTTCAGGCCGTCGGTTCGCTCCTGCTGAGCGTCTTTGATTTGCGATGTGAGGCGGCGCACTCTGCCCACAATGGCACTTGAGAAGTTGCCAAAGGCCATTCGCGATCTCCTTTGTTGCACCCCGAGCCTGAACACGATTCGACAGTCGCGCAATGCAAGGGACAAGCGCCATCCCTGTCTGTCGGGAGACATGTCCACTGGGACACCCAGCTAGCGAAAAGCTCTCGTGCAAGCCGTTTCGCCCGAGGTCGCGCCAGGCTGTCTCGGTGCTCTACTTTTGCATTCTCGCTTCGGCGCTAGCATGTTGCCCATGACGTCGCAGACCCCGCGCGGCGACTGCGAGAAGCCGCCGCAGCAGATGACGCGCCACCAGGTCGCTCGCCGACTCGGGACACACATCACCACGGTGCGACGTCTCGAGCGTTCCGGGAAGCTGAACCCAACGCGGAACGATCACGGCGTGTGGCTCTTCGATCCCCGCGAGGTCGAACAGATCGCCTCCGCGCGAACCCTCGCGGCGACAAGCGGCGCCGTGGCTGCGAAGGTCTTTCAGGCCCTCAGGGACGGCTTCAGCCTGCGAGACATCGTCATCGCGTTCGAGCTCCCCCCGCACGTCGTTCGAGGACTCTACGCCGACTGGCAAGCGATGGAGCCGCCGCGGCGAGGCGTCCCCTCCGGGCTCGCACCGCCGAGTGGCCACGGCGCGCCAACGTCTCTGGTCCTCCTGGCCGATCGCGAGCGCGAGCCGAAGTAGGGACAGAAGGCCGTCGGTCAGATTCGCAAGGGCTGACGGAGACTTGCACGACAAGCCATAGGACCAAGGCTGGATCCCTTCTCTCGCGTGCACGCCGGCCGCTCGGCGGCTTTCGTACGCGAGCAGGTCCTTTGCGTGCCAGGTGTCTAACCGCGCGTTTTGTCTAGCGAAAATGTTCGACCGTTTGGTTGCGAATGGTCGCCGCCTGCGTCACATCCAATGGCGTCATGGGACGAGACGGGAGGCCCCCGCCCCATCAAGACGTCGTTACCGTCGGCGAAGCGGCCGCGCTTTGGGGCGTAGGCCGCAACACCGTCTACTACTGGATAAAGACGGGGGTGCTCCGGTGCTTCGATCCCAATGCGCGTGGCGAACTCACCGCCGATCGCCAAGCCGTGCTCGCGGCCAAGGTCTTTCTCGGCCGCCGTGTTCGACGGCGCGGCCCGGCACCCGCGCTCATCGCACGGGCCCAGCGGGAGGGCATCGTCGGCCATGACGACGAGCGTCTCTCGCTGAACGACCTCAATGCCTTTGGACTCTCCGACGGAGACGATGACCGCGACGATGCCGATCGACCTCCTCGACGGCACTCCGGGACCATGCCGAAGGTGGTCGATCATCTCAAGGCGCTGGAGCAGCTCAGGGAGCAGGAGCAGGCCTGGGTGGAGCGAGGCGCCGACCCCTGCGAACGTCCGGACGAGTACTTCGATACTCACGATCCGCCGGAAGTGATCGCCCCCGAGGGAGTGTTCCGTTACACGCTTGAGGGCCCGGTGCCCGGTCAGCTCGACAAACGATACGTCGGGAGGAGTGCCGGTTACGAGCGCGTGGACGGAAAGCTTGTCTGGTTCGACGCGAACGATCACTTCGCCGTAGTTGGAGCGAAGGAACCGCTTTGCCGAGAGTGGAACCACTCCAACCATCTGCATCGCCTCGCCGTCGAACGGAGCCACCGCGAGTGGAGGCGGCGGGGGCTGTGGCTCAGGTCCCGGTCACCCTGAGTGCCGGTCGGCTGTCCAAACTGGGCACCTCTGGGCGCTACTGGGCACCAAAAATCGACAACTGGACAGCTACTGGACAGCTACTTGGCAGTGCAACTGGGCAGGTTCGCGTGCTTCGATGAGAAGCGCGGTGCAGCTTCGCTGACACTCGCGGGCATACGCGAGGCCGGTCGAATCGCCCCAGGCGTGTTCGCTAGCGCTTGAGGCATTTCGTCCGTCGCCTCGTCGTGCGCGCGTGCGTTCTGCGCGGCCGCGCCGATCGCAACCGCCTATCCAAGGAGCCATCAGATGGACCTGCTCATCCCCGCGCTCGATCGTCAGACGACACTCTGCGTGGCGACGGCGCAAGCGTGCGCACCACATCGTGACGTTTTACTCCTCGCACGACAGGATACTGACGACGTCGAACGGCGACTGCGGAGGCTGTCGTGAGCCGCGTCTGGGATCGTCCTATTCCGTATCGGCTCACCGACGGTTACCAGTACCTGCTTGGGGCTCTCGAGACTCTCGAGCCTGCTGCCATCAGGCTCGGCCTGCGCCCTGAACAACTCCGCCGCAAATGCGATCGCGAAGCCGAGCGATGTGGCGACGTGGCCATCACCCACATGGACGCTGGCATTGTTGCGTTCAAGACGGGAGGCATCTGGCGCTTTCGCTTCCCCATCGATGAACCAGGCGGCTCAAGACCCACGCGCCCCCCGAGGTCCCGATGAACCTCGTTGTCGGTGTCGATAGGGCGTGCTCTCCGCTCGGACTGGCCGCTCTCGACTACGCGGGAGTCTGGGGATTGCGGGTACTGCCACTCCTCGTCGGTGGCGACGTGCCGCATTTCCGCTCCGTGTCGCGGGGAGTACTGGACGCCTCCTCCGATCCGGACACGGTGCGCTCCTGGTGGAGGAACGCTCCCAAGGCCAACGTCGGCGTGGCCTGCGCAGCATCAGGCCTCGTTGTCCTCGATATCGACTCGTGTGCACGCGCCATCCGGACGATGGCGCGGCTGGTCGAAGCCCTCGGACCACTGCCACAGACCTGGACCGCGTGGACGCCGGGTGGCTCCGCACAGCACTTCTACCGCTGGGAGGGGCCCTACCGCGAGCTGCGCGAAGGGCTCGGTCTTGGCGTGTCAATCGTCCATTGGAGCTACGTCGTGGCACCACCGAGCTGCGACTCGGCCCACCGCCGGTACTCTTGGAGGTACCGACCGGGGAACGTCCCGCTGTCGCCCCTTCCCGCGTCGTGGCAAGAGCGGCTGTCCCTGTCCAAGCACGGTCGACCGCGCGCCCTTCATCGCGTTCTCCGAACGCTCGCCCACGTAGGAGGCGCGTCATGAGAGCTGGCTCCATTCGCGCCCTCGCTGATGCCGCCGATGCGCTCGCACGTCTCGCTCGTTCGGTGGCGGAAGATTCCGAGACCGAGGATGCGCTCATTTCCATTCGGGACGCCGCGCGTCTGGCCGCAACCTCGACCCGCACCGTCCGCAACGCAATTCGTGGCGGCACCTTGCGTGCGTACGGTCAAACTCGGAATAGGGCAGTGCGCAGGGGTGACCTGCTGACGTGGATCGCGGAGCGCCGATCGGAGTCCGTGCCGGGGCCGGAAAACGACGACATCGACCGACGGATGCGCCGACTCGCGCGTGAACAAGGCCTGCTCCAGGGGTCTTCAAGCAGGCGTCAAGCACCCGCGGGCAAGCCATGACTGGTGACAACGCGCGGGAAGTTCGCCGTGAGGCGAAGGCCAGCGACCCCATAGCCTTGTGTGCGGCTCTCGGTCTCTTGCAGGGTCCGAGAAGTTTCCGACGTCAAGCGACTGGACTGCTCGTTCGATGTTGCGCACACGAAGACGTCACACCCTCGATGAGTGTGACTCGAGGTGAGGACGGTACGGTGCGAGCCCGTTGCTTCGCGTGTGGATTCTCCGCCGATGCTATTGGGCTTACTCAGAAAGTGCTTGGCCTCGGCTTTTGCGACGCCCTCGCCGAGCTTGCGCGCATCGTTGGACGCCGAGAAGTGGCAGTGGGACTTGGGCTTGAACTGCATCGCGCGAAGGTCCGTGTGAGCTCATCTTCGCCGGCGCACCCCTCGGCTCCATCGTGCGTGGATTCGGACCTCTGCGACCGCGTCTTCGCCGCGCTGCTCGATCTGTGTCCACTCCGGACGTGCGCGACCGTGGCCGCGTACGTGGACAATCGCGGCGTGTATGCCGATGCAGAGTCCGTGGGCATAGGCGCGCTTCCTGAAAGCCAAGACGCGCAGAACGCTCTCATCGGTCAGCTCGCCGAGCGCGTCGGCGGGATGGAAGCACTCGTCAACACGGGGCTGGCCAGGAGTGTTCGCGAGCCGAGTCTTCGCGCTCCACGGCATCTCCTTCTCATCCCTTGGCGTGGGCGGGACGGTCGGGTTTCGACGATCCAACGACGCCGTCTCGACGCGATGGAGCCTCGGTACCTCTTCCCATCTCGCATCGCACCGTCCGATCCGTTCGGTGCGGACTTGATCTCGAGCGCTCAGGGAGCGCTCGGTGAGGATGCGCCGGTCGTGGTCACCGAAGGTGCTCTCGATTGCCTCGCCCGCCGCAAGATCGCGCGGGTGTCGGGCGAGGCGGTGGTCGCAATCGGCGCACCGAGCGCGACGACGGCTCACGCCGAATGGTCCGCCCTCTTCAAGGGACGGCACGTGATTGTTGCCTTCGACGCCGACAACGCCGGAGACGAGGGAGCCCGACGGTTCGCCGCGACTTGTCTCGCCGGTGCACGACTCGTCGAACGGGAGCGTCCGCGGCAGGGAGACTGGAACGAAACCCTGTTGCGTGTGCTGCGCTCGAAGGAGGTATTGGCGTGACAATCTCACGTATCCCTGTCGACAAACTGGCCAAACGCGAACGCCTTGTCGTGGCAGCGAAGTCCGCCAAGAGGGAATCTGGGTCCTCCGTCTACTACGGCTTCGAGGACACCGACGCGGGCCGCCCCCTCGTCAGCTTCTTGAGCGACGACGACGTCTTCACGCCGGAGCCCCCGTCGAACCTGCTCGTGCC
>JBEKXD010000055.1:0-37727 GCA_049512415.1 Polyangiaceae bacterium
TCAAGTGGACGCCGAGAACAACCTGATTCCTCCATGCGCAATGAGAGTGAGCCGGTCCGTCGAAATGGGCCCGCTCTCGTCCTACGCGCCGCCCGGTTCTTGCGGTTGTTACTTCGAATATGTCGCCACCGGGCAATCCACGTGCCAGCCGTGCCAGAATCGCAGCGATTGCCCCGCCTCAGCTCCCGTGTGCAATGTGAGTCAACCGGTAAGCTTCTGCGAAACCCAATGAGGTCCGCGAATTCATCCGGGCACGATCAGCGAGACCTCACGCGGCACGCGCGATCCGCTGACCGAAAAATCCCCGCGATGTTCGACTTTCCTTGCGTGAACACGCGCCAATTCTCCCCGCATTTCCACATCGACAGCTTCCCTGCCGCGATGCGTCGACTGACGATCTCCCGGCTGCTGTCGACTCGCGCTGCAGATGCTGCATCCTGCGATCGACGGGGGCATCTTCGTCTTCCGTAGAAGTCGTGCGGAGCGCACACGCAACGCCTAGTGGCGCGCCGTAACGTTCGGTCAACACCTTCTGATTGCGTGACCGTCGGACCATGCCTCTCCGAGCCCTCTTGTGCTTCCTGCACGCCCCTCGTACACTTCCTCTGCAACGGGAGGCGGAAAGCTCATGCACCCAATCCGGCAGACGGCTCGACCTTCGCTCTAGCGCACCATCTCGGGCAATCTCGTGAAAGGATCTCGACGGCGTTCGGCCATTCCGGGCTTCGGCCTTACCCTGGGATTTACCGTGTTCTATCTGAGCACGCTCGTTCTCATTCCGCTCGCATTTCTCGTTCTTCGTTCGACCGGCGCAGGGTGGCGAGGTTTTGTCGAGGCCGTGGCTTCGCCGCGCTCACTGGCGTCCTTTCGCTTCACGTTCCTCGTTTCCTTTTGCGCTGCGGCGATCAATGCCGTCTTCGGCCTTGCGCTGGCGTGGAGCCTCGCCCGATACCGCTTTCCGGGCAAACGCATCATTGATGCCGTAGTCGACCTTCCACTCGCCCTTCCTACCTCGGTAGCTGGCATTGCGCTCACAGCCATCTACTCGCCGACTGGATGGCTAGGGTCCCCCCTGGCGAGAGTAGGCGTTCGGGTCGCCTTCTCATGGCCGGGAGCCGTCGCGGCACTCGTGTTTGTCGGATTGCCTTTTCTTGTGCGGACCGTGCAGCCCGTCATCGAACAGCTGGACCCTTCGCATCGAAGATGCGGCTCAGTCCCTCGGAGCCAGTCCATCGCAGACGTTCCTTTGGGTCGTGCTTCCGACTCTGGCTCCTGCGCTTCGGGCCGGCTTTGCGGCGTCCTTTGCGCGCGCTCTGGGAGAGTACGGCTCGGTCGTCTTCATCGCGGGAAACATGCCGATGAAGACGGAGATAAGCGCCCTGCTGATCATGATCAAGCTGGACCAATACGACTACGTCGGCGCATCGAGTCTCGGCGTGGTGATGCTGGCCGCCTCACTCGGCCTGCTCCTTGTCATACATGTCACCCGTTCGGAATCGGAAAGACGCCATGGTATCGTCTGAATGGCCTGAACTGTGGCGACGTGTGCCGACTCAAGGCGGTAGAGCCGGATGGCCTGCTCTCGGCGAGCACATGGTCCGCGGCGTCGTTCTCACCGTGGCGCTGTGCTTCGCCACGGTGGTCGTGATTTTGCCGGTAGTTGCAATCTTGGCGAATGCGCTCCGAGACGGCATGGTCGCATACGTTCGCGCCATCCTCGATGGCGAATCGCTGGCTGCCGTCCGGTTGACCCTGTGCACGGCTGCGGTCGTCGTTCCCGCCAATACGGTGTTTGGTCTGACCGCGGGGTGGGCTATTGGCAACTTTGATTTTCCGGGCAAGACTCTCCTGATGGCGTTGATCGAGGTCCCGTTTGCCGTGTCGCCGGTCATTTCAGGTCTGGTCTTCTGTTTGTGCATCGGACCGCGAACTGCTCTGGGGAGCTGGCTGGTAGACCACGGCATTCGCGTCATCTTTGCAGGGCCCGGAATCTTCTTGGCCACCGGATTCGTCACGTTCGGATACGTCGCCCGCCAGGTGATCACCGCCATGCAGACAATGGGGCGCGAAAAGCAGGAAGCCGCCGTCGTCCTTGGGGCGAGCGGATGGCAAACGTTCTCTAGGGTCACTCTGCCCAGCATCCGATGGGGAGTTCTCTACGGAGTCGTCCTGTGCAACGCCCGAGCCATGGGCGAGTTTGGGGCAGTATCGGTCGTCTCCGGTCATATTCGAGGCGCGACCAACACGCTCCCGCTACAGGTCGAGATGCTCTACGATGACTACCGCATTAGTGCTGCTTTCGCCGTCGCATCGGTCCTCCTGTTTCTCGCGGTCGTCACGCTCGTCGTCAAAGTGATGATTGGTAGCAAACTCAAGGTGCGTCCATGACGTTCGAAGCCCGCGGAATCCACAAACACTTTGGAACATATCGGGCCCTTGCGGGTGTCTCGCTGCGCGTGGAGGAGGGCGAGTTAGTTGCTTTGCTCGGACCCTCGGGATGTGGCAAGACGACGTTTCTCAGGATACTCGCCGGGCTCGAGACACTCGACGCTGGCGAAGTGCTGTTCGACGGCGTCGACGTGACCCGGACCCCGTCCGCACTTCGCGGCGTAGGTCTCGTTTTCCAACACTATGCCCTTTTCGAGCACATGACGGTGTTCGAGAACGTCGCGTTCGGCCTGCGCGTGCGCCGACAACCGAAACCACAAATTCGTGAACGCGTGTCGGAACTTCTCGATCGAGTCCGACTCCAGGGGTACGCCGATTGCGCCCCGTCTCAGCTCTCGGGGGGACAGCGGCAACGGGTTGCCCTGGCCCGTGCGCTTGCGGCTCAACCGCGCATCCTGCTTCTTGACGAGCCATTCGGGGCCCTCGATATCCAGGTCAAACAGCAGCTCCGAACCTGGCTACGAAAGCTGCACGTCGACACGCACATCACGACCGTGTTGGTAACCCACGACCGCGACGACGCCTTCGAACTAGCAGACCGAGTCGCTGTGATGAATCAGGGCCATGTCGAACAGGTCGGGTCTCCCTGCGATGTGTTCCGTCGCCCTTCGAATCCTCGCATCATGACGCTCCTTGGCAATGTGAACGAAGTGCCCTTGGAGCGTGATGGAGCCCAGTCGATCGGTTACATGCGCCCGCACGAAGTCGAGGTCTCTCGGGCCGCACGCGACGCCGTCTCGTTGAGCGCTAGGGTGCTACGCGTCCAACCGGCGGGCGCCTCGGTTCGCGTCGAGCTCGAACTCGACTCCGGGTCGATGTTGATCGCGGACATCGATGAGCGGAGCTTCGACGAGTTGGGGCTGCGCGACGGGGAGGCTGTGTACGTATCGACGAAACGTCTGCACTTTTTCGAGGCGGCGCCCTGACACGCCAGGTGAGCACAGACGCTCGGATCCCGATGCCGGGGTGCCGATTCGCTCGAATCGGCGCCCCCCCTCGCGGGTCTCCTCACTTCGCGACACGCATCACGGCGTCCGTCGCGCCGATGTCGATCCAGTATACAAAGGCGTCGTCGAGCGCGATGTCCGTGGCCAACTGTCCGGACGTGAGCGCGACGGGTGTGCTGCTCCCCGGGCGCAGGACATACACGTCGCCGTTCGCCCAGTAGACGCCGGATGCGTCGACCGCGATGCGCTGCGGCGTTCCGGAGTCGCTCGACAGCACGTCGGGCGTTGCATTGCAGCCCCCGACCGCGCACGCGCTCACCGTCGCGCCCGAAGCGGGAGTGCTGCCAGCGGTCCAATAGACGTTGGCGCCGTCGGTCGCGATGCCATTGGGACTCGAGCCCGATGCCAAAATGACCGGCGCCTGGGTGTCGCCCCCCCACGCAGCAACATCGCCGTTTGTGCCATCGCCGACGTCCGTAAAGTAGATGCGCTCGGAGTCCACGGCGACGTATTGGGGACTCGTCGCGCCGGGGATGGTCACGCCGGTGCCCCCTGCCAGGGGCAGCCAAGCGACCGTGCCGTCGTCGAAGTCTGCCCAGTAGACGCGTGTCGCGTCGACCGCGATGCCCCACGGATTGGCGAGACTCGTGGCCAGGGCGGTCGGCGCGTCGTTGCAGCCCGAGATGGCGCACGCCATGACGGAATCCGCCGTCGTCCAGTACACGTTATTCGCATCGACCGCGACCGCCCCGACCGCATCCTGGGAGTCGGCGAGGAGCGTCGGCGAACTGCTGCTCCCGTCTGCGGCGCACTCGTACACGACCCCGCCGGCCGAGAAGTACGCGTTCGTCCCGTCGACGGCGAGGCCGACCGCATCGGATAGGCCGGAAGCGACGATGGTGGGCTGGCACTGGCCCGCCGTGCACGGCGCGCCCAGACAGTCGCGACCGCATGCGCCGCACGACTGAGAATCCGCGGTCGTGTCGACGCACTGGGCCTGGCAGAGGGTGAGCCCGCTCGCGCAGAGTCCCGCGTCGGCGGAAGTGGCCCATCCACCGGCGGAGTCTGCGCCCGCCTCGGGCGCGGGCACCCCCGCGTCAGCGGTTCCGGCGCGGACCACGGTGATGGTGACGCCGCTCTCGGGGGACGCGGCGGAGGTCGCGTCCATTGAACTTGCTGGGTTGGAGCTCGATGGGGGCGGCGAAAGGGTCCCATCCACGGGGCTCCCCGCGTCGGCGCCCGAGACCAACGGGCTGGGCGCAGCGGCCGAAGCGGCGTCAGATTGCGAGAGAGACGGCGAGGCCGGTGCCGAGGCGGCATCGACACCGACCGGCGAGGGGAAGGACGGGGACGGGGTTTGGGATCCGCCGGCGTCGGGATCGATCTGCGTGTCGTCGGTCGACGGCGGCGGATCCGGGTCATCGCAACGGATGGTGAGCGCAGTCAGAGATACGATCGAAGCGACAGCCCAAGGCAGCGAGCGGCTTGCGGATTGGAAAAGGGCCATTGACGAGTGCGGGCCGCGCTCCACACGGCGTGGGCACAGTCCGCGTCTCCTTTCTTGGCCCCTCCATCGGGCGGTGCGCGTCGGCGGTTGTGCGCCGAAACGCTATACCCCCCCAAGGAAGGCCTCGGAGACACCGGCGAGACCGGGGCTGCCCGAGTTACCAACGGTGGGCTGATTCTGCGACCCGGGGAGGCCGCCCGCGCCGGGCGCGCCTGCCGGTCCGGGTGCGATCCCGGTCACGCCGTCCACCACGGGCTGGACGCCTCGGAAGAGTATTCCGACGGAGACCCCACCTGAGCCTCCGCCACCGCCGGATCCCCCCGCTCCGTTGCCTCCGGCACCGCCGCTGGCCCCCGGAACCTGCGCGCCGCTGCTCTCCGACAGACCTCCGGGTTGTCCGTCCTGACCTGGGCCGCCGTTTCCCCCCGCTCCGCCTTGGCCGGCGATCAGCGTGGAGGCGACGAGGCTGACAGATGCCCCATTGCTAAGCAGCGCGATGCTGCCTCCTCCCCCGCGCCCGCCGGAGCCGCCGCCGCCGCCACAACCTCCCGCACTCCCGCCGCTGCCGCTTGCGAACCCTCCCATATTTTGGTCGGGATCCCAACCCCCGCCGCCACCTCCTCCTTGACCCGGTCCGCCCGGTGAGCCATCCGTTCCCTGGCTGGGCAGCCAAGCATTTCCCGTCACCGCAATGGTTCCAGAGTTGGCGGCGGGACCGCCGGCGGAGCGCGGCCATCCGTTGGCCCCAGGGTCTCCGGCCGCATTGAAGACTCCCGGCTTGCCGTCAAAGGGGGCGGCTAGAATCATTGCTGGTGGCGCGGCCGTGCCGGCGGATGGCTGGGGGGCAAGGTAATACGCCGGCGCGGCGCCCCCCGTGGAAGAGTCGCGATTGATACACAGATTGGAGCCGGGGGAAGGTCCATTGGGCGCACTTTCCATACCCCAGTTGCTGATTGCCGCAGCCCCATCCTCGCCATTCGCGCCACGACCGGCGGTCATCACAACTCGGGTCAGCGTCACCGTCGACGCGGCGATCACGGCCGCGACGCTCGACGCCCCCGCCGCCGTGGCGTCCGGCACCGTGAACGCGAGGTCCTGAACGTCGATAGCGGTGGCGTTGAGGCCGGTGATGGATAGGGCGTAGCTGGCGGTCGGCGACAGTACCTGCGTGGCGCCACCATCCCAGCGCCACACTCCGCCAGCGCACGAGAGCCCGCCGAAGAGGCTGACCGGAGTGGTGACCGTCACTTGTTCACTGTATGTGCCGTCGCAAACGTAGACGCGCGCTTTGGCGCCGAGGTTCTGGAGCGCGATAGAGATCGACGAATACGGATTCGACGGCGAGCCATCGCCGATGGTCGCAGCGCTCGCATCGCCGCCGATGCCTGCGTCGCTCACGGACGGGGACCCCTGCGAGCCCCCGTCCGGCGTGCGCGGAGCTACGAACACGCCGAGCGCGGGGTCGAGGACGCAGGCGTTGTCCTTCGGCGTGGCTGTCATCGGGCAGGCAGGGGCAGTGTCGACAGCCGCGTCAGCCGTCGAACCCTCGATAGCGGTGTCGGCGTTCGTCGTATCGCCGGTCGCGCCGTCGGCGCTCGTCGCGTCGCCGCTGCCCGCATCGCCGCTGCCCGCATCGCCGCTCGCACAGTCGCTGCCTTCGCCGTTGCCGGCAGCGCCGTCGCCCGTCGACGCGTCGAACGACGCGTCGGCCGAGGCGCCGTCGGCAGCGACCGCGTCGACTTCCGCGTCGCCGGGCGAAGGCGACGCACTGGGTTCGATGATCACCGACTGCGGCGCATCGACGGCGGCGTCTGTGCCGGCTGTGGAGGCGTCGCCGTCGCCGCAGTGACAGAGCGCCAGGACTGGGAGGACAACGCGCGCGCCCGTCCAGCAGGCAGGGGCAGTGCGAAATGGCCTTTTGAAGAGCGATTGGGATTGCATAGAAAGTTCCTCCGGCGGACGTCGTACACCCGCGTGGTTTCCTTCCTATCGTCGATTGGCGGCGACAGTTGCGTGTCAACTGGGTGCGCTCGGCGTAAAAAGATCGTCGCGAGCGCGGCGAGTGAGCGCGCTGGCGCGCCCACGCCGGACTCGTCCCGGCGGGCACCAAAGTCTTAAGGAATCGGTCCCAAGCGCGCGACGACTCCCGGGCCCGGCACCGCGCGCGCGGTGCGTTGCCGTCGCATCACTCGAAGGTTCCCCTGACTCCGGCTGCTCCCAAACCGATCCACGGCGAAACGCGGGTCCCCCGAGCTCTTGCGCCCACCTGCGGAGACTCACTGTGCGAGGTCGCAAGAATCACACTGCCCACCAGAACGCCAGCGACGCCGACGCCAAATCCAATCGTCGAAATCGTCGCGCGAGTTGCGAGGTCGTCGATGTCGCCTTGCGAGGACGGAGGGCAAGCAGTCTTTGTAAGGCACGCACTGTCGAGACTCGATTTTGTGCCGAGAGCGAGTCCGCCGAAGACGGAGCCGACGACAATGCCCGCCCCGCCGACGCCGAGCAGCACATAGCCGACGATCCGACCTCCGCCGCCCGAGGCGCCAGCGGTCCGTTCGGCCGGGGGGCTCGAAGGGGGAGGCGGTGCGCTGGCGGTCGGACCGGTGTTGTCCGGTGGCGGTGGGGCGCTCGCGGGAGAAGCGGGGGTCAGGGCGGCAACAGGTGCGGGGCCAGGCGCCGAAGTCCCGGCCGTGGGATCGGGCTCGAGTCGGAGCACGAGGTTCGCCTCGGAGCCTTCCGGCACGCGCACCGACGTCGTAACGGGGCGATACCCTTGGGCGGCCGCGCGCACGTCGTGAGTCCCAGGGTCGGTCGGCCGGCTGGCGTCGAACAGCGCTGACGGAACATTGGCTCCGTCGACCGTGACTTGGACCGAAGACGTCGGGGCTCCGTCGATATGGAGGCGCAGCGTCCCGATGCGACGCCGTGCGGCTGCCAAGGCTTGAGAAGCGCGCTGCTGGGCTGCGACGAACGCCTGCGGCGCCCCGGTCGCCAGGGGCTCGCGGACGACACGATTCAGGCTTTCGGAGCCTGCGATGATCTTGCCGAGCGCAACTTGGCACTCGCCGAGGCGCTCGAGCGTGGTCGGCGCATGATAAAGGCGCTCGGCGGCCTCGAGCTTCGGCACCGCGGCCGCGCAGTCGCCCGATTCGGCTAGATGCACGCCTTCCGTGCCCAAGACGCGCGCCGACGCCATGTCTTCGGCCGACGGCGTCTGCGCGCGGGCGGAAGTCGCGGCGACTATCGTCAGAGCGCAGACCGCCGCCCGACACCCTCTTTTGGAAGCAGAAGCACTGCGTTCAATATCCAAGGTCGATGGTCCCCGTGGGTTTGGGTGATATCGGTGCGGGGGGTCTGACGGCCGGGGATGGCGTGCTCGGAGCAGGCCTCGCGGGCGTCGCGGCGTTGGGAGGCGGGGCGTGGCCGGCAGGGCCCCGCGGCCTGCGCGACATTTCGGACGAAGCGGCCGCCGGGTCAGTCTCCGCCAGCGGGGGAGGGGCCCCCACATCGACGGGTAGCGGCGCGATCTCTTGTGGCGGAGCCGTCGCGACGAGCGGCGTCGCGCTCCGCGCAGCGGCGACACCGCCAGCGCGCCCTCCATAGCGCATCACTCCTATCCCCGCCACGAGACCGACCCCCCCGAGGACCAGGCAGGCGGCCCATACCCACCGTGTCGGGCGGGTCTTCACTTGGGACGGCATCGCCAAGGACGCGCCATCCGTCGTCGAAGGCAACGGCAGGCTCGCGACGATGCCGCCGGCTCCGAGCTGACTGCTCGGGCCCGCGGGCGTGTTGAATTGGGCGGAAGCTGGCCATGCCGTCGCGGCCGAGATACCCGCGGCCACGCGCAATCCGTCGACCAGAGCGCGAGCTGTCGGGAAGCGCGCATCGGGATCGCGGGCGCACGCCTTCTGGAACCAGTCTTCCATGGCCGGCGGGAGCCACGGCGCGGCTGCGCGTAGGGTGGGCAGCGGACTCACGCAGATCTGAATCAGCAGGTCGCCGATCGACTCGCCGGTGAACGCGAGGTTCCCGGTGAGCATCGTGTAGGCTACGAGCCCCAGCGAATAGAGGTCCGCGCGGCTGTCGATCGCGCGGACGCCGCGCGCCTGCTCAGGGCTCATGAACGTCGGCGTGCCCAGGATGGCCCCGGTGCGCGTAGTCGACACCGCGCCGTCGCTGGCGTCGGTCAGCTTGGCGATGCCGAAGTCGAGGACCTTGACGACGTACGCGCTGTCTTCGTCGACACTATTGGCGAGGAAGATGTTGTCGGGCTTGATGTCGCGATGGATGATGCCGAGCGAGTGCGCTCGCGTGAGGGCGCGTCCGCACTGGTCGAGGATCGACACAGTCTCCGGGAGCGGGATCGGTCCGTCCTGGTGAATTCTCGCGAAGAGAGTCTGTCCCAACAGTAGGTCCATCACCAGATATGGCGTGCCGTCCTCGAGCACCCCATTGTCGAAGACGCGCGGAACGTGGCGGCCGCCGATCTTGGCCGCGGCTTTCGCCTCGGTGTCGAACCGACGAAGACCTTCACGCGAGCGCACGAATTCCGCAGAGACGAGCTTGATGGCGACGGGTTCCCCCAGCCCGAGGTGCGTCGCCCTCCACACCGCTCCCATGCCTCCGAAGCCGATCGCGGCCTCCATGCGGTACTTGCCGGCCAGGATGGCCCCCGGAACCACCAAGCGTGACGCGAAACTTGCGGGAGGTACAGAATCGCCCATGCCCCGTGTGGCCTCTTCATTGCCATGTGACGCGAACGGAGCGACCGTGTCAATTCGCCCGTCGGGTCAGCCAACCCTTCTTGTCCCCCTTCTCCCCCTCCCCCGCGCGCGGCCAGAGCTACCCTCGCCGTGCCCCCCCAGCCCGGGATCGAGGACCGAGCGCGCGGCCTCCCCGACCAAATGGAAAGACACGAGTACCGTCAACAGACTACCGGCGGGGAGTGCGACCAGCCACCACGCTCTCGGGTGGCCGCGCGCCTCTGCCATCATCTCCGCCCAGGAAGGTGCCGCGTCCGATGCAGCGCGGAGCCCTAGGAGGAAGTCGACGGAAGCTTCCGCGGCGACGAACGAGGCTACACCGAAGGCTGCGGCGACGATCGCCGAGCTCAGTGCGTTCGGCAGGATGTGCGAAAGAAACACCCGGACGGGTGACGCACCGAGGGCTCGAGTGGCCAACACGAAGTCCGTCCGCTCGGTCGAGATTACCTCGGCGCGCACTACTCGGGCTAGCTCGGTCCATCGCGTGAGACCGAGAGTCCAAAACAACGTGACCGAGCTGGGGTGCAGCCCTGAAACCACGATCGCGAGTACGAGGGACGGGATCGCCGTGAGCGCCTCCACCGCCCGGGCGACAATTCCGTCGATAGCGCCTCCCGCGAATCCAGCGATCGCGCCCAGTCCAACTCCGAGGGCGACCAGAAGGGTCGTCGCGCCGATCCCGACCGTTAGCGTCGTACGCGCACCGTGCACGAGCCGTGCGAAAACGTCGCGTCCAAGCGCGTCGGTTCCGAGTGGATGGCCAGGCGTGCCAGGTCGCGCGAGGGGCCCAATCGACGAATCCGTCATTCGAGGACCGTGCTCGACCAAGGGAGCCACGAGCCAATCGCCGCGCCACTGGGTCGCGCGGAGCGAGGCGCAACCTGCCTGCCCCAAGGCGGTAGGCCGGGTGATCCAAGGGGCTAGGTACACCGTACCGTGCCAGCGGCACGCGAGGGGTAGATCGCTAGCAAGCGCGTCCGCGAACACTGCGCACATGGCCACGCACGCGAACATCAGCATGCCCGCGCGAGCGAGTGGGTGGCGGGCAAAGCGCCTCGCCACTCCGTGACGTCCGGTGCGCGCCGGTCGTCTCGAAGCGTCGCGCTCTCTTGCCGAGGCCGCGCGTTTTCGCCGAGAAAGGTCGATCGCTGCCGAACCCTCGTGGGCGTGGTCGTCGCTCACTCGGCGTGCCCCCGTCCATGAGCGACGCTATCGCGAACTCGCGGATCGAGCGCAGTCTGCAGCAAGTCGCTCACCGCGAGACCCAATGTCGAGAGGATCGCGGAGACGATCAGGATCGCCATGAGCCACGCCGTATCGTGAGCCTCGACAGCGCGCATGGTTTCAAAGCCGAGTCCCCGCAGTCCGAACACCTCTTCCGCGACGAACGCGCTTCCGAGGAGGCTCGGAACGAGCAGGCCAGCGAGGGCGACCACGGGCATCAGGGCGGCGCGTAGCGCGTGAGCGATCGCAATCCGGCCGGCAGAGCATCCCTGGGCATAGGCCGTACGTATGAAGTCCGCTCGGACCACCTCGAGCAGCGCCGCTCTCTGCCATGTCGCGAGCACCGCGGCGGAGGCGACCGCGACGGCCACGACCGCGAGGGCGGTGCGCAGTGCGGCGGAAGGTCCCGGCCCCGCCGCTCGGCGCAGTTGCTCCGCCATCGCAAACGTGGGCGTTGCGTAGACAACGAGAAAGATCCCGCCGAGGAGGGCATCCACGGTCGAACCGGAGCGCCACGCGCGGAACACGCCGAGCGGAATTGCGATCAGACAAGCGACGAGGGCAGCGACGCCGCACAGGAGAAACGTCACCGGTGTCCGTGCGCGGAGCTTGTGGGCGATCGGTTCCCCGTCGACGGAGCTTATTCCGAGGTCCCCGTCGGCGATTCGCGCAAGCCACTTACCGTATTGGGTCTCGGTGATCATCGCCCGCACGCGCGAAACACCTTCGAACGACGAATAGTCCGCCTCGTGCGCGAACCACCAATGTTTCCAATCGGAGACGACACGCCGAACCTCGGCGTCGCTCGCGTCAGGAGTCAGCGCCATTCCGCGTCCGGACGCGTGCTGCGCGAGCCGCGTCACCCGTTCGAGGGCGTCTCGGCGCAGGGGTCGGTCCACCGCTCGCATCAGCGCCGCAAGGGCGAACGTGTCGAGCACGGCGACGTCTCTCTCTCGCAGGTCGCTTCCATAATCGACCAGCCGATCCACGGCGCGAGCGCTCGAATTGGGCGTGAAATCCAGCCTCCGATATTCCCAAAACCGCGTCCAAAACAGCGCGGCCGCTTCGGGATGCTCGAGTCTCTCCGAGCTTGCAAACCCCATGCGCTCAGCGATGGGGGCGAGAGCGGTGGCTACCCGTCCTCGCGGTTCCGGGGCGAGCGTTTCGAGGCTGGGCAACACGACCGGCAGCGCCGCACCCCCGAGTCGACAGAGTTCACCGGCCGCGGCATCGCTTTGAGCATCGTGTCCGGCTATGTGCGCCAGTGACTCGACGCTGCGGGTTCGCACGTCTTGCGGTTGGGCGTTGATGAAGCCGGGCAGGTCCGCAAAGCGAGCCCGCAGGGCGTCCCCCGCGCCAGCCTGTTCGCCGCGGGCCGGCGGCGCGAGCGTGGTGACGAAAAACAAAAAAAGACTGGTCGCGAAGAGCTTAGGAATCGCCCAAAACAGCTGGCGTATGGCGTAGCGGAACATCGCCGGATCGCACTATGGCACGGCCCGGCACGCGGATGCTGCCGTCGGTCTCGGCGGATGACTTCGTACGCGGGGGGCGCGGTCCTGGGCTACCGTCGTTTCGGACAACGATGACTAGCAACCCCCTGCGAGAGCGCGCAGAGCGCTGGCTTGCGGACGACTTCGATGAATCGACCCGGGCCGAGCTTCGCATCCTTCTCGACCACGCCGAGGCGCGGCCCGACGAACTGGCCGACCGATTTGCCGGCGATCTCGCATTCGGCACGGCCGGTCTGCGGGGTGAGCTCGGCGCGGGGCCCAACCGTATGAATCGAGCCGTCGCCGTTCGCGCGACCTTTGGCCTGGCCGAGGTGCTCGGCGCAGAGGTGCCGGATGCCCGGGAGCGAGGGATTGTGATCGGCGGGGACGCCCGGCGATGGAGCCGGGAGATGGTCGAGGACGTGGCTGCCGTCCTCGGGGCATCCGGGTTTCAGGTCCTGCTTTTCGCCGAACCCGTCCCAACCCCGGTGGTGGCCTTTGCCGTGAGAATTCGGCGGGCGGCGGCGGGAGTGGTTCTTACCGCCAGTCACAACCCGGCCACGTACAATGGATACAAGGTCTACTGGGAGAACGGAGCCCCGATTTTGCCCCCTGTCGACGCCCAAATCGCCAGCGCGATGGCTCGCGCGCCGGCGGCCCGCACCCTGCCGCGGCCTGCGCGCTCTGAGCTGCTCGCGTCGGGGCTCTTGACGGTCGCCGGCGCCGAAATGGCCGAAGCCTACTTCGCGGCGGTCGCCGGTCTGGGCCTCCACCCCGGGGCAGGGGATCGGCAGTTTCGCATCGTGTACACGCCCATGCACGGCGTCGGGGATCGGTGGGCGAGGCGAGCGCTCGCGGACGCCGGGTTCACCGACGTCGTCAGCGTTCCCGAGCAGTGCGAGCCGGACGCGTCCTTCCCGACCGTCGTGTTCCCAAACCCGGAGGAGCCAGGCGCCCTCGACTTCGCTTTGGAGCGCGCGCGGCGCGTCCGCGCAGCTCTCGTGCTGGCCAACGATCCGGACGCCGATCGGCTCGCCGTGGCGGTGCGGTCTGGGGACGACTATCGCCGTCTCTCCGGCAATGAGGTCGGGCTCCTGCTCGGGCACTATTGGATGACCGAGAGTCCGCGCGACAGACCGCTCGCAGTCGTTACTACCGTGACGTCCTCGCCCATCTTCGCGCGCATGGCAGCCGCGCTCGGAGTGCGCTGCGACGAGACGCTCACCGGCTTCAAGTGGCTCGCCCACCACTCCCGCGAGCTCGAAGCCGCGGGCTATCGTTGTCTCCTGGCCTTCGAAGAAGCCATTGGATACGCGGTCGGGGACGTTGTGTACGACAAGGACGGCATTTCAGCGGCGGTGGCGGTTGCAGAGCTCGTCGCTGTGCTGGCGGAGCGCGGGCGCACGGTCTTCGACGAACTCGATCGGATCGGAAGGCGCTTTGGGGTCTCCGCGAGCTCGCTAGTGGCCATCACGAGGAAAGGAGCCGTCGGTGCGGCCGCCGTTCGATCCATGATGGAACGGCTCCGCGCGGCTCCGCCCGAAGCCGTCGCAGGGGACTCGGTCGCTTCCGTAGCCGACTACCTTGCGGGGGTGCGCTTCAAGCCGAACATCGGCGTTGTGGAGCGTCTCGCGCTGCCTGCGAGCAACGTCCTGTCATTCGAACTCGCATCGGGAAGTCGCGTGGTCGTGCGTCCGAGCGGTACGGAGCCCAAGGTCAAGATTTACTTCGATGCGCTGGGGTCGCGCGAGGGCGACGTGTCGGTCGGCCGGGCTCGCGACAATGTCGGGGTGTTCTTGAAGCGCTTGGTGACCGCATTTCTCGCCCTGCCGGTGGTGGCCGCGCTCGGTCCCCGGGACGAATAGCTCCGCGAGTTCGCGGGGGCGAGCGCTGTCCGGCAGTTCGCCCCGCTACGGGCTTTCGCCCCGCTACCGGTCATGGTCCATCGTGCGGCAGATTGCATCGGTGAACTCCGTCGTCGTGGCCGATCCCCCGACGTCGCGGGTTAGCGTCCGGCGCTGACGGAACACGTCGAGAAGAGCGTCTTCGATGCGCTGCGCGGTCGTGCCTTCACCGAGGTGATGAAGCATCATGACGGCGCTCTGGATGAGAGCCGTCGGGTTCGCGATGCCCTGACCCGCGATGTCGGGTGCGCTGCCATGCACGGCCTCGAACACGGCTCCAGCAGGGCCGATGTTGGCCCCAGGCACGACTCCGAGACCTCCGACGAGCCCCGCCGCGAGGTCGCTCAGAATGTCTCCGTAGAGGTTCTCCGTAACGATGACGTCGAGCTTGTTCGCGTCACGAACCATCTTCATGGCGCACGCGTCGACGATCGAATCGGCGGCTTCGATGGTCGGATGGTGCTTTGCCACTCTTCGGAAGGTGTCGAGGAGCAAGCCGTCGCTGAGTTTCATGATGTTGGCCTTGTGCACGCACGTGACGCGTTTTCGACCCATTCGTTCCGCGTACTCGAACGCGTACTCGGAAATGCGGGCGCAGCATCGCTCTGTGACAAGCTTCACGCTCTGCGCGATGCCGGGTAGAATCATCAGCTCCAGCCCCGCGTAGAGGCTCTCGGTGTTCTCGCGCACGATGACGACGTCCGTGCCCTCGAAGCGCGGTTCCACGCCTGGCAGCGAACGCACCGGACGCACGTTGGCGTAAAGGTCGAGGGCTTGCCGTAGCGTCACATTGACCGAACGAAACCCCTTGCCGACCGGGGTCGTGACGGGGCCCTTGAGCGCGACGCGGTTCTTTCGGATTGAATCGAGCACGTCATCGGGCAGGACCGTGCCACGCTGCGCCGCCACCGCGGCCCCCGCGTCGTGAACCTCCCAGTCGATCGACACTCCGGCCGCTTCGACGACTCGGCAGGTCGCGCGTGCGACTTCGGGACCAATTCCGTCGCCCGGGATGAGCGTCACGATGTGCTTCATTGTGTGTGTGAACGTAGCAGGCCAGCGCGAACACGCAGGCTCCCGGGGCACTCGGGCTCCACAGTTGAGAGCATCGCCAGAGTCGGGTATGCGCTTTCGCTCAGATGTGCGCGACAGCCTGCTTGCACGGTACTCGAAGGGTCTTCGCGGTTCTCGTGGCCGCTGCGCTCGCATTCAGTAGTGCGAGGACGGCCAACGCGGGGCCGGACGCAGCCGCCGCGCCGACCGCGGTCGGGCAAGATGCGCCCGTCCCGCCCGCTGCGGGGACGTCGCTTGCCGTAAGGCCGCCCGTCGTCAAAGTCGACCACGGTGCTGTCTACCCTCAGCAGGCTCTTGACGAAGGCCTCAGGGATTCCGTGTCCGTCCTGACGATTCTCACCGTCGATCCGACGGGTCATGTCACGGCGGCGACCGTCGACAAGCCGGTCGGACACGGGTTCGACGAAGCCGCCATTTTGGCGGCGAAAACGCTTGTGTTCGAGCCCGCCGTCAGAACGAGCGACGGAACGCCCGTGGCCGCGCGCATTCGTTTTTCGTATCGGTTCGTTCCTCCGCCAGGGGTGCTCGCCGGGCACGTGCTCAAGCGCGGAGTCGAGCGCCCCATCGAGGGGGCCACCGTGGTCGTGCACCAGGAATCGGGTAGCGAGTACACCGCGACCACGGACAACGAAGGGTCGTGGCGCATCGTCGGGGTTCCGGCAGGGGTGCTGCACATCGTGGTGAGGGCACCGGGGCTGAAGACGAGCGAGGCCGACGAAACGCTGAATCCCGGGCAGGAGATCGACGTCGTCGATCGGCTCGACGCCGACTTGGCCCCGCCCCCCATGGGCGACGCGGGCGGCGGAGACGACGACGTCCAAGAAGTGGAGGTCCACGGGCAAAAGCCGCCGCGCGAGGTCACCAAGTTCACGCTCGAAGAGCGCGAGATAAACCGTATTCCAGGAACGGGCGGCGACGCCCTTCGTTCTCTGCAGAACCTGCCAGGCGTGGCGCGGCCTCCGCCCCTGTCTGGACTGCTCATCGTTCGCGGCGCCGCCCCGGCGGACACTCAATACTTCATCGACGGCACGCCCGTTCCCATCGTCTACCACTTTGGGGGATTGTCGTCCGTCGTCCCGACCGAGGTCTTGGACCGCATCGACTTTTACCCGGGCAACTTCAGCACCCAGTACGGGCGCGCCATGGGCGGCATCATCGATATTGGCCTCAGGGACCCGGCGAAAGACAAGGTGCACGGATTCGTCGAGCTCGATCTCATCGACGGCAGAGCTCTTGTCCAGGGCCCTGTCGCCAATACGGGCTGGACATTTGCGGCTGCGGGACGTCGCTCCTGGTTCGACCTGTGGCTCGCACCGGTCCTCAAAGCTACGGGCGCCGGCGTGAGCGCGGCGCCTGTCTACTATGACTACCAGGCCATCCTTCAGCGCGATCTCGACAAGCGCTCGAGCCTCCGGTTTGCGGTCTTCGGTTCCGATGACCTGTTCCGAATCCTGCTGAACAGCGCGTCCGTGAGCAACCCGCAGCTCAGCGGATCCATCGGCACGCACACGGGCTTTTGGCGAGTCCAGGGATTGTATCGCAATCGGCTGACGGACGACACCGAGCTTCGGTTCAACGTGGCCGTCGGGGAAGATTCCACGGAGTTCAACCTCGGCAGCATCGTGTACGACCAAGTCGACTATCCGATCACGTCACGCCTGGAGGTCTCGCACAAGCTCGACAAACATGTGACGATGAATGCCGGATACGACATCATCTACGCGCCTTATACGGTGACGGCTCAGGCGCCGCCGCTGCCAAGACCTGGCCAGGCGCCGGCGGGCCCGTTCGGTTCGCAACAGCTTCTCTACACGCACGTGAACGGCGACTTCTTCGAGCCGGCCTTTTACACCGAGTGGGAGCTCACCCCTTGGCCGGGGGGTCGACTGGTGCCGGGGGTGCGGCTCGACTACGACCTGGACACCAAGTCGTGGGACCTCGCGCCGCGCTTCGTCGTGCGCCAGGACGTCACCCACGATCCGCGCACGACCGTGAAGGCCGGTGCGGGACTGTTCGCCCAGCCCCCGTCACCCCAGCAGACGAATTCTGTATTCGGGATGCCCGGCCTAACGAGCAACCGCGCCTATCACTACGATCTCGGCGTCGAGCGCGAGGTCACCCATCACGTCGACGCCTCGCTCGAGGGGTTTTACAAACAGCTCGACCACCTTGTCACTCCGGGTCTCGGCAACACGGGTACGGGCGTCATCTACGGGACGGAGGTTCTCCTGCGATACAAGCCCGACGAGCGGTTCTTCGGATGGCTCGCGTACACCCTGTCCCGCAGCCTTCGCCGGGACGCTCCCGGGATGCCGCTTCATCTTTCGCAGTATGACGAAACGCACATCCTTACGGTCCTCGGCAGCTACCGTCTCGGCGATGGGTGGGAATTCGGCGCCCGCTACCGGCTGGTCAGTGGATACATGTACACGCCCGATTCGTACGGCTACTTCGACGAGACCTCCGCGGCGTACCTACCCATCCAGGGGTATCCCCAATACGGCGCGCGCAACCCCCTCTTCCATTCGCTCGACCTCCGCGTGGACAAGACGTGGAAGCTCTCGTGGGGGACCCTGTCGGCGTATCTTGACGTGCTGAACGTCTACAATCAAACGAACGTCGATGGCATCAATTACGACTACAATTACACGCACACTGCGCCTACCGGTGACTTGCCTATCTTGCCGAGCCTCGGCTTGAGAGCGGAGATGTGAGTCGTGAAGCTGCCTTCCTATGCATCGTGGCCTTGTTACGGGCTCCTCGCGTTCGGCGCGTGCTCGCTCTCGTCGTGTGCGCCGAGCGGCTTCGCGAGCGAGAACCTGATCGACAGCGTGCGCATCATGGCTTCGAGCGTCCGCACGCCCGACTCCCCCTACGTGGCGCCGGGAGCGCAAGTTACGGTCGACGTGCTAGCGGACGACGGGCGGGCCACGCAGTCTCCGACGATGACCCTCTGGTGGTTCCCCTATCCGTGCATCAATCCGGAGAACGATGCGTACTACAATTGCTTCCCGCAGTTTGCTGCGCTCGCAGGGATGGCCAGCCCCGGACAGAATCTGTCGAGCATCCTGCCGTCCGGACAGGAAACCACGTTCACGATGCCAGCCGACGCCGTGACCACCCATCCGCAGACCCCCGGTACTCCCGTGGTCGACGGGGTGCCGGCCTATTACGGGCTAGCCATCCTGTTCAATTTCGCGTGTGCCGGGCAACTTGAACTCTTGCCCATCGATCCCAATGACAACAATCCACAAGCATTGCCCATGGGGTGTTTCGACTCCCAGCACAACCAGCTGGGACCGGAAGACTTCGTGTTCGGCTTCACGACCGTCTACGCGTACGACCCGACGATGCTCGCCGCGCTGAGCAATACCAATCCGGTCATCCAATCGATTGACTTCGACGGTACGTCGCTCACGCCGGGGCCGGCAGGGCCGGGCGGAGTCACGTATGCGGCTCCAGCCATGAATGCGTGTTCCGCAAGCGGCTGTCCGACCCACAAGATCGGGCCCATCGTGCCTGCTTCGAGCTGGGAGCTGAATCCGGAGGCATTCGACGACAACGGCAATCCTCTTCACGAGGAGCTGTGGGCAGACTTCTACGTGACAGTCGGCAATCTGGACAGCGACGCGCGGCTTCTCTACGACTCCACCACTGGATCCATCGGCGGCCCGAGCGACACGGACAACACGTTCACTCCGCCGAGTTCATCCGGTCCGGCGACCCTCTGGATAGTCGTTCACGACAGCCGGGCGGGGGCGACCTGGGCGACGGTGACGCTGACCATCAATTAGAAGGCCGACGCCTTTTGGTCGGTCCGTTCGCGAACCCCGCGTCGTAGGTCTCTCGCCTCAGAGCCCTCCGTAGAACATCCCGAAATGGCGCGACAGAAGCAGCGACAGGATCAAGACGCCCACCCCGAAGACGACCGCGTGCGTCGTCTTGCGCAGGTCGAAATTCCCCACTCGGCTCAGCAGCACGTAGGAGACCGCCACGTTGAATAGGCCCCAGAGCACATTCGTGGTCGACGTCGAAAGTCCCTGGCCCGGTGGCGTCGCGAAGGGACTTTGGAAGGGATGGCCCGTGACCCCGCTCACGAAATGGGGGACTGCGTTGGCCATGAAGGCACCCCCGAAGAAGTACGCCACGTAGTGGTACCAGCGCATCAAGGCCTCCGCGTCGGCTCGAGAGTCTCGTTGAAGGTCTCGCACAACGCAATAGGCGTGTGGGGCGTCCACGGGCGCAACGTTTCAACGGAGTCGATCCCGACTTGGCCCGACGCCAGCACGCGCTCGTCCTCCGGGTGGAGGGCCAACCAACTCTGCATGCGGACGAAGGCGTCCAGATAGATTCGCTCGCGACCGAGGCCCGGAGCACGGCCATCGCTGCCCCTGAAAACCCGTTCCGCGACGACGACGGCGTCGGGAGCCTCGAGCCCGTGGTCGTCCACGAGGGCGCGCGCCACGTCGCCGAAAGAGGCTCCGTCGCCCATGGCCAAGACCGCCCAATGACGCGTCGCGAGCTGTCGGCGGCGGCGCGTCCCGAGGAGCCCCGCGCGCTGCTCGAGCAGGACCGCGCGCCCCTCTTGGTCGTCGACTCCTCGCGCCGTACCCACTCGAAAGATCGCCAGGGCAGCGCTGCGAGCGCAATGGCGTGGTCGGGCGTGGCCCTCGACCTCGTGGATGGCGGTACGCCGGGCGTCTTCCTCCAACACAAGGCGGCCGGTTGCCACGAGGATCACGTCGTCACCGGTGGCCGCGAGCGCGGCCAGGGGGGAGCTCGGCACGACGGCGAACGGCAATCGGGCCGCCCCCACCGCCGCTCGGATGAGGGACACCAGAGAGAGCGCGTCTGGCGAATCGCTCAGGATCCGGCGCTTGCTTGGTTCGAGGCCCTTCTCGGAAAGCCAACGTCGGCACGCCTCCGCGGCCGCCGCTTCGGACTCTGGGTTTGCCCCTGCGAAGCGCGACCGAGCCAGCGCGGCGAGCGCCCGGGTCCCTGCCGCTTCACAAATCGCCGCTTCGAGCGCCAATTCTCGCAGGCGCGCCTGATAGGTACTGGCGAGCGGGTCTGCCCGGTGCGCCAGCCAACGGTCTGCACACTCGAGGGATCGGCGCAAGTCGGCGTGGGACCTCGCCTCGTATGTCCAACGGGGCACCAAGGGCTGACGACGGCCGAGCGCGCCGACGAGCCGGGCCCGCTCGGCGTACGCTTCGCGTGGCGTAAGCGCGCCGAGGAGTCGAACCTCTCGGTCGGCTCGGGTGAGCAGATCTTCGAGCGAGCGCAGCTCCCCCGGGAGGAAATCAGAAGGGCCCCGACCCGACCACGCAACGCTCGCGGCGTTCGCCTCCGACACGATGGCGTGATTGTAGGGGTGTCGTGTCCACATTGCATCTGCCGCTTGCGCACCGCCGGTCACGCGGCTACGCCCGAAATGACGCCGAGCCTGCGTCGAGACCCCCGATGAAGAAAAACTACGTCCTTGACACCAATGTACTTCTCCATGACCCGAACGCAATCTTCCGATTCGAGGACAATAACGTAATCATTCCGATATATTCCATCGAGGAACTCGACCACTTCAAGCGGGAAGGATCGGAGCGAGGGCGCAACGCGCGCGCCACCGCTCGGCTGCTCGACGAACTGCGGGAACGGGGCGGAGCGCTGTCCAAGGGGGTGGCGCTCGACTCGGGCGGCACGTTGCGGGTGGCCGTGCCGAACAAGACGATGAGGCTTCCGAGTGCGATTGACCCCTCGACCATGGACCAGGCCATCCTCCAGTTGGCCTTCGAGATTCGTGAGAACGACAGCGGCCGCCCGACCGTGTTCGTCACGATGGACACCAACATGCGTATCCGAGCCGATGCGCTCGGAATGGCCGCCCAGACCTACGAGAATCAGCGCATCGAGACCGATCGTCTCACGAGCGGTATCCCGACCTACGATCTCGATCCGGAAGAGATCGACGCATTCTTTCGTGATGGGCGTGTGGCTCCGCACGAGCCTATCCCGGCTCCCAACGCGTGCTTGATGCTTCGCGACCGGACGAATGCCTCACATACCGCGCTCGGCCGCTTTGACGCGACCAAGCGAGCCATCGTTGGGCTCCGGGTTCCGCGCGATGGGGTCATGGGGGTGAGGCCTCGCAACAAGGAACAATCGTTTGCCATCGACCTCCTTCTCGACGAATCCATCCGCCTCGTCACTCTCGTGGGAAAAGCGGGTACGGGCAAGACCCTCCTCGCGATCGCTGCCGGTCTCAAACGCACGGTCGAAGACGGAGCCTATACGCGCATGCTGGTGTCGCGGCCGGTCATGCCGCTCGGTCGCGACATCGGCTTTTTGCCCGGCGACGTCGACGAGAAACTGAACCCCTGGATGCAGCCCATCTTCGACAATCTCGAGTTCTTGTTCTCGGGCGGGTCCCGCAAAGGTCCGCGGGCGTACGCGGAGCTTCTCGAGACCGGTCAAATCCAGGTCGAACCGCTCACGTACATCCGGGGGCGATCGCTCCCCGCGCAGTTCATCATCGTTGACGAGGCGCAAAACCTCACGCCCCACGAAGTAAAGACGATCATCACGCGGTCGGGCGACGGCACGAAGGTCGTCCTGACGGGGGACCCGGGCCAGATTGACAATCCCTACGTTGACAGCGCATCCAATGGGCTTACCGTGGCCGCCGAGCGCTTCCACGGGGAGAAACTCGCGGCGCACGTTCTGCTCGCCAAGGGGGAGCGCAGCGAACTCGCGGAGCTCGCAGCCAACGTGCTGTGAGTCAGCTATGATCCGGGGGAGGCCGAACGCGACCCAAGCGGATGGAGCCCGAGCGTGTCGTAGATGGCGTGCTTGCGCTCGTGTGTGTCACCAACGGTGTGCTCCCTGATTCCGACCTCGGGCCCGGTCGCGGGAGGCTGCAGGGCGCAACGTCGCGCCCCCGCGGCGCTCAGGCTGTGTTCGCATCGCGGCCTCCCATGATGAGCGGGACCGACCGGGAGCTGGTCGCTCGGGTCCGGCGTGGCGAGATCGCCGCCTTCGGGGAGTTGGTCGCGCGTCATCAACGTCGCATCCATGGGCTCGCAACCCACCTCCTCCACGATCGCATCGAAGCCGAGGACGTTACGCAAGAAACGTTCATCCGAGCGTTTGCCGCGCTCGACCGCTTCGACGGTCGGAGCGAGCCGTACACGTGGCTCTATCGCATCGCGGTCAATCTGTCCCTCAATGTGCTCCGCTCTCGCAGGACCCGAGGCGTGACTTGCGACGTCGATGACCCGCGCTTGGATCACTTCGCCGCCGTCGAAGGGTCGCCCGACTCGGGAGCGACGGGGACTGCGCCGCGCCAACTCTACGAGGCGCTCGCAGCCGGAATCGACACTCTGTCCGAGAGTCTGCGGACGACGCTGATTCTCGTCTGCATCGATGGGCGATCGCACGAGGAGGCGTCGGCGATTCTCGGGACGCCGGAGGGAACCATCGCGTGGCGGGTTCACGAGGCGCGCCGCAAGCTTCGCGATTACATGGTCCGCCGCGGCTTCGGCCCTGAGGAGACCTGAATCATGGGCGCGGAAAAGAGCTTCGCCGGAGGCGCAGTCGACGACCTCGAAACACGGATCGACAACGCGCTCGCGCGCTGGCCGGAGCCTGACCCAGGCCCCAACGCAGGCGACGAACGAATCGCGAGAATTCTTGCGCGCGTCGAACGGGAAGGCGCAGCGCGTTCGGAGAACAGTCCCCTGCTCAACGTACCGCTGCTCGGCGAGGCCGTGTCGCCCGAACGGCGGGCCGTGGCGCGCAAACCGTGGCTCCATGCGGGAGCAACCGTGACCGCCCTCGCTGCGGCTGCGGCAGCGCTGCTTCTCGTCGGTCCACGGAACCCGCAGACTCCACCCGAGAGGGCTCCCTTGGCGTCGATCCGCGGGTCGGTCCCGCCGACTCCAGCGGCTTCCCTCGCCTCGGCAGACGACGCGATCGATCCGTCGTTGCTTCCGCGCGCGCCGGCAGGCGACAATGTGGCAGAGACGGGGCGCAGGGCCGGGAGGCGCGCGACCTCCGCGCTCGATGGGCCAGCTCGAGGGGGGCCGCTTAGCGACCCCCCCGTCGATGGTGAGTCCGAGGTTCCGGTCCCAGTGGGCGCTGGTAGGATGAGCCTGTCGTCGGGGACTCCTGACAGTGTGCCGCTGCGGCCCGCAATGGGGGCGGTCGAGAGCGCAGTCGCCCAGGTCCTCCCTGCGGCCCGAGCGTGCCTGAAGTCGGGCGACGCCGTGCGGGCCACGATTACGTTCGCGCCGAGCGGTCGGACGATGGGTGTCGCGGTTGCGGGCATGGAGGCGGGGGCGCCGGTCGCGGTGTGTGTGGGAGAAGCTCTTGCGGGAGCGAACGTCGGGCCGTTTGCGTCGCCCGTCTTCATGTGGACGGCGACGGTGCGCGGGCCCTAGAGAAGCCCGACCAACGCGCCCACGTCCTCGGATTTCCCGTGCGGCTTCGGCAGCTCCTCGTGAGCATGGAGGATCCCGACGGTCTGCGACGCGCGCTCGCTCGGTGACGCATTCTTGGAAGTGGTCGCGGTCTCCATAAAAGCGCCGCGATCTCCTTTTCCACACCCAACTAATAATACGCCCGCCATGGGCCGATGAGCGATTAGCACGCCCCGCCGGGGCCGCTGTAAGACCTCTCCTGCGCGGCGCGTCGACGCGAGACTCCGCGAGAAGCCGCAGTATTCCCGGTAGCTCCGGTTGATACTGGTTCGGATTTGTGGCAGATGACAGGGTCTCATAATGCCGTGGCCTGCGCGCGGCGTAGCAACAAAGGGAATGCCCATGCGCCTTACAATGGTTTCGAGTGCAGCCTTGGTGATGACTACTGTCGCAGCTTTCGGGTGCGGTGGCACAGACGACGACAGTGGCAATGGGTCGCCGGGCCCCTCGAGCGAAGCGGGTGCGTCGGGCAGCTCGAGTGGAGGCTCCGGCGCGTCGAGTGGCGCAAGCTCGAGCTCCAGCAGCTCGAGCTCGGGCGCCTCCAGTGGTTCGAGCTCCGGCAAGTCCAGCAGCTCGAGCTCCAGCGGCACGAGCTCGGGCTCCAGCAGCTCGAGCTCGGGCAGCTCCAGTGGGCACTCTAGCTCGTCGAGCGGTACAAGTGGCTCCACCAGCAGCTCGAGCTCCAGCAGCTCGAGCTCGGGCGCCTCCAGTGGTTCGAGCTCCGGCAAGTCCAGCAGCTCGAGCTCGAGTGGCGCGAGCTCGAGCTCCAGCAGCTCGAGCTCGGGCAGCTCCAGTGGCTCGAGTTCGAGTAGCTCCAGCGGCAGCTCCGGAGGGCCCACCGACGCGGCCGTCGGCGATGCAGCATCGTGCAATCCGAAGTTCGCAAGCGGGGTCAACGTAGCTTGGTTTAGCTTCGCGAGCGATGTTCCCAAGCCAAACCTGACGAGTTTCAACGGGCTCTTTACCAACATCTATCCGGTCGGCGGACGGGTCGTTCGCTGGTGGTTTCACACAGACGGCATGTCGACCCCGGGCTACGATCCCAGCACCGGTCTCGCGATTCCAATCAGCGCGTCGAACATCGCGGACGTCAAGTCGATCGTCGATGCCGCCGCCGCCGCCGGCGAAGCGCTGAACATCAGCCTTTGGTCCTTTGGCATGCTGGCGTCGAATCAGGCGACGGACGCGACGGTCCTTGCCAACAACAAACTTCTGCTCACGACCACCGCAAACCGCAACGCCTATGTGACCAATGTGCTCACGCCGCTCGTCACGGCGCTGAAAGGCAACCCCGGGGTCTACTCGTGGGAGATCTTCAACGAGCCCGAGGGGATGATCAACGACGGGCCGAACCCCAGCGGTCCTTGGAATCCGGGCGACTCCGTCAGCATCAGCGTCATTCAGACGTGCGTCAACGTATTTGCCTCCGCCATCCACACCGCCGACCCGTCGGCCAAGGTCACCAACGGTGCGTGGACGATCATTGCTCTAGGGGGCCAGCACGGTCAGAGCGGAACGAACTACTACTCGGACGCCGAACTCAAAGGGGCGGGCGGCCAGGCGAACGGCACGCTCGATTACTACGAAATTCATTACTATGACAATTGGGGTACGGTCGGCGAGGCAGACCCCGTATCCCCGTTCATATACACGGCGTCCTCGTGGAACCTGGACAAGCCGATCGTCGTCGGCGAGTTCTGGGCGGTCGGAAGCCCGGCCCTGGACGGCGGTACGATCCCGGCCGACAGCCTCTATACGACGCTCTATTCCAACGGCTACAAAGGAGCTTGGGCGTGGCAATATGCGAACAGCGACAACCCGGGACCCACCTCGGGCGCTCAGACGAAGTGGCCCGCTATGCAGGCCCCGATGCAGGCTCTAGAGACGGCCAATGCGGCCGAGCTTCAGTGCCAATGAGGGACGACTGAATCCCCGTGACCCGCGCGAGAAGCTTACAGGTTTCGGCGCTCCTTATCGCTGGGCTCCTCGCGCTCGCGGTGGCGCTGTGGGTTGGGCGACCGGCGGCGGAACGTCGCATAGCACCCACCGAATCCGGAGGAGCGGAGCTGCCGGCAAGTCCGTACGCCAACTACGCCAAAGAACCGGTCGCTCCACCTGATCCCCCCGTGGCCGGGACAGGTGTAGCGGCTGGACCGTCGTCGTCCCCGAGCCCGGACGCGTCCCTCGACGAATCGTCGCTCATGACGCAGCTCAGGATCCTCGTCGATGTCGATCCGGTTCGCGCGTACGACCTAGCAAAGCGGGGGCTTGCTCTCTTCCCGAGCAGTTCCAACGCTCCCGAAATAGCGGCGCTTGCCGTCAAGTCGCTGGCCCGCCAGGGTAAGCGCTCCGAAGCGCGCGGCGAAGCCGAGACCATGGTCAATCAGTATCCGGGCAGCCCCTGGGCTCGCGAGGTTGAGCGCCACACAGGCGCTCATCCTCATCGGGACCAGACCGCTCCATGACTCGCGCGCTTCGGCACGCGGAATTTGCACCGAAATCCTAGAAAAGAATCAACCCGAGTGCGAAACTCGCGAGGTTCGCGGCCGCCGACGCGGCGAGCGCGCGCGACCATTCACGATTGGGGGCCACGAGCGCGTACACGAGTGCCTCGAAGAGGAGCGCCGCGGATTCTCCCGCGAGAAGCGTTGAGTCGTAAGCGTACGCCGCCCGCAGCAGCACCAAATTGAGCGAAACGTTCGTGAGGCAGTTCGCGGCGACGCACGCCAGGATCATCCGCAAACGATGTCGAGGATAGAAGACCGCTACGATCGGAACCTCGACGGCGAGAGTGATGGCCAGCGCGAGCCAGACAAATGACATCGTGTCAGGGTTTCGTCCGTCGGCGCCCTATCGAACTCAATCCAAGGAGCAGCGCAAGCCCATCGACTGTGAGGACGGTTCGCTCGGTCCGCGGCAGGCGCACGAGCGAGCAACCGGCTCCACCGCTGGCGTCCGCGGGCTGCTCGGCCGCTCCACCTTCCGATGAGGCGTTGCTTGGCTGGCCGTTGGACGGAGGAAGACCTTGGGCCGGTGCTGGCTCCTCGTAGGGACAGTTCGTGTTAATCCCATAGGCTCCGCCTCCATCCCAGGGTGCGCCGGCTACGGGGGTGCCGGCGCCCGCGTCCGACATACACGCGCCGAGAGGCTGGGTCACGGTCACCTCGACGAAGTAGGCCGTGTTGCACCCATCGCCACACTCATAAGGCGTCCCATACCCGTATTGGTAGCTTCCGGGTGGCACACACGGGTCGACGTAACACGAAGAGGCGCATGCGTTCGAGATGGACTCGCAAGACCCGGTCCCGGCGGCCACGCACACGTCTGCCAGCTTCGTGACCGCCCCGATCGCAACATCGATCCTAAGCATTCCGCCCGCCGCCGGGCATCCTGGGATCGCATGCGAGTCGGGGCTTGTCGGGCAGACCGTGACTTCATTGCCGGAGACCGTAGGGGCGTAGCTCCGTGGCTGCGCGCAATCGGCGCGGGAATCGCCGACGCTCGACAGAATCGCCGCAGCGCATCCAATGCCGACGACGAGCTCGAAGGTACTCATGTCAGCCTCATTGAGCAAGCGAGGTGCCAGCTGCAAGGGACCACTCGCATCGAGCGTCCAAGATGCCTCTCTTGGCCCAGGATGTGCCAGGCGCGATCGCTGGATCATGGCGAACCATTCCCTTCATTCTCCTCCGACGGCGACGAACGTCCCTACGCCCGCGACGGTGCCATAAGCGACCCCATAGACGTTTGGTCCAACGGGCTGGACGGCCCATGTCTCGCCGTCGGGTGACGTGACGAGCAAGCCTGTGCTTGGACAGATGCCGACGTAGTTGCCCACGGCCACGAATTGATTCTCGGCGTAGAGCAGTGTGATCAAATACGGGGTCGCGGCCGCGTTCAGTTGCGGGACCGATTGTGCGGCCCACGTGGTGCCGTCGGTCGAGGTCAGGATCGCGCCTTCGCGGCCGACAGCGACGAACTGACCTCCGCCGTAGGTGATGCCGGAAAGGTAATTCGACTCATACGGTAGGATCGACCAGTTGACGGCATCGGGCGAGGAGGCGATGAGTCCGTCGTAGACGATCTCCTGCGTCGGCGTCGACTCGCTGTACGTGCCCACCGCGACGAAGAGGTTGTTGCCGTAGGCGGTGTTGTAGAGGTTGACCGTCGGGCTGGTGATTCCGCTCGGCTCTGTCGTCAGCGAGTTCCAGTTGACTCCGTCCGGGGAGGTGATGACCTGATCGTTTCCTACAGCGACGAACCGGCTGCTGCCGTAGGTGACGCCAGTCAAGTTCGTGGAGAGCGTGCCCGACACATCTTCCACGGTCCACGTGACGCCGTCGGGGGTGCCGGATAGGACCACGCCAGCCCCCGCGAGGGAATTGCCCCCCACCACGATGAACTCGTTGTCCGCGTACGTCACGCCATAGAGGCTGAGAGGCGTGTTCGAGATCTGGATCGTCCACGTGACACCGTCGGGCGACGTGATGATGGTTCCGGCCTCGCCGACGGCGACGAACAGGCCATTGCCACCGACATTGCCGCCGAAAGTCACGTTGTTGAGTTCGACGGTTACGCCCGAGTTCTGGCTCACCGGCGGGGTCCCGCTCGTCCACGTCAAGACGGTACCGGATCCAGTCCCGCAGGGCCTCTGCACCGTACCGGCGTTGTTGCAGCTGAGGAGCGACGTCCCCGCGACGACGAGGCAGGCTCCCTCGTACGCCACAATCAGTCGGTCGCGACCCATCAAAATACCGCCTTCAGGTTTGCGCGAACTTGAATCGAGGTCGCCGGATGGGTGTGCACGTCGTTGACGCCGGCGGGCGGCTCCCCGGGGAGACGGGACGTGTAGTAATAGTCGATGTCGCTCGTCGCATTATTGAAAACGTTGAAGCTATCAATCCAGATGCGCCAGTCTTTGAAGCCCTTGAAGCGGGACTTGTAGCCGACGCGGGCATTGACAATCGTGCTGGGAATCGACTCGACGGCGTCGTTGTCGATCTGGGGACGACTGCCGAAGTAGTGCATGCGCAGCGACGCGAAGAAACCGCTGACATCGTCGACGGCTGCGCCGGCGGAGACCACCCAGGTCGGAGACCCGGGAATAGAGGTACCGGCCGGATCGCCTTCGAATACCGGGACGGAGTAGGCGATGTCGGCGTCGACCGTAAGCCATTTGTACGGAGTGAAGTAATTGGCCGATTCGATCCCGTAGCGGTGGCTTGCGAAACTCGGCGTCGTGACGCCGTGGTCGCCGTCGAAGATCTGCTCGGAGGCGAGGTGCATGTACCAGAAGGTGAGCTCGTCTTGAAGATGCGCAACGATGGCGGTGCGGGTCCCGACCTCAGCGCCGATCGCCCGTTCGAGCGCTGGGACCGTCGTCTGCAGCAGGTTGTACTGCGGGTCGACCTTCTCGGTCGCGGACCTCGCGTCATTGCTATGGAATCCAAAGCCGCCGTTCAGAAAGAACTCCGTATTGGCCCACGGACCGAAGATCATGCTGAGCTTCGGGCTCCCCATGTCGGCGCTGATGCGCGCGGAGTTCTGCGGTATGTTCGCGCGGACGTCCCAGTTGAAATAGTCCCAGCGCAAGCCGGCGACGGTGCGGAACTTGTCCGCCCATTGGACGCGGTTCTGAAAGTAGGGTGCGACGTTGACCTGCGTGACATCGTCTTGGACTTCGGTCTGCTTATAGGCAGTCTGATCCGTGGAATAGAGCGCGACGGGCGTGATGAAGTCGTTGCGGACCTGGAGGCCAATCGTATTGTCCATGTCGCGGCCGAAGATCTTGTCGAACGACGTCTGACTCGCCTTCAGCCCGACGATGACGCGTCGGTCCTTCTGGTGGAACTGGTCCCCGTAGCTCGGATTCTCCAGGAAGTAGGTGAAGTCGTTGTAGAGGTCCATTCCGTAAGCGATGCTGTACGCGCTGACCGTTGTCAGGGACTTTTGTTCGGTGTGCTTCCATTGGGCGGACAGGCTGTAGCGATAGGACTTGCCCTCGTCCGACGGGTCGAGGTTTCCAAAACGGGAGATCAGCCCTTCGTCGATGGCGCGGTCGGCGCTCTGATTCGTGGCGTTCCACGCCCCGTAGTACGCCATCGCGTCGACGGTGACCGTATTGCTCCCGAACGAGTTCGTGTAGCGCAACAAGCCATTGAGTTTGTCGTAGTTGTCTGGATTGACCCACGGGCCGTCGTCGTGCAGCCCCTCGAAGCCGGCGAGCACCTTGCCCTTCAGAAAATCGACGGACGCGCCGGCGAACCCCCGCTCGTAACTGTCATTGCCGACAGTCAGCACGGCAAACGGATACTTGAGTTCGTGGACGTAGTCGAGGTGGGCTGCGCCGAACGCGGAGAAGTCTCCTTCGTCGGCGTAATAGGGGCCCTTTCGGTACTGGACGCCGCTGAGCAGCTCGGGGATGACGAAGTTGAGGTCGGAATACCCTTGGCCGTGGGCGTGCGTCGGCATGTTGACCGGCATGTCGTCGACGGTCGTCGCGAAGTCGGTGCCGTGATCGAGGTTGATACCGCGAAGGTAGTACTGGTTCGCCTTGCCCTCGCCGCTGTGCTGGCTGATGATGAGCCCAGGGACGCCTTCGAGGAGTTCGCCGGTGCGCATGAGCGGTCGGTCCTCGAGCTGTGCCGGCGTGATCGTGCCCTCCGTCGAGGTGTCGGCGCTACCCACCAGGTTGTCGGCAGAGTCCGTGACCTCGACGGGCGCCAGCGTCTGAACGCCCCCCGCCCGCGCGCTTCCGGGGAGCCCGAGGCCTGCAGCCAGCGCCAGCGCGACAGAGGAGCTCCCCCGCCGACGGTGGCCGCGCGGGAGCTGGGCGCTCACTAGCCCTCTCGGGGCCCGCGCTTTTCGTCGACCCATGCGCCATGCGGCTTGTAACACGAACTTAACAATATGTGCTACGTTCTTCTCATGGATTGGGTCTGGCGACCAACGGAGGCCGTGTCGCGAGCGCGGAGGACTGCGACAAGAAAATGGCCGGGTGCGCAGACGTGGGCCGCCTCCATGACCTCGGAAGCGTTCTCACGCGAGCGCCCCGGCGGGGAGCAGCCAACGTATCTTGGACCGCGAGGGGGTGGACGCTTGCAGGCCAGAGCCCTCGCCGTCGACACGATGCCGAGAACGACGAAATCCAGGACCGTAGTGGCGGCATTGGCGGTGTCGATCGCTCTCCACGGCGGCGGCACCGCATGGGCCACGTACTGTCGCGACCCGCTGACTGTGAACGGGAACGAAGCGGTTGACGTCGACATCCTCGAGCCTGCCCCAGCGGTTGTCGTCGCTCCGCCAGAACCGACGCTGGATCCGAGGCCCGAGCCGACGCTGCAACCGAAGCCCGAGCCGAGGATCGTCACGGCCCACCACGCGCCCGCGCAGACCCCGCCGGTGGCGTCGCCGCCTCCTTCGCCTCCTTCGTTCGGGATCCGGCCGGACGAGACCGCGCCAGAAGGAGAGACTGCCGTCCCCATCGGCGACCCCGCGATCGCCGATTCGAACGCGCGGGGCGACGCCCGTGGAGTCGATGCCGGTGTGCCGGGTGGATCTCCCGGCGGTAAAGATGGCAGCGTCGCCGGCGGCAAGGCGCTGCCCATCGTGGGGCCGAGCTACGACGCGGCGTATCTAAACAACGCCCCGCCTCGGTATCCCGCGGCGGCCCGACGGATGCGGCTGCAGGGCACGGTCACGATTCGAGCTCTCGTGGGAACGGACGGGCATCCGCAGCACGTCTCGCTGGAGAAGAGCTCGGGGATGGAACTCCTCGACAACGCCGCCCTCGAGGCGGTCCAGCGCTGGATGTTCGTACCCGCGCGCCAGGGAACGACGCCCGTCGCCGCGGAGGTCGATATGCCGCTCAGGTTTCGGTTGGAGGGAATGGAGGCGGAGTGAGCAGCCGAGGATCGTCACAAAGTTCATCAGACTTCCCCAAGGGCAGTGCTAACACTGTCAATGCTCGTGCTACTGCGAGAAGCGCCGGGTGACGGGATCCCGGAAAGAGCCGCCTTCAGGGTCTGAAGGCGCGCTTCAATGACTTTGCGCGCCCTCAGGCTGTAGTAGCGATCCCGGGTTGAGGCGGGATGTGGCGAAGGAAACGACATGCGTAGGATCGTCGACGAAATCGAGGCCAAGCTGCGAGCGGTGGGAACGCGGGAGCGCGCGGTCCGGGAAAAGCGCTACCTCAAGAGCGAACTCGAACATCTGGGCGCCACGGTGCCCGCCACGCGCAAAATCGTGGTCGACGTGCTCCGCGCGAACCCGGACTGGAATCGCGTCCGGATTCTGACCTTGGCCGAAGGCCTATGGGAAAAGCCCATTCACGAACGCCGCTCCGCCGCCGTCGAGGTGCTGGAGCAACGAAAGGAGCTGCTCTTGCCCGTAGACATGGGCTTTGTCGAAGAACTGCTGCGCCAGTCGCGCGGCTGGGCGCTGGTCGACAACCTGGCGGCGCATGTCGCCGGCTATCTCGCGGAGTCTTCTCCGGCCGAGGTGGCTCCGGTGCTCGATCGCTGGGCCCGTGACGATGATTTTTGGATCCGCCGCTCGGCCTTGCTGGCGCTGCTGCTGCCCCTTCGTCGAGGCGAAGGCGACTTCGCTCGCTTCTGTCGCTACGCCGACTCGATGCTGGAAGAAAAGGAGTTTTTCATTCGCAAGGCGATTGGCTGGGTGCTGCGCGAGACCGCTAAGAAGACGCCTGCGCGCGTTGTGGATTGGTTGTTGCCTCGAGCAGGGCGCGCCTCAGGGCTGACACTTCGCGAGGCCAGCAGATCCCTGTCTGAAGCGGACAAGAATCGGATCGAAAAGGCGAGGGCTGCAAGCGCGATGCGGAGGTGACCATGATCCCCGTACCGACGCAGCCTGCCAATGTGCCCACTTCGCCGGCCAGTGCCTCGTGATAGAACGGGTCCGACGTGCCCGTAGCTCAGTTGGATAGAGCGGCGGCCTTCTAAGCCGCGGGTCGCAGGTTCGAGTCCTGCCGGGCGCGCTGAAATCATTGAGGATTTTAATTTGGGCCGTCGTGAATCGTCACGGGCCGTGACGATCCCGGCAGTCGCGTATGGGCCGTGATGGCGCTGAAGGCTCCGCTCCACAACTCCAGGCCCACGCAGGGTCCAAGCGTCTGCGATTCACCGACGCCGAACGCCGGCTTCTCGCGGAAATAGGCAGGCCGCTTGGACGCGCGCGGTTGGTCGAGATGGCGTCGCTCGCGAGGCCCGAAACCATCTTGCGTTGGTACCGGCAGCAGGTCGCTGCCAAATACGACGGGACGGCGGCGCGTTCTGGCCCCGGCCGGAGACGCTCTCCGAGCGATACGGTCGAGCAAGTGGTCGCCATGGCGCGCGACAATCCATCGTGGGGGTGCACGAGACTTCGTGGCGCCCTCGAGAACGTGGGTCTGACCCTCGGCCGCTCGACCATTCAGCGCATCCTCAAGGCTCACGGCATTGAGCCTGCCCCGACCCGGGGAGGGACCATGCCGTGGAAGACGTTCCTCAAGGCGCATTGGGGGCCCGCCGCCGCCGACTTCTTCAGCGTCGAGGTGCTGACCGTTGGAGGCCTCGTGCGTAACCTGGTGCTCTTCGTCATCGCCCTGAAGACAAGGCGCGTACACGGTCCAGCAAAGTAGTACGTCCATTAGTAATGGACAAGTCGATGTACTGGACAAACCGCACGACGGACGGGGTCCTTCGGCTATCTCGCGTGCCACGGCGATGCGGAGGTCCGTCCCGTATTCTACCGCGCCCCCCGCTTGGGCCAGATCTGCTCGACGCCGCGAGCGTCGACGCGCAGCAGCCATTGCGTCCAGTTCGGATTCATCGCTTCGGAATCCGGGGGAATCGGTGTCTGCACCGAGGCGGCGAAGAATAGGTCGTCGTCCAGTGTAAAGAGGTTATAGCCAAGGACGCACGGCGCAAGCGCTGCTTGCACGGAGATGACCTCGCCCACGCTGAGCAGCAGACCCGGAGCTGTGCACGGGAATGCACTCGGAGCGGCGTGCAACGGCGGCGCCGTTACGACGAAGACCTTCTCGCCGTGTGGGCCGGTTGCCACCTGCATTTGCGCGGCGGCGAGATTCATGTCCGAGAGCGGGACGCCGCCCTCGCGCCAGCCCTCAGTCACCTTCGTCGAGGAGAAGAGACTCGCATCCACGGGCGTTTCCCTCGTCTGGAGAGGAACGGAAGCGATGCGCTCCGTGTGCCTTCCGACGACAGCGAGATCGTATTCGTGCGTCGAGGTGCAGTCCGCGTCCTCGGCAAGCCACGTCACATCGCCGAGCACCGCTGGGTCGGAGTTCTTTGGCAGGTAGTCCCTGGTGCGCACCATGCACATCTCCGTATCGCGGGGCGCTGCGAGCGGATTGGAAAGCAGGGTTACGTCTACGGCCGGCCGCGCGTGGCCGAACAAGAAGCGCGGGCCATCCGTTTGCGTTCGGTCCCTGGAAGCGTGCACGAACGCCGAGGCCGATGAATCGATGATCGCGTTCTCGGCCAGCCTTCGCTCCTCGATGTCGCGGCGCGCGCGGGAAAGGATATCCCGACCGATGAGCGAACCCGTACCGACAAGGAGCACCGCAGCCGGCACCGTCCACCGAAGTCGGCGCGCCGAACGGGTGAAGAGGACCGCCGCAGCCGCGACCGGAGATCCAAAGAGAGCCATGGCCATCAGCGCAAACACCGCAAACGAGTCCCTCTTATTCGTCCAGAAAAGCAGGTTATAGGCGAAGTTGCCGCCACCGGAAGCAAGTACGCAAGCCACGGCGAGCGTCAGAAACGCCAGCCCCGCTCGATATCGTACGCGGCCCGTCGCCATGAGACCCGTCACGAGCAGCGGGCCGCCGAGCAGCAGCACGAAGGCGGCGAAAATGCCGAACCCGACCAAGGGGCCAAGGAAGGACAGGAGCATGCGCAGATCGCAGGATACCGCGCCGCGCGAATCACGGGGCGGATGGCGGGGCCACCGGGCAGCCGTGGCGTCGGACGCGAGCGGCGCCGACCTCGTCGAGCTCGGGGGGGCTAGCGAGAGACATCTGGAGCCGCGTGACCGCCGATCGGTGACGCGTGCCAAGGCCGTGCGCCGCAACGAAGGTGGGCAGCCGCTTTTCCTCAAGGCCGCACAGATGCCGGATGGCATCAACTAGGGCGGGGATGCCGGCGGCGTCGGTCATCAATGCTCCGACTGGCGCCAGACGAGCAAGGGTCCCACCTACCAAGACACGATCGCTTCACCCGGTGCGCCCATGCCCCCCGCGATGCCTTCGCTTCCGGCGCCGCCTCCTCCCGGCGTCACGCCATCCCCGCCGTTCGATCCATACACTCCGCCGGTACCTCCGTCGGGCCCCCCTGCTGCCCCTCCGTTTCCGCCGTTGCAGCTTGAAGAGGAGCCAGAATTCCCGCTTATGCCCGCAACGCACCCGGGACCCGAGCACGCTCCGCCGGGGCCTCCGGTGGGCGGGGAATCCGAGCCCCCTTGTCCTCCGCCGGCCGTCAAGAGCGAGCCGAAGCTGCTGTCTCCGCCGAGATCGAGCTGATTCATATCGGAGCTCACAACGCAACCCCCGCAGCCCACGGTGATTGGATACGTATTGCCCGCGACAACGGTCAAAGTTTGCGCGTTGTACGCTCCGCCGCCTCCCCCACCGGTGCCGGTATAGCACCCCAGAGACGCGTTGAAGGCGCCGGCGAATCCGCCTTGGCCGCCGCCTCCCCAGAGCTGAACGTCTACCGACGCGATGCCGGTAGGCACGATGAAGTCCTCGCTGTCCGTGTACGTCAGAGCGGCGTGAAAGGACGCGGTTACCGTTTGCGTAGAGTTCGTGGTGAGAACGCAGCTCCCGGTTCCCGAGCAACCACCGCCACTCCAGCCCCCGAACGAGAAGGCGCTGTCGCCGACGTTCGCCGTGAGGGTGACCTGCGTCCCCGACGCATAGCTCGCCGAGCACGGCACCGTCACCGGACCGGGACCGCAATCGATCACGCCATCCGATGAGTCGACGGTTTCATCTATGCCCGCGCCGACGAGATCGACCGTCAACACATAGCTCGCGGCGCTCCCGCCGCTCGATGTGGAGCTCCCACCGCTCGAGCCTGAGCCACCCTCGGAGCGCGGATTGCTCCCCGTGCCCGTATCGGCGTCGCCGGGGCTCATGGTCATGGCATCCAACGGGCTGTTCGTACCGCCATTGGCCGCGTCGCCCTGTTGCTGGCCCGCGTCCGCGAAGACGGTCGCCGAACTGCCGCTGCAGCTCGCCAGTTCTACGAGAAGGCAAATCAAGACGATCGCCGCGTAATCGAGTTTCATGTTCCCACTCGTCCGTGCGACGTCGAAACCACGGTCGTCCAATCCTCGGGCGAATCGTACGACCACCTGATGACGGTCATTAAGGCCTGCGAGGTATTTTCTCTTGGGCTCCCGTCGCTCGGTGCGATGGACGCTCGCAAACTCCAGGCTCCTGTCGGCCCCATCGTATTGGCTTGGGCTCGTCTTGCCTCATTCCGACGCGGAGCGAGCTTCTACCTAGTTGATACAGTTTCATCTGTATGCCTGGGTACTCTCTCTTGAGCGAGTCGACGTCTCGCCACAGAATCTTCGGCGCTAGCCGGAGTGCATCGAGCGCACCCAGCACATGCGGCATGCCTCCGCGCATCCGCGCACAATCGCGGAGCAACTCAAGGACAGTACGGCGAAGCAAGAATCGGAATGCGGTCACACGCCACCAGCGAAGCGACTCGCTGTGGTGCACGTGGTAGAGGGCTACTGCATTGGCCAATACGAGTGCTGTGTTGGCGCGCGCGTTGACCCGACCTCCTTGCGCCGCCTGATGAAAAATCCGGGCTCGTTTGGCCACGGCGATAGTGCGTATTTGCGAGACGCGATAACTGCAGTCTCCGTCTTCACAGAATGCGACTCCGACCAACATCTCATCGAAGCCGCCGACCTTCCGCACGACCGCGGTTCTATACGTCATTCGACACCCGTGAAACAGCGAAGCCGGGCCAACCTGCTTTGGGTCGGCGTGGTCGAGCGCTCTCCTGTGATAGTGGCCATCGTAAGGGAGAAACAAAGACTGAGCGTCCCAGGTGTCCATCAGGACCTGCCCCAGCCACCGCGAGAGTATCGCGCCACTGGCACCCGCCCGCGGGGACGGCGGCGTCCCTTCGGGAGCGCCTTCGATCCATGTGCAGACGCCACCGATCTTCTCCGACGGATCGGCTTCGTAAACACGCATTACCTCTTCTGCGCAGTCTCTATACATGAACGAATCATCGTCCAGGAAAAAGCCCACGTCTGCGCGGCATTCCGCAAGTCCGATATTTCGTTGATGGGTGAGCGACCGCTGCGGAGACTGCAAGTAGATCCACTCGATGTCGGGGAAATCGGGAGCCAGTGCGTTCAGTACACTTCGACGTGTTTCGGCCCAATTCTCACTCGCATCGACGACGATGATCTGCTTTGGCGGCCGAGTCTGATTTGCGTTGGTTCGAAGCGACTGGACCAAGCACTCCTCCCGGTTCAAGGTCGCAACCACAAGAGACCACGTGAGTGTCATGGCGGGAAAGTAAAGGGAACGGAACCAATTGTCACGACGGTTCGAGCGGTACTCGTCCCCAGCTCGAGCCCGGGCGACTTGTGTCACTCGGGGATGCGACAGGTGTCACACCGGACTGCGACAATCGACGCGCCCGCGAGACGGCGCTCAGAGCGCGGCCAGTCGTGACGCAGGGAAGCATCCAACACCTAAGGGGAGCCTCGTTCTCGACGGACCGACTTCGAACCGAAGGGGCACGGACATTGCTCATCGACCGTCCGCGTCACGAAATGCGCTCGCGCTCTCGCAGGAGCTCGGGACCGTGTGGCCGACGTTCGCCGGCCAGAGTTCCC
>JBEKXD010000056.1:0-37570 GCA_049512415.1 Polyangiaceae bacterium
CGATCTCGATCGGCGAGTACGAGAGCGTCGCGGGCGAGACCATTGTGGGAGTCCTGATGGCGCCCGTCGATACGTACGAGCGGCCGAGCGGCGTGAAGCAGACGAAGAGACTGGGGAGACTATTCTGACCCGCGCTCGGGGCGGCGCCGGCGGTCCACCAAATCGTCGCCTGCAGAGAAGCATCCGCTTCTGCGTTTCCGTTGAGATTCACACCGTCCACCGCGGTCACCACCTGTCCGGCGGCGGCTCCGCTCCAGTCCGTCGGCGGCCCGCACGTCGTCGACGGAACGCCGCCTATGGCGTTCTGGTAGAGCGTGAACGTCCCCCGATCGCTCCCCGAGGCCGTCGCCGAGACGAGCATCGCCGCTCCCCACCCGATGGCGCGGGTGCGAGCGGAGCGGAAAAGCTGCATGATGGCGCCCGCGTCGCCGTACGCGGTCTGGTCCATCCGCGCGGCGCTGAGCGAGGGAACGGCGAGGATCGTGAGAATGCTCACGATGACGACCACCACCATCAGCTCGATCAGCGAAAACCCACGCGTCCCCGAGGGATGCGCGCGCGGTGAGGCCGGGCGGAGCGCCATGTCCAATCCCTGCAGCAAGCCCCGTGCCCCTGTTCGCCGCGACCGTGAACGAGCCTTTTCGCCTTCGATCGCCCGCCTAGTCCAACGCATGGGTCCGATTCGTACAGCAACGATTTCAAGACCTCGCAAAACATGCGAGGCAGCCCACACGGGAGACTCTCGGCAGACACCGGCGACCTGGCGGGGTCTATCCGTCCTTCACGCACGCCGCGAGCTCGGAGAGCGCTAGGTCGGCATGGGTGAGGCCGTCGCCCTCTCCATCGCCAAACCGCCGGGAAAGGCGCATGTCGGGCGTCAGCTTCCACGCTCCCTTGGCCTTGCGCACGAGGGCAGCCACTCGGTCGGAATCGAGCGGGGTTCGCTCGCCCACGTGAATCGTCACGAGGCGAGCGCTCGCCTCGCACCCGAGCACCCGCAATCTCCGCAACTCGGTCTTGAGGGCCATTAATTTGACGAGACGCGTCGCCTCCTCGGGAGGAGCGCCAAATCGGTCTTCCATCTCGGCCGCAATCTCCATGACATGAGATTCGTCGATCGCTCCCGCGAGGCGCTTGTAGAGAGACAGCCGCACGCCGACGTCCCCGATGTACTCCTCGGGAAGCAAGGCCTCCACGTCGAAAGAAAGCTCCGGGTCGACATCGTGGAGCACGTCCTCTCCGCGCATGTCCTTGACGGCCTCGTCCAGCATGCGACAGAACATGTCGAAGCCGACGCTGGAGACGTTGCCTGACTGCTCGGCGCCGAGCAAGTCGCCGGCCCCTCGCAGCTCCATGTCGAGCGCGGCTATCTGGTACCCGCTTCCCAATTCGGTATGGCGCTCGAGCGCTTCGATGCGCGAACGCGATTCGTCCGTCATCGCGCTTTGCGGCGGCACGACCAGGTAGCAGTACGCTCGCTCCTTGCTCCGTCCGACGCGGCCACGAAGTTGGTAGAGCTGCGCGAGGCCGAAGAGGTCGGCCCTGTCGATAATCATCGTGTTGACGCGAGGAATGTCGAGTCCACTCTCGATGATGGCGGTCGATGCGAGGACGTCGTATCGACCGTCGACGAAGTCGAGCATCGTTTCCTCCAGGGCCGACTCGGCCATCTGGCCGTGGGCCACCGCGATTCGCGCCGAAGGAACGAGCGCCAGCAATCGCTCGGCCTTCTCGTAGAGTTTGTCGATACGATTGTAGACGTAATAGCACTGACCTCCGCGCGAAATCTCGCGCTGCAAAGCCTCCCGCACGATCTGGTCATCCCAGCGCGTGACGATCGTGCGCACGGCCCGCCGGTCGACCGGCGGGGTGGTCATGAGCGACAGGTCACGAATCCCTGTGACCGCCATTTGCAATGTGCGGGGAATGGGCGTTGCCGTGAGCGTCAGGACGTCAACCTTGGCGCGGATCTGCTTGATGCGCTCCTTGTGAGCGACTCCGAAGCGATGCTCCTCGTCGACGACGAGCAGCCCAAGCGCCTTGTAGTGGATGTCCTTGGAGAGCAGACGATGGGTCCCGACAACCACGTCGACACGACCATCGCGCAGACCACGGCTGATCTCGTCCTGCTCCTTTCGCGACTGGAAGCGTGACATCGCTCTGACCACGATCGGCGCCCCCGCCATGCGAGCTTCGAACGTGCGAAAATGTTGCTGCGCCAAGACCGTCGTCGGGCAGAGCAGCACCACCTGTTTGCCGTTCATGGCCACGCGAAACGCCGCCCGCAACGCGACCTCCGTCTTGCCGAATCCGACGTCTCCACAGACCAGGCGGTCCATCGGGCGCGGCGACTCCAAGTCCCGATTGACCTCGTCGATGGCGCGCGCCTGGTCCGGAGTCTCGTCGAATGGGAAGGTCGCCTCGAACGCCCTGTACTCGTCACTGACAGGTGGCAGCGCGTCGCCGGGAGCCGCCTTGCGCTCCGCGTAGAGCCTGAGAAGCTCATCCGCCATTTTTCGAACCTCGCGCGCGACTCGAGATTTCGTCCGCGCGAAGGTGCTGCCGCCGAGCCTATCGAGCTTTGCTTCACCCTTGTCCCCGCCGACGTACTTCTCGAGTTGATTGAGCCGCCACACAGGCAAGTAGAGCTTGTCTCCCCCTGCGTATTCGACGGCGATGAGGTCGACGGCAAGCCCCGATATCGTGCGCCCGGTCGCGTCGCGGTGGCCACCGGGTAGCTGCTTGTGGACGAGCCCCACATATCGACCGACGCCATGCTCGGCGTGGACGACGAGGTCCCCGGAGGCGAGGCTGCGAAGGTCCTCGAGAAACGGCCTGGAAGCATCGGCAGCCCGCGAGCGCTCCCGACGCCGGTGTGCGCGAGCTCCGAAGATCTCCTCTTCGGTGACGAGCACGAGCCCGTCGGCAGGGAGAACGACACCGCGAGCGAGCGAGCCGACGACGACCTGAACGTCATCGTGCGCTTCGTCTAGCCATCCGGCGTCGAATGCGGCAAGACGCGCGCGACACGCAACGCCCTGATGTCCCAGCAGCGCGACCAGGCGCTCGGCTTGCGTATGGGCCCTCGCCGTCACGAAGATCCGCAATCCGTGGGCTCGCCAGTGAGCGATCCGCCGCACCAGCGGGGAGAGCGTGGCCCCCTTTCCGCGCGCCGCGCGTGAAGTCTTGACGGCCCGCGTGAGGTCCTCTTGGTCTCGGGACGCGAGGTCCATGGCCGCACGGACGCTCTCGTACGCCGCGAGGCCTTCGTCGGTGTCGCCGCCGGACACGGGCGTCCGCTGCAAGGTGACCACGCGGCGCGACGAGAGGGCCTCCGCGATCTCGGCCTCCTCGCAATAGAGGGCGGACGGAACGAATTGGGGACCTGACGCCACTCGGCTCGCCGCGTCGTCTTCGGCCCGCTGGCGGTCGCCTCGCACAGCTCGCGTGAGCGACGGCGGATCGTCCAGCACGATGACCGCGTCGGCAGGCACGTAAGCCAGCAGCGGATCGAGCCCGTCGTAGTACGCGGGCAAGAACGCGTCGGCTCCGAAAAATGCCCTTGCGCTTACTACGTCGTCGACCAGCGCACGAGTCTTCGACGTCGGCCAGTCCACCGCCTCGGCCAGCGCCGTGACCCTCTGCCGCGCGCGATCGGCCGTCTGCCGATCGACGATCACCTCTCGCGCGGGGGGGAGCAGCAGCTCGGCGCGTTCGGCCGCGTCCTTGTGCGTCGTCTGGTCCACCGCGTCGAACGACTTGATCGAGAGGACGAGATCGCCATAGAGCTCGACTCGAAAGGGGACGTCGCTCGAAGGCGCCCACACGTCGAGTATGGCGCCTCGGAGCGCGAACGTGCCCGCGTCTTCGACGACCGGCACACGCAGGTATCCGGCTTCGGTCATCCACGCCACGAGCGCTTCGCGCTGCAGCTCCGATTCGGCCACGATCCGCGTCACACGCCGGGAGACTTCGCTCCTGGGCATCACGCGCCGCGCGAGCCCGTAGGCCGGAACGACCAAAACGCTCCAGGCAAGCCCGTGGGCCAAGCGGAATAGCGTCGCAGCTCGGCTCATGGCAGCGCGCCGGTCCGGATTCACGTGCGCGTAAGGCGACAGTTCGCCCGCGGTGAACACCAGGACATCCGCCGGCTCGTCGGCGTCGCCCGACCGCGCGCCCCGAAGGAAGAACCCTATTTCCGACGCGAGGCGCCACGCCTCTTCGAGGTCGCTCGTGACCACGACCGCTCGGCGACCGGCCCGCACTAGACCCGACACGACTAGGGCGCGTGCCGCCCCCTGAACGCCGACCACGTCGAGGCGCCCCGTCTCCTCGTCGACGGCTCGAGAGAGGACCGCGCGAACGCGGGATACGACCACCCCTTCTGGGGGCAGAATCGGAGGCAGGGGCTCAACCGCTTCCTGAGGATCCGTGGCGCTCGCGAGCTGCTCGGCGGTCAGGCCGGTCTGTTCCTCGATGGAGGACGTGAGCGAGGGCTGGCTAGGCATGACTGCGGGGGGGGCGGGGGGACGGGTAATTTCGCGTGGCGTCTTCGTCAATGGCAAGCGCCCCCGAACCGAGCTCGCATAGCCCGCTACACTGGCGTGGCTGCATGATAGCCGGACAGCCCAGTCAAACCGCGGAGCGGGCCGCAATTCGCCGAGCCAGCCACCAATTGCTCGATGATCCGAAGGTCTTCGACGATCCGCTCGCGCTCACGATGGTGGGATCGAGCGTCGCGGCGGAGCTCCGGAGCCATCCGCGCAGCTTCGAGACGCCGTGGTCTCGTCCGCTGCGCGCGTTTATCGCGGCCAGAAGCCGCTTCGCCGAGGATGCGCTCGGACTCGCCGTAAAGCGGGGTACGCGGCAATACGTGGTGCTGGGGGCCGGGCTAGACTCGTTTGCGTATCGCAATCCGTACGAATCGGACGGACTGCGCGTCTTCGAGATTGACTGCGCCGCCACACAGGCCTGGAAGCGCCAACGCTTGCGCGAAGTGGGGATTGCAATTCCGGAGTCGGTGACGCTCGCAGATCATGACTTCGAACGTGGCGCGGTCGGTGACGCGCTCGTTCGAGCTGGATGCGAACCCGCGCAGCCTGCGTTCTTTGCGTGGCTCGGCGTCACGCCCTACCTGACGTCGGAAACCGTCATGGAAACACTCGACGGGCTCGCTCGAACATCTGCGCGCGGCAGCGAAATCGTCTTCGACTTCTGCAGTTCGCCTTCGTCCCTGAGCGCGACCGCCCGGCGAGCCTTCGACGGGCTCGCGCGAAGGCTGCGCGCGCGCGGTGAGCCCTGGCTCTCGTTCTTCGACCCGTACGAATTGGCGCGCGCGGTCCGTGCTCTCGGATTTGACCGGATCGATGTGCTCGGGCCGAAGGAGCTCCATGCGCGCTACTTTGCGGGTCGTCCTGACCGCCTGACCGTCGGGCGCCTCGGCCATTTGGCGCACGCGCACACGTGAGAATCGAGGAGAACGTCAGTGCGAGGACGCTCGGTCTTCAGCGCGCTGAGCGGCGAGTGTGGGCGCGCACGATTGGCTTCCTAAAGGTCCCGAGCCACGAGCCGTTTTGACATCACCGGGAGAGCTCATGCTCCGGCGTTCGGTGCCATGCTATCCCGCCGAGGTGTGATGAGTTCTGCGTTATCGAGCGCGACTGCGATCGGCGTGATGGTGTTCGTGGTGGGGAGCCTCGCATCGAGTCGCGCACACGCGTACGGCCTCCGCCAGACCGCAGAAGGGAAACCTCTTCGATGGCAAGCGGACCATTTGGCGTTCGCCGTGGATCCAGGCGTGGAGAAGGCCATCCCCGGCGCGACCGAGGCCATCAAACGGGCGTTCGAGGCGTGGAGCGAGAAGTCTGGTTCGCCGGCTCTGGAAGCTACATTCAGTCACCGTCCGCTCAAACCGGCGGTCGACGGGGTCAATGCCATCCTCATGGCTCCTCCCGGATTCGCTGCGATCGGGTCGTCGCTCGCGATCACGCTCACGAGCTACGACGAGGCCACGGGCGCCATTCTGGACACCGACATCCTCATCAACGCCGAGAGGGCGTTCGCCGTCCTCGCCCCCAATGCGCTGCCTCGGCTCGGCGCTCCGCACGTGGCGACTGACGGCGAGCCGCTGCGCTGGCTCGACGGGGGCGTACCGCAGGCCGTCGGGCCCTTCGACTTCCAGCACGTCGTGGCCCACGAGGTCGGCCATGCGCTGGGACTCGCGGACGACACGTCGTCGCCGTACGCCCTCATGTACGCTTACACGTCTCCTGGAGACGCCTCCGCCCGAGCGCCGACCTCTGACGACATCGACGGAGTCGCTGCCCAGCGCGCGGCTGCCAACGCTCACTCGTCCGAGGGCGGTTGCAGTTCGAGCGTGGCCGGAAGTCACGCGCCGATGGCCGACTGGCGGCCGATGGGGGTGGCCCTGTTGGTCCTAGCCGCTATGGCTCGACGCCAACGATGGCAGCGCGCGTCGTCCTTGTCTCGCCGCGCCCGCAGAGCCTTCCGGCCTCCCGCGCGGCGTGCTCGATGGCACGCGGGGGCCCACGAGCGAGAGCCCCTATGTAGGACCTTAAGAGGACGACGGGACGGTTCGTACTTGATGAGTGCAGTCGATAGGGAAGGCGAAAGGAAGTCATGGCAGCGAGCGTGAGGCCCGAGCGCCCCGGCGGCGGTCCCGCGCTACGGCCGCGAGGTCGAACGGGGGCCGACCCGCCCGCCGCGCACGGCCGGCTGGCTGCCCTCTTGGCTCATGACCTGAAGACACCTCTCGCCGCGATCGCAATGAACATCGAGTTCGTGCTCACGGAGCTCTCCCGAGACTCCGCAGCCGCACCGCTGTGTGCGGCGCTCGACGACTGCCGCTCCGCCAACGCGCGCGCGATCGCCATTCTGTCGGACATGGCGGACGCCGCCCGCATCGAAGGCGGCGAGCTCTCGGTGAAACTCACTAAGGTGTCGGTCGCTCGGCTCTTCGGCGCGCTCGTCCGACGATTCGAAGGCGACGCCCATTCGCGAGGGGTGGCGATGACCTCGAGGATGGACGCGGATTGGATACGCGCCGACGAGGGGCTGCTCAATCGGGCCCTCGCGCGTCTTCTCGAACGCGCGGTGCGCCATGCTCGCCCCGGGTCCACCCTATGGCTTGAGTCCTCGGAAGGCACACTCACCGTGCGCGTGTCTCCCCCGACCGATGAGAGAGACGTGGTGCCCATCCACGACGTGTTCCGCGGGCTGGCGATGCAGTTTGCGGAAACTGTGGCGCGGGCACTCGGAGGCGAGATGCTCACGGACACGTCGGAAGACGGGTCGCTGGTCGTCCGGCTCACTCTGGCTGAGACGCCCGGGGTGCCGTAGGATCGGGGGAACAGAGTGGCCCGACTGCGTCGATGAGTGCGCCCGACCGCCCCGTCACGCCTAGGACGTTGCCGGCGGGACACGTGAGCGCGAAGGACGCCCCGGTCTCGCGCCCACCCTGGCTCGTGCGCGTGCTTCCGTGCGCCCCGCGGCAGATCAACCCAATCGAGTGCGCGAGTCGATCGGCCCTTCCGTAGAACCCGACGACCGCGCTCTCCGGCGGACAGGCTAGTTCGAACGACACGTCTTTGCCTTCGCCGAACGCCGGCCCCACGACGAGGTCTTGCTGCCGGTCCCCGGGGGAGCTCGAGGGGGGTTGCGAAGCGCCCCCCTCGTCTAGTTGGGGGTCCGGGGGACTGCAAACGGCCTGAATTCGTTTCAGCGTCGCCTCCTTCAAGTCGGCGTCGCCGCGCAATCCAGTCACTGTTTGGCCGGCGGGACACGCCCAGCGAAACGCCGTACCTCCCGGTCCCGACGTCGTCATGGAGCGCATCGGGGTCGTCTTGCAAAATTGCGTTTCGGCGTCGAACGGATCGACTGGAATGCGCAGTCGAGAAAGAGTGAAGGCCTGAGCAATATTGTCCAGCACTTGTCGCGCTGTGAGTGGACCTGAGACGGCGCGCTCGAGGGAGGCGAGCGGGCCGCAGTGCAGGGCGTGGCGCGCGGCCGTGACCGCTGCGTCTTCGGCCGGGCTGGGCTTCGCAAAGCGCGCGAGCATCCAAGGGGCTGTCAGCTTCTTCTCGTGCCCGGGCCTCCCGCGCTGCTGCAAGACGAAGCGTGCCACGATGGGTTCGGCCAGTCCGTGCCTGTCGACGACGTGGATGCTGGACGGAAGGAAATAGCCGAGGATGCCGATGGCCCCGCCCTCGACCACCGCGTCCACTCGCGGCTCGAGCTCCGGAGCCGCGGGAAAGGAGGCAGCCGTCGGTCCGATCTCTTTCTGCTGGTCCTCGTTCAGCATCACGATGCGGCAAGGCCGGTGAGAGCTGCGTGACCCGCTCAGAGACAATCCGTGACATGCCTTCACCAGGCCATCCCACGTCGTCTGCGCCGTCGAGTAGAACTGGTGAGCGCGATACGCTCCTATCTCGACAGGATTCGCCTCGTGGGCCTCGCGCGCGTACCACCCGCGCTCGTCGCCGATGTTGCACACGTTCTCCACGCGCACCCGCAATCTAAGGGCGCAAATGGGTGCCCAGACGGCGACCACCCCGATGGCGGCAACGGAGATCCATCCGCGCCAACCGCCCGGCAAAGGGGGAACGGGCACCATCGCTACGGGCAGGATCCCCGCGAGGACCGCCGGGATGAACAACCGCGCGTGCATGTAGTCGCCGCCGATCGCGACGATGAATACGACGTGGAGAACCGCCGCAACTGCCGGGGCGAGCGTCGCGACGAAGGGCACAATCCGCCTTCTGGAAGCGTCGGCCAGCAAATCCGACAGCCAGAACACGGCGGAGGCGACGAGCGGCCACGCCATGGCGTAGGTCCTAAAGAAGTTGTCAAAGTAGCAGCGTCCCTGACTCAAGTTGCCGGAGAACGCCTCCTTGGCGATCGCCGTATTGGGGACGATCGCACCGTAGTAGCCCATTCGTACAATCTCGTAGACGCCCGGGATGGCTCCTGCGCTGAGGACGACGACAGCCACCGACGCGAACGTCGGACGAACTCCGCGCGCCCGCAGCACGAACCCCAGGATCCCCAAATACGCAACACTGTAGAGGGCAAACTCAGGGCGGATGAGCGGTCCGAGTCCGAGCAGAACTGCGATTGCACAGGTCCGCGCCGCACTGGGGCGCGCCATCGGCCTCACGAGAGCCAAGTAGGATCCTGCCAGCCACGCGAGACCAAGACCCGTTTCGAGCCCAGAAGACGCATAGTCCCACACGGCCGGTATGACTGCGAAGACCGCGGCGCCCAAGGGCAGGCATGGATAAGACGAATGCGCACCGACCTCCGTCCGCGCCCGGCCCAGGACTCGCGCAGCTTCTTGCGCCAGAAAGAGCGCCAGCACCGTGAGGGCGATGCCCGAGTACACGGCGCCCTCCTCCAGACGAATTCGCAGCTCGCCCATCAGGGCGAGCCACGCCAACCAGAGCGGGCTAGTCGCGGCTTCCACCCGCTCGCCGATGTTGAAGACCGGTCCATAACCGCGGAGGCAGTTTCGAACGATGCGAAGGTTGATGAATCCATCGTCGTCCATCCACCGTCGATCCACGGCGTTCGCGAGGAGGAGCGCGGGAGCCGCTACGGTCAGCGCGACGCCGACTCCGGAGCGAAGGGCGCGCTCATGGGATCGGATGCGCGCCGTGAACGTCTGCCAAGCCTGTCCCCAGCTCATGTGGCGGCGGCAATAGCACGACGGATGCCAGGGACAAATGACCGGCGATATGGGGGTCTCCGGCGCTGCCTGTGCCAGAGCGTGCCGCGTGGCGCAGAGCCGCAAGGCTCTCCGCGTTCCGAAAGTCGACAACGACTACGTTGGACGACGGTTGAACGTCAGCACCGCCGACCCACCCGCGCCATTGTCACGACGAGGCCCGAGACGCGCCTCCACAGCACGCTAGCATCGAACAATCCTTCGTTGTTCTCCTGCGGGTCGAGGTGCCAGGTGACGTCCGCCGAGCCATCCGGACGCGGCGTCACGCCTACTTCCTTGAATCCGACGTAACGGCGCACGTACGGATCCACCGCCTTATAGATCGCCTCCTTGGCTGAGAAGCGGAGCAGGACCTCGCGTGATCGCATCGCCTGGTCCATCCCCGCGATCCCAGTCTCTTCTCCCCCGGTGAGGACGCGTGACGCGATGTCCGCGGAAAGGCGGCGATCGAGTTCCACGTCGACGCCCAGACGAGCCGCGAACTCCCGTCGTACGAGTGCGACCGCGGCGACGTCGCCCGGCGCCCACGATGCCTCTGCGTCGGCCTCGTCGGCGCGCCGCACTTCCTTGTGGCTGATCGAGCCTGCACACCCAGCCGGCAGCACGGGAGCCCCTCGGTCGTCATGGCCTACGGCCGGGGCCTCCATCCCCTCACGCGCGAGGGCGATCCGTATCGCTGCCCGCCCGGCGATCCATGGTCGACGGCGGCGCGGGGGCAGCGCCTCGGTCATCTGCCATTCTGCGTCGAGCAGAGGCAGGCCACGGCGTGAGTCGACTTCATTGCCTTCGGACGGTTCACTGGCCAGGCGCACGCCGACGCATCGGCCAAGCGGCAGATCCCAATCGAAGAGGACGACAAGGGCCACGCGGCGCGCGATTGTGCCATCGGTTCGCGACCCTTGATATGTGATAAGCGTGGAGGCGATGCTGAGTCATCTGCACATTGTGATTCTCGCGGGTGGGTCCGGTACGCGCTTCTGGCCGGCGTCGCGGCGGCACTCCCCCAAGCAGCTCCTTCCGCTTGCAGGCCGGGCCGACGAGCCGCTCATTGCGGCGACGGTCCGGCGGGCGGCACCGATCGTCGATGCCGACCATGTGTGGGTCTCGACCAGCACGTCCCTCGTCGACGCCACGGCCAGGGTTCTCCCTCAGGTCGCGCGCAGCCACTTCTTGGCCGAGCCGGTGGCTCGCAATACGGCGCCTTGCATCGGTTGGGCGACCTCGACGATCGCCCGCAGCGACCCCGAGGCCGTCATCGCGGTGCTCCCCGCCGATCACTTCATCGCCGATGAACCGGGATTCTGCGAGGTCGTGACGCGTGCCGTGGGCGCCGCCCGAGACGGATGGCTGACGACGATCGGCATCGTTCCGACGCGACCGGAAACGGGCTACGGCTACATCGAGGCCGGCGAGACCATCTCCCAGGGCGTTCACGCGGCCGCCCGCTTCATCGAGAAACCGACCCGCGAGCGAGCCGAAGCGCTCGTCGTGGACGGGAGGTATCTCTGGAACGCGGGGATGTTCTTCTACAGCGCGCAGGTGATGCTAAGCGAGATCGCCCGGCACCTGCCGGCGCTCGCCGAGGGGCTCTCTCAAATAGACCGAGCCGCGAGGGACGGCGACGAGGCCGCGGTGCTCGCCGCGGTGTTTCCGAGATTGCCCGCGATTTCCATAGATCATGGAGTGATGGAGAAGGCGGACCACATTGCGGTCGTGCCGGGCAGTTTCGGATGGAACGACGTAGGGAGCTGGCAAGCCACTTGGGAGATGGCTTCACGCGACGATCGAGGCAATTCACTGCCCCCGGACTCCATCGCCATCGATGCCCACAACAACCTCGTGAGAGACCACTCCGCCACCGCGAATACGAAGCGCTGGGCGCTCGTCGGTGTCCGCGACTTGTGCATCGTCGAGACCGATGACGCCGTCCTGGTCATCCCGCGCGAACGCGCCCAGGACGTGCGCTCGATCGTGGACGAACTCAAGGCGCGGGGGGAATCCCACCGACTGTAGAGTCCCCGGAGTAGCCGAACGTCTGGTTTCGACCGGGCGCTCAGCGCCTCGCCTTTCCGCCCGATTGGGATCGGCCTCCCTTGGACGTTGAACGACCCGAGGAGCGCTTCTTCGTAGCCGATGAGTACGGGTCGAACGGCGCCCCTGTCGGGACGGCCTCCGAATCGGCACCGGCCGCCGACTCGAGCTTTTGGAGCTCGTCGCGCAGCCGAGCCGCCCGCTCGAAGTCGAGCTTCTCCGCGGCGGCAAACATCTCGAGACGCGTCGCCGCGATCCGTTCGGCCACGTCCGCGTCCGCGGCGCCCTCGGACAGCGACGCCATTCCCTTGGCGATCTTCGGGACATTGAGGTAGTCGAGCGTCCCGCTGGCAGGGTTGATGTTCATGATCGCGCGCACGATCGTCTGCGGGACGATGCCGTGCTCTTCGTTGTACGCGTGTTGCACCGAGCGACGGCGGTCGGTCTCCGCGATCGCCTGTTTCATGGCAGCCGTGATGTTGTCGGCGTACATGATGACGCGACCGTTGACATTGCGCGCAGCGCGACCGATGGTCTGAATGAGCGATCGCGGACTGCGCAGAAAGCCTTCCTTGTCGGCGTCGAAGATCGCGACCAGCGAGACCTCAGGGAGGTCAAGCCCTTCGCGCAGCAGATTGATGCCTACGAGTACGTCGAATTCGCCCAGCCGGAGGTCTCTCAGAATGTCGATTCGCTCGAGCGTGTCGATGTCCGAGTGCAGGTAGCGAACGCGCACGCCGAGCTCTCGATAGTACTCCGTCAGATCCTCGGACATGCGTTTGGTCAAGGTCGTCACGAGGACGCGCTCGCCACTCTTGACCCGCGCGTGAATCTGGCCGAGCAGATCGTCGACCTGTCCCGAGACGGGCCGGACTTCGACGACAGGGTCCATCAGTCCGGTGGGACGGATGATCTGCTCGACGACTACGCCTTGAGCTTTGGTAAGTTCATAATCCCCCGGAGTCGCAGAGACGTAGATCCCGCGGCGAAAGTGCTGCTCGAATTCTTCGAACTTGAGGGGTCTGTTGTCGAGGGCGCTCGGAAGTCGGAACCCGAACTCCACGAGCGTCTCTTTGCGAGCCCGGTCGCCCCGGAACATCGCCTGGATCTGGGGAACTGTTTGGTGCGACTCGTCGATCACCAGCAGAAAGTCTTCTGGGAAATAGTCGATGAGCGTGGGCGGAGGCTCGCCCGCTTTGCGTCCCGACAGGTGCCTCGAATAGTTCTCGATGCCGGAGCAGAACCCCATCTGCTCCATCATCTCGAGGTCGTAGAGCGTGCGTTGCTCGAGCCTTTGTTTCTCCAGGAACCGGCCCTCTCGATCGAAAAAGGCCAGGCGTTCGCGCAGCTCCTCTCGAATGCTCTCGATGGCCGCACGCATTTGAGCTTGTGGCGTGACGTAGTGCGACCCCGGATAGATGGCATATCGTTCAATGGCCGCGCGCACGCGACCGCGGAGCGGATCGACTTCGCGGATGGACTCGACGACGTCGCCGAAAAACTCTACGCGAATGGCCGTCTCCTGCTCATACGTCGGGAAAATTTCCACCACGTCGCCCCGAACACGGAACGTCCCGCGGTGAAAGTCGATGTCGTTGCGCTCGTACTGAATGTCGACCAGCCGCCGTAGTAGGACGTCGCGGCGGAGCTCCTCGCCGACGGCAAGGTGCACCACGAGGCCGTGATAGCTCTCGGCGCTGCCGATGCCGTAGATGCAGCTCACGCTCGCGACAATGACGACGTCTCTTCGGGATAGCAGGGCGACCGTGGCCGCATGACGCATCCTGTCGATCTGGTCGTTGATGATCGCGTCCTTGTCGATGAACGTGTCTGTCGACGGAATGTAGGCTTCGGGCTGGTAGTAGTCGTAGTAGCTGACGAAGTACTCGACGGCGCTCGACGGAAAGAGTTCGCGCATCTCACCGTACAGCTGAGCCGCGAGGGTCTTGTTGGGCGCAAGAATGAGTGTCGGCTTGCCGGTGCGCTCGATGACGTTGGCGACCGTAAACGTCTTGCCAGACCCCGTGATCCCCAAGAGAACCTGATGTCGCTCGCCGCGGTCGAGACCTGCGACGAGCTGCTCTATGGCAGCCGTCTGGTCGCCCTTGGGCTCAAAAGGACTCCTGAGGCGAAAGGCGGACATGGAAATCGAGGCAGTGTGCCCCGCGCGCGCGCGTAGGCGCAAGTGGGCGCCGCGGAGTCAGGTTCGAGCCGCACCGCGGACCCGTCGGACATCTCCGACGGGTGCTGCGGGCCGTGGTAGAAACTCCTCGCCATGCAGGCCTTGCCCTCCAGCTCGCCAGAAACGCGCGCGCCCGAAATCGGACCGATGGATGGCTCGCTGCACGTAGCGTTTCTCGGCTTGGGGCACATCGGCATGCCGATGGCGAAACGGGTGGCCGCGAAGTTCCCGCTCGTGGTGTGGAATCGCACACCCGCCAAAGCCGAAGCCCTGATGGGAGACGGCATACGCATTTCGACGTCACCGCGAGAGTGTGTGCGCGAGGCGCAGGTGATCGTGACTTGTGTGTCCGATAGCCGGGCCCTCGAAGACGTCCTCGTTTCGGACGAGGGAGTGCTCGCCGGAATCCAGCCTGGCGCTGTCTTGGTCGATATGTCGACCGTGGGTCGAGCGGCGGCCTTGGCGGCCGCGCGCTGGGTCGAAGCACGGGGGGCCCGATTCGTCGACGCGCCCGTCAGCGGGAGTGTCGGCCCTGCCCAGCGAGGGGAGCTTCTCGGCCTCGTTGGCGGGGCGGACGCCGACGTGGCGCGCGCCGAGCCCGTCCTGGGCACGATGTGCCGTCGCTTGCTGCGCGCCGGGGGAGTGGGACAGGGTCAGGCCCTCAAGGTGGTGCTAAACGGCATGGGGGCCCATCACGTGATCGCATTCGCCAGCATGCTTGTGCTCGGCGAGCGTGCGGGTCTTGCGCGTGAGACGTTGCTCGAGGCGTTCACATCGGGAGCGTTCGCGTCCCCTCAATACGTCGCGAAGAGAAAGAAGGTCTCCGAGCGCGACTACTCGGCGGAGTTTTCCCTCGAACTCGCGCTCAAGGATGGCGCCCTCAATGTGGCCCTGCAGGACGAGGTTCGGTTCGTGTTGCCCGTACATCGCGAGATCGCGCGCGAGTTTGCTCAGGCGGTCGCGGACGGCCTAGGCGAAGAGGATCTGTTCGCGATCGAGAAGTACTTCGCTCGCAGGTAGCGGGGGCAGGTCGCGGACCGTGCGGCAAGGGGGGATGGCGCTTCGGGCTGGCGCTCGGACACGATCATTCTTACGTTTCAACCCCAATGAAACCGCGTTCTGGCGTTTGGGTTCGGCTCTCTGTGTTCGTCGCCTTCGTCCTCGCGATCGTCATGGTGGGACGCTCTGCCGTCGCCGGGACGCTCGAGATTCGTGACGAGCGGCATGTCCTGTCTGCGGTCGACATTGCGCACCTTCGCACGGTCGTTCAGGCGGCGCCGTTCGACGCCCGGCTGGCGGTAACGACGTCCTTTGCGGACTCGCGGGAACTGTCGCGCTACGTCGGGTCGCTCCTGAATACGGGAAACATGATTGCGGTCGGCCTCGATCCGGAGCACCACCACGTCCAGGTCCACTTTGGCACCGCGTCAGGCATTCCACAGACGGCGTGGAGCGACATCGAGCGCGCCGGCAATGACGCGTTCCGGCGCAGTGATTGGGCTGGAGGCATTGAAACGATAGTACGTTCGGCCACCGCCTCGGCTCACCCGTCGGCGGGGGGCCCGGTTCCCGCTCGCTCGATCGTGAGCCCCGTCTTCGGGTTGCTGGTCGGCGCCGCTGTCATCGGCCTTCTCGTCTATTTCGCCCGGCGTTCGCGGTCGTACGGTAACTACGCAGCGACCTCCGATCCGAACTACGGCTACGGCGCGCGGCCGCCTTGGGGCGGCCCCGGAGCTCCCTACGGACCGCCTCAAGGGGGAATGGGACCCATCGGCGGCGGTCTGATCGGCGCCGGGCTTGGCGGACTCGCTGGATATGAACTCGGCAAGATGGAAGGCGAACGCGAGCAGCACGCGGTCGACGACGGATCGCGCGGGCGGGCGTTCGAGGAGCCGCGTGACGATGGCTTTGACGCCGGCGGCGGCGGTTCGAGTTGGGACGATGGTGGGGGCGGGTTCGACGGCGGGGGCTCGGATGGTAGCAGCGGAGGCGGCTCCGACTTCTAGAAGCGTGGCGCTTTTCGCCGATCCCTTCGCGATCCCGGTGGCGAGCGTCCTCGCCTACGGGAAGTAGGCTCCGGGCGACTCGCCGCCGGCCTCGCTCGGGCTCGACGAAAATCGCCACGCTTCTACTTCTGGACTGCTGAGTGAGAGAGAGAGACTGGACTGCTGAGAGAGAGAGAGTGAGAGACTGGACTGCTGAGAGAGAGTGAGAGACTGGACTGCTGCTAGGACGCTAGCGCATGGCTATGGCCATCACCGCTCCCGCCAACACTAGAACTGCGACGGCGACCGCGGCCGCGGTGGCCACGATCGAGCGGCGCCCTCGTCTGGTCGCGACGCGTGCAGGGGCAGCCGGAGCGACCGCTGCGGGAGCGGAGCCTTCCGATGCGGGCGCGAGCTCCGGCAACGGCTCGAGGGTCACGAGGGCGCCCTTCTGCATCGCGGCAATGGCCCGTTCTCGCGATCGACGCCGCTCAATAATCTCCTCGCCGAAGGTTCTCGACTGCCACTCGCCGAGTTGAAGAGGGCTGGTCATGAGCCTCGCCTGCGCGGCGTAGTCGTCGAGGTCACGCAGCATGGCACTCGCCGATGGGTAGCGATCCTGCCGATCGGGCGCGAGCGACTTGGACAGAATGGTGCGCAGCCGGCCTTCTTCGGCAAGACCCATGGGTGGAAGCTCGGGGACGTCGGCACGTCGCGCCTGTTCGAGGAGAGACGGTTGGCCATCGCCCGTTCGATACATGCGCCGGCCAGCAGCGAGCTCCCACAAGACAATGCCGGTCGCAAAGACGTCAGCGCGCGCGTCAATTGGTTCCCCTCGGGCATGCTCGGGGCTCATGTAGCCGGCTTTGCCTCGGAGCGCCTCGTCGAGCTCCTGCTCCGCCCATCCGACCGATATCGTCTCGTTGGCGCGCGCAATTCCGAAGTCGCACACTTTGACTTCGCCATCGAACGAGAGAAGAAGGTTCGATGGCGACACGTCCCTGTGTACGATCTCCAGCGGTCGGCCTGCGTCGTCGTTGCACCGGTGGGCGTAGTCAAGCCCGCGGAGGGTTTCGCGAACGACGTGAATCCCAAGCTCGACAGGCAACGGCACTCTGGCGCGGGAACAGCGGCGCAGGAGCGCGTTGAGATCGAAGCCCTCGACATATTCCATCGCGATGTACAGGCGTTCGCCGTCGCGCCCGAGGTCGAACACCTGGACGACATTCGCGTGATTCAGGCGAGCGGCCAGCTTCGCCTCGTGGACCAGCATGTCGCTGAAGCGCGGGTCGCCCGCGAGGCCCGGGAGGATCTGTTTCACGACGCACAGACGCGCGGCGCCAAGCTCCATCTGCTGGCGCGCCAGGTAGATTTCTGCCATCCCGCCCTTGCCGATGAAATCGAACAAGATATAGCGTCCGAAGCTGCGCGGAAGGGACGCGCTGGCGGCGACGGCCGGGGTGGTCATGAACGACGAGGGTCACCATAATGCAGGCCGTGTTCACTTGTCGCGCGCGATGACGTCACCGGCTGAGCGGAAGATTGAACCGAGCCCTCCACGGGCGGCGCCTGGATTCCGTGTTGCCTCGGGCAAGTCGTACGGCGACCCGTCTGCTGAGAACGTGCTGATTCGGGGAGAGAATCTGGCGGCGATGCGCCGCCTCCTCGCCTGCGGATTCGCGGGGCGTTTCCGGTGCGTCTACCTCGACCCACCGTATAACTCTGGCCGTCGCTTCGCGGAGTACGATGACGCCCTGTCGCCCGACGCCTGGCGGACGATGGTGGCGTCGCGCCTCGAAGCCACTCGCGCGCTTCTTTCTGATTCGGGCACGCTCGCTGTCCAAATCGACGACACCGAGCTCGGGTCGCTCGAGACGGTGCTCCACGCGCTCTTCGGTCGATCGCAGCGCCTCGCCACAGTCACCGTCGTACGCAGTGCGCCCACCGGTCACAAGGCCAAAAACAGAGGCTTGGTCAACGTCACCGATTTCCTCCTGATCTATGCGAAGGACCGCAGCCGGTGGCGCGGAAACGCGCTCAGTCGGGTGCGCCAGTCGTACGACCGCGCGTACGGATCGTGGCTGGAGAATCCCCGCGACTCGCGGGACGCGTGGCGAATCGTCCCGCTGCGGGCTCACGTGGGTTCCGCGCTCGGACGAGCACCTTCTCGCGAGGAAGTCGCGACCTACGCCGTGGAGCATGCCGAACACGTGGTGCGCTTTGCACAACCGCGCTACGACGCGGTGAGCTTGAGCGCCCGCGCACTCATCGACCGCTCCGTCGACGAGCCGGACCGCGTGCTCTCGCTCGCGCGCCCCGGTCGCAAGGACCTCATTCTAAGGGGTGGCAATCGCATCCTGTTTCTGTCGGACAAGGTCGCCCGCGTCGGCGGGCGCCGCGTCTTGGTCGAGCCGCTCACCAACGTGTGGGACGACATCCCGTTTCAAGGCATCGCACGAGAGGGTGGTGTGCGATTCGTCCGTAACAAGAAGCCCGAGCGCCTTCTCGAGCGCATCATCGCTCTCGCGACGGACCCCGGTGACTGGGTGCTCGATGCCTTTCTGGGAAGCGGGACGACCGCCGCTGTGGCCCTCAAGATGAGGCGGCGATGGGTGGGAATCGAAGACGGACCGCAGGTCGACACGATGTGCATTCCTCGATTGCGCAGAGTCGTCGACGGCGCGGATCCCACCGGCGTGACGCGTTCGACGGGTTGGACGGGAGGGGGCGGATTTCATGTCTGGACGTGACGCAGCCCTCGCGATCGTAGTGCTGGTCGCCTGCAATCGAGCCGACAGCGCTCAGGCGCCAGCGGACCCGCCGGGGGTCTCCGAGCGACTCGCGAGCTCGGGCGCCGCAGCCCCAGCGCCCAGCCCGGACGACGCGGGCCAAGACGCCACGTGGCCCGCGCTCGTGCGCGACGAACACTGGGATGCGGCCTGGCGCAGACTGCAAGCGCTCGCCGAACCCGGCAGGTCGCGCCCTGAGATTCGCTACGTGCGAGCGCGCGTCGCTCTCGCACGCGAGGACGCCGCCAGTGCGCTCCCGTTGCTCGTCGGGCTCGAAAACGAGCTCCCCCTGCTCGCGGAGGACGTCGCGCGGAGGCGCGCCGAGGCCAAGCTGGCGATAGGCCCCTTCGTCGATGCCGGCGAGTGGTTTTCGGCGAAGGCCACTCCCGCAGCGCTGCTCGATGCCGCACGCGCGTTCGAGAAGGCCAGAGACCCAGCAAGAGCGCGCGGTGCCATCGATCGACTCCTGTCGAACGGCAAGCGGACGCACGCGGAGGAAGCTCGCGGCCGCGCGCTCCGAAGTCGTCTGGCAAACGACGAAGGGTTGGCCAGAGCCGACGTCCGGTGGCTTGCGACCGAAGGTGCAGACGTCCGCGTCGACCTCGATCCCCTCGCCGAGATCGCACGCCTCGATCCTGACCATCCGCTGACGGCCCGGGAACTCGTAGCTCGGGCCCAGGTCTTGTCGGAGGCCGGCCGCGTCGACGACGCGCTCCAGGCTCTGGACATGGCGAAGTCCGCTCCGGGCGCGCACGAAGTGTCGGCCCTCGAACGCTCGCGTCTGCGAGGCATGGCGCTCTACCACGCGGCGGGTCATGCGCCGGAGGCGGCGCGCGTGCTAGCGGAATGCGCTCAAGCCGGCGGCGCGCACGCGGCCGAGGACGCTTTTCACGCTGCGCGGGCCCTGTCCCGAGCGGACCGCGACGAAGAAGCGATCGTCGCCTATGAGAAGGTCTCCGTCCGGTATGGCGACTCGCCCTGGGGTGCGAAGGCCGCGTTCTTCGCGCCGTACTTGCGCATGCTACACGGCGACTGGACCGTCTGTGCGCGCGGCTTCGCCAGGCTCGCGCCCGCCAAGATGGCCGCCGAGCAGGCCGACGACCTGCGGCGTTACGGAGCGCTTTGCGCGCTGATGAGCGGAGACATCAAGGCCGCTCGGCGAGCCTTCGAGCGTCTCGCGGACGACGAGCACGAGGGGGTCGCGCACGCGCGGATGGCCAACATGGCCGCGCTGGCTGCGATGCGCGACGACGACCGGACCCACGCCGTGGCGCGATGGACGGACGTAGCCCGAGCGTATCCTCTTACGTGGCCAGCGATGGTCGCACGAGCGCGCCTCTCGGAGGTCGGCGCCATCGTGCCGCCGACGATCGACGACGACGTCCAGACGGGTGTCGATGCCGCTCCCCTCGTCATTCGATTGCCTCCTCCGGCCGACGTTCTCCACTCCGTCGGCCTCGACGCAGACGCCGAGGCCACGCTGCGCGAGCGCGAAAGTGTCCTCTGCGCCGGCGAGAGCCGCGCTTCCGAGCTGCTCTGCCGAGCTTACGGAGAGCTCGAACGAGCGCGTCGCCGCTATCAGATCAGCCAATCTCTCTCCCCGTCGCTCCTGACAACTCAGCCCGGCCCGCGCACGCGGTGGGCGTGGGAGTGCGCGTTCCCGACGCCCTACGCGGACGACGTCAGGACCGCGGAGGCTCGGGAGAATCTGCCGGTCGGCCTGCTGTGGGCGGTCATGCGTCAGGAGAGCGGCTTCGACCCGGAAGCGGTCTCGCCTGCACGCGCCGTCGGCCTCATGCAGCTCCTGCCCGAGGTTGCGCGTCCGATCGCAGACGAGCTGGATCTCCCCGCGGATGAAGCGAAGCTCAAGAGTCCTCCGGTCGCCATTCCGATCGCCGCGCGGCTGCTCGGGAAGCTGGTCAGTCGCTTTCAGGGACAGGTCCCGCTCGCCATCGCGGCCTATAACGCCGGAGCCGAAGCCGTGTCGCGCTGGCTGTCTCGCGCGCCTGGATTGGATCTAGACACGTTCGTGGAGCGGATTCCGTATGCTGAGACTCGGCAATACGTCGTGAGAGTGATGGGCAACCTCGCGCGGTATGGATATCTGCTCGGGGGTGACGGGCGCGTTCCGCCAGCGGTTCTGGGGCTCGATGCGCTGCGCCGACCCTAGGAGGCGGTGTCTTTCGGCCGATCCCTTCGCGATCCCGGCGTCGAGCGTGCTCGGGTACGGGAACCGACCTCCTCGCTCTAAGGCCGCACCCCGGAGAGACTGCCGAGCCCGACAGCTTCCGGGCGCTTGACCGGTCCAAACCCTTCCCGTTGCCTCCATGCCTCGTACGCGCTTATCGCATCCTCGGCGAATGCGCGCCCCAGCTCAGCGTACCCACTGCGCGTCAAATGGACCCGGTCCGACCCGGCCCTCGGTTCGACCTCGGTGGCCCACCGGATGATGGCTCCTGCGCCCCCCATCGCGGCGATTTCGTCGAAGTATGCGCACCCCGCTGCATCCGCGACGCGGCGTTCGAGATCGGCGATCTCGCCGATCCGCGGCGCGCTCTGCCAAGTGCCCTCGCCCTTGGCAACGCCGCCATCGTCCGCCGACGCGCGTTCACCCCGATCGGGAGGGCCGAGAATCACGCACGACGCCGCCGGGGTCGCTCGAGCCACGCGTCCAAGGACCTCGACGAGCCGTCGCTCGAAGTCCTCGTCCTCGAGGGTGGAGTCCATCGATTCATTCGTGCCGTAGGCGACAACGACGAGAGCGGGAGCACGGTGCCGCAGCTGCTCGGCGAAGTGTTCCTCGCCCCAGTTGAGCGGCGTCCCGACCTGCGCGCCGTTGATGCCGAGAGCGTCGACCACGATGCCTATCTCCGCGCGATCCAGAGCCATGCCCAGAATTCGAACATCGCCGTCGCCGAGGGTGCGCACCTCGATGTCGTGAAGGCCATCGGCGACGTCCAACGACGTGAATCGAGACCCGCCGGGGGCGCCGCGCGTCGCGACGCGAAGCTGGCGAACGCCATCGACGAAGACGTCGAAACTCCCCCCATGGGGTTGGTCCCACGTGGCAAGCTCGATCCTCGACGTGGGCGCACGCACTGCCGTCCAGGCGCGCGCGCCGCCCCGGTCCGTCGCGATTGCAATCCCCAGCAGCCCGTAGGCTCCTCCGACTCCGACGACGTTGCCATGATGAAGACCCACGCGCACCGGAGCGAACTCCCGCGACATCCCGCCGTCGATGCCGTCCTGACGATAGCCCTTCCACGGCTGTCCGAGCGACACGAACCCCCGTCCTCCGTCGCCAAAGCGAGCCTGGAGCGCACGGCGAAAGGCCCCCGTCCCCAAGTCAGCGGCGGTGTGCGAGTCACCGAACTGCACGATGCGAACGTCGTCCCGAGCCTCCCCGGAATCGAGGTTCGCCAAGGCAGAGAAGAAGCGCGAGAGGCGCTCGGGATGGTCGAGGTAGCGGACCGTCGGAGGCGGAGTGGGAAACTCCGTCGCGGCAGCGCGAACTGCCTCGATGGGCGGAGCGGGCAGCGCGGCCTCGCCATGCGAGCTACCCCTGACGACGCCCGGGGCATTCGTGGGACTGAATGCGGCCTCCCCACAGCGCGCGAGGACGGCGAGCCCTACGACGATTCGCCACGACCGCACGGCGCGGATCGTGACACGCGAGGAGAGGCGGACGCAAGCTCAAGAAGGGCACGTGAGACTTCGAGCCCGCAGTAAAGAAGGCAAGGGGAAGGCCGTAAGGGAGGCGGACAAGGGCCGGACGCACCGACATCGCCGGTGAGGCCACGGAGTTGCCCGAGGGAATCGGCGGGCCTCGCGCTCGGGCGCCGCTAGTCCTTCACGTAAGTCAAGACTTGGGTCTGGTCTCCAGTCGTCCCCATGATGGTCAGCTGCGAGCCCGCGACCGAATACGATACCGTCACGACATCAGTATCGAGGTCGATCGTACACGTCGGTGTCTGCACGACCGACGTGCCCTGGATGGAGACGAGGTAGCTACCCCAGAATGGAGCGATGGGAGTACTGCCGTCGGGGACGGGAAACCCCTGCAGAACGTCCCACCGGTTTCCGCAGATGACGATGCGGGCCTGAACTACGGGCAGCGTCCCACAGTCGCCGTAGACCGCCAGGCTCTGCAAATCGTAATCCCCGTATGGGATGTCGCCTCCTTGCGGCAGGGGCGGCGTCCCGGACCCGCACGTGGCCGTGACAATCGTGCCGCTCACCACCAGGCTTGCGAAGCAGTCGGGAGGCGCGACTTCCGGGAGAGACGTGCACGTACCGGCCTCGAGCCCGCTCTCGGTCGGGGCCCCGTCGGACGGGGCCGTCTCAGGGTTGCCCTGCGCGTCCGACGAGGTCTCCTCCTCCGAGGTCTCGCTCGAATCCGAAGAGCCGACTTCGTCCGGAGCGTCGTACGAATCCGCCACGCCCAACGCATCGGGCGAAGCTCCGGCATCGAAGGGGCTTCCGGCGTCGCTGGCCGCCGGCGCGCTGTTTGAACAGGACGCGAAAGGAGCCGCAAGCAACGCGGTCACCACGACGGAGCACGCCGCTGCGATGGAACGGGAACGGGCAGCTCGGCCTTCGGTCATGAAACTTATGTGTAGCACTCCTTGAGACGACGACGCCGAGCTCGTCGAAGTGACATGAAGCCGAAGGCGTCTGCTTGTCCGCGCACGTCCCATGGGTAACGGCTAACTTCGACTGCCCGTTCCGAAGTAGTACGTCGCCATAGACAGGCCGATCGCGACCACGACCCCACGCATCACGCGCGCGTCCACGCGGCGCGAGGTGCGCCCGCCAAGATATCCGCCGATGCTCGACGCGAGGGTCATCCAGAGACACTCTTTCCAGAGCACCTGCCTCGCGGCGACGAACGTCAGGACCGCTACGCCGTTGGCGATCGAGGTGGTCGCTGCTTTGAGCGCATTGATCTGATTGACTTTCTCGATGCCGTGAAGAGAGAGTAGCGACATCACGAGAAATCCAGCGCCAGCTCCGAAGTATCCGATGTAAAAGCACGCCGCCAACATGCCGGCGAAGAGCAGACCTGGGAATCGGTGGCGCACGGGACCGCGCGCCTGGACCCAGCGCGAGACGGGCACGCTCACGGCAAAGAGCAGGGACGCAATCAGCAGCAGCCACGGTACGAGCCGCATGAACGTGGCCTGTCCAGTTCGGAGCAGCACGAGGCCGCCCGACCAGCCTCCAAGTGCAGCGGCGCAGCCCAGCGGAAGGAGCAATCGAGCATTCGCTCTATAGTCGTCGCGGAAGGCCACTATGGAGGCAAACTGGCCGGGCCAGAGGGCCACGGTGTTCGTCGCGTTCGCCTGGATGGGCGGCGCGCCCACCCCGAGCAACGCTGGAAAGGACAGGAATGAGCCACCTCCGGCCATCGCGTTGAGGGCCCCTGCGACCAAGGCGGCAGACACGAGCCACAAGGTGCGCGAGGGGCCTAACATGTTCCCGACGTGGTAGCCGCGCCAGGCGCCCTTGTCAGGCGTTCCAACATTCGTCTCAAAGGCCGGTGAATTTCAGCCGAACCCGAGCGAGGCCGGCGGCGAGTCGCACGGAGCCTTTCGTGAGGGAGACCCTTCGCCGAGACAACCCGCCCGGTGGCGGAGGCGCCCTGTGCCCGAGAAACGCCTGGGCGCGTGATAGTCCGAATTCCAGTGACGGACTCATTGTTCCTATGCGGACGCTTCGGGGCGCTGACCGATATAAGGGGTAGCGTTATTTTTCACTAATTCCGTGGGTGAAATCGACAACTAACGTCGTGCCGACGCCGCCCGTCGAAGCTATCGTATGGCGTAGAATACTCTTGGCCGCGCAGTACCTGCGGGCGCACAACAAAGAAACGTGAGGATTGCAATGGTAAGCATGCGGCGAAGTCTTTCTCTGCTACCTTTCTTGATGGTCGTCGGCCTGATCGATTGTTCCTCGAACGACCAAAGCGGCGCAGCCTCGGATGATGGCGGGGGCGGGAGCTCTGGCGGAGCGACAAGCTCGTCGTCGGGTGCGGGCGCGTCGTCAAGCGGTTCGTCTCAGAACGGAAGTAGCAGCGGCTCCGCGAGCAGCAGCGGCACGACGAGCAGCAGCGGCAGCAGCAGTGGCTCCGCAAGCAGCAGCGGCACGGCGAGCAGCAGCGGCAGCAGCAGCGGCACGACGAGCAGCAGCGGCAGCAGCAGTGGCAAGGGGAGCAGCAGCGGCACGACGAGCGGGAGCAGTAGCGGCAAGGGCAGTGACGGCGGCGTGGGAAGCAGCAGCGGCGTGTCGAGCAGCAGCGGCGTGGGAAGCAGCAGCGGCGCTAGCAGCAGCGGCGTGTCGAGCAGCAGCGGCGTGTCGAGCAGCAGCGGCGCTAGCAGCAGCGGCGGCGACGGCGGCGACCAAGGCGCTCAGGGCGTTCCCTGCGGGGCCAGCGTGTGCAACGCGCCTAACTCGTGCTGCCGAGATACTCCCACGTCGACTCCGAGCTGCTTGCTTTCGTGCACGGGAACTCAACAGGAGCTCTGCGTGGGTAGTGCGGATTGCCAGTGTGACAACTCGGCGCTCTGCGTAAGCGGCGTCTGTACCGATCCCGACGGCGGCACGCTCACCTGTTTGGGCTCCGCGCCTGGCGACGACGGGGGTGGCCCGCCGCCCGATAGCGGCTATGTGGAGCCGACCTCCGACGGCGGTATCCCAACGGGGTTCCCGACTCCCACCGCAACGACTTCCGCCACGTGCAAGACCGTCGCGGTGAGCGATAGTTTGACGGCGACGGCGCCTCCGGCGTGCGCCGGCGCTCCTGCGGGCAACGTTTGCATCGAGTGCCTCTTCGGGGGCACGGACTACAATGCGAGCGACACACCGCCCGCAACGGCCACGGCCACGTCCGAAGCCGGCAACTATCTAGTGACCGTTGAACTCGGTGGGGCGGCCGCCGCCGAGACCACTGTGAGCGCGGAGTCGAGCCGAGGCATGCTAGGCGCGGTGTCGACCGCTGCCGGGCAGTCTGCAGAGTATGCGTTTATCGTCAACGTGCGCGGGATGGAAGGGCAACCGAACCACGCGGGAGGCCCCGGCGGATATCCCGGGCTCGACCTCTTCTTCACGGGTCCGGCGGCCACCCCCCCGCTCGTCAAAGGCATCGGCTACACCCTAGCGTCCGCTACCACCCCAAAGCCCATCCAGGTGTTCGTAGCGAGCGACTCCACCGCGTGCGATCAGAGCGGCGGCGCATACGGCGGCTGGGGTCAGATGCTTCCTGAGTACTTCGGACCGTCGGTCTCCGTGGCCAACTATGCCAATAGTGGAGCTAGCTCGTCTTCGTTCTATGGGGACTCGTTGCTCTGGGGTGCGGTCAAGGCTCACTGGACGACGGGCGATTACGTGCTCGTCCAATTTGGGCACAATGACAAAGGGGTTGCGGACGCGACCGTCCAGACGAACCTCGAGAAGTACGTCGCCGATGCCAAGGCTGCCGGCGTGAACGCGATTCTAGTTTCTCCCCCTGCCCGCGTTCAGTTTGGCAGCGGCACGACGGACGGCGATCAGTCCAGCCTCCACGCGGTGTCTGCCCAAGGGGCCGCCACAGCGGAAGGGGTTCCGTACATCGACCTCACATCGCTGTCGACCGCCTGGTACAACACGCTTGGGTCTCAGGCGGCGGCCCTCAAATACCACGCCAACGATTCGGACGCGACGCACACCAATTTGCAGGGGGCCGAGGTGCTCGCGGGGCTCGTGACCAAGAACATGAAGGCGCAGAATCTGCCTATCGCGCAGTACCTGAGGTAGGGTCCGCGGTTCGCCATCGCGCAGCCTAACGGCCTGAGCGCCAGCGTAAGGCTTCCCCAGTCGGGCAAGGCGCGAACCTCGTCGGCATCGAGGCTTGCTCGCTCGGGTAAGACGCGGACCTTGTCGGCGTCGACGCTTCCTCGCTCGAGGGAGACACTCCCCTCATCGAGGTGGATGGTCTTTGTCGGCGAGGGGCTCGCTTCCCTCGACCAGGGGCTCGCTTCCCTCGCCGGGGGGCTCGCTTCCCTCGACCAGGGGCTCGCTTCCCTCGCCGAGGGGCTCGCTTCCCTCGCCGAGGGGCTCGCTTCCCTCGCCGAGGGGCTCGCTTCCCTCGCCGAGGGGCTCGCTTCTCTCGCCGAGGGGCTCGTTTCCCTCGCCGAGGGGCTCGCTTCCCTCGCGAAGACGGATGTCCAGGCCGGCGAGGGCGACGCCTCCCTCGAGCGGGTGCCCGCCTCCCCCGACGAGGTGCCCGCCTCCCTCGACCAGGGGCTCGCTTGCCCCGACGAGGTAGACACCCAGCTCGCGGGAGCCGACGTTCACGTCGGAGCGACGGACGTATCCGTCGGCGAGCCGGAAGGGTGGCTCCGCGGAGGCGGCAAGTACCAAGCCGAGCTAGGCAGGCGCGCCGGCGAGGCGTGCTGGGAACGCCTCGGCCGACGCAGTTCTCCCGACCAAATACTACTCAAGCAGGCCCGTAGGTTCGCACCACGCCACGAGAAGACTACGCAAGGACGCTGCGGTCGTGGCCGTCGACTTTCAAGCACTTACCTCCCCCGCGAGCGGCTACGCATTGCCGCTCGCGCGGGGGGGAGGGCTACGCCGACGAGACTCCGTAGAGGCGGGGGTGGGGGCGCTACCGACGCAATCCAGGGACACGCCCTACTAATTGCTCGTGCAGGCCGTCCCGTTGATTGTAAACGAGGTTGGGATTGCGTTGGTGACGCCGTTCCACGTGCCGTTGAATCCCAAGCCCGTGTACGACGTGCCGCCTTGGATGGTTCCGTTGTAGCTTTCGTTGGTGACCGTCACGTTCGCACCGCTCTGGGATTCAATGCCGTTCCAGAGCGACGTGATCTTCTGACCATTGGCAAAGCTCCACGCCAGCGTCCAATTGGTCAGCGTGGGTCCCTCGTTGTCGATGGTAATGGCCGCTCCAAACGCACTCGAGCTTTGAGGCGAGATCGTGTAGGTGATTGCGCACTGGGGCGGCCCCTGCGACGGGACCACCGTCACAAAGAACGTAAGTGGTTGGGCGGAGTAGGAACCCCAGGTTCCCGTGACCACCACCGGCGAGATACCTAGAGCGGCCGTATTGCTTGCAGTGAACGTGAGCTGGCTGTTGCCAGTGCCAGTCACGGGATTGGGATTGAACACAGCCGTGATTCCCGGGGGAGGAGTTCCGTTGGACAGGTTGACATTGCCGTTGAAGCCGGCGTTTCCGGTGACTTCCACGGTGCCACTCGCCGACCCGCCCTGTGGAACGCTCACTTCTTGGTTTTCGGTAGCGATGGTAAACGGCACCAAGACGCCCACGTACAGATAGGCGACGGACGAGAGCGCCCCCGACGTCCCGGTGATCGTTACGTAGGGCAATCCGGACGTGATAGGCGCCGAGCTGCTCGCCGTTAGCGTGAGTACGCTCGTTCCCGTTGTCGGATTGGTGCCGAATGTCGTGGTCACGCCCGCCGGTATGTTGGACGCGACGAGATTCACGCGCCCGGTAAACCCATTGAGCGCATTCACGGACACCGTGGCCGTGGTCGTAGATCCTGCGTAGAGGCCCGTCGAGTACGGGGACACGGAGAGCGTGAAGTGCGGAGCCTCTACGGTCAGAGAGAACGAGGTCGTGGCGGTCCGGGAACCCGAGGTCCCCGTCACGGTCACGTTGGACGTCGAGAAGGGAGTCGAGGCAGGCACCGTCAGGGTGAGCACGCTGCTTGTCGTCGTGGGATTTGCTCCGAAGGAGGCGGTCACCCCGGTGGGCAGGCCGGACACTGCGAACGCGACGCGTCCATTGAATCCACTCAGGTCGTTGACCGTGATCGTCGTGGTCCCGGTTGCGCCTGGCTTGATGTCCATGCCGCTGAGAATGGCCGAATTCCTGAGAGTAAAGCCGCTCGTTGCCGTCCCGGCCAGGGCATTGATCAGGTTTTGGCCATTCGGGCTTCCCCATCCCGTGACGAGATCGTAGCCCTTGACCGCGTTGAACCCTCCGTTGCTCCCGCTGACGATGTCGTGGAAATCGCTGCCGTAGTTGGCGCCTTTGCCGATGGTGTAGAGTGTCTTGTTGATGAAACCGACGCCTCCGGCCGGGGCGCTGCCGGCCTCCACGGCCTGCTGATTGACGAGCGCCATGAAGCCCGCCCAGAGCGGCGCCGCCAGGCTGGTCCCGCCCCACGCCGAGCATTCTCCGGATTCGCAGATGTAGAGCGAGGGATCCGCGAGCGCGGCCACGTCCGGAATGTTTCGCAGGGTTGTCGACGCGCCGTTGAGCGCATTGGCGACCCCTGCCTGCCAGCTCGGAATCCCGATGCCATCGAGGCTGATTCCGCCGCCGCTAGGGTCCCACGACGTCTCCGACAGCCAGGGGCCTCCGACGCCATTCGTGGTCAACGAGGTCCCCCCGACGCCCGTGACGTATGGGTCCTCCGCCGGATAAGCGCTGGTGTCGCTCGAACCCGTATATGAATACGAGTCTCCAGACGCAGCAAATACGGTTTGTCCTTGAGCCGCCAATTGTTCGAGTACCTGCTCGTCGGCCGACTGATTGCCCGTAAACCACGAGACGCTTATCTGCTTCGCGATATTTTCGGAGGCCATCTTGTTGTAGATGTCGACCGCGATGGATCCGATGTACACACGGACCTGGCTGAGCGCCGGGGCCATTCCGATCGCCGCCACGATATCGATGACTTGCTCGTCGTCGCTGCCTCCCGGACTCGGTGGAGTGCCGTCCAAGAGCACGTTGTTGATGGGCACGCTGTACGCTTGGCCGACATTGGCAAACGATGCGTTGACGTCGGCGATGTTGTACTCGCCCAGCTCTAGGAGGCCGACGACCTGGCCGCTTCCGGCGAGCGCGCTTCCCCCGTAGTACGCCGCCCGGATGTCGCTGCCAGTGTACGAGGTGCCTCCTGGGCCCGAGCCGACGACTCCGGGAACGACCTGCTCGGCGGCTCGCTTCGTCAGAGAGTGACGCGGAATCTGGAAATTGTCCAATCCCGCAATGTGTCTCAGCGGTACGGTCAGAGCCGGTGACGGCTCGCGGTCCGGCGAGTAGAAGGTTCGGTTCTCCGTCGGATGCCGGTAGACGTTCATTTGGACGTTGAAGGCGGACTGGATCTGCGCAACGGTTCCGCGGACGGGCACGATCAGGCGATTGGGGGGCGTGTCGGTCACAGCCAAACCATTGCCTTGAGCGAATTGGACTACTTTTTGGTAGTCGTCCACGGCGGGGCCAAACTGCTCTGTGAACTGAGCGACAGTGAGAAACTGTCGATATTTCGGATTGGACGGGTCGTAGAGCTCGTCGAGGAGCGAAGTCAGCGCGTCCTGATTGCGCAGCGGCAGAACCAACGTGACATTCATCTCTTGCGAGGTCGGTAGCGAGCCGACGAGCGCGGCCTTCCCGCTGGAGACCGCCGCCGGCACCGTGTGGCTCGTGGGCTGGAGCGAGGGCGACGCTCCGGGAATTGCACTAGCATTCGGCGCGCTCGAGGCCTGTGCTGCGGTGGTCGCCGGTCCAGTCGCACCGGGGGCCCCAATCGGCGCCGCCCCGCGCAACTGGGACGTGCCCGTGCCCAGCGGACCGTCGTCGGGAGCTCCCGGTGAGACGTTGGACGGCGTGCTTCCTCCGCAGGCGCATGCGCCTGACAGAAGCCCAATAAAAATACTACGACTGAGTCTTGTCATGGTCTTAGATCCTCTTGGTTGCGACGAGAGCGGGGAGCGGACGCTCCGTGGAGAGCCGTTCGTCGTGGGGCGACTCCGCACTTTCCAGGCGGGTGAGGCATTGATATGGATTCCATATTTTGTTTTCGAGACGACGCGGGGCTCGTTGGACGACCTCTCCAGGCGCGGGGCGCAAGTGCACGCGTCGTGCCGGGCTACGAGGCTCTGCCCGAAGCGACCTCAGTGCGTGGGCTCCGCCGATGCGGCCGCATGATCCGTCGGAGATCGATTGTCACGAGCCGCTTTCGTCCTGGCACCCGGCGAGTGGCGGCGTCTCTACGGGTGAAGCACTCGCAGGTGTTACAGTGAAACAGGTGGTGCGGCACAGAGTGCCCGGCGCCGGAGGGTCGGGCGGCAGCGACGACGCGTTCGTTCGAAAGGAGTAGAAGACGATGGAGTACGCACGACTGGGAAATACCGGCCTCATGGTCTCCCGCATCTGCCTCGGATGCATGAGCTATGGGGACCCTGATCGCCCCTCGCCCGACGGCTCGCGCCGCTGGCCGTGGGCTTTGCGCGAAGACGAAGCGCGGCCGTTCTTCAAGCGGGCGCTCGAGGCCGGGATCAATTTCTTCGACACGGCCAACGTCTATTCGGCGGGGGCGAGCGAGGAGGTCGTAGGACGTGCACTCAAGGATCTCGCACGGCGCGAGGACGTCGTCCTCGCCACCAAGGTCCATGGGGCGATGAGCGCAGGTCCAAACGGTCGCGGGCTCTCGCGCAAGGCGATCTTCCACGAAATCGACGTGAGTCTGCGCCGCCTTGGCACCGATTACGTGGATCTCTATCAGATCCACCGCTGGGACCCTGAGACGCCCGTCGAAGAGACTCTCGAAGCGCTCGACGACATCGTCCGCGCCGGCAAAGTCCGGTATCTCGGCGCATCCTCGATGTTTGCCTGGCAGCTTTGCAAGGCGCTCTATCTCGCGGAGCGCCATGGGTGGGCCCGCTTCGTCTCGATGCAGAATCATTACAATCTTCTCTATCGCGAAGAGGAGCGCGAGATGACGGCCCTCTGCCGCGACCAAGGCGTGGGCATGATCCCCTGGAGCCCGCTCGCTCGCGGACGGTTGGCGAGAGGGCCGTCCTTCTCCGAGCCGACGTCGCGTTCTCAGAGCGACCGCTTCGGCAAGTCGCTTTACGAGGCCACGGCCGATGCGGACGCGCGCGTCCTCGAACGCTTGAACTCGGTGGCCAAGGCGCGGGGAGTTGCGAATGCGCAGGTTGCGCTCGCGTGGCTCCTGCGACAACCGGGCGTGACCGCGCCCATCGTTGGGGCGACGAAGGTGCAGCACCTCGACGACGCCATCGCGGCTGTATCCGTCGAACTCTCGGACGAAGAGGCGAGGCTGCTCGAGGAGCCGTACCTCCCGCACTCGGTAGTAGGCTTTGTATGAAGCAGAGCCGACTGGCCGCAGGCGCTTCGCCCCAATCCCTAACCATGTCAGAGCTCGTCGAGCTTACCAGCCACCGTGTGCTGTCCCTGGAGGCCCGACCGGCGCTGTCTCCGCGCAAACGGCGCCCTGCCGCGCCTCTCTTTTCGGAGATGCTCGACCTCATAGCCCACGGGGACCTCACATTGCGAGAAGAGGGCGAGAGTGTCGATGTCGCGTCTCTCGCGCTGGCCGACTTTCATGCGCTTCGGGCGATTTGCACGCGTCTCGGCTGGCTTGCCGAAGAGCCGACGGAGATCACCTGCCGCAACTGCGGGGTCGTCATGTCCGTCAAATCGTGCGAAGCGTTCCCGCTCGGTCCGTTCATCGACCGGGAGCTGCGCGACCCGGAGCTCGACGCGACGCTGGATCTGTCCGTTCGGCATCCCATCGCGCCCGTAGCGTTGCCGGACGGACGATTGGCTGGAGACGTGCATCTCCTGGCGCGGACTGCGGAGGAGGCGTTTGCACTGCACCGGGCGCTGCGGCGGCGCAGGTTGGTCGTCTCTGACCTCGTTGTTCGGGCGATCGGGATCGGTTCAATCGGGGCGGAGCGCGATCCGGCACGAATCGCCGACGTGCTGACGGCCTGTTCCAATGACACGTGGGATGGCATTTGCGAGCTGTTTCTTCGCGCTCACTACCCGCCACGGCTGCGCTCCGTCGTCGTCTGCTCGCAGTGCCAGGCGCGCAACGATGTCGACGCGCCGTACGAGCGCGAGTTCGAGGTGCGCGGCGACGTCCGAGCGACCGATGCAATGCCGTTTCCGGGTTTCGACGAGTTCTCTCGGGCTGCCGAGGCGTTCTTCGACGACATCGGCGGGCCCCTCGTCGGCTCAGTGCGACTCATCGTGGACGATGGCGTAGCGGCGTGCGACGAAGGCGGAGAGCCGCTTCTCGGCGCGTATGTACCTCCTGACGGAGATCCACAATCGCCGGTTGGAGCCGGGGAGATCACGGTCTTCTACAGGACGTTCAGGGCTGCCGCCGCCGAAGACCGATTCTTCGACTGGTCGACGGAGCTCGAGGAGACCGTCGACCACGAGCTACGCCACCATGAGGGTTGGCGACTCGGGTACGACCCGACCGATGACAGCGAGCGCGATGAAGTGGCGCGCGAGCAGGTGCGCGTTCTCGGTCGTGGGGCCGTGGTCAGGGGCACGGTCTCAGAGTTTACGGCAGACGTGGGAGGGTTTGTTGTCCGCGCATGGCCCCTCGTGGCGATCGTCGCCCTGGCCGCCGTCGCGACCGTCGTGTGCTCGAAGTAGCGGGCCCGGGCGCGGGCGGTCGATCGCAGCTTGCGACTGAGTGCGCGATGTTGCGTCTCGGCGTCTTTGGCCACCGCTTGATCCGCAAGATGGCCTACGTTTTCAGTCTTCGGTGGCGTTCCAAAGAACCGAGCGAACGGGTTCGATTGCCTATGACGAACCTCGGGCTTGCGGCCAAGCAGCGGCAAATGCAAGCCGAGTGGCTCGACTTGCATTGAGGAATCATCGGAAGGTACTGCAAGGGCGGCGTCCGCTTCGCCCCTCGTCAGGGACTCAAAAACGATCGGATTGGGGTGGCCGCTGAAGGCCGTCTGAGGACTCATAACGCGGTGCGCCCTCGCAACGCCGAAGTCGTCTCACGAGACCGACGAGCCCTGCTGCGCCGATCGCGATGACGACGGGGTTCGTGGTTCCGCGATGCGGACCTGCTGCAAACGCACAGGAACTCGGGTTGGCATTGAACGCCGTGACATTGGTCGAAATGGAGAGCGCGTACTCTACGCCTTCATTCACCACGTGAAGCACCCATTGCTGTTGGCCTGTGCCATCAAGCGCCAATGCGGCGCTATTCTCGTAAGAAGGAAGTACGGTGCATGGAACCGTCGATGCGCAGCCGTAAAACGCAAAGTCCACGGCGTCGAACTCGGTGGAGCAACTGTTCGCGAGCGTCAACTGCACCTCGCAAATACACGTCTGGGCTGCCAGAGTCACCGTCACGCACGCAGGCAGAGGAGGCGTCACCGACAGCGGAGCAAGCGTCATCGAGCAGGTATTGATGCAGACGGCCGCCGCCGACCGGGCGCTGAGCGCGATAGAGCACGCCGCGAGAAGAGCGCTCGGAGGGGAAAACCGCATCGCGCCATGCCTAGCACGATCGATTGACCTGCGTGCGCTGTGTCCGCGCCTGTCACTGGGATTGCCGCTGACAAGCCTCGCCCGTCATTTCACGCCACCAATGATCGAGCTCTGTGACGTACTCGACCTAATTGGTGCGGCTTGCGCAGGCGCTGAATCGCAGCGTCCACGCGCTCGGAGTACTGCATCAGTGGCGACCCCAACCCGGGAGCTTCTCTAGGGTGAGCGAGCGCACCCGGAACCCAAGGCGATTGTAGAACGGAAGCACGTCTTCGTTGCCTGCGGCGACGACCAACCGAGGCCGGTCGACGCCATGCTCACCGAGCCACTCGATGGCGAGCTCCATCAGGCTGCGGGCGAGCCCACGTCGCCGGTAGTTGGCCTTTACGTAGAGGGAGTCGACCTCACCCTGATAAGCCATTAACGAGGCCGCACAGTAGCCCACGAGCTGCTCGTTCTCGAGTTCGGCGGCGAAGACGCGTATCTCGCGGTCCGCAAAGGGGGTCCAACGTTTTTCGAACGTTTGCGTAGCAAAGTGCTGTCTGAAGTCTGTTGCAACGTGGTGATGGTGCCGATTTAGCTCCTCCCACAGAGGCTGAATCCGATGAATCTGGTCGAAGCCGAAGGAAACGGTTCGAAACCCAACTTCCAACGGACGATCGGCCACGCCTACTCCGGGAACCGCTTCGCGGATGCGCTCGACGGCGCGACGATCGCCCGGGAGATTCCGGTGGTCAAGGCCGTCGAGGATCCGGGCCAAGTCCGCGGGAGGCTTGTTCTGGCCGAGCTTCGCCTTCCCGGAGATTCTCTCCGGAACTACCTGCATGACGCACGTCGCCTCAATCGTGTGGGCGTAGAGCGGATCCGCAGCATCCATGAGCCGAAACCGCCCCTCGGGTTGGTATTTTCGCATGAGCTCGTGAAGGACACGCACCTTGGCCTCGGGACTCTCAACAACCTCGAGTGTGCCGTGGATCTCCGCACTTTCGTAGAGCGTCCCGGCGCCGGCGGCGTTCTCGGAATCAAGGAACCAACTCGGGACGATGGCGTGGAGCTCCGACGCCGCAACAACTGCGGCACGCCCGACGCAGCTCGCCTTCTCGCCCGTTTGTGCGCCGTGAAACGCGAGAACGCCATCGATCACGACAGCGTGGATTGGTCGCAACACCAGCGCCCCGTCGGGCATGGTGGTAGCTAGATGAACGACAGGGGCGCGCGCGATGAGAGCGAGGGCGCGCTCAGTGGGCATGGCAAAGAGTGGGTTCACGGAGCAAGCGTACCCCGATGGCTGTATTGGCTCCTTCGCGCGCCCGTGGACTTACGCCGAGACGACGTAGTCGTGATGGAGACCACCGAGCACAGGGAAAGCGACGACCGTTGCGCTGCGGGCGAACGAACGCCGGTTGGCTGGCACCGGAATCCGCTGCGCTATCCCCTGGTGTGGTCGAGCCACGTTGAAATAGCGGAGCGCGTACTCGTTGAGCACGCGCTGCAAATGCGCTTCACCCAGAACGATCACATGATCGAGACACTCCCGCCTAACACTACCCACGAATCTCTCGCATAGGGAGTTCATCAAAGGTGCCCGTACCGCCGTTCGCACGACGCGAATTCCGACGCCCTTCGCAACACGATCGAAGTCGGCGCCGAACTTGTCGTCACGATCGCGAACGAGCAGTTGCGGGCCTGCTCCGAAAGGCGTCGCATTTCGCAGCTGCTGCGCGGTCCACTGTTGGCTTGGAGCGCGAGTCACTCCGACATGAACAACTCGTCTGGTCTCTTGATCGACGACGAAGAAGGCGAAGATCGGACGAAACCAGATGTCGTAGGTCTGTAGGAAGTCGCAGGCCCAGACCGTGTGGTTGCGCAAGAACGTTCGCCACGACTGACCACGGTGCGGCCCGAAGTGGCGTGCGCCACGCATGTACTTCTGCACCGTGCGCTTCGCGATGCGGATTCCAAGCTTCAGAATCTCGCCGCGGATTCGCTCCGCGCCCCACAGGCGGTTCGCCCGTGCCATTCGTCTGATGAGCTCGACCACGCCGGGGTCGATTCGTGTTTTCGCTTTGGTCGAACCCTTCGAACGCCCGCGCCACAGAAGGCGAAATCCTTCGCGGTGCCATCGAAGAATCGTCTCGGGCTTCACGAGGAGCAACGCGTCTCGCCATCGAGGAAGCGCGCGGGCGAGCAGCACCAGCAGCCCACCCTCGCACGCGTGGAATACCGGACGCTTGACCGACCTCGCCGCCACGATGAGCTGCTGTCGGAGCATCGCGTTTTCGGCTAGCAGTTCGGCACGCGTCCTGCCGGCGTCGCCAATTCCGTCAACCGGCAGTCGAGATGCTCGGGGAGCCGGACGGACGCGGTGCGCATCACTCCCCCGGCGCGCTCAGCACCTCGTGCACGATCTCGGGATGCCGCGCGATGACCGCGAGCAGCGTGCGTGCGGGTCCTTCGGGCGTGCGCCGCCCCTGCTCCCAGTCGCGCACCGTGGCGACATTCAACCCGAACACGCGCGCGAAGCTCGCCTGGGTCAGGCCGAGCCGTCTGCGGATCGGCTCGACCTCCACCTTCTCGGGCGGCTGATACTCGCGCACCGGGAGGTCGATCTCCCCGCGCGCCCAGGCCACGGCTTCCGAGAAGCTCTCGATCAGCGCCTCGCCGACGGCGGGCTTGCGGCGCTTCCTTGCGGGTCTTGCTCGGCTAGTCACGGTAGCTCTCCATGAATTGGTCGCGAAGCTGCACCAGGATTTTCTTCTGCGCCGCATCGATGTCCTCCTGCACGTTCTTCGCGTACACGTGCAGCAGCAGGACCAGGGTGCGCGCCGAGGTCATCGAGGCAAACCCCGTGGCACGCGTGAAGATGCCCGCGATGCGCGAGGAGCGGAAGGAGCGCGCGATCCTGACAGACGACGAGTTCTCCCGCTTTGTGGCATGCGGCGCCGTGGATCTTGGCGATGATCGATCGCGTTCACTTCGCGGAGTGCTCCATCCCGCGCGCCAAGACGCGGAAGCCGCAAGCGTTGGCCATCCCCGATGCGCTCGTCCCCTTCCTTCGCGCTTGGTGGGAGCGAGCAGGCAGGCCCGAGAGTGGACCCGTGTTCCCAGCCCGCGCCGGCAAGCGCGCCGGACAGGCAAAGCGACCCGCGAACAGCTACGCAGACCGACTGCGCCGCGACCTCTTTCGTGCGGGCGTCTACCGCTTGCCCCCCGTCGAAGTGCCTTCAACCCGCCCCGGGCAGCGAACGGACCTGGGCAAGCTCGGCGAAGGGACCAAGCTCGCTCCGAATCCGCGCGACCCGCTCTATTACGAGACACCGTCGACGCTCCCCGTGGACTTCCACAGCTTCCGCCGAGCGTTCAACACCGCGCTCGCGGAAGCTGGCGTCAACGTCCAGCACGCCATGCACCTGGCCTCGCACGCGGACGCGAAGGTGCACGCACGCTACGTCATGAGCACGCGCGCCATGCGAACGATCCCCGATGCGGCGCTCCCGCGATTGCCCGATGGCCCGCTTGCAGACGAACCGAGAGGGGCGGGAA
>JBEKXD010000057.1:0-34745 GCA_049512415.1 Polyangiaceae bacterium
AAAGAGGTGAGGTTCAACGTCGAGGTCGCGGAGGCGTTCGAGGCCTTCACAGCGTTGCAGAACGAGCTCAAGAGGGTGCGCCAAGGCGAAGCACATCCCATGACGCCAATGATGACCTTCAGCGCATTCGCCGCGTCGCTCTTCGAGGAGAAGGTCAAAGCGGGCGACATCAAGTCGGCCGCAGGACGGAAGAAGTGGGCCCTGGCGCTCGAGCACCATCTGCTTCCGGCGTTCGGGCCCCTGATCGTCGATCAGATTCGCCACGCGGACATTGCCCAGTGGCGCGCCCGCATAGCGGAGAAGATCAACGACGAGACGTACTCGCCACACACGGTGAACACGTGGCTCAACGTGACACGCGTCATCCTCAAGGCGGCGACAGTGCGCTTTGAACTTGCGCGCAACCCGATGGACGGCATCAAGAACTTCGACACGAGCGAGCACGTGTATACCGAGGAGGAGCCGAACAGCCTCACGGTCCAGGAGATGCCTCGGTTCCTGTCGAAGATGCGTGAGCTCTATTCACAGCACTTCGCCTTTGTCTGCCTTGGCTTTTTCTTGGGACATCGTCCCTCGACGCTCCGGCCGCTGCGGCGGTCGGGACCGACTCCCGATGTCCTTCTCGACGAAGGGGTTCTTCTCGTTCGCCGGTCTCACACCGAGGGCGACGAAGTGATGGCGACAACGAAGACCAAGATCCGTCAGCGCATTGAGCTGCCCGAAGCCTTGGTCGGCATTTTACGTTGGCACATCGACACGCAGCTCGCGACCGACGCCATGCGTGAGTCCGAACTGCTCTTTCCGGCGGAGGACGGCGGCTTTCGAAGCCGGTCTGCCCTCAAGAAGCCCTTCGTGGCCGTCGCCCGAGCCGTCGGCTTGACGAAACGGGTCTCGCCGAAGGCGATGCGACGGACATTCCAAGACCTTACGCGCGCTGCCAAGGTCAAGGACATCGTGACCCGCGCCATCTCGGGTCATGCCACGGAGACGATGCAGCACCACTACTCGACGTCGACGGTGGCTGCCGATGAAAAGAAGCGCGCCATCGCCAAGGTGATCCACCTTTCAGGCGTCGCGGGCGCGTTGCCCCAAGGTGGTATGTATGGTGGTATGCATCCGCCCCGGACGAAGAAAGCCGCCCCGCAATGATCACGGACGGCCTTGTTTTTCCGGTGTTTCCTTGTAGGCGCGATAGGTTTCGAACCTACGACCCCTACCGTGTCAAGGTAGTGCTCTACCACTGAGCTACGCGCCTAGGAGCCGCCGTTGGTAGCTTCCGCCGCGGCCGCTGTCAACGCAGTCGCTTTCCAGTCACCATCGCCCCACATCGTCGCTTGAGCAAATCGCTGGCGGGAGGCTGGTGCATCACCTGAGTCCGCCCGTAGCATTGCATCACAAAAGACGCAAAAACGTCGAAACGGATGTCGGCGCTACGCGGGAGGGGCGCACCGTCGAAGCCTAAGGAGAAACTTTGCCATGACTCAACGTAGGAACCGTTCGTCCGTCCCGCTGCTAGCCGCAATCTTGACGATTACCGCCGGGGCTGCATGCAGCAGCACGACCAGTGACCTCACGTGCAACGAGTTCAGCACGGGGGGAATTGCGGGGCTGTCGATCGACGCGAACGCCAAGGCGTTCGTTCAGTCCGCGGCCGATCTCGCGACGATCGCGGGCACCATCGAGACAAGCGTCCTTACGGCATGTGCCGCCATCGCTACCGACCTCGGTGCGCCCAACACGTGGAGCAGCTTGTCGACGACCGACCAAGTCACGGAGGCCTGCAATCAGGCGGCCAACCAGATCAACGCCGCCGCTACCGCGAATGCCAACGCGGGCGTGATTTGCTCGTTATCGATAGCCGGCGGGGAGTGCAGTGTGAGCGCCAGCGCCCAGGCGTCTTGCGAGGCCAACTGCACGGGCGACGCTACATGCTCGCCAGGCGACGTGACCGTGCGTTGCGCACCCGGGCAGCTCAGCGGCCAGTGCAGCGGGACGTGCAACGCGAACGCTACGTGCGAAGGGTCTGCCAGCGCCGTGGCGAATTGCCAAGGATCCTGTACGGCCCAGTGTTCGGGCGAATGCGACGTCACCGCCACCGCGCCGACGGTTCACTGCCAGGGGACGTGCGCGGGCAACTGCACGGGGACGTGTGACGGCAGCACGGCGGCCGGAACCGCTTGCGCAGGGCAGTGCGTTGGCAAGTGCGACGCCAATTGCACCTACGCGGCCGGCGCCTCAGCGCAGTGCGAGGGAACGTGCAAAGGCACGTGCACCGGCAACTGCACGCTCGCCGCGAATTCGAACGTCAACTGCGGCGCCAACGTGAACTGCAAGGGAGGCTGCTCTGTGGCCGTGACTGCCCCGACGTGCGAGGGAGAGCTCCAGCCGCCGAGCTGTAATATCGACGCGAACTGCGAAGGCAGCTGCCAGGCGCAAGCGGACGTGACCGCAAGTTGCACGCCACCCTCGGTCGTCTACGGGTGCACCGGCGGCGCGTCAACGAGCCTCACGACGTTGGCGAACACTCTATCTACCAACCTGCCGGCCATCTTCGCGGTGGTGCAAGACCAGGGGACGCTCGCTGCCGACGCGTTCGCGCACGTCGCCACAGCCGGGGCCAATCTCGCCACGAGCGGAGCGAGTCTCGGGACCAAGGCGGTCGCGTGCATCTCGGCAGGTGTCTCTGCCGCCGTAAGCGCGACCACCAGCATTCAGGCGACCGCGAGCGCCAGCGTCAGCGTGAGCGCCTCAGCGAGCGCTAGCGCCCAGTAAGCTCGCCTCGTCCACGATCGCATTTGGCGTCGGCGGCGACGCCCGATTTCTCCACCCCTGTCGAGGCGGCGGTTGACGGCCCCGTCGCCCCGGCCTACCTGGGATGCTCGCTATGGCCATCGAATCCGCCTCTCCCCCGCCGTCCCTGCCGCGTGACCTTCGATCTCGAACGGTGGGCCCGGACGATCCGCTGCCCGGGGTCAAGAACATCGTCCTCGTGATGAGTGGCAAGGGCGGCGTCGGCAAGAGCTCAGTCGCCACCAACTTGGCGATGGCCCTCTCGCGCACCGGCTATCGCGTCGGGCTGCTCGACGCCGACATCTACGGCCCGTCCATCCCGACCATGCTCGGCGTGACGGGCCGCCCTGTCTCCGGCGACGGCCACACGATCGAACCCCTCGCGCGCTTCGGCATCAAGCTCATGTCAATCGGCTTTCTTCTCGAGGACCCCAAGGCCGCCATCATCTGGCGCGGCCCGATGCTCCACGGAGCGCTCCAACAGTTCATGAAGGACGTGAACTGGGGCGAGCTCGATTTCATGGTCATGGATCTGCCGCCTGGCACGGGCGACGTGGTCATCACCCTGTCTCAGCGCGTGAAGGCGACCGGGGCCGTCGTCGTGACGACTCCGCAGAACGTCGCGACCGACGACGTCTTCAAGTCCGTCTCGATGTGCCGCAAGGTCGGCATCGACATTCTCGGGGTGGTAGAGAACATGAGCTTCTTCGTCGACAGCGCGGGCGTTCGGCAGGAGCTCTTCGGAAGGGGCGGAGGCCAAGCCGTGGCGACGTTTGCCGAAGCGCCGCTGCTCGGCCAGGTGCCGCTCGACCCCGCCGTCCGCGAGTGGGGCGACAAGGGCGCGCCGGTCGTTTATGCCGCTCCATCCAGCGAGGCCTCGAAGGTGTTCGCCGCGATCGCCGACCGCGTGGTGGAGGCATGCGAGGCTGCGCACGACGCCGAGGAGCCGAGCCCGACTATCGATCGGGGGGGCGGATCCAGCGAACCGGACGGGCCGAGCCCGAAGGTTCACTTGCCCGTCGCTCGGTGATCCTCCCGCGCGACCACCCTCTCATTTCCCAGGCGGCGCCCAGCGTCCCGGCTCGTAAAAATACGTGCCTTCCCGGGTGGAGTACTGCGGAGTGCGCCACTGTGCACCGACCGGAGCCCGCTCGAAATGACCAGGGATCCACGTGTACTGCATGCCGGTCCAGTGCCAATACCCCGCAACCCACACGAAGCCCGGTTCCGGGGCCGGCCGCGGACGGACGTCCTCCAAAGGCGGCGGAGGGGGCCCGCTCACGGCAAATCCGCCCGCTCCTGGCGACGCAGGCTCGACCACGCACGCTGCGGCTCCCGTGGCGAGCCAGATCGACAGCGCCGCGGTAAGTGCGTTATGTCTGAACGTGTCCGAAGATCTTCCCGCCACCCTAAGGAAGCCACGTTATCACCGCGCGCTCCGCGGCGCTCGCGGACAGAATCCTCCACGATGAGCGACGAAGAACTTCGAGCCGAACTCGGGTCCCTGCCGGCCGATCTTCGCGTGCGCCTTGAACTCGCCGGATTCGACGCGGCGCGATTCATGGAGATCGCTGCGCCGGTGCTGGCGCGAGCGCGTGGTGCGATCATGGCGCCCGCCTCGGAGACCAATCGCGTTCGCGGGATGGTGGAGCTCCCGCGCGAGAGCGACATCGTCGACGCGCCCACCGCAGAGACCCCTATGTTCGAGCGACACGCCGAGAGCGGGCGGGACGCTCTCGCCCACGGCCGGGTGGCGATCTGCGTCATGGCTGGCGGGATGGCTACCCGGATGGGCGGGGTCGTCAAAGCCCTCCTCGACGTGCTTCCGCAGAAGACGTTTCTCGATCTGCGGCTCGTCGAGAACGCCGCGTGGTCCGCTCACTCCGTGCGTCCCGTGCCCCTGTGGCTGATGACGAGCCACGCCACCGACGGCGCCATTCGAGAGGCGCTGGACCGTCGCGGCACCGGACCGCACGTCGCCACGTTCACTCAGAACCTGGCGTTGCGCCTCACGCGCGAAGGCCGACTCTTTCGAACCAACGACGGAATTCCGAGCCCCTACGCGACCGGTCACGGTGACCTTCCCGACGCTCTTCGGCGCTCCGGCCTTCTGAACCGGTTCGTCGACCGCGGGGGACAGTTCGTTTGGATCGCCAACATCGACAACGTGGGCGCGACGATCGACCCTGCCCTGCTAGGCTGGTTTGTCGAACAGCGGATCGACGCGATGGTGGAGCTCGCACCCAAGCGAGCCGGAGACCGCGGCGGCATACCGGCTTGGGCCGAGACCGCCAGGCCCGGGATGAAGCCCGCGCGCAGGCTTCAGGTGATCGAGGAATTCAGGCTGCCCGAGGGCTTCGACGCCGCGAGTGTGCGCGTATTTAACACCAACACGATGCTCGTGCGGGCCGACGCGCTGCTTCGAGCGCCGCTTCATTGGACGTGGTTCGAGGTCCAGAAGCTCGTCGAGGGGCGGGCGGCGATCCAATTCGAGCGCCTCCTGCAAGAGATCACTGCAACCCTCCCGACTGCGTACGTCCGCGTACCCCGCGACGGTGCAGATTCTCGCTTCATACCCATCAAGGGCTTCGATGACCTCACCGCGTACCGAGACCTCGTCGAGACGGTCGTGCGGGCCCGCGGGTTGGTGTGACGCACCTACCGGATTGGCTCACGAGTCGAAGTATCCGCCGATCAGAAACCCGCCGCCTAGACCGGTGGGAAGCGTGCTGTCCGAGAGAAGCGTGGATAGCTGGGGATAAATCCCGAAGAAGAAGTGTTGCGCGGGGTGGACGAGAAACGGCGCCTGGATTCCGATCGAAACGTTGACGCGATTCGCGGGCGGCGCACCCGCGATGCCGTTGTTGTCGCCCACGGGGTTGATATCGAGGAAGGCCCTCGGCCAGAACGACCACGTGTCGGACAACGCGAGCTCGTAGCCGACGTACGGCCGCACGTCGAAACTGAACCCCGACGGACCGTGCCCGCTATCGTAAACCTGGAACCCCACCGCCCCGCCAATGGACAGGTGGTCGATCACCATATAGTGCAGGGCGGGCTGGAGTAGGAACGACGTGTCCGCAGTATTGAAGGGCTTGGAGAAGCCGAAGTCCGCGTCGTTCGTGACGATGAAGTTCCCCTGGTGAGAGACCTCGTTGGCGCTGCCCCCGAAGGCCCACGCGGACGGTGACGCGACGAGGACAGTCGCAACGACGACCAGATGAATCAAGCGACGGGTGCTCTTCATAGCCGCGCATCGTCGTCGCGACGCGGCGGCCATGCAACCCTTCTGTTGGCGCTGCAAGAGCGACGCCGCGAACGGCGCGCTGTCGTGGTACATGTGGAGTCCCGTGTGGGGTCTGCTCATCGCCGCGCTCTGCATCGTGCTCAACGGCTTCTTCGTCGCCGCCGAGTTCGCCATAGTCAAGGTCCGCGCGACCGAGCTCCACTCCCGCGCTCGAAAGGGTGACCGCAAGGCGATCGTGGCTGAGTCGATCGTCCAGCGACTCGACCGTTACTTGTCGGTCACGCAGTTCGGCATCACGCTGTCGAGCCTCGGTCTCGGGTGGATCGGTGAGCCTGCGGTCGCAGCGGCGCTCGACCGCGCTGCTCTCGAGCTCACGGGCAGGCGCGCTTCGCCCGGCATCCACGTCGCGATTGACCTGCTCGCGTTCGGCCTCCTCACGTTCGGGCACGTGCTCTTCGGGGAGCTCGTTCCCAAGCTCGTCGCGATCCAGCGCTCGCAAGCCACCGCGCTGGCGGCTGCGATCCCGCTCCGCGTGATCTACACGGCGTTTCAGCCGCTCCTCTGGCTTCTCGAGCTGGCCTCCCGCCTGGTGCTCCAGGCGATGGGCATGTCGTCGAACGTGACCAATCTTGAAGGTCGCTTCAGTCAGGACGAAATTCTGGCAATCCTCGCTGCGAGCGCTGCTCGCTCGCCCCACGGCAAGTCAATCGCCGAGTTGCTCGAGCGCGTAGTACGCTTCTCGCAGCGCGCCGCGCGGCATTCGATGGTGCCTCGTGTCGACATCGTGTCCCTACCGATCCAGACGTCGGGGCGGGACGCCCAAGCCTTCGAGCGGATTCACCAGTATTCCCGTGTCGTTCTGACGGACGGCTCGTCGCTCGATGACATCGCGGGCTATCTCTACGCGAAGGATTTCTTGCTCCACCCGGACGTTGACAGCCTGCGGGACCTGCGCCCGCTTCGACGCAACGTGCTTTTCGTCCCCGAGGTCCAGGGCGGCGTGGACGTTCTGCGCGAGATGCAGCGCAAGCATATTCCCATCGCCATCGTCGTCGACGACTACGGCGGCACGAGCGGCATCGTGACCATGGAGGACTTGCTCGAAGAGATCGTGGGCGAGATTCGCGACGAGTTCGACGAGGAGCCCCAGAAGGTTGTCCCCGTGACTGGCTCGGTCGACACGTGGGAAGTCGACGGGCGCGCGGCGATGGAGGACCTTCGAGCCATCGGCGTAGTCGTAGCGGACGGAGACCTCGGCGAGCCTGTCGGTGCCGTCGTCGTTGAGCGATTGGGTCGACTCCCGCGCGCGGGCGACAAGGTCGATCTCGCTCGTGGCGTGACGGCCGAAGTGACTGCCTTGAGCCGGCGACGGGTGACTCGCGTGCGCATCGTCGTTCGCGCCGAGCCTGAAGTTCCAGCTACCGCCGAGGTCGCGAGCGCGGAGCCGTGAGGCAAGGGGCTGGGCGCGGGTCTCTATGGCCGCGCGCGAGTGCTGTCGGAGTGGTTGTATTCTCGATCGCGTGCGCATGGCTCACGGCGACGAGGCTCCAGGTGTCGGGAGACCTCACGTCGCTCTTTCCGACGGGAGGCGAGGCGGCAGCACTGGTCCGCTGGACGCACGCATTCGACGGCCAGGACGCGGCTTTGGTACTCGTGCGTGGAAAAACCTCCGAGGATGTCGAGCACGTCGCGACGACCATGGCCGAGCTCTTGCGCCACGCTCCTTCGGTGCAGCGCGTCCTCGACCAAGCTCCTAGCCCCGCCCTTCCTTCCGACCCGACGCTGGCGTGGGCGTTCGCCGACGGTCCGACGCGCGCACGTCTCGCGAAGCTGGTCGAGCCGGACGGCATGCGCGAACGCTTGGCTGGCACGCGCGAGATGCTGCTCGCGCCTGTCGGCGTCGCCGACGCCGAGACGTGGCTGGCACGCGATCCGCTGAGACTGGCCAGCGTGCAGTGGGAATCGAGGAGGGAGCTGGCGGCCGGCGTCGCGTCGCGACCTGGAGCCGCGTTCGCTACGGAGGATGGGCTTGCCAGACTCGTCGTCGTTCAGCCCAGGGGGAGCGCGTTCGTGTCGCAAGACGCGGCTGCCCTGGTGGCCGATGTGGAGAAGGCGTCGCGCTCCGCGGCGCGGCAAGGAGTGACCGTGGAGCTCGCCGGGGGACACGCGGTCGCACGGGCAACCGAAAGGATGCTCGAGTTCGACCTTGCGCTCAGTGGTGTCCTCTCGCTGGGGCTCGCTTCTCTCGCGTTCGTCCTCACGTTTCGCCGAGTCCGCGCTCTGCTCGCCGTGCTGCCTCCACTGATTCTCGGAACTCTTTGGACGACCGGACTCGCTGCATTTCTGCCGCGCGGTCTGAGCGCCGTAGCCGTCGCTTTCGCGGCCGTCGTCGTCGGCGTGGGCGTGGACACGGGCGTTCACGTGTATGCCGCCCTTCTCGACGGGCGCCGCGAGGGCCTCGCGCCGGCGCGAGCGGCCGCCCGTGCGAGAGATGTCATGTGGCGCCCGACTCTGAGTGCTGCGGCCGCAGCTGCCGCCGCGTTCGCGTCCCTCGCCCTCGGAGGCCTGGAAGGAATGCGCGAGCTCGGCCTCCTTTGTGGGGCTGGGGAAGTCCTGACCGCGATCGCGATCTTGCTCGTCACCCCGGAGGTCGGCGCGTGGTTGGAGCGGGGCCCTCCCCCTCCCGCGCTTCAGTCCCGGTGGATCAATGCTGTGGCGGCGGCGACGGCGACACGGCGACGGGCCTGGCTGGCGCTCGGTGCCTGCGCGATTCCCGCCGTCGCGATAGCCATGATCGGTTGGCCGAAGCCCGCCGACGCCCTCGTGGCCCTACGTCCGCGGGCGCTCGAGCCGCTCGTGGTCCAGGAGCGCATCTATTCGCTGTTCGGCGGACGCCCGGGCCAGTGGATCGTGCTGTCGACCGACGCGAGCGAACTGGGTGCTCGCGCGCGCGCGGACCGCATTGCCGAGGCGCTTGCCCCCCTCGCTGCCGTCGGCCAGGTCGAGGGCTTCGATTCCATCGCGACGTTCGCCCCGGCGCCGGACACTCAACGCGCCCGCCTGGCCGAGCGCGATGCCCTCAACTTGCCGGCTCGCCGAGCGACACTGGTTGCCGCGCTGCGCGACACTGGATTTGACGCTCAGGCATGCGCGCCTGCTCAGGAGGCCTTCGCCCATCCGGCCTACGAGCCGGTCAACGCCCTATCCGGCGATCCAGACACTCTTACCTGGCTCTACGGTCGCCACGTCGCCCACGACAAATGGGGCACCCTCGTGGCAACGTATGTTCGGGTGGGGCCGAAACCGTCGGACGCCGACGCCGTCCGGGTTGCCATCAGGAACGCAGACCCTTCGGCCTCCATCACGGGGTTCGACGCGCTGGACCGCGCCCTGCGCGTCACTCTCGGCCGGTCTCTCTGGGCCGTGGGCCTGTCAGCCCTCGCACTGGTCGCGACGACCATGGCGCTCGCACTGCGGAGCGTGCGCGACACTCTGGTCGCGCTTGCCGCGTTGGCCGCGGAAATGGCCTTCGTCGGCGTGGCGATGCGGATCTTGTCGGTTCGCTGGCACGTCTTCGACGCGCTCGTGCTGCCCGTCCTATTCGGGGTGACCATCGACGAATCGATGTTCCTGCTCCATGCAAGTCGTACGCAGACCGTCCAGCGAGCACTCTGCGCCCAAGGCCCACTCGTGTCTGCGACCGCCCTGACGACCGCAGCGGGCTTCGCCGCCCTGACCGTGTGTCGGTTCGATGGGCTTCGCGACCTGGGCATGGTCGGCGCTCTCGGGGTGCTCGTGGGCCTCGTGGCATCGCTCATCGTAGTTCCTGCCGCCCTCACCAGCGGCCGTGTCTCCGGCGGTATCCGGTGATCTCAGCCCGCGAGCGCTTCTGGGAGGATTGCGAGCGACTCGGCTCCGGCCTTCGCCGTAGCGTCGGCAACGCCCCTCCGTCACTCCCGCGAATAGGCCTCCGACCCCATCTCCATGCCGTCGAGTCCTGTCCACTCGACCTCGGCAGCGACTCGCATGCCCATCAGCCGGTCGCATAGGCGAAAAAATCCGGTCGCGAGGGCGAACACGAATACGAGATTCGCCGCGGCGCCGATGACCTGCACGAGCAACTGCCGCGCATCGCCGAAGACAAGCCCGGTCACGGGCCCCCCGACGCCGTTCCAGCCCTCGCCGTAGGTTCCGTCGGCCAGAAGGCCCACCGCGAGAATCCCCCACAATCCACACGAACCGTGCACTGAAATCGCCCCCACAGGATCGTCGATTCGCCACGTACGCTCGATCACCTCGACACTCAGGGGCACGAGCAGCCCCGCGACGACGCCGATGAGCGCGGCGGCTGGAGGCGCGACGAACGCGCAGGGCGCCGTGATCGCCACGAGGCCGCCGAGAAGCCCATTGGCCGCCATGGCGATGTCGGGCCTGCGGTGCCGTTGCCACTCGAAGAACAGCGACGCGAGCGCTCCGGTCGAAGACGCGAGCGCCGTGTTGGCTGCCACGATCGCTACACGGGAATCCGATGCGGCGAGCGTCGATCCGGCGTTGAATCCGAACCATCCAAATGCCAAGACGAAGGTACCCATCACGGCAAGCGGCAGGTTGTGCCCGGCCATGAGGCCGATCGTGCCGTCCTTTCGAAACTTGCCAAGCCGGGGACCGAGCACGCGAGCCCCCGCGAGCGCCGTCACGCCGCCGGTCATGTGGACTACGGACGATCCCGCGAAGTCCACGAATCCGTGCCCGAGCCCAAAGGCAGTCCCGAGCGACGAGAGCCACCCGCCACCCCAAACCCAGTTCGCGAATACTGGATAGATCACCATCGACATGAAGAAGCCGTACACGATGAACGCCGAGAACTTCCACCGCTCGGCGAGCGTGCCCGTCGGAATCGTCGCCGCGGTATCCATGAATACGACCGCGAACAAAAACATGGCCATGTCGGGCGGATGTTGCGCCACGTTCACGAGGGCAAACTTGGACGCCCCCAACCATCCGGCGCTCCACGACCCGAGATGAAGCGCGAGTTCGTGGCTCACGGGAGACCCTTCGCCAAGGCTGGGCCAGACGGTCAGTCCCCCGAAGGCGAACGCATACCCGACGAGCCAGAAGCCGACGACTCCGATAGGATACACGATAAGGTTCATGGCCATCGTGTGAACGGCGTTCTTCGCGCGCGTGAATCCCGTCTCGACCATCGCAAAGCCGAGTTGCATGAACATCACGAGAAAGGACGCGACGAGCACCCACGCAAGATTGAGCGAATGAACAGTCATGTCAGTGTCCTCGCGGTGACTCGGTGGCAGGTGGCCACGATGGGGGGGGGCGCCTCGCGTGGCTTCTGCCCGTCGCCCAAATGAGCATGCCCAGCGCGACGAAGACCGCGACAAGGGCCACGGCCGACACGGCCCCGCGGGGAATGCGATTCAGTCCCAGTATCGGCGTTCTCTCGCGGCGTTGGGACCGGTCTTGCACGACCACAGCGTCCGGCTTCTGTAGGTCGACGAGCATCTCCGCTGCGGTGCGGTAGCGTTCACGCGGCGTGCGGTCGATGGCCCGAAGTATGATTTCCTCGATCTTGGGGTCCAGGTCTGGCACGAGCTCGCGAGGCGGACGAGGGTCCTGCTCGAGCTTAGCGCGCATCATGGCGTGGATATTTCCGGCCGTGAGCGGAAGTTCCCCGGTGATCATTTCGTACAGTATCGTTCCTACAGCGTAGACGTCCGTGCGCGCGTCCCCCCGGCGCCCGCGAACTTGCTCGGGCGCCATATAATCCGGCGTCCCGATCGTCGACGAAAGACCGACCCACGTGAGTCTGCGAGCCGACTCGTCCATGGCAATGCCAAAGTCGATGAGCTTGACGTGCCCGTCGGCGGTCACCAGGACATTCTCGGGCTTGAGGTCCCGGTGCACAATTCCGTGCTGGTGCAGATAGCTGAGGGCGTCGACGATTTGGATGGCGATGAAGAGTGCCTCGGGAACGGGCATGCGCTTGCGCCGCCCGATGAGGGCCCGCAGGGACTCGCCCTCGGCGAGCTCCATGACCAAGTACATCCGTGTCTTGGTCTCGGGCGTCAGAAACCGCACGATGTTGGCGTGCGTGAGCTTTTGGCCGATCTTCTCTTCGCGCTCGAACCGCTGAAAGAATGCGATGTCGCTCTCGTATTGCATGTGCGGCACCTTGACCGCCACCGTCGCTCCCGACTTTAGGTCCACGGCCTTGAAGATCGACGCCATACCGCTGCGAGCGAGCAGGTCGGTGAGTTCGTACTGATCTAGCCGGTCGCCAGCGATGACCTCGCGCATGATGGCCTCCGTACCACGCCCTGCTCACCGGGTTACAGCCCCCGAGCACGGCAAAACCGCCAGGGCCGGTGGCCTCGGCGGCTCCGCGATGGAGAGGGGGTTACCCTCGCGCGCCGCGCTCAAGCCCCCCGCATCGCTTCACGTGACACGACGCGGACTTTCAGCCCAGAGGGTCGGCGCTTTCAGCCTTGGCCGAGCGAGCCCGGCGCCGGGCCACGCGGAGCGTACGCGCTGTACGCTAGCCACGCTCAACGCCGGGATCGCGAAGAGATCGGCCGAGAGACACCGGCCTTCTAGTACGTCGACTGGACCTGAGCAGGACGCTCCGCCAAAAGGATTCCCTTGTCCTTCGCCTTGCTGGCGCGCGCGAAGTAGATGCCGCCATAGAGGCCCCAGACGGCGCAGAGGCCGAGCGCGATATACGGTTCCTTGACGCTCATCCCGGTCACCATGAAGGGACCGACGAGGTAGAACACCATGCACGCGAGATTCGCTACGAGCCCGAACACAGGCACGACGAAGTGTTTGATCGGGGCGTAGGCGTGGTGCTCGTGGAACGCGACGAGCGCGACGATGCACGTGAGCATGTACAGCATGAAGGTGCCGAAGTTGCTGATGAGCGTGACGATGACTAGCGAGTTTGGCAGCTTACTCAGAAGCGTCGGATTAAAGATTCCGATGCTGTACCAGATGTTGTGGTACTTCGCGTCGAGGGCCGAGGGAGTCGTACCACCGAGGTACGTCGTCACGGTGGCCATCCCTATCACCGCCGAGATGATCCCCAGCGTCCAGATGGCGCGGTAAGGCGTCAGCGTCTTGCCGTGGAGCATGCCAAAGTGCTCCGGCACTTCTTCGTCGCGGCCCATCGCGTAGGTCACGCGCGCCCCGGTGGTGAGGCACGACAGCGTGGTCCCGATGAGAGCCAAGAAGACGGTGAGTGCCTGCACGAGCATGAATGCACGGCCCGCGCTGTAGGAGCCGAAGAGCCACGTTCCGACGATCACCATCATGTCGCCGATCGGTGCGCCGGACGCCCCGGCATCCGCGAGCGTATAGCCCTGGTTCATGAAGTAGTTCGCGGCGAAGTACTCGATGAGGTAGCAGACGATGCCCTGAATCCCGAGGGACAAGAGAACCGCTTTGGGGATGTCGCGCTTCGCGTTCTTGGCCTCCTCGCCCATCGACGTGACCGACTCGAAGCCGACGAGGATGAGAATCGCGATGCACGCCTGGATAAACATGAATGAGAAGCCATGGGGCGCGACGACCGAGGCCGCGGTCGCGTGAAACTTGAAGTGCGGTGATAGGTCCTTGGGATGGTCCGAGTCGATTGGCTCCATCGTCACGGCCTGATCTGGGGTGTAGCTCAATGTGAAGGGAACTGGCTTGCCGTCCTTGCCCATCTCGGGGACTGGATCGCCCGTCTTGTCGTCGATCTTGTTCTGCATGACGGGCTGATTGTCGGAGTCGACCTTGGGCTTGCCGTCCTCGACGACCTGCTCCTGCGCCACGACGTAGTCGTACGGCGTTCCGTTGACGAGGTGCAGACCACGCGAGCCCTCCGGGTGCTGAGCTCGATACGCGATGGCCATCACGGAGAACACCAGCAAAGCGGTAATCTGGATGATGTTGATCACCATGTTGAGGCTGGTGGTCCCCGTCACGCCGCGGTAGGCGATGTACGAGACGCCGAGCGCGAAGGCAACGCAGAATAGATACATGAAGAGCGGACTGTTGAATGACCCGCTGAAGGTGTCCGGGAAGAACTGATTGAGCAGGAAGCTGGACAGCAGCGCGGTCACACCGACCATGCAACCCGGGTATACCCAATAGTAGAGGTGGCTCGCCCATCCCGTGATGAACTTGGCGACTCGAGCGAACCTGAAAGCCTTCGTCTTCGTCAGAAACGCCTGCTCTGCGAAGAAGTACGAGGACCCGGCGCCTGGGTAGAGCTTGGAGAGCTCGGCGTAGCTGATGGCCGTCGCGAAGCAGAGCAGAAGGGCCAGCACGATGCCGAACCACATCGCGCTCCCGGCGAGCGGCGCCCCATAGAGCGCCTGGATTTGAAACGTGAGCCAGAGGAAGGCTCCCGGCGCTATGAGCGCCATCGCATTAATGGTCAACCCGGTGAGACCTAGTGTGGGTCTCGCCGATGTCTGTCCCGCGTTCTTGGTGATGTCTGACATTGGTCTCCCCGTGAGTGGTTGGAACGCAACAAACCTAAGAGGTCCCATGTTTCCCGGATGTTAACAGGGTGAGTTCGGAAACGAACTTTCACTTTTTTTCTACGGTATGTTTCCCGTCTGTTTCGAGATGGATAATGGGAGCTGCGCGCGAAGAGACCGTGTGGCATAGCTTTACTCATGATGGTCGCAGACATGGATCCGGTGGCCGTCCCGGCGCAGGTCACCGTCGCGGCGCTCTCAGACCTCGGCACGGAGCGCGACAACAACGAAGACGCGTGCGGGCTGCAGGTGGACGACGGCGGCTCGGTGCTCGTCGTCGTGGCGGACGGAGTGAGCGGCTACGAGGGCGGCGAAATCGCGAGCCGGACGGCCGTGGATGTAACTCTCAGCGCATTCGCCGACAGCCCCGCCTCGTGGGGCCCCGCCAAGCGCATATTTAGGGCGGTCCAGCGTGCCAACATCGAGATCTACGACCGCGCCCTCGTCGTCCCTGAGCTCCGGCGTATGTCGTGCACGATTACGGCCGTGCTGGTGCACGACGGGGTCGCGTACGCGGCCCACGTGGGCGACTCACGGCTCTACCTCTTCAGGGGCGAGAGCGTCGTTCAAAAGACCAAGGACCACACGGTCACTGCAGACCGCGTGCGCTTGGGACTCTTGAGCGCCGAGCGCGCGAAGTCCCATCCCGATCGCTCTACGCTGACCCATAGCCTCGGGCCGGAGCTCATCGCCGCGATCGACCGCCTCAATTTTCCGCTCGCGAAGGATGACGTACTCCTCGTGTGCAGCGACGGCCTCTACAATGTGCTGGAGGACAGGGAATTGCGCGCGATCGTCGCCGATCTCGACGCGTCGGAAGCCTGCGCCGAGCTCGTGAGACAAGCCAATAGACGCGGAACGCCCGACAATTTGACCGCGGCCGTCGCTCGCGTGGCCGTCGGGGCGCCGGAACCGTCTCCCGCAGCGAACTGGCGCTCGGTGCTCGGCCAAATCTTTAGTCGATGAGCCCGGAATTGTATTGGATTTGTTCGATGTAGAGCTTGGTGCCGAGCTCAATGTGGCTGTCGTTTGCGAGATTCTGTAACAGCGTGATCGTGTCCGAACCGGACAGCTTGGACGAGGCATTCAGCGCCATCAGCGTATTGACGATATTGGTGCCCTGAAGGCCGTAGTCCGGCACGGTCGGGTAGGAGAACAGGTACTCGGCGAGGTCCACCCCATCGCACGGGTCCAAGCCAATCTGGGGCTGGGCGCAGGTCGCTGAGATCGTGAAGTCGACCGGAGGCTGAGCGGCAGCGAGAGCCTCCTGGAGGTCCGCGAGGGCCACGCTCTGCGCCGCGGCTTGGGTGCTCTGGAGTCCAGCTGGACCCGTCGTTACCATATCGAAATCGAGCTGCGCGTTCAGCGCTAGCAATACGTCATAGACCTCAGTGTAGCGAGTTTGCCAATTTTGAATGTCCGCGGGCGACGCCGGGCAGAGATTGGTATCGCTGGCCTGGCAGTTGATCCAGGCGACACCTGCCGTGCATGGAGCCAGGAGACTGTCGAGGTCCTCCGGAGACGCGTAGGAGGTCTGTTTCAGCGCTTCGTCGCACGCGTTCCCCAGGCTCACGATGACGGGCTGCGCGGTCCCATTGACGTTGGCCGTATAGACCTCGGCGTTGAGGAAGACCTCTTGGGCCGCGGCCACTTGGTCGTCGGTCATGGGCGTAGCCTTCGAGAGCATCGAGGCTGGGAATTGAGGGCCGCTCGTCTGCCACGCCGCAATCACAACGGCGAGAGCCGAGGACGCCGTTCCGAGCGCGAACTCGTCAATGCCGACGCCGGTCTCGAGGTCCTGATCCTGCGACGCGCGGTGGATGATGCCGACCATCGCCCCGTCATCGCTGAGAATGGGCGAGCCGCTGTTGCCCGGTAGAATGAATGCGTCGACGTAGACCCAAGTACCGTCCGTGTCGACGACGGGCCCCGACGTCCATTTCTTCAGCGCGCCTTCCGGGTGGCCGACGATGTTCACGTGCATGCCGAGAAGGTCGGCAGGAGTCTCCGACCTTAGCGTCAGGAAATTCGGGGTGTCCAGCTTCGGACCGATGACTTGTCCCGAGCTCGAATAGAGCTGCACGAGCGCCATGTCCGACCCGATGTCGACAGCCAGCGGCACGACGAAGACTGATTCGGCGGCCGTCAGGGGTGAATGCCTCTGGTACAGGCGTTGAATTTGGGCATAACAGCCCTCTTGGAAACATTGGTCGACGCCGAGTACGTGATTGTTCGTCAGGAGCAGACCATCGCTCGATACGAAGGAACCGGTCGCCGCGAGGTTGTCTGGAAGCTGGATCTTTACCACGGCTTGCGCAGCGAGCTGGATCGCCGCCGGCGCTTGGTAGACGTCGTCGAACGACGGAAGGGTCACTGTCGAAGCGTTCTTGGCGCACGCGCCTAAGGCTGAACATGACAGAACGAGGGCGATGCGGCTGCAAAGGGACATCGAAGCTCCAAGGGGCTGTGAACCGGCCGCCATCGTACGCCAGAGACTGTCCGTACGCGCGCTCGGAGCCACTATCCAATCGCATCGTCACGCCTGCCCCGTGTCCGCTCGCCAGCCGCAGCTCGTTGGCCGATAGGTCAGACGGGGCGCCCCGCAGTCCCCTGCGCGGAACCTCTGCGGCTGATGCGCTCCGTGCGTGCCATGATCTCGAGACACGCGCGGGCGGCATGGTAGGGACACTTGGAGGCATCGATCTTGAACGTGTCGCTACTCGGACCTCCGCCCTGCGACACCTTGGCGAACCACTCGCCGTACTCGCGGTCCAAGATGCTGCGCTCAATGAAGCCCCACGTGCGCGTCGCGGCGTCCATCATCGTCACGCGCTTCGTGAGCTCGAAGGCTCCCAGGAATCCGACGACTGCCTCCGCTTGCGACCACCAGTGCCTGTCCATGTCGACCCGACCGGACGCATCCGCCTCCGCGACCATACCCCCGTCCGCATCGAGCCCTTCGCTCAGCGCGGCCTCAGCCAGCCGGACCGCGTCGGCCTGAACCGCCGCGAGCACCTCCGCATCGTTGGCGCCTTGCGCCGCTTCGACGAGCATCCAGCTCGCTTCCAGGTCGTGGCCGAAGGAGACGCGGTCGGAGCGCGGCGTCCAAGCCTCGTCGAAGAGCAGGCGCAGATGACGCGTAGCGGGGTGCGAAATGCGGTCGATGAAGAGCCGAATCAATTCGCGGAGGCGCGACCGAAGCTCCTCACTGCTCCACGCTTGGAGCAGGTTTGTATAGCCTTCGAGCACGCGCAGATGGACGGCGATCGACTTCATCTCGCCTCGATCGTGGCCGTTCGTGGGCGAGTCGGGCCGTCGGCCCGGAGCGCGTTCACACGTCTCGTAGTAGCCCCCGCTCGTCGCGTCCCGCCCGAAGGACTCCACAACCTCGTACGTGCGAATTGCGTCCGCGAGCGACGCCGAGTCGCCCGTCGCAAGGTGGTACTCGGCGAGCGCGTAGATGCAAAGAGCCTGGCCGCACACACTCCGGCTCGCGTCGACGACCCGACCCTCGGCGTCCACGCGCCGGTAGAAGCCCCCGCTTCCCGTGTCCCGAAAGTGGGAGATGAGGTACGTGTAGGCCCGGTCGGCAGTCCGGCGATAGACCTCGTCGCCATACACTCGCAACACTCGGGAGAATGTAAATAGAATCCCGGCGTTTTGGCATAGGCCCTTGTCCGCCCTCCGGTCAATCGTCAGATCGTTCGCGATTCGGCCGTAGAAGCCTCCATTTTGCCTGTCGATGGTGTGGGTCAACCAAAAGGGCAATAGGTCGGAGCGCAGCTCGGTCTCGGCTCGCTGCCCCAGTTCCTGCAAGGCTCGTGTCTGCATGACCGCGTCGATCGCCGAACACGGTAGACCCGCCTTTCATTCGTCACCAGTCGTCGCCCGCGCGGAGCGTCCGCGCTCTCGAAGCTCAGCCTCTACGGAATCGAGCGCCTCCGAGTCGAGACTGTAGAGGTACGCCACGGCCGTGCCGACCGCGTACATTCCCGCAGGGATCCAGCCCATCATGGCCCGGATGCCGGCCAGTGCAGCGGCTGACTGCTCAGCATTCGCAACGAATCCGAATCCGGCCAGGATCCATCCTGCCACGGCGCCTCCGACCGTCCAGCCAATCTTTTGAGCGAACGTGGCCGTCGAGAACACCAGGCCTGTCGCGCGACGCCCGGTCGTCCATTCGGCATAGTCCGCCGCGTCCGCGTACATCGACCAGATGAGCGGGAAGAGCGGCCCCCCCAGGAACGAACCCACCACGTGCGCCCCGTACATGAGGCCCACATCGCTCGGCCCGGCGAACTGAAACACAATGAAGCTTGAAAGATTTGCGGCAAGGAGAACCATCAAGGTTCTGTGCTTGCCGCCGAGGAGCTTCGACAGACTCCCCGTCGCCGCCACTCCCATCATCGTGGCTGCGGTGCCCGCCACCATGAACGTCGAAGCCATCGCCTCGCGCCGGACGAAGTACTTGAAGTAGTAGACGGTTGCAGTTCCGCGGATCGATACGCCCAGCAAGACGAGTACGGAGGTCGCGCACAGCACGAGCCAAGGGCGATTCCGTCCGAGGTCGACCACGTCGCTGACGACGCTCGTCTTCTGAGCACGGGGAGGTGAGATCCGCTCCCGGGTTACCGCAAAGGCGAGCAAGAGGAGACCGGCGGCTGCGGCTCCGTACAAGGTCATCGCAAGCGAGAACCCGAGACGCTCGTTGCCCCTGCCGAGTATCCGCACGAGAATCAGGAGCGTCCCTTGCACGATCAGACCTCCACTCTGAGCCCCGAGAAATCGGTACGAGGAGAGCGCGGTTCGGTCGGCTGGGTTCGGGCTGAGCACTCCCAGCAGTGCGCCGTAGGGGACGTTGACGCCGGTGTAGGCGAGCATCGCGAGCGAGTAAGTCGCGTAGGCGTACGCCAGCTTGGCCGAGGGACCGAGGGGCGGTGTGATGAACATGAGAATGCCCGCGACGGCAAACGGCCCGCTGCCCCACAGGAGCCACGGGCGAAAGCGCCCGTGGCGAGAGCGCGTGCGATCCGCGATGCTCCCCATGACAGGATCGAGGAAGGTGTCCCAGCCGCGCGTGACCAGGAGCATGGTCGCCGCCGCCGCGGCGGAGAGTCCGAACACGTCGGTGTAGAAGTAGACCAGAAATAGACTGAACGTTTGAAAGTAGAGGTTCGATGCCGTGTCCCCGACGGCGTAGCCGAACTTCTCGGCAAGTCCGATTCGGTCGGTGGTTCGTTGGGTCATGTCTCCGGACGGTGGTGCGAGGGCCACGGCGGGCGTCTCGTCGTTCCCCGTCCCCTCCGAGCCACGTGCGTACTCGATGGCGGGGAGTTAACCAACCCTATGTTCATTGCGTCCCGAAGGCGCTGGGCGCCGCTTGCTGTTCTCTCGGCCTCGATTCTTGCAACGACAGGGTGCATGCATCAGGCCGGGCGCCCTGAGTCGGCGAAGGGTGCGGGGCAACTGGCTGGGACCTTGGACCTGGGAGCCCCGGTGTTGCCGAGCGATCGGCCGACGGCGACCTTCGTCGTCGACGGACAGCCGTTCTGCTTTGCCGGCACGAACAACTACTATCTCACGTACAAGTCCCGTCGCATGATCGACGACGTCCTCGAAGCGACCAATCGCATGGGCCTCAAGGTCGTGCGCATTTGGGCCAACATCGACCGGGGGTCGCTCGATGGGTCAGTGAAAAGCGTCGACGGCGCCGGCGACAAGGATGGTGTCTACTTCCAGTATTGGGACGTCGCCACCCAACGCCCTGCGTACAACGACGGAGCGTCAGGACTGCAGCACCTCGACTACGTGATCGCCGCGGCCGCCCGTCTTGGCCTCAAGGTCATGCTGGTCCTCACGAACAACTGGCGAGAGTTCGGCGGCATGGACCAGTATGTCGCGTGGTTCGGGCTGACGCAGCACCACGCATTTTATACCGACCCAAGGGCGCGTGCGGCCTACAGGCGGTGGGCGGCTCACCTCGCACTCCGCCGCAACTCCATCGGCGGGGTTCTCTATCGCGACGACCCAGCGATCTTTGGCTGGGAACTCGCCAACGAGCCGCGCTGTTGGAATGGCGGGGATTTTGACGATCGCTCCCAGTGCAGCAGCAAGGCACTCGTGTCGTGGGCCGAGGAGATGTCGGGGGCGATCAAGTCCGTCGATCCGAACCATCTTGTCTCGATCGGCGACGAGGGCTTCTTCGCGCAGGGGACGGAATGGGGCTACGACGGTTCCGACGGGGTCGACCACGAAGCACTGCTCGGACTCTCGCACGTCGACTTCGGAACGTTTCACCTCTACCCGGACACGTGGCAGCGCTCGCTAAGCTGGTCACGCCAGTGGATCGAGGACCACATCGCGGCGGCACGCCGAGCCGGAAAGCCTACGATGCTCGAGGAGTACGGAGTCGCCACGGGCCAAGACGGCGTCGCGAGCGCCATCGACGCGGGACGCCGCACCGACGCCTTTAGGGGCTGGCACGAAGTCATTCAGAAGCGGGGCGGCAATGCGGCTCTGTTCTGGATGCTAGCGGGCCACGACGATTCGAACGGAGAGTATCCCGACTACGACCATTTTGCGATCTATGAGAAGGATGGCGTCGCCTCGGCGCTGCGAGCGTTCGCTTGGAGCATGACCACGAGCGCCCGCGCATGCGCCCTCTACCGGTCGCTCGTTCCCGCCGATGGGGTCGCTCGAACGCCCTTCGTCACCACGGCGCCACCGCCAAGTTCGACGGGCGCCCTGGTCGAGCGCTGAGGCGGTCTGAAGGTGGGACAAGCAGTGGTTGCGGTAGCCGGCGGATTCACCTAGAAACCCGCGCTGACGTTCGCCCATTCGAAGAGGAGCACCGGTTTTCCATGTCTCTTGAGCGCACCCTTTGCATCGTCAAGCCGAATGCCGTGGAGGCTCGCAAGGTCGGTGCGATCCTCGAGCGCATCGAAGTCGCCGGATTCGTCGTCCGCGCGCTGCGCATGGCCCATTTGACCGTTCCCGAAGCGGAGGGGTTTTACGAGGTCCATCGCCAGAGGCCGTTCTTCGCCGAGCTGGTATCGTTCATGACGCGCTCGCCGGTCGTATTGGCGGTTTTGGAGCGCGAGAGCGCGGTCACGGCGTGGCGCGATCTCATGGGCGCCACGGACCCCGCCAAAGCGGCGCCCGGTACCATCCGGAAACTGTTCGGAGTGAACGTCGGCGAAAACGCCACGCATGGGTCCGATTCGGTGGAGAACGCGCAGCGCGAGATCGCTTACTTCTTCCCGGCGTCCATTGTGTCGCCGACGCCGTAATCCATGAACCGGCCGACGGACTACCAGGCTCTCGTCGAGCAGGCCTTCCTCGATCGGTCGCTGCTCGCGAACGCAGATCACGTGGGCGCGATCGAGGGGACCCTAGCCGCGCTCGACCGCGGTGAGCTGCGCGTCGCCACACCCCCGACCGTGGAAGGCGACTCCTGGGTCACGCACGCCTGGATCAAACAGGCCATCCTCCTTTACTTCGCCCTGCGAAACATCGAAACGTTTTACAGCGGCGCCATCGAGTATCATGACAAGATCCCGGTCAAGCGAGGCCTCGCCGAGGCGGGGATACGCGTCGTTCCGCCGGGTCTCGCGCGTTACGGGTCGCATCTCGAGCGAGGAGCGATCCTGATGGCCGGGTACGTGAACATCGGCGCGCACGTGGGCGCCGGAACGATGGTGGACATCTTCGCTGCCGTTGGGTCGTGCGCGCAGATTGGTCGCGATTGCCACGTGGCCGCGGGAGCCGTCATCGGAGGGGTGCTGGAGCCGCCCGGCGCCCAGCCTGTCATCATCGAAGACGGCGTCTTCGTCGGGTCTCGCGCGATCGTCGTCGAGGGCGTGCGAGTCGGCCGCGAGGCCGTGCTCGGAGCGGGCGTCGTCATCACGGGCAGCTCGGTCATCATCGATGTCACGGGATCGACTCCGGTCGAGTCCCGCGGAACGATTCCACCTCGGAGTGTCGTGATACCGGGGATCCGACCCCGTGCATTCGGCGCGGGCGAATACGGCCTGCCGGCCGCACTGATCATCGGCCAGCGCTCCGAGAGTACGGACAAGAAGGTCAGCCTCAACGCAGCGCTGCGCGATTTCGCGGTCGAGGGATGACCGTCGCCGACCTTCTCCTCGACGAGACTCTCGTCTGGTTGTGCAGCGTGGCGTCGCCCATCGGCGAGGAGAGAGCGCTTTGCGACGCGGTCGAGGAGCGCCTCCGGGGCGACGGTTTCGGTTCAGAGATGGTGAGACTCAGCAACTCACTCGTCGTTCCGGCAGTGCGCCAGGGACGGGGGCCGCACGTGGTCCTGGCAGGGCACCTCGATACGGTCCGAGCGGAGAACGGGCCGGCGCGTATCGAAGGCGACCGATGTTTTGGCTCCGGGGCGAGCGACATGAAAAGCGGCCTGGCGCTCATGCTCGTCCTGGTCGAAGAGCTCGGCTCCAAGCTGCCGTGTGACTTGACCCTCGTAATCTACGCACGCGAGGAGGGGCCCTATGCAGAAAATGAGCTCGGAGTCGTTCTCGATGCTCGGCCGGAGCTCGGCCACGCCGATGTGGTCGTGGCGCTCGAGCCTTCGGACAACGAACTTCGGCTAGGGTGTGTCGGCTCGATCCACGCGACGGTCACGTTCCGTGGGACGACCGCTCACAGCGCTCGCCCGGGCGCCGGCGACAATGCGATCACGAAGGCATCGGAGTTCCTCGCCGAGATGCGCGCGCTGCCCCCGCGACCCAGCGAGATCGACGGGCTGACGTATTGGAATGTGACGAGCGTGACCAAGGCATGGGACGGAGGTCGCGGGAAGAACGTCGTCCCCGATCTCTTCATGCTCAACGTCAATCACCGCTTCGCTGCGGACACGAGCCCGGAAGACGCGTGCTCCTTCGTACGTTCGCTCGTGGGAGACAGGGCCGCGGTGGACTTCACCGACCTGGCGCCGGCGGCTCCGCCCAGCGCGAACAGTCCTCTCGTCCGAGCCCTTCGAGCGGCGGGAGTTCGCGGGGTCCATCCGATGCAGGCATGGACCGACGTGGCGCGCTTTGCGGCTCTCGGTGTCCCAGCGGTCAACTTCGGCCCGGGTGAATTCGCTCAGGCCCACTGCAAGGACGAATCGACGTCGCTGGCATTGCTCCACGAGGGATACGACGTTTTCGTTCGCTGGTTGCAATCGCTGCGGTAAGCGTCGGCGCGAGGCTTCTTGGTCGATTGACTGCGGTCGCGGTTATGATGCTGCGACTTTCCGACGGACCGGTATGGTTCGCGTTCGCTCGGAGGTGGCTACGGGGCCCCGGAGCGGGGCGTGAGGAGAGTTCAATGCGCCGAATCTGCCAGTGGATCACTGTGTCGACCGTGGTGTGTCTCCCAGTGGGCTGTCACTTGCCGGGCTTGGGCGGATCCGCGGCGCCGGACGCTGGGCCCGACGCAATGGCGTTCTCCGATGGTGCTATCGAAGATGCTGCGCTCGGAGCCGCGGGATCCTGTCCAGGTGGACAAGTGCCCATACTCCTTCAAAACGGTTCGCCGTATTGCGTGATGTCATGCGCCAAGCCTGCGGACTGCCCGACTGGATGGACCTGCGACGGAGACGGCGTGATGGATAGCGAAGGGGAGGCTGGGCCGGCGGTGAGATTTTGCAATCAGTCCGGGCATCACTCCGTTCCGGCCACGCTCACGATCCCGGACGCGGGCAAGTCTGTCGCGGCGGACGCCGGGAAACCGACGCTCATGGACGCTGGACCGCCGAAGCTGCTCGACGTCAAACAGGCGCCCCCCGGCAAGTGCCCGGCCGGCTATGGGTTATGCGGTGCGATGTGCCGTCTCCGTTGTGCGAAGGATGGCGACTGCGGACTGGGGACCGCGCACTGTCAGGGCGGGTTCTGCCTTGGACCGAGCGCGCGGGCATGCGGCAAATAGACTCGCCTAGAACACGCTTTACCGCGTGGAACGCAGCCGGGGGTGGGGGCCGCTACCGAAGTGGTCGACGCAATTCAGGGACAAGCCCCAGACTAGTCGAATAGCTCACCGCACGCCGGGCACCGTAGTCGACCGGGCCGCGGCACTCCACGGGAGACGGTTTCGCCGCAAACGCACGCCCACCCGATGACTCGCGCCGGATTGCCGGCCACGATCGCGTGCGCAGGCACGTCCTCGAGCAAGACGGCGCCGGCACCGACCATGGCGCACCGGCCGACATGGACGGGGGCTACGAGGATGGAACCCGCTCCAAGGGTCGCCCCATCCTCCACGAACGTGCGATCCCAGGCCGGGGCTCGCGCGAAGGCGGCGCGGGGCCGCCGCACGTTGGTGAAGACGGCGCCGGGTCCGACGAAAACGTCCTCCCCGAGCGTGACGCCGTCCCAAACGCTGGTGTGACTCTGGATTCGCGTTCCCCTACCGATGACGGCGCCCCGGGCGACGAAGCAGAACACTCCGACGACGACGTCCGTTCCTACGCGCGCGCCTTCGGCCACCACGCTTGGCGGGTAGATCGTAGGAGGGGCACCCGAGCGCTCACGCCGGAGGGCCATTCAGAATTTCCCCGCAATTCCAAGGCCTCCTGGACTCATCTCAGGCCATAGCGACACTCGCGGAGGCGGCGGCAGTTCCCGATGCTGCACATGCCGCCTCTGGGGCACAAACATCAGCTGGGCTTGGACGATGCCGACGATGGCGGCTGCAAAAAAACCCCCAGCCAATAGGTTTCCAGCGATCGACTCGTCCTGCGCGCGCCGATTGTATGCGCTGGCGGTTCCATCGTTGCGCTCGATCGCTTCGTTCGTCTGAGCCGTCGCATAGAGCGACAGCACCCCGGCGACCCCGCTTCCGACGGCGAGCAAAGACTCTCCACCTAGGAACACCCACCCCAACCCATCCTGTCCATTTTGAAACTGCCCGGCGCCGAACGGAAGCATGGCTATCCATCGCGAAGTCGGCTGCACGACAATCAGATCCTCGGACGCCAGCTTTTCGAGCAGTGCCTGACGAGCGAGCAGCTCCCGGCGCACAGCCTCGTCCTTGGAGCGCTGTTCCCTCTGTTGCTTCACGAGCTCAGCCTGAAGGGTCCCGAGGCGGTCACGCAACCGGCTGCGCGTATCGATGAACACGTCGATCGCTTCCAGCGCGATGCGCAGCGGGTCCGGTTGATAGTCGGGCTTGGCCAGCAGAAGCTGTTCGAACACGGAATCCGCCGCTTCCTTTCTTCCCTGAGCGACCAGCACGGCGCCCAGGTACATCCGGGCGTCGGCCAAATCGTACGGACTGGTGAGGGACCCAGTCTTCGGGTCGAGCAGCACTCGAAGGCGCTCCTCCGCGTCGGCATACCGATGGGCCACGTACGCACTCTGCGCTTTGTCGAGTTCCCCCAGATCGTCTCCGCGAGCCGCGAGCGAGGCCGCCGAACACAGAGTGGCCGCGAGGACTGACGCCACGACCGATCCATGCACATCGAGACGATCGACGACCCAGTGGCTCGTGTCAAACGAATGCGGCCGCGGAGGACGAACGATGGCCAGGGTTCGGGGCCGCGCTCCCCCCGTTATGCGACGGCTCATGTGAGCCGTTTACGTAGGACAAGGCAGGCGGCAACGGCTTGTGACTCCCGCCGCGGACGGCTTCTGGCAAACCCTCGACGAAGGCATCCGATCCATGGCCCGAGCTAGAATTGACATTGCGCCCACAGACGTCTGCGAGAAGCACCCCCCATCGAACGAGGTGACAAGCAGCCTCTTCGCGATGCTCGGCGAGTCGGCTCTCGACATGCTCCAGTCCTGTGGAGTGAGCGCGGCTCGGCGCGTAGCCGACGAGGCGAAGATCGCGGACGGGACATGCCTCGCGTCGTTCATCGGATTTACGGGGGCGCGGCTTCGCGGGTGCCTCACGGTCGTCGGACCGCGGGCGGTCTTTCTGCGCACCCATCCGTCGCGAGACATGGAGACCCCCATCTCCGAGGCGGATATTGCCGACTGGTGCTGCGAGTTCGCCAATCAGTTGCTGGGTCGATTCAAGAACAAGCTGCTCCGTCGGCTCGTCGACATCGATCTCAGCACCCCGCGGGGCATTCATGCCGATAGGCTCCGCCTGGAATCGAACTCCGGCGCAATGGTGTTCGTTGCCGTCTACGACGTGGAAGGCAGGGAGCTCCTGATTTCGCTGGACGTCACCGCAGACGAGGGACTGACGCTGGGCGATTGTGCGCCCGAAGGCGATACGGCCGACGAAGGCGACCTGTTGCTGCTGTGAACTATTCGATAATCCCTTAGCGGAACCGAAAGCGAATCATGGGCAAGAAAGTCATCGTGATTGACGATTCCAAGACGATTCGGGAGATGGTCCGTTTCGCGCTCGAGCGAGCAGGCTATTGCATTGTCGAAGCGATCGACGGCCAGGACGGGCTGGACAAGCTCAAGACCGTGCCCGACCTGGCGATGGCCATCGTCGACGTCAATATGCCGAACATGAGCGGAATTGAAATGTTGGAAGCGCTCAAGAAGGATGCGATAGCGCCGAAGGTCCCTGCCATCATGCTGACGACCGAGGGAGCCGCGGCGCTGATCCAGCGGGCGAAGGACGCCGGTGCGCGCGGCTGGATGGTGAAACCGTTCAAGCCGGATCTGCTGGTCGCCGCAGTCGGCAAACTTGCGGGCGCCCCATAGAGGCAGCGAAAACCCGCCGGAGCCTCGCCGCTCCATTTGGATGGCTCTTGCAGCCAGTGGACGTTCGTCATTGCATGGCGAGGACTACGCGGCGCGGCCAAGCGCGCGGTCCAGGTCCGCCTCGGCGCTCGGTCCGGTGAGCCGAAGATCGAACCGCTGCTGTAGAACCTTGAACACACCCGGGCTGACGAACGCCGGCGCCCTCGGACCGATCGTGATCCCCTTGACTCCGAGGTAAAGCAGCGTGAGAAGGACGGCCACGGCCTTCTGCTCGAACCAGCTCACGACCAGCGTCAGCGGCAGGTCATTGACTCCACAGTCAAACGCCTTGGCAAGCGCCAAGGCCACCGTGATGGCGCCGTAGGCGTCGTTGCACTGACCCATGTCGAGCAGTCTCGGCAGACCGAGGTGCGTGCCGTAGTCGTATTCGCGAATGCGGTACTTGCCGCAGCCGAGCGTAAGGATGAACGAGTCGGCGGGGCACGCCGCAGCGTATTCGCTAAAATAGTTGCGCCCGACCTCCGCCCCATCGCATCCGCCGATGACGAAGAAGCGGCTGATCTGGCCTGCCTTGACGGCCTCCACGATGGCGCCGGCGTGTTCGAGGATCACCGAGTGGTGAAAGCCCACCGTAGTCGTTCGGTGAATCGCCTGCGCGCACGGCGGCAGAGTTAGCGCCTTCTCGACGACAGCGCGGTAGTCGTCGTTCGTGATGCGCGTGGAGCCCGGCACGGCCACGGCACGCGTCGTAAACAGTCGGTCCCTGTAGCTGTCCCTGGGAATCTGCACGCAGTTGGTCGTGGCGAGGATCGCGCCCGGGAACGCGTCGAATTCGCGGAGCTGCTTTTGCCATGCCCCGCCATAGTGACCGGCAAGGTTCGGGTGTTCGCGCAGGTTGGCGTACATGTGCGCGGGCAGCATCTCGCCGTGCGTATAGACCCTGACCGCCGTGCCTTGGCTGGCGTCGAGGAGCTTCTTTAGATCCACCAAGTCATGGCCCGTGATGAGCACGCCAGCGCCTGCCTGGGTGCCCTCCTTGACTTCGGTCGGGCCTGGCTTGCCCATGACCTTGACGTGCGCCTCGTCGAGCATCCGCATCACCCGCAGGTTCATGCGTCCGCACTCGAGTACGTACTCGAGCGTCGCGTCGAGGTCGAAATTGACGTTGGTCATCGTGGAGAAGAGCGCTTCCTCAACGAAAGCGTCGACCTCGGGGTCGCTGGCGCCGAGACGCCGTGCATGGCTCGCGTAGGCGCTCATGCCCTTCAAGCCGTAGACCAGCGTCTCCTGCAGGCTCTGGATGTCCTCGTTCTTGCCGCACACGCCGTGGCTGACGGCGCCGAGAGTGCAGCCGGTGCCGTGGTTTGCTTGTTCACACTGATTGCATTGGCTCATGAGATCTCCGGGGGCTGATTCGTGCATGAGGATACGTGGAGCTACCGAGTCGGCGCCTTGACCCCAGTCAAGGGAACCCATAAAGCACGTCGAGTGGATGCCCCTGCCATCGTCTCGGCATGCCATCTGTTCGCACGCATGTTGCCGTCGGCGCGCTCAGCGCTGGCCGAGTGCGCGGTCACCAGGCATGCCATCGCGGGCGAAACCCTATTCTGTCAAGGCGACCCATGCCCTGGCGTGTTCGTAGTCGGCGCGGGCATGGTGCGCGTTTTCAAGCTCGCCCCCACGGGCAAAGAACACGTGTTGCACTTGGCGGGTCCGGGCGCAACGTTTGCGGAGGCGGCGGTGATGGGAGGCTTTGCCTGCCCGGCGTTCGCCGAGGCCGTGGAGGACACTGACTTGGCGCTGCTGCCATCCGACGCCTTCCGCGCGTTCCTGCGGCGGGACCACCAAACGTGCATCGACCTGCTCGCTGGAATGGCAGGTTGGCTGCATCATGTCGTGGACCTGCTCGAGGATGTCGTGCTCCGCGACGCCGCCGGGCGCGTCTCGCGTCATCTCTTGGCGCTGGCGGACGACGACGGCGCGGTACGTCTGCCGGCGGCGCGCAAGATGCTCGCCAACCAGCTCAACCTCACTCCGGAGACGCTCTCGCGGACGCTGCGACGACTTCACGACCATGGCGCTATCTCGTCCGAGCGTGACGCCATTGTCGTGCTCGACCGAGAGCGGCTTGTTGCAGTGGCTGACGGGCTTTATCCGTTGGTGTGAAGGAAGGCAATATGCCGCGCATGAGCGCCATTGATATGTTGGAGACGCTGAAGAAAGGCTAGCAAACCATGCCGTTTCGATCGGTATTCGTCGCCGTCATGATCGGTACGGCGATGATTGTGGCCGCGTTCCTCGTTAACAGTCGCCGACCTGTGTTGGAGCGCGACCAACCTACGCCCGCCTTCGTCGAGGCCACGGGCAAGTGTGCCGAGTGCCATCGCCATCAGACGCCGGGGATCGTCGCGCAATTCGACCGAAGCCGCCACGCGACCAAGGGAGTTACCTGCCTCGATTGCCATCAGCCTGGTCCCGGACTGACGGGGGTGGACCACCACGGCTTCACGCTCGCCAAAGCCCTGACCGCGCAGGCGTGTGCTTCGTGTCACGCAACGGAGTACGACCAGTTTGCGCGCAGCCGACACGCCGCGCCCGCGTGGGCTGCGGTCCACGGGACGGCTGGATTCTCGCCCGCCCAGGTGGCCCTAGGGGAGCGTTTTCACAAGGGCTGGGTCGAGCGCCCGCCGATGGGCATCGGAGCCCTCGAGGGCTCTCCTGCTTTGACGTCGGGCTGCGACTCCTGTCACGCCATTGGGCGTCCGAACAGCGATGGCTCGTTCGGTACGTGCACGAACTGCCACTCGCGGCATAACGCTTCGGTCGCGCTAGCGCGCGAGCCGACGACGTGCGGTCAGTGTCACATGGGGCCGGACCACTCACAAATCGAGATCTACGAAGAGTCCAAACATGGCGCACTCTTCCACGCGCAGGAAGCCTCGATGCGGCTGGACGCCCCTCCCGCCCTCCTGAAGGCGAGCGACATGAGCGTGCCGACGTGCGCGACCTGCCACATGAGCGGACTCGAGGGCCTAGGCCAAACGCATGACACGACCGAGCGGCTCTCGTGGTACTTGTTCGCTCCCAACTCGACCAAGCGGCCGGGCTACGAGCGAGCCCAGGCGGCCATGAAAGACGTGTGCACCAAGTGCCACGCGCGTTCGCACATCGACGAGTTCTTTGCCCGCGCGGAGGACGTGGTGAAGGCGACGAACGAAAAGGTCGACGGCGCGGTCGCCGTGATGGACGGTCTGCGGAAAGACGGTCTGATATCGACCAAACCGTTCCAGGAGCCCATTTCCTTCGACGAGTTCGACCTCTGGCACTACTACGGGCGGACCGCGAAGCACGGAGCGTTCATGGGGGGAGCCGACTTCGTGCAATGGCACGGAAACTACGAACTTCTTCGTCTGCGAGTTGCGATCGATCGACAGGCCGCTGACCTCCGCGCTGCGCACGCCCGTCCGCTATGACCCTTTCGGCCTCTGTCCGGCGCCTCACCCCGCGACGCTGCGTCGAGTGGTTCGTAGTAGCCAATCTGGCGTTCTTGGGCCTCGACATCGTAATTGCGCACACGCAGAATCACTTTCGCGAACCGCTCGAGTGGACTCCGGTCGTCTTCTCGTTCGCAGCGAGCGCATTGCTGTTGCCGATGGTGGCAGGCGCTCGTGCATGGTGGTGCCGTCCAGTCGAAGTCGCGGTCGGGGGGGCGTCGGTCGTTGTCGGCGCCCTTGGCATGATTTTGCACCTTCGAAGCGCGTTCTTCGTCGAGCGGACGCTGCACAATCTCGTCTACTCAGCGCCCTTCTTGGCCCCGCTCGCGTACGTCGGCGTGGGGTTACTGCTGCTTCTGGTTCGACTCGAGCCCGTCGGCTCGCCGGCGCTCGGCGCGTGGATTCTGTTGCTAACGCTCGGGGGATTTGTTGGAAATTTCGGACTGTCGCTTCTCGATCACGCCGCCAATGGATTCTTCCGTTGGACCGAGTGGATTCCGGTGTTTGCGTCGGCGATCGCCTCGGGGTTTCTCCTCATTGCGCTGCTCCGAAAGGAGCCGGGGTTCGGGCGCTGCGTCGCCGGCGTGCTGGTCGCTCAGGCCGTCGTCGGCACACTCGGTTTCGGTCTCCACGTGGCCGCCGACGTGCGCAGACCGACTGCCCTGATCGCCGATCGATTCATCTACGGAGCTCCCATGTTCGCGCCCCTTCTATTCGCCAACCTCGCAGCGCTCGGATTGTTGGGCCTGTGGGCCGGGGCGCGGCCGGAGGGCTCGGAGCCATTGCGCGCCCTGCGCGGAAGTGGCAAAGAAGGATCCGCAGAATGCTGACGCGGATTCGTTAAGGCTGAGTTTGCCGCAGACCACGCCTCAGCGGAAATGGAAAAACACGATGAGCAAGTTTGCTGTCTTGGGTTCGGGTCAGGTGGGGCAGGTCCTCGCGGACGGCCTTCTGGGTATTGGACACGATGTGACACGCGGCAGTCGCGAGCCGAGCAAGCTGGCGCCTTGGAAGGCGGGTGCGGGCGCCCGGGCGCGGGTCGCGACCTTTGCTGAGGCAGCTGCGTGGGCCGATAGCGTCGTACTCGCAGTCAAGGGGACTGCGGCGGAGCTCGTCATCGAGCAGACTGGACTCTCCGCCATCGCCGGCAAGACCGTGATGGATGCGACAAACCCGATCGCCGATGCAGCCCCGACTCATGGAGTACTGCGCTTTTTCACCGATCTTAACGATTCGCTGATGGAGCGCCTTCAGAGGAAGGCGCCCGATGCCCGTTTCGTCAAGGTCTTTTCCTGTGTTGGCAATGCGTTCATGGTTCACCCAAAGTTTCCGGGCGGCCCGCCGACGATGTTCATCTGCGGAAATCATGAAGGCGCCAAGGCTGACGTACGGGCGATCCTCGATCAGTTTGGCTGGGAGACGGCCGACATGGGCACCGTGGAAGCTGCGCGCGCGATCGAACCTCTCTGCATGCTTTGGTGCATTCCTGGCTTACTTGGGGGAAACTGGACTCACGCGTTCAAGATGCTCCGCCTCCCCTGACACGCCGCTGTGGAGCCCATCCCGAAAGTCGAGAACTTGACCCTTTGATCATCCGCTTGACTCGGAAACTTGCCCTCACGCCCACTGCGCACATGTGACTGCTGCCCTCTCCCGAGGGCCCGCTCGGGAGGAGAGGCCGCGGTGACTGTCGCCCCGCGGGGGGTGACCATCTACTGGTTTCCCATCCCTTAACCGGGGCGCGCTGCTCCGCGCCAGCGTCATCCGCTCACCGGGACCAGGGAGCTCGACGCTTCAGAGATGGGCCATTAGACGGCCACCCCCTCGTCGGTCCTCTCAACCTTCTCACCACCGCGATCAGTTGCGGGGCTGACCCGAGCCGAACCCCTATCGACGAGAGGGGCGCTCCGCGGCCCCCCTCGAGCTCCCCCGTGGTTACTTCTCAAGCTTAGCGAATCAGAACTCCCGAGCTGCTCCCCGAGCCCGAACCGGGGGGCACCACGCCACCATCCTCTGCCACTCCGCCGGCGTCGTAGCACCACGGCTGGTACTCGTCGCTGTTCGGGTCGCAGTTCTGGAAGTCGACTCCCAGATTGAGCGAGCCAAGCTGGTGGAACGAGAGGGTCGCGACCGTCGGAGCGCCGGGCGAGACCAGGACCTCCGTATAATCCGCTTCCCACGTCGGATTGACCACGCCACCGTCCGAGAAGGCCGTCGCGTCGGCGACCGCTCCCGAACTGCCAACGCCGACCGGGATCGGGCCACTGCTGCTGCCGTAGATGATCCCGTACTCGATGGTGCTGCAGGGCACATCGTAGGCGTCGCCCCACAGCTCTACGTAACCAGGCGAAAGCGGACCGACTTGAATCGTCGTAGTCGACCCGGGCGTCACGTCCGTGTAGCTGGTCGTCGAGCCATACCCAGTCATGCCCTCTCCGTAATCGCTCACGTTGATTTCGATGCACATCACGTTCTTGGGAGCCGAGACCGCAGCCACGATCATGCCGGTCTTCTCGCCCGCGTTCCCCTGGGCCGAGCCGCTTCCGGGGGATCCGGAGCACGCCGACAAGGCGGCGAGACAGGCGACTGAACCAGCGACTACTGCACGTTGAATGGATTTCATGAACACCTCCGTTTGAGATCGGTTTGCACGCTCCGTGCCGTCACTGCGAGGCGTTCGAGTACAGCCTTCGCGGCTCGGCCTCTGCGCCGAGAACCCGCTTCGTGATTGGCGTCGCCCCGCAATGACATGCAGATGGCTGGCGCGCTCTGCGTCCGTCGTGGAAAGCGATCGGCCTGTCAGACTTGGCGGTCCGCGCGGCACAGCGTGACACAGGCCCGCGACGTCGTCAGGCGTCCGCTTCGAGCCCGTGTCGCCCTTGCCGAATGGGCCCCGCCGCGATAATAGCCTGGCGAAGAGTGTTCTGTAGCTCCGGACTGGCGGCGAGCGAGTCGCGCGAGCGCTCGCGGCCATTGCCCAAGGGGGCGCCCGCAAACGAGTGGTGGTTGCCTGACTTTTCGATGAGACCGCGGCTGACACCGAGGTCTAGCAATTCCGTGACACTATCGATTCCGGAGCCCCATCGAATCTCGAATTCGGCCTCCGTGAAGGGCGGGGCGCACTTGTTCTGTCAGACGACATGTTGACCACTGCTATCATGATGGCACTGGAAAACAAGGGGTGTGGTCGCCTTGACACTTTGACAGGGGCCCGGGCGAGGCGTAGTGTTCACCGTGTGAAAACGGTATTCGTAGGTGTCCGGCTCGCATCCGCAGAACGTAAGCAACTGCTTGCGCTCGTGAAACAAGATGAGCGAAGCCAGTCAGATATTGTTCGGCGCTTGATTCGCGCCGAGTATCAAGCCCGGCTCGCGAAGGCTGCCCCATCCGCAAACCTCTAACAACGAAAAGCCCGCCCCGGGGTCGCAGCCGGAAGCGGGCGAGTAGTGATGTTCCATGGATTCCCTAGCGCATTTGCTCACCCCTGTCCAGAGGACGGGCGAGTTCACGATTGACGAATTTGATCCCGGCCTGCTTGCGCAAGCGCGACTCTGCTGCGCCCGTGGCGACTGGACGGGGGCCGCAACGGTACTGGCAGCACTTGTGCATAGTGATCGTGCGTTGTGGCCGAAGGACAAACTTGGAAGGTTCTTCGATACCATCGGCGTTCCCGATGGACAGCGTCTATATGTTGCGCGGCACGCCGAAATGAAGGGCGGTTTCCGGTTTCGCTCGGGCCCGACCGCCGAGCTGCATCGCACGTTCGAGAAGACCCTAAATCACGTGTTGACCGATTGGCTAACACCGCCGGTGACTGGACTGCGGGACGCGGTCATCGCGCGCTCTGGTGTAGGTGGCACGGCATGTGTCGGAACGCGTTCCCAAGGTCATAAGCGGCAGCACAAGACCGCATCGTCATCCAAGAGTGAGCCGTCGTCCGATAACGAGCCCGACGCAGAGCCACCAGATTCACACGGGGGAACTCGCGGACGCAACCGAGCCAGGTTGC
>JBEKXD010000058.1:0-33788 GCA_049512415.1 Polyangiaceae bacterium
CTCGGGGCGAACGCATCTCTGCTCAGGGCGAACGCATCCCTGCTCGGGGCGAACGCATCCCTGCTCGGGGCGGACGCATCCCTGCTCAGGGCGAACGCATCTCTGCTCAGGGTGAACGCATCCCTGCTCGGGGCGAACGCATCCCTGCTCGGGGCGGACGCATCCCTGCTCAGGGTGAACGCATCCCTGCTCGGGGTGAACGCATCCCTGCTCGGGGTAGGCTCGTACCTGGAAGACCTGCCCCCCTTATTTGACGAGGAGGAAACCTCCCTGCTCGAGGTCGACGCGTACCTCGTCGAGGTGGACGCTTCCGTCGTCGAGGGAGTCTCCTGTCTCGACGACAAAGCTGCTTTCCCCCGAGCAGATGTCCGTTTCCCCCGAGCAGGTGTCCGTTTCCCCGGAGCAGGTGCCCGCTTACCCCGAGCAAGTGCCCGCTTACCCCGAGCAAGTGCCCGCTTACCCCGAGCAAGTAGAATCTCCGGACGCAGGAACTTGACCGCGAAGCGGTGGTTCAGCATCTCGTGGCGCACGGCGACGACGAAGCCATTGCTCCCACACCGAGAAGCTCCTCGACTCGGTAGCGCCCCGCGAGCAGGTCGCCATCGCGCATGCCCACGGTCGCCATCCCGTCCCACTCGCGTTGCATCGACTTCCGCCCGCTCCAATATGCAGCCGACGCTGGGTGCCCACGGCGTTGTCCACGAGGAGATAGCGAGTGTGTGGCTGCCGACACGTCATTCACGATGGAGCCTCTACGGCCTCGGCCCTTTCCACAACTTGACGACAAGTTTCGCGAAGCTCACGAGCGACTGCGCGCCAAGGGCCTGCGCCACGAACCAGTAGCCTCGAAGTTCAATCCAGCGCGTGTGCCACGTGTCGAGGCCACGGTTGGCCTTCATCAGATCCATCCATTCGTCCTGAATGTCGTCAACAAGAGGCTTCATGACAAGCTCGAACGTTCGCCGAGAATAGAGAATGCGGAGCCATCCAAGAAGGCGCGAGCACGGGAGCCTCTTGAGTCCTTCGCGAGGCGTGCATTCAGCCGTTGTGTTCTTTACCTCGGGGGTACTTGCATATCTTTCCGGCACGAGGATGGCTTCGATCCGCTTATCCGCAGCCCCCCAAAGCCAAAGCGAAACGACCCATGTCGCAAGGGATTGCGGCACCACAAAAATCGTCAAGTAGTTGGGGCCTTCCAACGAACGAATCACGCCGTCGAGTATCCAAACGGTCGCTTGTATTAGACCGCATGTTAACATCGCCAGCATTGTCGAAAGGAGACTCCGAAATCGAAACGAAATAGTCATGTCAGCACCCTCGCGCCCGCGAGCACCAACGCCGCCCGCTCATAAGCCTGAAGTACGTTTGCTCCCGTGCTGGTGACGCGGTAGAGCCTTCGGGGCAGGCCGGTCGCGCCCGGCGCCTGCTCTTCCCGCCACGATTCGACGAACCCCTTTTCCTCCATGCGCGCGAGCGTGACGTAGACGGTCCCGCGTCCGACCTCTCCGTTCGACTCTGCGACGATCTGAAGGCCGTACAGTTCGCGGGCGCCAGAGAGAAGGTTCAGGATAGTCGCCTCTTTTGCCGAGAGCGAGGGCACGGGTGGGTCGCCATACTCCCCGAGCAACTGCTTCACAAGACGACTGTCCATTTTTTCTCGATCTGACACGAGATCAGAATATGTCAAGCGGGCATCGGCCGGATCGATCACGCGATCGACACACCGGCGGCCGCTGGATCGCCCGCGGCATCGTCGAGGCCCACGGCGGTTCCCTGCGCATTGGATCGGAGCTCGGTCGCGAGACGCGTGTATGGGCCGAGCTTCCACCAACCGTTCACAGCCGGAGCGCGAAGCGCAACCCATGATTGCCACCGTCACGCCGTCTGATATTCGATGAAATGGCCATTGATTGACGATGGCCCTACTCGCCAAGCCAACACGGGTCCGAGTTTGGGCGGGGTCGCTTCAGGCCAGCCCGCGCCCGATTCACACAAATAGGAGAGGTATCATGAAGACGCGAACGCCTTGGCGTGTGGCATTGGTGACGATTGTGTGCGCCTCTTTGGCCGTAGCCCTTCCTGGGTGCCCGCGTCCGCAGGCCGAGTCCGTGTCCGTCGGATACTCGTCGGCGTGCGTCGGGACGACGGCGGGCATCGAATGTTGGGGATCGCTCGGCCAGTCCGCGTTCGGGGACAAGACCATCGTGAGCAGCCTCGCTCCGGTGCAGGTCCCCGGGCTGACGGGCAGCGTGGCTGCCGTGTCCGTTGGGTCCGACTCCGCCTGCGCGGTGACGGCCAGCGGCGGCGTCGAGTGTTGGGGGAACAACTGGGCCGGCCAGCTGGGAAACAATTCCACGGTCGACAGCACCGTTGCCGTGCAGGTCACCAACCTTACCAGCGGTGTGACGGCCGTTTCTGTCGGGTCATCGTCCGCCTGTGCGCTCACCGCCGCCGGCGCCGTCATGTGCTGGGGCTTGAACCTCTACGGAGAACTTGGGAACAACTCCACGACGAGCAGCCCGGTCCCCGTGCAGGTCGCCAATCTGACGAGCGGTGTGACGTCCATATCCGTCGGGAACGCGTTCGCCTGCGCCGTCACCGCGACCGGCGGCGTCGACTGCTGGGGCTCCAACGGCGCAGGCGAACTCGGGGATAACGTGACGATTCCGGGATATGCTGTGGGTGCGGACAGTTCGGTTCCCGTGCAGGTGGTCGGGCTCGCCACCGGCGTCAAGTCCGTGTCCGCAGGAGCGTTCTCCGCCTGCGCGGTGACCACTTCGGGCGGTGTCCAGTGTTGGGGCAGCAACGAGGAGGGCGAGCTTGGGAACAACTCCACGACGAGCAGCCCGGTCCCCGTGCAGGTCACCGGCCTGACCAGCGGCGTGACGTCCGTTTCTGTGGGAACCGGCATGGCGTGCGCCGTGAACCTCGGCGTGGAGGTTCTCTGCTGGGGCGGTGACTTTTATGGCAATACGTTCGAGACGAACAGTCTGGTCCCGGTGCAGGTCCCTCTTCCCGCGAACGACATCCTTGGGATATCGGTCGGCAACAGCTCCGCTTGCGCGCTCACCCCGTGCGGCGTCGAGTGCTGGGGATACAACGGCGACGGCGAACTCGGGGACAATTCGACCGCGAACAGCAGTATTCCCATCCTAGTCAATCTACCGAGCAACAGTTGCGGTCAATCGAGTAGCTCGGGGTCGAGCTCGAGCGGCGCAAGCAGCTCCGGGAGCACGAGCAGTTCGAGCAGCAGCAGTTCGAGCAGCAGCAGCAGTTCGAGCAGCAGCAGTTCGGGCGGGAGCCGCAGCTCAGGCAGCTCGAGCAGCGGTTCAAGTGGGGGTCGGAGCTCGAGCAGCTCGAGCAGCTCGGGTGGCCCGGTCACTACGTCCTGTATTGGGCCTATCATAACTGGCTGCGGAAGCCCTCCGTCCGGTTTTTCGTACTGGGGATGCAACGGGCCGACGAATCCACTCTGCTACGATAACCAGCAGACCTGCCAGACCACGACCGTCTCGTCATGCAATGGGGCCACGTACGCGCAGGGTTGGTATTGCGACGCGGTGACACCCTGCACTCTGACGGGCTCGCCGTGTCTTGGCAATTCCTCGTGCTGCGGCGGAGGGACGTGCTCCGCGCAAAACGTGTGCACGGGCGGCCTGCTCGGGCAGTGCATGGCTCAGTAGCTTCGAAAGTCGGTGCATGCTCACTCCCCTCCCGCGGCGACCCCTGACGTCGCCCCAGGCCCTGCGAGCTTCACCAGCTCCTCCCACTCCCTCCGGAGCACCCCGAGCTCCCTTACTTGCCGCGCTGGAGGCAGGCTCGCCAGCAGCAGCCTTCCGTAGCCTCGGCGGACAATCCGTCGGTCCAGCACCGCGACCACCCCGGCATCGTTCTGCGTGCGAATCAACCTTCCAAATCCTTGCTTTAGGGCCATCGCGGCGCTGGGAACGGAGTACTGCGTGAACCCGCTCCCGCCTTCGTGCTCGATCCGCGCGCACCGGGCCGCGAACACCGGATCCCCGGGGGGAGCGAAGGGGATCCTGTCGATGATGACCAGCCGCAACGCCCATCCCGGAACATCCACGCCCTCCCAGAAGCTCATCGTGGCTACCAGCACCGAGTGGCCGCTCGCGCGGAACCGCTCCAGGAGCAAATGCTTGGGCGCCTCCCCTTGAAGGAGCGTCGGCTGGGCAAGCCGCCCGCGCACGAGTCCGTGCAGCGACCGCATGGCCCTCGTGGACGTGCAGAGAACGAACGCCCCGCCGCCGGTCATCCGCACGAGCTCGGCGATCCGATCGGCTGCGGCCGACTCGAACCCTGAGTCCGCGGGCTCCGGAAGGTCGTCGGGCAGATACAGCAGGGCGCGGCACGCGAAGTCGAAGGGCGACGCTACGAGCAGGTCTTGCGTCTCTGGCGGAGCCCCCAAGCGGGACTTGGCGAAATGGAAGCTCCCGGCGGTCGCGAGGGTGGCGCTCGTGCACACGACCGTCGGAACCCGATCGAAGAGGCGACTTCGCAGGGTCGACCCCACGTCCACCGGGCTCGCTCCGATCGACACGCTTCTCGACCGCACGTCCACCCACCGAACGATGTCGCCCGGCTCCTCCGCTTCCCCGTCCGGGGGGCGTAGGATGAACCGCAGGTCGTCCCGCAGCTCTCCGGCTCGCCTCGCGATCGCTTGAGACGCCTCTTCGGACCGGAGCGCAGCCATCGCTTGCAGCCCCTCCAGCCGCAGGTCGAGGGCTTGATAGGCCGCCAGCAGATCGGCGCCGGGAGACGGTAGGACGCGCCTCGAGTCGGGGCTCTGGGTCGCGCGTGGGCTCGAGGGAACCGAACCGAGTGGTGCGGTGCGGTCGGCCTTCGCAGCAGCCGCAAAGAAGGCGCGACCCGCTTCCCGCAGTCCCTCGAAGGTCACTCGGTGGGCCCCCTGGGCGCCCGACTCCTTCGGTCGGATTGCGGCCAGGGACCGTCCGGCGTCGCGTTCGAGCGACTCGAGGCGAGCCGTCGAGACGCGAACGCCGAAGAACTCCGTGGCGATGTCCTCGAGCTGATGCGCCTCGTCGAATATCACCGCGTCGTACGCGGGCAGCACGCTCGCCGTGGCCCCTCGAGGGCCTGTGCGCAGCGCGAGGTCGGCCATGAAAAGGTGATGGTTTACGACCACGATCTGCGCGTCTGCCGCCTCCCTGCGCATTCGCGTGACGAAGCACGCCTCGAAGTGCTCGCACTCCGATCCGATCCTCGTTTCACTGGACGAAGAGACGGCTCGCCAGATCTCGGAGTCCTCGGGCATCTCGGCCAGCTCGGCTCGGTCGCCCGTGCGCGAGCGCGCCGCCCACGAGGTCAGACGGGTCAGCGTCCCGTCGGCGCCGCTCTCGCCGCTCGCCGCGAGCTCGCCCAAGCGCCGCAGGCACACGTAGTTGGGCAGCCCCTTCATCAGGGCGGCTCGGAACCGAATTCCACTCGCGGCCAGCGCCTGGGCGACGAGGGGCAGATCCTTGAGGAAGACCTGGTCCTCCAGCGCGCGCGTCGCGGTCGACACGACGACCTTGCGCCCGCTCAAGACCGCCGGGACAAGGTACGCTACCGTCTTGCCCGTCCCCGTCCCGGCCTCGACGAAGAGCGACACCTCCTCGTCCAGAGCGCGCTCCACGGCCTCCGCCATCGCGAGCTGCCCGTCGCGGCGCTCCCAGTTCTGTGTCGCTCTCGCCAAGGCGGACCCGGGCCCGAGCCATTCGAGCGAACGAGACATGGACGACACGGAGCACCATCGCATGGGCCGCTCGGCGGTCCAAGGGCGAGCAGGCTGAAAACCCAGGCGATCGTATAGGGCGCGCTGCTCAGACCGTTGAACTGCCGTTCACCCCATGGTAGACGCGCGATGATATTCGCGCTGGTCTGCGCGTCCGGCGGCGGAACCGCTCCTAGAACCCGTCGGGCCCTTCCTATCCTCCATCCACAGAGGCCTCATAATCCGCCATGTCCCAGTCCGCGCTTCCCCTCGGGTCGAGTGGACCCTCCGCTTCCAGCGGAAAGGTCGTTCAGGTCATCGGTCCGGTGGTCGATGTCGAGTTTCCGGACGGTAAGCTCCCGAAGATCCTCAACGCGCTCAAGATGTCGAACCCTGGCATTTCGAGCACGCAGGACAATCTGACGCTCGAAGTCGCTCAGCATCTGGGCGAGAGCACCGTGCGCACTGTGGCGATGGACACGACCGATGGCCTCGTTCGTGGCATGCCCGTGCGCGACACGGGGGCTCCCATCTCGATGCCGGTCGGGCCGGAATGCCTGGGGCGAATCTTGAACGTCATCGGCGATCCCGTCGACGACGGCCCACCCGCCCGTACGAAGATGCATTCGCCGATCCACCGGGCCGCGCCGCTGTTCGTCGAGCAGTCGACGAAGGTCGAGGTGTTCGAGACGGGGATCAAGGTCATCGACCTTCTGGCGCCCTATCGCAAGGGTGGCAAGATTGGCCTCTTTGGGGGAGCTGGCGTCGGCAAGACGGTGCTCATCCAGGAGCTCATCAACAACGTCGCCAAGGCCCACGGCGGCGTGAGCTGCTTTGCCGGCGTCGGGGAGCGCACTCGAGAAGGCAACGACCTCTACATCGAGATGAGCGAGACCAAGCTCCAGACGGGCGAACCCGTCATCAGCAAGACGGCCCTCATCTACGGACAGATGAACGAGCCGCCGGGCGCTCGCGCCCGCGTCGGTCTGAGCGCTCTCACGGTGGCCGAGTACTTCCGCGACGAAGAGAAGCAGGACGTCCTGCTCTTCATCGACAACATCTTTCGCTTCACCCAGGCGGGGTCCGAGGTGTCGGCGCTGCTCGGCCGCATCCCGAGCGCGGTCGGCTACCAGCCTACCCTCTCGACCGAGATGGGCGCTCTGCAGGAGCGCATCACGTCGACGAACAAGGGATCGATCACGAGCGTCCAGGCCATCTACGTGCCCGCGGACGACCTGACCGATCCCGCGCCGGCGACGGCCTTCGCCCACCTCGATGCGACCACGGTTCTCAATCGTGCGCTCACGGAGATCGGGATTTACCCCGCTGTCGACCCGCTCGACTCGACGTCGACCCTGCTAGACCCGGGGGTCGTGGGGGACCGACACTACAACGTCGCTCGACAGGTGCAGGCGATTCTTCAGAAGTACAAGGACCTGCAGGACATCATCGCGATCCTCGGCATGGACGAGCTCAGCGAGGACGACAAGCTCGTCGTAGCGCGAGCGCGCAAGGTGCAGCGTTTCCTGTCTCAGCCGTTCTTCGTTGCCTCCCAATTCACCGGGCACGCGGGCAAATACGTGCCCCTCGCCGAGACCATCGACGGGTTCGAGCACATCATAGACGGGAAGCTCGACGACCTGCCCGAGCAGGCGTTCTATATGGTCGGCAACATCCACGAAGCCTGGGAGCAGGCGCAAAAGCTCTCCGAAAAGAAGGCCTGATGGTCGACCAGATCGAGCTCGAGATCGTCACCCCGCGGGGCCGGGCGCTCCGTGCAACGGTCGACGAGGTGACCGCGCCGAGCGTAGGCGGCGAGTTCGGCGTGCTGCCAGGGCACGTACCCCTGCTGGCCGCGCTTCGAGCGGGGATTGTGACGTATCGCAAGGCAGGAGAAGCCAAACGCTGCGGGGTGGGCGCCGGCTTCGTGGAGGTCGGGTCGGACCGCGTCGTCATTCTGACGGACGAATACGCGGAGCGCGAGCAGGTGGACCCCGTGATAACGAACGCGGAGCTATCCGACGTGCAGCGGGAGCTGCGCGGGATCGATGGCGTAGCGATCGCGACGTCAGGGGTCGGCGGTGTGGGAGCGGCGGATCAGAAAGCGCGCGTGCATCGGGACCTGCTCATCGCGCGGGAGAACTGGCTTGCGACGAAGCTGGAGCTCTATGGGTATCCTCCGTCGGCGACGACGCTCGCGGAGTACGCCGCGCCGCCCGCCAAGACTGACGATGAAGAGGACTCCGGCGACGGTGGAGCGAGTTCGTCCGCGCATTCGGCTGTTGGGCAGTCGCCCGACGTGAAGTAGCGTCGGACCACGCATGGCGCGCTGGTTCACGATTCTGCTCGGACTGCTCGTCGTGGCATTGGCCGTGGGAGTGGTCGCGCGCGGATTTCGCCTTCCCAAGGCGATCGGACGGGATCCGAATGCCCGCGATGCCGCCACCGACGCTCAGGACTCGGACAGATCCAAGACGGAGAGCGCGCTCGCCGGGGGACTGGGCGGGGCGTTCGAGGACGGCGGCGAGGGACTGTCGCCGGAGCTCGCGGACCCAGGGATTCGCGTGGATTCGGGGGACGCCGCCGTGGCGGCCCTCGTGGACGGAATGCCGGTCCCACCCCTGCCCATGTCCGCGCCGCGAACGGTGCGGTTCGGCGTGGCTCTCATTTCCTATGCAGGTGCCCAACCGAGCGCGGGCGGAGGCCGGCCGTCCAAGCGCTCCCAAGCGGAGGCGCGTTTGCTCGCGGAGAAGCTCGTCCAGACCGCTCGCGACGACTTCCACGCCGCAGTGCAACAGGGCGATCCCGGCTCCGCCGACGACGTCGGCCGCGTCAAGCTCGGGATCCTCGAGCCCGCACCGGAGTACATTCTCTTCACCCTGCCCGTTGGCAACGTCGGCGGACCACTTCTCACGCCGCGCGGCTATTGGATCGTCAAGCGCCTCGAGTAGAGAACCACATGGCCACCATCGATATTCGAAAGACCCACACGCTCACCATCGACGACGCGAAAAAGCGAGCCGAGCAGATCGCGACGTCCATGGACCAAAAACTCGACCTCGAATGGCACTGGGAGCAGGACCGCATCGTGTTCGCGGCAACCCGAGGCATGGCGCGCGGTACGCGCGGATCGGTCGATGTCTCAGCCAGTGACGTTCGCGTGCAAATCGACCTACCTCTGCTCCTTCGCATGATGAAGGGGACGGTCGAAGCGAAGGTGACCGAGCAGCTGACGCAGATCCTCTGACATAGAGGCACCCGCAATGGCGGATTGATTTGTCTGCGTGGGGCGAGCAGACTCGCGCTAGGCTCGCGCGCAAGCGGCGGACGATCCCGCGCATGTCCCACATGCCTCCGCTCAGTCAGCCCCCAGTACGGCTAGAAGCGACTCCGTCGACACCCCCGCGTCCGCTCGTCGGCGACGCATTCATGTCACCGGACGAAGGACTGGCCTATCTGAGAGCGGAGCTCGAGGCGAGTGGCGACGCCTTCAGGCACGCGCGTCTGCTCGCCGAAATAGGGGAATTCGAGGAGCGGGCGGGCGACGACGCGGCCGCCCTGCGCGACTATCAGGCGGCGTTCAACGTCGCGCCCGCCTTTCGGGAGCCTCTTGAGGGCCTGCTCCGACTCCTCGAGAAACGCCACAACGTCGATCAGCGTGGCAAGGCCATACGGGCGCTCGTTCAAGCGGCAACCGCACCTGACGAGAAGGTGCGCGCGCTTCGGATGTGGGCGGACTTCCTTGCGGACGTGGCCGGCGACTCGGCTCAGGCGCTGAGCGTCGGGATCGAGGCTACGAAGGTCGAAGGGGCTGTGCTCGCCGAAGAAGCGGGGGCGTGGCTCGACCTCGAGCTGCTCGCCAGTGTCGGCGGAGATGCCAAGACGTGCGCTACGGCCCTCGGCCAGCGGGCGCTGCACGCGGGGGTGCCGTCGTGGCGGGCCCTGCTGCTCATCGACAGCGCGCGGGAGGCGCTCGCGTCCGGCGACGTGCACTCGGCCGGAGAGCTCTTCGAGGAAGCCCAGTCCTTCGAATCGACCATCACGTGGCACGCGACGTTGATGAACGAGGAGGCCCTCCGGAGCCGGCGCGGCTCTCCCGATCCGGTCGAGGCGCGCGCATCCACGGAGCTGTGGATCTGCGCCATGGAAAAGACGGCTTCGCTCATTGAGACGGCGATGAACGACGGCCCACGCGGCGACGCGCTGGGGGTCCCTGCGTGGCTGCGTCGCCTGGACCGCCTAGTGGACTACCGCTTGCGGATCGCGGACGCCCGCCGGCGTTTGGGACAATTTGAGGACGCAGCTGCGATCCTGGATCGGACGCGCTCGCTGCTCGTGCGAGACGGCTTGAACGAACGTCTCGACGATGGGCTTCGAATTGCCGACACGCTTCTGACGCACGCGCGGATGCGCGTGGCAGCGCACGCGGGGGACACGCAGCTGGGCGCGCAGCTTGCGGAACAGCTGCTGCGCATCGAGCCGGAGGGCGCTCCAGCGGCCGCCCTGGGGGTGATCATCGCGGAGCGCGCGGCGGGGCTGGGCGACACCGCGAGCGCGGTCCAGGCCCTGTCGCGCGCGCTCGAATGCGACCCGCAGTGCCTCCCAGCGCGGACGTTGCTTCTCGATGTGCTCTCGATGAGCGAGGACAAGGCGCGTTTTTGCGAAGAGCTCGAGAAGGCAGCCGAACAGTTTGCGGCGGACGACGCCCGCGGGCGAACGCTCCTGCTGGCGGCCTACGTGTGGGCGGCCGAGTGCCACAACGCCCTGCGGGCGCGGGGGGCCATCGAGCGGGCAGCGGCCGCGGGCGTACCGGCGCCGACGATCTGCCGAGTGGCCCGAATGCTCGCGAGTCTTCGCGGCGACGCCTCATGGCTCGAAGCGGCCACGGACGAACTGCTCGCGAAGAGCTCGCACGTCGAAGACGCCGTTTCGCTGCACGTCGAGCTGCTCCGAATGCGCCGCGCCCGAGGCGACTTCGCAGGGGCAGAAAGAGCACTGGGGCAGCTGAGCGCCTCTCCGGGCGGCGAGTGGATCGCCAGCGTTCTCGGCGCGTATTGGCTGGGGCCCGGAGCGCGCGAGATCGAGCCGTTCCGAGATCCCGGCGCGTTGCGAGCGATGGCCGGACTGGAACCCAATCCGGACCGGGCCGCCGGACTGCGGCTCGTGGCGGGACTGCGCGAAGCCTTTGCGGGCCATGTGGACGCCGCTCGCGCCGACCTCCACGCGTTGCTGGACGGCGCACCTCCGGACGCGGTGGTCGCTTCGATCGCAGCCGCGTTCGATCGAGCATCGGGAGACGCTGCGGCGGCCCAAAGCGCACTGGCGGCGGCCGCAGAATCGACCGACGACCCCGAACTGGGCTTGGCGCTGCGGCTCGAAGGAGCGTTCGGACTGTGGCTCTGCGGATCCAGGCAGGCCGCGTTCGACGAACTCGGCGAGTGCGCCTCGCACGACATCCGGGGCGGCGACTCGTACGTGGGCTGGGCCGCCCGCGGCATCGAACCGGACGACCCTGCCGCCCGACGCCGCGCGCTCGACGCGGTCGCCGCAAGCGCCTCGTGGGATCCGGCGGTCGTAGCGCTGGAGCGATTCGCGTTGGGCGTCGTCGAGGGCAACGACCAGGACGCCGAGGAGGCATTGGCTGAGGTCGAGCGCTCTCGAGACCCCGCGCTCGCCCTCTCGGGAGCCCTGGCCCGCGCGGCTTGGCCCGGCGCGTCCGGCGATCCCAGCAAGGTAGGCGGCGCGGTCGAAGCTCTGTCACAAGCCGGTCCTCTGGCGCGTGAACTGGTTTCGGCGGAGCAGTTCCTGACGGCTCGGGCTGCCTCCGATCCGCAGGCGACGATGCGCGCCGCGCGAGAATGGTTCGAGGCCGGTGGGAAACTCCCGGCCGCATGCGAATGGCTCGCGGCGGCGATGGAGGCCGGCGAGCCCGGCGAGGAGCGGCTCGCCCTCCTGGCGACCGCGGAATGGCTCGAGGGCGATGCCAAGGAGGCCCTGTGGGCCAACGCAGCTCTCTTCGCGGCTCGAAACGACCCGGAATCTGCGCCGGCGCTCGTTTTGGGCCAGTCGCCTGCCGCCCGCTTGGCCAACCTCGAACTCGCACCGCCCGGCAGCGACCCGAGGCGGCGCGTGGCAGCGCTCTGTCGACTGGGCGACGCGCTGGGCGACGACACCGAGACGGATGCGACGATGCTGGCGGGCTGGTCTGCTCTGATCGCCGGAGATCTCGAGCGGGCTCGCGCTGGCTTCGCGCAGGCAGTCGAGAGGTCGCCGGGGCATCTAGCGGCCTGGGAGGGATATCGAAGCTACGCCGAGCTCGCGGCCGATCGTCCGCTTCAGGCTCGGTGTGCTGCAAGGCTCGGAGCCCTGTGTTCCGACCTGGGGCGCGCCGGGGCGTTCTGGGAAGAGGCCGGCCTGCTCTGGCTGCTCAGCGGCGACGAGCAAGCCGGGATGAGCGCCCTCGAGGAAGCCGTCGCGAAGGATCCGACGCGTTCGGTGGCCTTCGACAAGCTCTTCCGGTGGGTGCGCAGCCGCAAGGAGCACCAGAAGCTACTCGCACTGATCGAGCGCCGGATTCTAGCGACAGACGACGCCAAGGAGATCGAGACGCTCACGTGGGAGCGCGCTCGAACGCTGCGCGAGCACGGCGACACCGATGGCGCTCTCGAGGCGCTCCAACAGGTCACGCTTCTCGCGCCCGACCACGTGGGCGCACTCGCCCTTCTCGGTGAGATCAATATCCGGCGCGGGCACTTCGAGGAAGCCGCCCGCGCACTCGCCCGAGTCGCGCTGCTCGACAGCGCGCCGCCCAAGAATCGGGTGACCGCTGGCGTGGCGGCCGTCGACCTTTACGAAAACAAGCTCGGACAGTTCGATCAGGCGCTGGCCGTGCTCTCCGGATTGCACCGCGCCAAGCTTTCCACATTGCCCGTGCGAGAGCGCCTCGCGCGCGCTGCCGCGAGGACCGGTGCTTGGAGCGAGGCGACGGCGATCCTCGAGGTCCTGATGATGGAGCGTCCGGCCACCGAGGGACGGGTCGAGGCGGCGCGCCTCGCAGTGGCCATCCATCGAGACCGACTCGGCGGTCCGGCGGGGGCCATCGAGCCTCTTCGCAAGCTCCTCGAGGAAGTGCCGGCTGACGGCGAGGCGATCGACGTCCTTCTCGATCCTCGCGTCGAGTGTAGCGACAAGATGCATCTTCTGTCGCGCTCGTGCGGCGCCCTTCTGGAGGCCCTGGAGAGGCAGGCGCCCGACCGAGACTCGGCGATGCGCCTCGTCAGGCTGGCGCGCTCCCTGTCGAACGCGCCTCTCGAGCGCGCCGGCATCGGCGTCCTGCGCGCGCTCGGCGCCGCCGATCCCGTGACCGAGCAGGCCTTCTTGCGACTCGCTGCCCACGATGCGAGCGCTCCGCGCGCCGGCCACGGAGCGTCCGTGGTGGCGGGCCTTCGGGCCGCTGGCGACGGGGGACCCCTCGGCGACCTGTTTTCCCTGGTGGGTCCCGCTCTGACGGAAGCCCTCGGCCCCACGCTCGCATCCCTTCGCGTCGGCCGCCGGGAGCGCCTCGACCCTCGTTCGGGGCTCGCCTTGTGGAGTGAGCTCGCTGGCTGGGCCGAAGCGATCGTGTTGGGCGACTTCGAAGTCTATGTGGGTGGAATCGATCCCCTCGGCGTCGTCGGCATTGCGGGCAACCCGAGCGCGATCGTCGTGGGAGCCGGGCTGAACGCCCCGCTGACGCCCACGGCACGCGCCCGCGTGGCTCGCGAGCTTCTAGGTGCAGTGCGCGGGACTCGCGGGCTCGCCGAGGGAGACGACACCGCCGCCTTGTCCGTTGTGGGAGCCGTCTTCAATGCCGCGCGCGTCCCGTGTCCCTGGGAGCCGACGGGCGCGTCCCAGTCCCTCGAACGCTTGATACTCAAGGCGATGCCCGGCCGGACCCGCAAGGCGCTTGCAGGGGTGTGCCTGGCGGCGGCGGGCCACGGCCAAACCCCTGGGGAGTTCCGTAGAGCGGCGATCGCTTCGCTCGACCGAATCTCCGTCGTCGCTTGCGGGGATCCGCTCGTCGCGCTCGGCCCGGGCGACGCCAGCGCTTCGGGCTCGGAATTCGTCGACCGGACCGCCGATCTGCTGCGGTTCGTGCTGTCTCCGGCGTACCTCGACGCGCGCAGGGCGCTCGGATTGGAAGGGGGCACTACGTGACGGGGAAGAAGAAGCTGCCCGACGAGCTGCGGGAGCTAAACTGGGAGGACGCGATCGGCGAGTGGGAGCGGCTGTCCTTCGATCCCAACTCGGATGCCCCCAACGCGGGAGAGGGTGGACCTGGACCGGATCCGGCGGAGGCTCCAGAGCCAGCGGCGTCGCCTCGACTCTATCGGCCGCCGCCCGGGCTCCTGGTGCCCGACCCGTCGGACACCGTCCCGAGCGCCCTCGACACGGACGAGGAGAGCCAACCTCGCATTGCGCAGCCCACATCGACACGACCGACCGCGGCTCCGCCCCCGAGACCCGCGTCCCACGGAGGCCTTGGACAGCTTTTCTTTCGCGACGACAGGCGGTCTTCAACACTGCCGCCTCCGGGGGGGGTTCAGGAGCGCCTCGCCGCGCTCCGTTCGGCGCTCGACGCATTGGATTCGGATGACCCAGGCGTCCCGAGGTCTCGCCCCCCCCTGGCGACGATCCCGGCCGAGGACGAGATTGGCGCCATGCCGCTGCCTGGAGCGGACGGGCCAAGGCCTGCGCCGACCCCCCACGAGGAGTCGCCTAGCGCCGAGGACACCTCGGGCCCCGGAAACCCGTCGTCGCCGGCCGCTCGCGAGGACGTCGCGGCCGGGGAGGTCGGCGTAAGACCGACGACCGGAATCGATGTCGCCGCAGCCGACCCCGAGAATCGGACGGGGAAGGGCGGCGCTCCCTCCCGGCCACCGACTGCGCGGATTTCGGTCCGGAGCGGCGAGGGGCAGACCGTCGCGGAAGCTCTTCGCGCGACCGTGCCGCGAGACGGTCGCCCGGCGAGTGACTGGCTGTCGGGACCGGCGCGCGATGCGCTGGTCGCGCGCGCTACGTGGCTCGAAGAAGAAGCTCGCGCCCAACGCGACGGGCCGACCAAGGCGCGCACTCTTCTGACGTGCAGCGAACTGCGGGCGATACTCGGCCAGCAGGCCCAGGCCCATGCGCTCGCCGAGCAAGCGTACGAGCTAGCCCCCTCTCTCGGGCTGGCGCGCAGACAGGCCCGCATGCTGATGTCCTCTCGGACCAGCCCAGACTATTTCCGTGCCCTCGAGACCGAAGCGGCCAAGTCGCCCACCCCCGCCGCCCGTGCGCACTCGGAGTGGATCCACATCGACGTCCTCCGAGCGGCCGGACAGGATGCCGCGTGGAGCGAGCGGCTCGACCGGATGGCCTCCAGCCCGGTGGTCGATGCGCGCGTCGCCGTCGCTCGGGCGGGACGGGCCCTCGGCCGACCCGGGTCGCTCGAATCGATGTCGGCCGCGCACGATGACTCCCGGTTTGCGCCGATCGCCGACGCCCTTGTCGTGTGTCGGCGCATGCGAGCCGCGCGCGTTCACGCCTCGCCTGCGCACGGTCCACGAACGCCCAACGAGATCTTGGCTGACGTGCGGCGCGCGCTCGATGCGCGGGACGCGCCGGCGGCGTCGCGGCTCGTGATCCAGCTTCAGGACGTCTCGGAACTGAGGGATGCCGCACGTTGGCTTGCCGCATCGCTCGGCTGCACGAGAGCGGAGACCCGCGACGAGGCAGGCCGCACCTTCGAGCAGCTCGTGGAAGGCGGCAACGACCGCGCTCGGCGATCCGCGGTCGCGTGCGCCTTCGAGTCGCGCGGCGCGGGCCCGCTGGCCCGCGCCCTGGCGGTCGCCGGAGCGGACCTGTCGTCGTCCGAACGCGTCGTGCTCTCGCTGCTGGGCGGTCTCCCGCTGAACACAGCGGATCCGCACTTGGTCGCCGTGGCCTCGAATCCGACGACGCGCGCTCTGGCCGCGGCAGTTTCGGCTCTCACGGCGGCTCAGACGCCGGCCCAAGGGTCCCGGATGGGAAGCGACGACCTGCTCGTCATGGCCGATCGGACGGCGGGAAGTCCGAGAGCGCGGGCGCTGCTCAAACTCGCGCGGCTCTCTCTGATGGGCGCCCCGCCGACCGATCTGGACGCCGCCATCGACGCTGTGGGCGTCCTCGGACCGGACGCGCCCCCTTGGCTCGCCCCTCTCACGGTGGAGATCGCCGCTCGAGCCGGGCGTTGCGGATACGTGAGCAGCGCGATCCAGGCGTGGGGACCGTCCGGCGCCTCCGCGCGCGATAGAGCTCACGGTGCGATGGCGGCCGCTGTCATCGCGGAGAGCGCCGGCGACTCGGTGCGAGCCGCCGAGGCGTACAAGGCGGCGATGACCGCGGATCCGTCGGTCGAAGCCGCCCTGAGGGCGTTCGCTTCGCTCCAGAACGACGATCTGACGGCCGAACTCAACGCGATGGCCGACGCGCTGGGAGACGGCCTGCTAGGCGCCCTCGCGCGTATCGAGGCCATCGCACGCACCGAAGGCCAGCTCCCCGACCCGACGCGGGCGCAGATGTTGGAACACATCGGCGATGCCCCGGTCACGCTCTTGATGACGGCCTACATCGCCGAGTCCATGGCGCGTCGTGCGGGGGACGAGGAGGAGATCTGGCGGTGCATTCGTCAGCGCAGGGACGCTTCCGCGGATGCCGTCCAGCGCGCGATGGAGAACATCCGCGAAGGGTGGCTCATCGCTCGCTCCGAACCGGCGCTGGCGGCCGCAGGACTCGAGGAGGCGATCCGGGGTCGTCCGTCCGACATGGCGCTGCGAGAGCTGGGCGAGCGGATCGCTCCCGGTTCGTCGGAGGACGCCGGGGCCTGGCGCGAAGAGCGCGCGAGCGTGTGCCGCGAACTCGCCCGGACCCGGCTGCTCGTGCAGGCGGCTTACGAATACGATTGGGCGGGCAACCATGCCGCGGCCCTGCGGTGCGCCGAGGCGGCGGCCGATGAGCGATGGACCCTCTGCCACGTCGTGCGCGAGCGTGCCGAGCTGCGCACGGGCAGCGCTGCCCGGCTCGCCGACGAGCTTCTCTCGTTCGCTCGAGGCGCCGAAGACCCGCGAGCCCGTCGGGAGGCGTACGAGCGCCTCGCGTTGCTCGACGCCGAAACTCGCCGCGACCCGGCGAGCGCACTGCTGTGGCACCGGACCATACTTGACGAGTTCCCAGGGTATCTTCCGAGCTTGCGCCACGTGGAGCACCAGCTTCTTCGAGCAGGGCGGACCGACGAGCTCGAACCGATCGTGAGCGCTATCGCCCGTGCGCTTCGCGGCGCCGGCCCCGGGGAAGGCACGGCGCACGCCGAGCTGGCCTTGCGCTTGCGCAGCCGCAGTTCGGGCCTTGGATGGGACGTCTCGCACGAACACGAGATGGTGGAGCTCGCGGTGCTCGGGCCCCAAGCCTCGCTGTCCGCCCTTCGCATCGCGGACAAGTCGGCCCGAGCGCGAGCCGACCTCGCCGAGGGCCTGTCGACGGCTCTGCGCCTTCTCGACACGGTGAGCCGGCCTGCCGAGTCTGCGTTCTTGCTCGTGCGGGCCGCCGAAGCCGCGCTGCGGCTGGGCGACCTCGAACAGAGCCGGATGCTCCTCGAGCGCGCGACCCTGGAGGACCCCGGCGATATCAAGATGTGGGGGCTACTCGGCTCCGTGCGCCGGCGCAGCGGCGACGCGGCTGGCACGGCCGAGGCGCTCGAATCGTGCGCTCGAACGAGCGTCGTCGCGGAGCATCAGGCCACCGCCTGGTACCAGGCGGGCCGGGTGTGGAGAGACGAAGCGCGCGATGCGGACCGCGCGATCCTGGCGCTCGAGAACGCCACTGCCATCGACACTGCCGGCGAGGAGGTGTTCGACGATCTGGCGCAGCTCTACGAAAGCCGCGGCATGACGACGGCTCTCGCCGCGCTTCTCGAACGGCGGTTGACGCGCGCTGCGGACCCGGAGATTCGATTCGCACTCGAGCTAAGGCGAGGCAGAATCCTCGTCGCAGACGGGGATGCGAAAACCGCGCGCGACGCGTTTCAGGCTGCCCTCGACGTGCACCCGGACGACACCACGGCCCTGTCGGAGTTCGCCGACGTTTGCGTGGACCTGAAAGACTGGAGCGCCGCGGAGCGGGCGTTCGTCCAGCTCACGCGGCTTCTGCCGCACCCCGACGCCCAGCGGCGCGCGTACGCAATTCTCGGCGAGATCTACTCACGTCACATTGTCAATCTCGCTCGAGCGGAGGTGGCCCTCCAGGAGGTGTTGCGGCGGGATCCGACGGACACCGTCACCTCGGAGCGACTCATCGAGATATATAGGCTGCGCGGGGACGGGGCGCGCGCAGTCGGCCTTGCCCAGGATCTGCTCAAGACCGCAACGTCCAGAGAGGAGCGACGCACGCGGATGCTCGAACTCGCTGCGCTGCACGAGGCGACGAGCGATCCCCGTCGAGCCGAACAGGTGCTCGATGCGGCGCGCCGCGAACTGCCGGACGACACGGGCATTCTGCGCACGCTGGCCGAGTTCCTCGAACGGCATCAAAAGGCTCCCGCCGCGACGTTCATGCTGGACCGCGCGGGCGGCGACGTGCGTCGTGGACTGCGGGCAGGAAGAATCCACGGGGATGCGTTCAACATGCTGGCCACCGTGTGCGAGATGCGCGGGCGCTCTGACGGTGCGCAGGTCGTCCGCGCGGTGTGGGCCGTGCTGACTGGCGAACCGGCGCGGGTGTCCGGGGCGGGCCCCAAGGCGTTCGACCCTAGACTCGACGAGGGGATTGCCCCGGAGCTTCTGGACGCCCCGCTGCGCGCGCTGCTCGCGCGCAGCGGCGCGGCTCTCGATGGTGCTCTGCCCGTCGATCTGCGCGCCCTTCGAGCCACCGGAGTGCACGGCGACGCGCCGCCGAGTCGTCTGGCCGCACGATTCGCGGAGGGCGCCCGACTTGCGCGCATCGAGCTCGTGGAGTCGCCCAAGCTCGGCGCCGCATGTATCCCCGTCACCTCGTCGCCCCCGGTCGTTCTCGTCGGGTCTTCGCTTCTGCAGAGCGAGCCGGTCTCCGCCTTTCTGTTGGCACGGTCGATCAAGCTCATGGCCGCTCGCGCGAGCGCGCTGGCGCGGGCCGCTCCGTCGGAGCTGGGCGTTCTCGTGGCCGCCTGGCTCAAGTGCTTCAATGCGGCAGTCGATCCGCAAGGCGTCCCGGCCGCGGCCGTTCACACCGCAACCACTCGCATTCGAGCAAGTCTTCCGCGAGTGCTCGACGCGGATCTCGGCCTCATGGCGCTCGAGGTCGGCGGACGTCTCGGCGTGCGTGCTCCGGATCTCGGGGCGGCCGTGCTGGCGTGGGGCGACCGCGTCGCCCTGCTCGCCACGGGCGACATCCGTGGTGCGCTGGACGGAATCGCAATGACCACAGGATTGCCTGGCGGCGCGCCGACCAGGGCTGCGGAGTGCGCGGCCTGGGTCGCCCAGACACCCGAAGCGCTGGAGCTCGTGACCTTCGCGGTGAGCGAGGCGTACTTCTCGGCTCGCAATCAAACCGGAATCGACTCCTAGAAAACCTAGAAGTGCGGTGCTTTTCGCCGATCCCTTCGCGATCCCGGCGTCGAGCGTCCTCGCCTACAGGAAGTAGGCTCCGGGCGACTCGCCGCCGGCCTCGCTTGGTCTCGACGAAAAATCACCGCACTTCTTGCTGTCCGTCTCGACGGTTTGCCGAGAGGCTCGCGCAAAGAACTGCGACGACCATGAATGAAGCGACATCGTTTCACGCGGTAAGACGATGCACTGATGCACTAATGCGTTACGCTCGCGAATCGCACGTGCGAAAAACTCGCGAATAGGTCGCGCGAAAAGCTTGCCAACTTGCGTAGAGAGCTCGAGAAAGCTAGTTCTCCGCGCGGATGACCAGCAGCACTCGACCGCCGCCCGCCCGTGGGCTTCGCAACGTCGCGATCGTCGCCCACGTCGACCATGGCAAGACGACGCTCGTGGACCACATGCTTCGCCAGGCTGGCACGTTTCGCGCTAACGAGGTGCTTCAGGACCGCGTGATGGACTCGAACGCCCTCGAGCGCGAGCGCGGGATCACCATTCTCGCGAAGAACACGAGCGTCCACTGGCGAACGTCCGACGGCGTCACCTCGAAGATCAACATCATCGATACGCCCGGACACGCGGATTTCGGCGGCGAGGTCGAGCGCACGCTTCTCATGGCGGACGGCGCGCTGCTGCTCGTCGACGCGGCGGAGGGACCCCTGCCCCAGACACGGTTCGTCTTGCGTAAGTGTCTGAGTCTCGGGTTTCCCGTAATCGTCGTGATCAACAAGATCGATCGCTCCGACGCCCGCGCGCCCGAGGTCCACGAAGAGATATTCGACCTGTTTTGCGATCTCGACGCGACCGACGCACAATTGGATTTTGCCGTTCTCTACGCCGTCGGACGGGAGGGCGTGGCGAAGCGCACGCTGGACGATCCATCGACGACTCTCGAGCCGCTGTTCGAGACGATTCTCGAGCGAATTCCGCCGGCCCCTGGCGATCCCGCGGGACGGTTGCAGATTCTCGTGAGCAACATCGAGCACGACGAGTACGTAGGCCGTCTGGGAATTGGGCGTGTGGTCGCGGGGACGGTGCGGGCGAATCAGCCGGTCGGCATCGTCAAGAATGGGCGAACGATAAGGAGCGCGGTGAAGGTGCTGTCGACGTTCGAAGGCCTCCGTCGCACGGTCGCCCCGGAGGCGGCTGCCGGCGAGATCGTAGCCATTGCGGGAATCGATGATGTCGACGTCGGCGACACCATCGTCGACGTCGAGCCGGGGTGGGAATCGCGCGCCCTACCCCGAATTCTCGTCGAACAGCCCACCATCAAGATGCGCGTCGGCGTGAACACTTCTCCCTTTGCTGGGAAATCGAAATCTACGAAGTTCTTGACGAGTCGCCACCTTCGCGAGCGCTTAGAGCGCGAAATGAAGAGGAACCTCGCGATACGCGTCGAGGATACCGAGGTGCCCGACACCTTCGTCGTTCTCGGGCGCGGCGAGCTCCAGCTCGCAATTCTCGCCGAGACGATGCGGCGCGAGGGATACGAACTCCAACTGGGAAACCCGGAGGTCGTGACCAGCACGGTCGACGGCGTGCTCTGCGAGCCCATGGAGCTCGTCGGGGTCGACGTTCCCGAGAGTTTCATCGGCATCGTCACGGAGCGATTGGGCGAGCGCCGAGGGCGGATGGTCAAGATGGCCAATCCTGGGTTTGGGCGTGCCCGACTCGAATACCGCGTGCCGAGCCGCGGGATGATCGGCTTCCGCGGCGAACTGCTCACTGCCACTCGCGGCACGGCCCTGCTCAATTCGACCTTCGACGGCTGGGAACCGTGGGGAGGGCCCATGGTCAAGCGGACCAATGGCGCCATCGTCGCCGACCGCATGGGCGTGTCGACTCCCTACGCGCTATTTCATTTGCAGGCTCGCGGTGTGTTCTTCATAGGCCCCGGCGTCGACGTCTACGAGGGGATGATCGTCGGCGAGCACAATCGTCCCAACGACACGGACGTCAACGTCATCAAAGAGAAGAAACTGACGAACGTTCGGAATCATGGAAAAGACGACAACGTCCTCTTGGCTCCTCCGCGCGCCCTGAACATCGAAACCGCCATGGAGTGGATCGACGCGGACGAGTTGGTCGAGATCACCCCCGACTTCATCCGCGTGCGAAAGTGCATTCTCGAGACCAACATACGGCCACGGCGCACCGATGCCATCGAGAACGCGCAGACTGTCGGATAGAATCGTTCGTCCCGTCGCATCGCTGCTCCTTTCCGTCGGATCCCTCGAGGCGCGCGCCACGTCATCGGCCGATGAACTGGTACGGCAGGCGCAAGCCCATGAACTCGCGAATGAGCCCGACACGGCCGCGAGGCGGTACACCGAAGCCCTGTCCATCGATCCCTCGGATGCCAGCGCGTGGCTCGGACTCGCGGCTCTACGCCTGAAGCTCGACGACGCAGGCGAAGCCGAACGCGTGTACACGGCGGCGCTCGAACACGTACCTACGCTCGCCCAAGCTCTCGCAGGTCGCGCCCGCGCGCGTTGGCAGCTCGGTCGGCATCGGGCCGCGGAAATCGACATGGATCGATACGCCGCCGCGACCGACGATGCCACGGCGACGCGCGAGCTCTCGGAGTGGTACGCGTATGATGGGCGCCTTCCAGCGCAACTCGCTCTGTGGCGACGGATGCTGGCCACCGCGATGGAGCGCGCCGACGGCCGGGGCGCGCGTGAGGCGCGCACGATGGTCCTGGCCCTCAGCGTCCTCGTCGACGGCGCAGACCCAGCAACGGCTCCGGCCGATCCTGATTCCACGCGGCTCGCTCTCGCAGCCATTGCGCGTCGCGCATTTGCAAATCCTCGGCCTCCGTAGACGGTCGTCCCCGCATGGCGACCTTGTAGGCCTCCAGGACCCCGGGGCGCGTGCCGTTCTGCCTTACGACGGGTCGCGCGCGACAGCGGCGTTCCGACGCTGCTGTAGCCACGCACGAGGAGCCAGCCTATGTCCGACCATGCGACGGCGTGTTGCGAGTGTGGTGCCTCAGCGCCGAATGTGAACACCAACTACACCCTCATCAGCCAGACGGGGTGGCGGCTATCGCGCGCGCCCAACGTCGGCGGCACAATCGTCATGGAGTGGCGCTGCCCCGCCTGCTGGGCCAAGCGCAAACCTGGCGCGCCCCGGACCGCGCGCAGCCTCAGGCCTACGAGATACTGACTCTCATCGGGACGTTGGCGGGGACGTACGACGCCCTGCGCGTTTTCGCGCGGTCCCTCGGGGACTCGAGGTCCCCCAGCCGCGGCAGGGCCAAGTCGCCTACCACTTGCACGCGGGATTCGCCTCGCACGCGCTACACACTCCCTCGCACGTCTGCCATGCGTTACCGCACGATGTCTCCCAGAGGCGAATACAGGTCGGATTGCCCTTGCACGGGTTGCTCGCAAAGCAGCGCGATTCCGTCGCGGCGCACTGGCTAGAACAGGCCGCGTAGCTCGTTTGAGAGCACTGGCAGGACGTTTCAGGATCGCAGACGTTGCCGACGCACGTGAGCTCGGCGCCGCAGGGAGCATTGCCCGCGCAACATATCTTCCCGGTCGTGCCGCACGTCTCGCAGACCCCGAACTGACACACAGTGCCACTGCTACACTGCTCGTTGGCGCAGCAACCCTGCCCTAGGTGACCACAACCCTCACAGGTGCCACCCGTGCAGAGGGCTCCGGAGTTGCACGTGCTGCCCGAACAGCAAGGCTGCGCGACCGCGCCGCACGCTTGGCACGTGCCTTCCTGACAGGAAAGCTGCCCGGTGCACGTGCTGCCGCCACAACACGACTGATCCTGGCCGCCGCAGCTCTGACAGGTACCGCTCTGGCATTGCAAGTCGGAATTGCAGACGTCCGACGCGCAGCACGGTTGGGACGCGGCACCACACGCCTGACAAGAGTCGCCTTGGCATGTGAGCCCGCCGCTGCAACCGCCATTGCAGCACGGCTGGTCCTGACCCCCGCACGTCGACTGACAACTGCCGTCCTGGCAGATCAACCCGGTGTTGCAAGCATCGCCGTCCGTGCAGCAGGCTTCGGACTGAGCCCCGCACGTGTACCCGCAAATGCCGTTTTGGCACTGGAAGTCCGACAGACACGGAATATCGCCGCTGCAGCACGGTTCGCCGTAGTCGCCGCAGTCTGAACCGCCACTGCTGCCTCCGCCGCCCCCGCCCCCGCCTCCCCCATTGTCATCGTCGTCGTCGTCGCCACACTCCGGATCGTCGAGACCCGCGGTGTCGGCGCATTCCTCCATGGTGTGCGCCCCCCTCGAGGCCGTGGCGCGCGCCCGGACGCTCGCCGGGGGGGCTCCGCTGCACCCTGCCACGGCCCACAGGAGAATCCCCACAACCGCTGCCGAAAAATACCGCGCGGCTGCGCGTCGAGACTTCATGGCTGCCTTCCTCCTCTTCGTTGTCGACTCCGCTCCGGGAGTGCGAATATCCGTCTCGCCGCGAAGATACTCCGGTGTGGTCGTCGGATGTGTTCAGCGACGGTCACGATTGTGCAAAATCGTCGCACGCTGACGGCGAGGTCTGTCGTCCGTTGGGCGCCGTCGGACCCAGCCCGTATGTGGCCGGACTAAGATCGGAGTTTGGTGATGGCTTCGGCGACCGACGTGCCGTCGGCGTCGATCGCACTGGCCTTCAGGTGCTTCATGGCGATGCCGATCGCCGGGCCCTCGGCTCTCGCCGCGCGAATCGCGTCGCGCACAGGCGCTAGCATCTCGAGGACCAAATCGACCGATAGTTCCTTCGGCAGCAACTCGCCGAGAATCGACAGTTCGGTTTCGAGTTGACTTCTTTGATCGGTGTCCGTCGCGAGTTTGAGCGTCTCTTGATTTGATTTCTGGAGCTTCTTGAGCACTTTGGTCACCAAGTCGTCAGACCCGGGCACGCCCCCGACGTTCATCGTCATCGTGATCTCCCCGAGAGCGGTGCGGAGCAGCTCCTTCTCCACGGTGTTGTGAGCCTTCATCGCGGCGGTCATTCGGCTTCGCAGGGTGTCGAGCAACATGGTGGCTCCTCGAGATCGGTCGGCTACGTGTAACGCATTCGGCCATGCAGCAACAGACGATTGCAAGAAAAAGCCATGCGGCATGCAGTCCAATTCGGTTGGGGATTCGAACAAGGCGAGACCGCCTGGGTGAACCCAGCGTCCACAGTTGCGCTCGCTGCCGCCATCCGCGTGCGATGTACGCCTTGCCGGCATCCGTGAACGCCACACGGCGCGAGGAGCACGCTGATTCGTGAATCAAGTTCAAGCACAATTGACTCGGCACGCCGTTGTCGTGCGCTCGCGCTGAGCCTAGGGTACCGAGCGAGTATGCATGCATTTCCTAGTGCAGCGTGCAGCAGGTACGGACCGCCCGTATCCGTCGAGGTCGCTCACTTTGGGGATGGTGCAGAAATTGAAAGAAAAGGAGGCCACAGCATGAAGCATGTTCCGCCCAAGGGGTCACTGCCCTCAGTTGTTCTCGTGCACGGCTCTTTCGTCGATGGATCGGGTTGGGAAGGGGTTTACAAGATTCTGAAACGCGACGGATATCCCGTAACCGTCGTGCAGAATCCGACGATTTCGCTTGCTGATGATGTCGCGGTGACCCGACGGGCGATCGGAGCCCAGAGCGGCCCGGTCATCCTGGTCGGTCACTCATACGGAGGCGTCGTGATTTCGGAGGCCGGCAACGATCCGAAGGTCGCAGCGCTCGTCTACATCACGGCGTTCGCGCCCGACAAGGGTGAGTCCATTCAATCCCTGCTTGCCAACCCTCCGGCAGACGCGCCGGTCGCCCCGATCTTGCCACCTCAGGATGGTTTCCTCTTTTTGGACCCATCGAAGTTTGCGGCATCATTCGCAGCAGACGTCACCGCCGAGAAGGCCGCGTTCATGGCCGCGTCCCAGGTCCCTTGCGGAGCGGAGACGTTCTCGTCGGCCGTGACCGCACCTGCGTGGCGCACAAAACCGAGCTTTTACCTGGTGTCGACGGCCGACAAGATGATTCCGCCTCCCCTCCAAAGATCGATGGCGAGGCGGGCCGGGGCAACCGTAGCCGAGGCGGAAGGGAGCCATGCGATCTTCGTCTCCAAGCCGGACGTCGTAGCGTCCATCATCGAGCGAGCGGCGACGGCGACCTCTCCGCAGGGCAAGTAGGCGCATTGGCACGTCCTCCAGCGACGCAGACTTCGTCCCGCTGATTGCTGAAACTTGAGAGTGGCGGTTGTCGGCCCACCCGGGCCGAGCTCTGTCCGGGAGACGTGTATGAGGTACCACGCGAGCAGACCACGCAGTCCTGCGAGGACGAGGGATGTGATGAGCGAGGCGCCGAGCACGTCCGACCACGCCACATGGCATTGGGGGACGACCCGATAGATCGCGGCGAGCATTCCTGCCGAGCATGCAAATGCCGTGATCTCTCCCGTGACGGACCACAGTGGGCCAACCGCGTATTGGGTCTGCGCGACGACGCCTATGGCAGTGTGCACCATGAGCGTAGCAAGAAGGACGAGGCTGGCCCCGACGACGATCGCGAACGACGTCATTCTATCCCAAAGCAACCCGACAACCGACCTCCAGAAACCGCGCGTCCGGGTCTTGTCGACGCGCCAAATGAAGACGAGCGAGGCCTGGAGCTCGGAGAACACCCCGCTCGCGCCGGCGACGAGCGCGAGCACGCCGACAGCTGCACCGACGCCGCGCGCCGTGTGATGCGCCTGCAGGCTTTCAAGGGTCTGTTCGACGAGCCTTTGCGACTCAGGCGAGTACGAACCGACAAGGCTCGACACCAGAGTGTGCCGCGCCTCGTCGCTGTCGCCGAGCACGAACCCGACGGTGGTGAGCGAGAGCAGGATCAGCGGAAAGAGAGAGAAGAGGGCCGCGTACGCGAGCGACGCGCCTCGCCGCGGACAGCCGTCCTCCGACCACCGGATGGCCGCGTCCCGCAGGAGCACGACCGCGGCTTTCGCCGCACTCACGAGGGCGCACCGGCCACTTCGCATCGATGCTACGAATACATCGGATGCCGCACGACCGTGTAGGGCCCGGTGTAAATCACGTTTTGGCTTTTGGCGATCTCGACCGTCGCACCCCTCTTGCGCGTCGGCAATCCGACCGCACGGGCGTTCTACGCGTGGTCACGGCGTCTGACTCTGCGTCTCTTGTCAGTAGTTCGGGCTGTTTGGGCTCGCCCACACCGCGACGTAAGCAACGCGCAGATCCGATGGGTTCGGCGTAAGGGTCCAATCGTAGTCGGTCCCTGTCGCGTTGTTGTAAGTGCCACCGCCGAGCGCCAGGTCCAGCAGAAGGAACATCGGCCGCTGCGCCTCGGCGTAGGTTGGAGCCCGCCAGACCTCGGTCCGGTCGTAGTACCAGACGATGTAGTCCGGCTCGATATCTGCCCCGAAGCGGTGATAGCCTGAGGTCAGCCCGGGCTCGCTCACCGCGGAGTCTTGTCCGTCGTCATTGCCGTTGCCGTTTGCCCACAGGTGCCAGGTGGCAGTGTAGTTGTCCGGCTGGAGGTCGTTCGGAGGTGTCCCCCAGTTCCCGTACTCCTCAACGATGTCGATCTCCGCGCCGGCCATGTTCGACGTGATCAGGCTCGGGCGATCCAGGAGCCAGAACGCCGGCCAGGTATTCGGGCCGCCGGGGCACCACATGGAGGCCTCGAAGAAGCCGTACTGCTGGGCGAAGCCGTTCCCCGTCCCATCCATGCTACTGAGGAGGCCGCCCGAGTACCCTGCGAACCAGTCGTTCGGGTCGCCGTAGCCTCGCTTCGCCACTCGGATGGTCAATTGGCCGTCGCCGATGCCGAATGGGTCGTAGTTGTCGACCGGGTCGATGAAGGTAAACCAATCTTTGTCAGCGGGCGTGTGCGCAATCCAGGTCCCCGACCCCATGTTCGTCGGATTGACCGCCAGACTCGTGATCGTGGTGAAGTCCTGAAGCAAGACGAGGTGATACCCGGTAACCGGAGGATCGGGGGTTGCGCCGCTCGCAGGCACGACCGCCGAAGTTGGGGCGCTCGTGGCGCTCGTCGAGCCGGCGGCGTTCGTGGCCGTGACCGTCACGGTGAAGGTGTCGTTCAAGTCCGCGCTCACCGGAACGAACGTGGCGCCCGTCGCTCCGGTGGTCGCGCTGCCGTCTACGTTCCATTGGTAGGCGTACGACGTGGGCGCGTTCATCCACGAGCCGGTGCCGGCCGTGAGGGGGGACCCAACTTGTGCGACGCCGGAAATGGCCGGAAGGGCGGTGTTCACCGGAGGGGAGAGCGCCACGTTGTTCACTGTGAGCTGCAAGTTGATCGACGAACTCTCGCCTCCGAGCTGCCCCGCAGGGACCGAGAAGGCGACGACCGTGACCGTTTGCGTGCCGTTGGTGAGCCCGGTGGTGTCGAGCGAGAGAGCGAAGGATCCGCCGGCTGGCGCCGTGTCCGGCGTGACCTTGTTGTTGTTCTCGTAGGCGGCGACGTTTGCCCACTGCGACCCGGCGATGCCGACGATGCGGATCAAGCCGGACACAACGGAGCCGTTCGCCGGGCAAACAATCGCGAAGTCGCTCGGCGTGCCGGCCGCGTCGCCCACGGTGGTGGTCGCGTCGGCGGCGCACATGGCAGCGGAGTCCCCCGAGAAGCCGCCGTCGGCTCCTGAGTCCGATATGGGCGATGCCTCCGACGGTCCGTCTGCGGCAGTCCGATCCGCGATCGCGGCGGAGTCCCCCGGGGAGCCGATGTCGGTTCCGGCGTCCGAAAGGCGTGCGGCATCCGGTGATCCGTCGTCGAGGCTCTGATCCCCCGTGGTGTCGATGCGGCAACTCGCCCCTGCCAAACCGAGTCCGATTGCCACGGTGATAGCCATCGTACGGATCCATGCGATCATCGAAGACCTCCTCGGCTCGAGTGGAGAGGCACATACGCGCATGAGCGCCCTGAAATCATACAACACTCGGCCTGAGTTCTCCCACGCCCATCGCAGCCCGGTCGAAGTCCGGGCCGAACTTACTGTCCCGGTCGCGAACGAGGACCTGCGGTCCCACACCAAGGAGCGCTCACGTTCGGAGCGCGCCGGCGTGAAAACTACCGGGGAAATCGATCATTTGTGCGCGCGCCTATTCTCGAGACGTTCGAGGATGGATGCCGGTAGCTGCCAACCGACGACGCTTACCTGGTCCCACGAGTCGCCGTCCGCGAGCGGCTTGAGCAAGAACGGGTAGACGTTGTAATTGTCGTCCTCGGCGTACCCCGTCATGTTTCCCTTGTTGTCGATGGCAACGATGGAATCGAGGTAGAGACCGGCCGGCAGGTTCACGACCAAACTTGCGAGATCGAGGCGCGTGCCGGGCTCTGGCACCAGGTAGCTTGTTCCGTTATAGGGCCCGGAAAAGAAAGCCGGATTGGGATTGGTGATCACGATCTGGTTTAGGTCGTTGAACACGAGCATGTTCGTAGAGATTGTCTCGTAGTAGTAAGTCTCGAAGACACCCGCCGCGTCCCACACGCCGACGCGCTCGTGGTAATCAGGGCCGCCGTATGTGAACGAGTAGCCGAGAACTTCATTGCGGATGTTGATCCCCTGCACGAGCGCGAGGGCATCGCCAGCGTAGGGAGGCAGAGGCACGCTCTTCTCGGTGATCGGGCTGTACCTGTATCCACTCTGGGGGTATAGCGACGCGGTGTACTCCTCAACGGCGATGAAGCCAAAGTCGTTCATGAAGGTGCTGTTGATCGGAAGCGGATTCGGTACCCCGAAGTCGATGACCGTCTGCCGCCCGGCGAAGTAATAGGCGAACGTCGTGCCCGTGGAGTAATTATCCGAGTCGACGAGCGCCAGGCCGCCCAGACTGAGCCCGACCACCGATGCGGCGTCCTGCCCAGAAAGCGGGGGGAGAGCGATTGTGGTGTTTCCAAAGAACAGCGCCGCCTGAGTCGATGGCGATGGAGCCGAGCCGCCGATCAGGCCCAAGCTGTTGGCGACGTCCGCGTAGCCCGCGGGGCCGATGGTGATCGCACCGTTGTGCCAGACAGCCACGAACGGGTCGTAGTTGTCGTCGTAGAGCGTCCCCGTCACGGTGTCGCCGTAAATGGCGACAGGGGAGAAGGTATTCGCTACGAACGGGCCAGGCACTGTGGCCTGATCCAACGGAATATAGCGATACTGAATCGCGTTGGAATCCGCGTGAGCGGTGACGGCGACGAGCGCAACCGCCACGGCGGCGCCAAGGCCACCGGGAAAACTCCTGTACAACATGCTGTGTCCTTTCTCGAGGCGTGCCAAGAAGCCGGTAGAGCACACCTTGCTCCGCATCAGACAGCATTTTATGGACGGCACGGCGACAAATAGACAAAGATTCGGAAACTGGAGCGAGGAGGTCGTGACGTCGTGCGCCTTCGATCTCTTCCCGGACTGGATCATGCTCTCGTGGACGATCGAAGGTGCCGGCCGACGAGGATCTCCGTCGGCCGCGACCTAGGCCAAGATCGCAGCGGCAGCAGGAACGTCTCGACGAGTACGAGCGGGGGATCGGGCGTTGGGGGAGGGACCCGCGTCCGATCGGGCTCGACGCTCTCAAGTGTGCGGGGAGGTTTGGGGACAGGGGTGACGTCGTGCTTTCCATCGGGCCAAGGAATCTGTAAGGTCGAAGCGCGATGAAGCGGATCATCTTGGGTGACAACGCTGAGGTCCTTCCGAGGCTGCCCGAGGAATTTGCGCGGCTCATCTACATCGACCCGCCTTTCAACACGGGCAAGATTCAGAAGCGCGACCGCATGCGCATGACGGCCACCGAGCGTGGAGGCGTCCGAGGCGGATTCGGCGGGCGGCGATACGACGTCGAGAAGATCGAGAGCGGGTCCTATGCCGACGTGTTCGGGGACTTCGAAGGCTTTCTCGTGCCTCGAATCGAGACCGCCGTACGGTGCCTAATGCCTGATGGGTCGCTCTTCATTCACCTGGATTGCCGAGAGGTGCACTATATCAAGGTCGCGCTCGATCGTTTGCTTGGCCGTGACCGATTTATGAACGAAATCATATGGGCGTACGATTACGGTGGACGCCCGAAGAACCGTTGGCCCTCAAAGCACGACTCGATTCTTTGGTACGCCTTGAACCCGGACGACTACGTCTTTAACTTCGACGAGATGGATCGGATCCCATACATGGCGCCCGGGCTCGTGACGCCGGAGAAGGCGGAGCGGGGGAAGACGCCGACGGACGTATGGTGGCACACGATCGTCCCGACCAACGGCCACGAGAAGACAGGATACCCAACGCAAAAACCGCTGGGGGTCTTGAATCGCGTGATCAAGGTGCACTCCTGTCCCAACGATGTCGTCCTCGACTTCTTTGCCGGCAGTGGCACTACCGGCGAGGCGGCGGCACGGCATGGGCGCGGCTTTGTTCTCATCGACAACAACCCCGAAGCTGTGCAGGTCGCGGCGGAGCGGTTAGCGGAGTTCCGCCCCGAGCTTGAGGGCTTCACTGCGACGAACTCGGCGGTAGTCCAAGCGGCCCTATTCTGAGCTCGCCACCACGTTCGTTGCCCTCTACGGGTTGGCCAACGTTGGACGAAGCCGCTGCGCGGCAGCTTGATTACTTCTGCATTTGGAACCCGAGCTGCAAGGAGTTCGACTGGGGGCCCAATCCCCCCGTATCGATGTGCTGGTACGTAAGGACGATCTTCCCCCAGTACTGCTGGAACACGTAGGCAAGCGCTCCGTCGAAGATCGTCCACCCCGGGTCGGCGGTCGCCTGCAAACGCACCAACGGCTGGAGCTTGCCGACCCCGATGTTGTTGGGCGTGAGGTAGCTGAGAAGGACATACCCAGCCTCCTTCGGCGCGGAAATGGGAGCCGTGGCGGTTCCTGCGAACGGAGCGTTGTCGCTGAACTTGTAGAATTGACCTTCGAACGTAAACGTTCCCGCGTTCGTGAGGTTCTCCTCGGCTACGACGTCGGCCATGAAGAGACCGTAGTCGCTCGTCGAAGACGCGCCGTCCTTCTGGTACTGGCCGGCAAGGCCGATGGTCACGAAGCTATCCCCGCCGTAGTTGGTGCTCTGGCCGAAGTACCCAGGCTCGCTGCCTTGCAGTGAGTAGCTCACGCGCGCCGAGTAGTAGGGATTTGCCGTGGCCGGCTGGATTGAGCCCAGGTAGCCCTGGTCGAGCCCGTAGGCCCCCGCGAAGTACTTGAGCTTGTCCTCGAGGGCGTTCCCCCAAAACGTCACCCCCTGGTCACGGCCCGTAGGCCCATCCTTGGGTCCGAGGGGGGGTGCGCCGTTCAAGTAGAACCCCGGGTAGTTCCAGGGGCTCATGAAGAACGGGCCGCTGAAGTTGGAGCGATCTGAGGGAACGAGGAGGCGACCGGTCCAGATGTGAAACTCCTTCATCGGATTGAACTGGGCGATGAGGTCCATGATGGCGAGGCTCGGCGCCGTACCACCTAGAGTGTTGCTGTTCGTGAGGTTCGCGTTGAACGACGCTCGCCAGCCGAACTCCTTGGTCACGTCACCCCAGAAGCGTGCCTCCACGACGTTCGAGTACCCTTGGTCGAAATGCACCTCGTTCATGTTCTGCGGCTTGAGCGGGTCCTGAAGGCGTAGCGCCGTGCGAACGCCGAAGCTGGTGTTGAGCCGATTCACCTCGGGAGGTGGAGGCACGACGGGCGGCGGCGGGGCCGGGGGCGCAGCAGGCATGGCGGATGGCGCAGGCGCGACAGGCGGAGGTTCCGCCGGCGCCGGCGGGGGCGCAGCGGCCTGCGGAGCCGGTGGAGGAGGAGGTGGCGGCTGCTGCGCGCGCGCCACGCCCGTCGTCATCCCCAATGTGAAACACGCCGTTGTCAAGATTGGTAACCAACTCGGTCGGGCGCCTCTCATCAAGACCTCTCTAGAGACTGGAAAGAGTGGGCGTAGTTCCCGCGCCTTGGCGGGCGTTTAGGCCCATCGGGCGAACGGAGCGAGCTGCTGCGCTCGTGGCGCTCCATTCAGTTCATCCACGCTACCGAGGGGAATAGCCGTTCAAAGGTGTCGTGGCTGTTTCACGCATTTTGAAGTTCGTGATCAACCGCGTTTCACGACGTCGCCGGCTCTTTCAAAGATGCCGTGGCTGCTTCACCCATTTTGAAGTTCGTGATCAACCGCGTTTCACGACGTCGCCGGCTCTCTCAGCGGCCTTGGCACCGAAAGAGCTTCGCAAGCAATGTCTCGCTCACCCTCGATCGCCCTCGCCGTGTACCTTCAAATAGGCTCGCCAGCCGCCCCACTTCGAAATGTCCTTCGCGGTCGCCACGGCATGCGATTCGCACAGAAATCCCGATACCCTGCTGCCATCCTGCAGCTCGATCGAGCCAATGCACAGGGGCGGCGGCACGCGGGCGACGAAGCGGCCGAACTCGGCCGGACCGAGCTCCCACACTTCCAGGTCGATCGCGTGCCCGTCCTGCGCCGAGCGGACGAGCCCTGGTTTGGGAGGCGTCGTCCCCGGCAGCAAGAAGAGCCGGTAGTGCGGTCCGGTCTTCGTGGCGTGGGCTAGTGTCGCTCCGGCCTCCGTCAATTGATAGTTGAGTGGTTGCCCGCTCAAATGGGCGCCGACCACGGCAATCGGTAGGGTCTCGCCGCGCGCTGCGGGCGATGGCGCGTCGCTCGCTGGCAGCTCGAAGTCCGTCGCTCCGAGCCGCCCCCCCAGGCGGCGGTGATGCGCCGCGGCGAGGGCGGCAATGCGCGCGTCGGTCCCGGCGGGGCCCACCAGTGTGATGCCTGCAGGAAGCCCGTCCGCGCGAAACCCGGCTGGAACGGCAACGGCGGCCAAGTCGAGCAGATTGGCGAAGGTGGTATAGATTCCCAAGTTCGCGTTCAGCGCACGCGGGTCCGAGAGTACCTGGGCGATGCTGTAGATCGTGGGGGTCGTGGGAACGACCAGCGCGTCGATCTCCCTCCAGGTGCGCCGCGTCGCCTGCCGGAGCTCGGCGAGGCGTGCCATGCCGGCGAAGGCCGCCACGGCGTCGTAGGCTCGGGCTTCGGAGAGGATCTCTCGGATCACCGGCAGGAGCGCGTCCGGGCGCTCGGCCAGCAAGCCACCCCCGGCGACGAGGCGTTCGGCGACCCAGGGTCCTCCGTAGAGGAGCTCGCCCGCCAGGCGAAAGGGGGTCAAGTCGATCGCAGTGATGCCGCATCCGATCTCCACGAGCCGATCGATCGACGCGCGAAATGTCGCCTCGGCCAGCGCGTCACCGAAGAACTCGAGCTCGCGTGGTACTCCGAGACGCAAAGGACCAGCCCCTGCGGCGGGAGCGAAGGTGATCTCGCTCGCGTCGGGACGAGAGAACGGGTCGCGCTCGTCCCAGCCCTTGGCGACCTCGGCCACCATGCAGGCATCGGCGACAGTCAAGGCCAGCACCGTGACGCAGTCGACGGAGCGGCAGGCCGGAGCCACCCCGCGGGTGCT
>JBEKXD010000059.1:0-31844 GCA_049512415.1 Polyangiaceae bacterium
AGGCGCGGACGGTATTGCCTTGTTCGAGGCTCAGCGGATTTGCTCGCAAGTTACTCGTCGGAACCCAAGCGAGGCGCTCCTCGGCGATGTATTGAGGCGCCCCGACGAACAAATTGACGGAGGACGGTTCGATGGCTGCTGTTTGGAAGCATTTCAAGGATGGCGGTTGGGGGATGTACGTGATCCTCTTCTGGTCCATCATTACAATCGGTGTGATTGTCGAGAGGGCGCTCTATCTCTTCGGTGCCGCCATCAACAAGGACGTGTTCTTGGCGACCATGCAGAAGTGCATCCTCGCGGGAGACATCGCCAAGGCGGTTAAGATGTGTTCCGCCGCCAACGCGCCACTTGCCCGCATCGTGCAAGCGGGCCTTGTCAAGGTGAATCGGCCGGACGAAGAGGTTCAGGCTGCAATGGACGAAGCCGCCCTTCGCGAGATCCCTCGGGTCGCGAAGAATACGGGGTACCTGGCGCTGCTCGCCAACCTCTCGATGCTCAGCGGACTGCTGGGGACCGTGTCCGGGTTGATTACGAGCTTCGGCGCCGTGTCGGGCGAGAGCGTCGACCCGAGCCAGAAGGCGCGCATTCTCGCCGAGGGGATCTCCGAAGCGATGAACTGTACGGCCTTCGGGCTCATCGTCGCGATCATCGGCCTCATCGGCTTCGCCGTGCTAAACGGCAAGACGCAGTCGCTCGAGGACGACATCAACGAGGCGAGCGTTCAGGTGCTCAACCTCGTCGTGACCAACCGACAGAAGGTCAACTTGTCGGGGCTGCCGACGGGCTGACCCGCGGCGACGCTTGCGAGAGATTCAATTTCGAGCCAAATCCGAGGTACCCGTTCGTCCGGGCGGGTACTTCGGCCCGCGACTCGAGGGAAGTTTTGTGAGGTAGGTCATGGGTGGCGTAGACGTTGGAGGCCCGAAAGGGAAACGCAAGTCGCTCGACTCGGAGATCAATATGATCCCGATGATCGACCTGCTGATGGTGACCATCTCGTTCCTGCTCATCACGGCCGTGTGGACCCACATGGCGCGGATCAATGCGGACGCTCAAGTGCCCGGGCCGCCTCGCCCTGACACCGAAGAGACGAAGCAAGAGCCCGAGAAGCAGTTGCACGTGATGATGCAGTCCGAGGATAAGTTCGTCCTTCTCTGGAAGCAGGGCAATACCACGGTCGACTCGATCGATGTGCCGCGCAAGGACGTCGTCATTCAAGAAGGGTCCACTGAGGTGGTCCGCTTCCCCGACCTTGCCGCCAAGATCGAGAGTGAATGGAAGGCCAAGGGCCAGCACTCGAATCCCTCGGACAAGAAACTCGATCAGGCCATCCTTCACACGGATAACAAGACCGAGTTCAAGTACATCATCGGCGTCATTGATGCCGTGTACCAGCCCCATCGCGAGATTCAGTACGGCGGCAAGGTCGACAAAGTCTCGGCGTTCAACATCACGTTCGCGGTAAACTGAGAGCCCGGAGCCGAAATCCATGCCGATCAAAACACCCGGCCGACGCCTCATGGCACAAGTGGGGCTCGAGTTCGTGCAAAAGAAAGTGAGCGGGGGCGGTCACAGATCCACCAACGCGAATCTGTCGCTGACGAGCATGATCGACTTCTTGGTCGTCACCGTCGTTTTCCTTCTGATGACGTTCAGCGCGAGCGGCGAAACTCCGATCGCTCGAGGCCTGAACCTCCCCAAGGCGGAGAACACGATGGACATGATCGACGCTCCGATGGTTGCCGTCGTGGGCAGTCAGCTCCTGGTCGATGGGTCTCCAGCCGGAAATACGCGCGCAGTGGAGGAGGCGGATCGCCTCCAACGAATCGACGAGCTGTTCAATATTCTCAAGGCCAAGCGTGAGCTGTGGAAGCAGACGCACCCGGGCAAAGAGTTCCCGGGAGTCGTCGTTCTTCAGATTGACCAGAACGTCAAAGCCGTTGTCGTGAAGAGCGTGTTCCAGACGTCCGCGTTTGCGGGCTTCCCAAATGTCAGCTTCATGTGCAACAGCATTCCCAAGGGGACCACGGGGGGCTGAGCGTCAGTCGGGCCGCGCCGACGACGGCGATGGGCGCGCCTCGCTCGAGGCCGGAGTGCCTGGCCATGACGGCGGAACGTAGGAAGAAATCCGTGCGGGGCCTGCCAGCGTTGGCCCGATCGCGCGAGGAGCGGTCCAGTGGGCGCATGCGCTGGACATCGAGGGTCGGAAGTCTCTTTGCGGGTTCTTTCATCCTAGCCGTGGCCGTGCATTGGGTGGTCGAGACCCGCGAGCTTGGCGCGGCCAAGCAGCAACTGCTGGCGAGGCAGCGGGCGGTTGTGGTGACGCTCGGCGCCGCCTGGTATCCATTGAGAGACCGTCTTGAGGCGAGCATCTTGCGCGCCGCCGCAGCCGACGCTCCTGATTTCGTGTCGCCCAAGGCGGCAAGGGGTGAGTTTCGCACGAAGCCCGGGCTGTACTTGCGCATGCGACTCGCTGACGCAAAGGATGTGCTCTCGATTCGCTCTGCCGCAGCCGACGCCAAGCGCGACGCGTTTGCGGCGTGTCTGCTCCGGGAGCCGAACGAGGCCGGGCGGCGGGGAGACGTCGACGGTGGCGCGTTCTCCGAGCAACCGTGGAATCTCGGACAAGCCTACGCAGCGACGCGAATCCTGTCCGGGTCGTGGGTTGAGTCCGTCACGGATGCCGACGACGACCTACGGCTTCGGATCTTCGTCGAGCAGCTGGAGAGAGCCGTAAGAGACGAGATCCCGCGCGCCGTCGACATCGTCAAGCGGGCGGAGTTCTTTCTTCTCGTGCTCGATGAGGACGTCCCGGAAGCGCTGGCCCGAGCGGACGGTGGGTTGATCACGGAGGAGGCGCTCCAGCTCGTTGCGCATCCTGCGCGAATCCGAGTCATCGAGCTTTCAAGTGGTGAGGATCTGCTACGTCTGCGTCGTACGGGGGACGCTCGGGTTCTCTCTGTGGGCGAGCACGCCGTGGGCGATCCGGAGATACGCGACGCCATGACGCGGCAAGCCAATAACTGCGCATTGGCGTGGCGCGTGGAAGAGATGCTCACTCCAGCGCGCCCTTGAGCGCGGGGGGAAAGCCCTCAGAGCCCGGCACGCTGAATGTCGGCGACCACGCAACGATGATCCGAGGCGTTTGAAGTGCCTACCTCGAAGTGCGCGAAACGCAGCGCCCGGCTCGCAAGAATGCGGTCAATACGCATCCAGGGGCCGTGTCGGTCGGTGGGGAACGTGTAGCCGAACCCCCAGCCGGCTTTCAGGAATCCGTCCTGAAACTGGGAGAGGTAGTGGCCGAAGACCCAGCTCAAATCCGGCAAGTTGGTGTCGCCCGCGATGATGACGGGCTCTGTCTCGCGCGCGGCTGCGGCCGCGAACGTGGCGGCCTGCTCCTCTCGCAGAGCGCTGTTCTCGTAGAACGCGCCCGAGTTGACTGTGTTGAAGCTCTGGCCGGTGAGCAGTCCGCGGCGTCCGCCCCACACGACGCGCCACAGCGCTTCGCGCGGAGAGACAGGGTGAACGTCGTAGAACACGATGTGCCCGAGGGGGCAGTCGATCTCCAGCCGCATAAAGCGCGGCGTGTGCGGTCGACCGTGAACGAGGACTGGGTCCGGCAGCGACGTACTGACGATCGGGTAGCGCGACGCGACGACGAACTGGTTCGCGGCATACACGTCGGCGTAACGGTCCTTTAGGAGCGGAGCAAGCTTCTCAGTGGGGCCGACTTCCTGGAGGAACACAACATCGGGCGAGTAGCGCGCAACTTCGGCGAGGACATCGTCGTAGTCCCCTACCCCGTGGCCCGATTCGACATTGTAGCTGAGGACCCGCATCGTGGGCGTTCGGGCGGTCGCGTACGTCGGAAAGGGGACCGAGAAACCCATGAGCGCAACGACGAGCACCAGGGCGGCGACCCCCTGCGTCCATAAAAGCGACGCTCGCCGAGCCGCAAGCAGCGCCAGCACCAGAAAAGGCAGCGGCAGGCCGAACACAAGGCGGGGGACGTACAATCCGACGCCCGTGACCCACCAGCGTTCGCCGACGAAACGGAAAGCACAGACTCCCAGCAGGAGAGACACGGGGTAGGCCGCAGCCACCGCGCAAATGGCAGCGCCCGCGCTCAACCGGGACTTCTGCCGAGAGGGCGCTTCTTTGCGAACTCGGGATGAAGAATGTGTCATGGCATCGGTGCTCCGCAGCCGCTCCGAGCCACCCAGTCGGCGCGCTAGACGCCGATTGGCAAGCGCCACGGCCGTCGCACGCTAGCATCCCCGTGGTCACACCAGGCCGCCAGATTCCTGCCGAATGGTGCTACACCCACGCGAAAGAGAAGGCTTGATGAACACGCCGAGGCTGGCAGACACCGCTGCGCGGGACGGCCTCTCGAACGCAAGGGGTCCGATCGTGCGTCCCGCGTCGGTGAACCGTTGGCGGTTCATACGCGCGTACGCGACGACCTACCTGGTCATCGCAAGCTACTGGTGGCTGGGCCTGCGCGCTCGGTTCTTCGGTCATTCATGGCGCGAAGCTTGTGTCGTCGGGGTCCACCAGAGAAACGCTCGGCGCGTCTACGCTACGATTCTTCGCCTTCAGGGCGTGTTCATCAAGGTCGGCCAACTGCTCTCGATCATGGCAAACTTCCTTCCTCAAGCGTTTCGAGCCGAGCTCGAGGGGCTCCAGGATCAGGTCCCGCCGAGGCCATTCGCGGAGATTGCAGAACGCCTCGAGCGGGAGCTGCGTGCGAAGATGGCGTCGATTGCCACGCTCGAGCGCGAGCCGATGGCCAGCGCGTCACTGGGCCAGGTTCACGCCGCACGCCTGGTAGATGGCAGACGCGTAGCGATCAAAGTACAGCATCGAGACATCGATCGCATCGTGCGCCTCGACCTGCGCACCATCCGACGCATCATGCGGATAGTCCAGTGGTTCGTGCCGGTCCAGGGTCTCGACGCGTACTACCATCAGGTGAGGGAGCTCTTGTTGCAAGAGCTCGATTTTGTGCTCGAAGCCGACAATATCGAGCGCATCGCGAAGAACTTCGCAGGCGACGCGCGCGTGGTCTTCCCGTGTCCGGTGCGCGAGCTCTGCACGAAGACGGTGCTGACCACAACATTTGTGGACGGATTCAAGGTCAGCGAAATTGCCGCGCTGCGCGCGATCGGCGTGGACACGCGCGATGTGGCTCGGCGGCTGCTCCGGCTGTACTGCCAGATGATCTTCGTCGACGGCGTCTACCACGCCGATCCGCACCCCGGGAACATTCTCGTCCAGAACGATGGTGCGCTCGTCCTGCTCGATTTCGGAGCGATCGCGGAGCTTAGCCCGCAGATGCGCAGCGGCATCCCGGAGTTTCTCGAAGGAGTCTTGCGCCGCGATACCGACCGGCTCGTCAAAGCGCTCCGCACGATGGGTTTCATCTCGCGCACGAGCGATGACGCCGTGAGCGAGAAGATCATCGAGTACTTCCACCGTCGATTTCAGGAAGAAGTCCATCTCGACAGCTTCAACCTCAAAGACATTCGAATGGACCCCCATCACGGTTTCGAGAAGCTGCTCGATCTCCGCCGCATGGATATTGGACTGCGCGACATTTCCGGGACCTTCCACGTGCCCAAAGACTGGGTGCTTCTCGAGCGAACGCTGCTCCTTCTCTACGGCTGTTGCGCCATGCTGGACCCGGACCTGAACCCCGTCGCCATCATCCAACCGTACCTGCGCGAGTTCGTGCTGGGCAATCGAGACTTTGCGCAGATCGCGCTCGAGGCGGTGCGCGACACGTTCATGAGCGCCGTCACCCTCCCGGACGACCTACGGAAGTTCCTTGTGCGAGCCAACCGTGGGGAGCTCGTCGTCCGGGTACGCGGCGTCACGGAGGGCGGCCACGCGGTCTACGCTGCCGGGCGCCAGCTCATTTACACAGCCATCGGACTCACGTGTGGAGTGAAAGCGCTCGAGGCCTATCGGGTGCACGAGGTGGGGCTTGCTCGATGGCTGGGAGTGGCGGCGCTCGCGTCCGGGGTGCTGCTCGGCCTCTCCAGCATCGTGTCGCGGCCTAGGCTGCGATGACTCGCGACGCCTCTTGACGAGGGCGCTCCGCCCACCATGCTACTCGCATGACGCACCACGTGCTCGCGATCGACCAGGGGACAACCGCCACGACCGCGCTCGTTGTCTCGCAGTCGGGAAAAACGGTTGGCCGAGGGTCGACCGAGCTGCTCCAACACTTCCCGAGACCTGGCTGGGTGTCTCACGATGCCCGCGAGATATGGGCGACCGTGGAGGGGAGCGTCGGGGAGGCCTTGCGGAGCGCCGGCATACGCGGCGAGGACATTGCGGCGATCGGGATCGCCAACCAGCGCGAGACCTCAATCGTGTGGGACCGGGCGACGCGCAAAGCAATTGGCCCCGCCGTCGTCTGGCAGTGCGGTCGAACGTCGGGGATCTGCGACGAGCTCCGGGGTGACGAGAGCCTCACTGCCCGGGTTCGGGCGCGCACTGGGTTGATCATAGACCCCTATTTCAGCGCCACCAAGGTCGCATGGATTCTTGATTCCGTGACGGGTGCGCGCCAGCGAGCGGAACGAGGCGAGCTCGCGTTTGGCACCGTGGAGAGTTACCTGGTAAGCGAGCTCACAGGCGGGATGGTCCATGTGACCGACGTGGCGAACGCGTCGCGAACGATGCTCATGGACCTGGTCCGCGCCTGCTGGGACGAGGAGCTGTGCGCCGCCTTCCGGGTCCCCACGCCGCTGCTTCCACGGATCGTAGGGAATGCTGAGGTCGTAGGGCGGACTCGAGGCGTCGGATTCTTGCCGGACGGGATTGCCATCGCCGGAATGGCGGGAGACCAGCAAGCCGCCTTGTTTGGACAGGCGTGCTTCGAACGAGGGGACGCCAAGTGCACGTACGGCACCGGAGCCTTCGTTCTGATGAACGTCGGCAGCGAGCCTAGGCCGAGCGCGCACGGACTCGTGTCCACCGTCGCGTGGCGCATCGGGCCTCGCACGACGTACGCGCTCGAGGGCAGCGCGTTCGTCGCCGGGGCTGCGGTCCAATGGCTCCGCGACGGGCTCGGAGTGATCCGGAGCGCTGCGGAGATCGAAGCGCTCGCTCGGAGCGTTGCGTCGAGCGACGGGGTGGTATTCGTTCCAGCGCTTGCGGGCCTCGGCGCTCCGCATTGGGACTCGGATGCTCGCGGAACGATCACGGGTCTGACGCGCGCCACCACGTCGGCGCACCTGGCCCGCGCGACGCTCGAAGGGATCGCGTTCGAGGTCCACGACCTGCTGGAGGCGATGGCCAAGGACGCAGGTCGCAGCATTGAGCGACTGCGTGTGGACGGCGGCGCCGCTCGCAACGACGTGCTCCTCCAATTCCAAGCGGACATCTCTCGAATTTCGGTCGAAAGGCCTTCCGACATCGAGTCGACTGCGCGCGGTGCCGCTCTGCTCGCCGGGCTGGGCGCCGGCGTGTTCGAACACCAAGCCCACGTCGCAGGCGCCGTCGGATGGGACGCGTCGTTCCACCCGAAAATGGCGGAGGCTGACAGAACGGCCCACATCGGTCGATGGAGAAGCGCGCTCGAGCGCACGTTGACGGGTTTGGTCGATCGCCCGTGAGGCTTTCGCGGCGACTCGTCGTGTGCCATGATCATGCTTTACTTAGAGTGATTTGCTCTTAGTGCCGAGGTTTCAGGGTTTCGCGTCGCCCCAGCCCGGCGAAGCGCGAACTCTTCGAGGACGTCTTCACGAGCGACGTGCGCGGAGCGGCGTGCGGAGCTCGGGTTTGAAAGCTTGAAGGAAGGGAGCCATGTCAAATACCCATGCGGGGGACCAGCCGCCCGATAGCCCGGCCGCCGGTCCCCTACGCGACGTACCAGTGGACTGGGAGGCCCTCGAGGACGCGTTCGAGAACAACGCCCCGGAGGTCCATAGCTACCTGCACTTGACTACCGGCGAGGTCCTGCGCGTCGTGGACGGCGTGGCAGACCCGACGATGCACGTCCGCATTGCATCGGACGGGACGTATCTTCGCATCGATCCGGTGAGTTCGCGCGAGCAGTACCGGTGGATGGAGCGCTTCATTCCTATGGTCGATGCCGGTGAGCTTCGCGATCGCCTCACGCAGGCAATCGACGGAAAGGGTGCCTTTCGGCGCTTCAAAGACGTACTGATGTCGTTTGCGCCGGAGCGCGAGCGATGGTTTGTATTCCGAAGCGAGCGACTGCGCACCTTCATGGAGGCGTGGCTGACGGCCCACGCCATCCGGCCGATCGCGCGCCCCGAGTGGCAAGACGAGAACCCCACAGCGCCGGAATCGGACGGTGCGCCGGACTCCACCGACGAGGTGCCGAAATCGCAGGGTGGCAGACGTGCCCGCAGCGCGGAGATGCTGCGCCAGCAATTGAAGGAGCTCGGCGATACGCTCGGTCCGCGTGACCTCGACGTCGTCGTGAGTTTCGGCGAGTTTCTCAAGGCGCGGCGCGCGGCGCGCGGGTTCATGCACCATCAGGAGCACGCGACCCACGAGCGCGCGGCGTCGTCCGTCGCGGGAGCTGCCCCCCTTGTTCAAGTGGAGGGCATGGAGGCCAAGTCGCCGTCGTGATCTCGAAGCGCGCCATGACGCTCCTCGGGTCGGTCGTGGTAGCGCTCGCGATCGCCTCGGGGCCACGCCGTGTGGAGGCGGCCCATGCTGCGGATGACTTATTGCTCGCGGACCGCGTCGTGGCCACGATCTATGCCCCCGAAATGGGCGGGGCCGCGCACCCGCATTTCGTCCTCGAGCGGCTACTCGCGTTCGAGGCTCGTGTGGTCGCGCTGCTCGATCGTGGTGACGTCAGCGAGGGTCCCCCGGACGAACGGGATGTCAGGGAGGCGTTCGACCATCTAGTGGCCGGGGAGATTCTTTCCGTTCTCGCGACCAAGGTGCAGGGCGACGCATGGGGCGAAGAGGGGACCAATGCCGAGCAGATCGAGGAGACCGTGCGGGCCGTGACGGAGGCCCTGGTCGAACGGAGCGGCGGACGTGCACGGCTCGACGAGGTGGCGGCGATGGAGCACGTCGACTCGAACGAGGTCGCCGCGCTGCTTCGCCGCGAAGGGCTCGCGGCGTTCTATGTCGACCGATCGCTTACCCCCATTCTCCGCCCCGTCAACGAGCAGCTCCGCGAGGCGTTTCGCACCTCCGCCCATCCCTTTCGAGGCCGCCCGTTCGATGAGGTCCGCGACGCCCTTGCCCGGTGGCTACTGGTAGGACGCCTGCGCGCCGCGGAGACCGCGTTCTTGCAGGCGGCGAAGTCGCGCATTCGCATCGTCGTCAGCCGGTGACATTGGGGAGGCGCCCGGAGATTGGAGGGGGAGTGAGAAACGCGTGGGATCCACCGGGTCTCAAAAAAGCGGGCGCCCCGCGTTGGCCGGGGCGCCGACTCCATCAGGCTCTGGATCCGTGGAGAGTGTGTTCCCGCAGAGCCCAGCGGTGGACGAGGGGACGGGGATGGGGACGCAGTCGCCGCCAGGTTACTTCGGCGTCGCCTTCATGACGGTTCCAGCGCCCGTCGTGGTCCAGTAGACGCTGGTGCCGTCGACAGCGATGGCGTAGGCGTCGTTCTGTCCCGACGCGATCGTTGTGGCAGCTCCACCGGTGAGCGGCGCCTTCATTACGGTTCCGCTGCCGGCGTTCGTCCAGTACATGTTTGCGGAATCGATCACGAAGCCAGTCGGTTGGTTCTGCCCGCTGACGAGGGTGGTGGCGGTGCCTCCGGCCAGTGGGTACGACATGATGCTGCCCGAGGTGCTGTTGACGGTCCAATAGACGTTCGCGTGGTCGACAGCGATCGCCTGCGCGCCAGGCGCTGAGGCAAGCGTAACAGGTGTACCTCCGCCCAAGCTCGTGGCCATGATCGCCCCAGCTGTCGTGGTCCAATAGACCTGTGACGAATCGACAGCGATGGCGCTACCATATGCATAGTAGGTCGACGTAACAAGGCTGGCAGCGGTTCCGCCTGCGAGGGGCGTCTTCCACACGCCATAGGAGACGCTGCTGACCCAATAAATGTTGCTGGAGTCCAGTGTAAATCCAGACACCCAACCCGCGTTGACCGACGTTCCAACACCGCCTGCGAGCGGAAGGATCTCCATGTTTTGTTCATTGGCCCAGAGAACAGTGGTGCCATTGACTGCGATCGGTCCGGGGCCGGTCAGCGACGTGGCGAGCGTTACCGGCGTGCCGCCGTCCAGAGGCACCTTGCTCACCGATCCGTTCGTCGCACCATTGCCGCCTGAGGTGCCCTTGTTGGTCCAGTAGACATACGAGCTGTCGACCGCAATCCCCTCGGGGAAGGTCTGCCCGGACGCGAGCGTGACGATGCAGCGACCTCCCTCGCTCGTGCCGCTGCACGAGCTGCAGCTTCCGTTCAGGCACGTCGTCCCCGAGGCCGAGCAGTCCGTGCCGCCGGCCACATACCCAGTTCCGCTGGCGTTGCAGGTCGTCGCTACGCTCCCATTGCACGCAGGCGCGCCTGCACTGCACACCGGCGTAGAGCAGCCGCCGTCGGTGGCGCTGCAATCCTGACTGGAACCGCACGTGACCGTCGTGGACGCTGCCGTGTTGGGTTGCCCACTGCAAAGCGAGTTCCCCGGAAGAGACGCAGTCAGCGTGAGCGTGGCCGTGCCCGTTTGCGTGCACTCGAAGCTGGGACTCGAGACGTTGGGGTCCGAGAACGTTCCGATCGCGGGATTCTGCGTCCATGAGTACGTCGCCGCCGGCCCGCCGGTGACCCCATCGAGCGCGACGGCTTGCCCGCCCACTGTCGTGTACAGAGGACCGGCGGACAGTGCGCTGACCATTGGGCAAGCGATCGAGCCGCCGTCCGCTCCTTGCAGGAAAATGCTTCCGTCCACGTAAACGGAACCCGTGGTGACGTCCTCCGGTAGGGCTTGCGCGTCGCTCACCACCGAGCAGACGACGTGTACAGTCGCTCCGCTGGTCGCGGCCGCGGTGATATTGAACGCGGTCGACGTGCCAGAACACGCGTCGAGATTCGTGTCGGTGCCGCTCAGCGCGATGGTGTACCCCGCGCCGACGGGAATGCCGCCGATCTGGAACGCGACGAACGGGCACCCCGCGTCGGGAAGAAGGATCGGACCCGGTTCATTGTGGGCGCTGTCGAGGACGACGTTGCCCGACGCATTCAGAACCTGCCAATTCAATTGAGAGATAGTCACCCCCCCTTGGAGGCTCAACGCCATGCCCACCGTGCCGACGCGTTCGTCGTGGCTTGCCGGGCTGCTGTCGCCGGTCGAGGGGGGGGCGCTCGAACAACCGATATGCAAGGAGGTGGTCGTGACGAAACCGAGGACCATTGCTTTGCTGAAGACGGATTTCACTGTAGGTGACCTTTCGAAATGGGTTCTGGCCCAGTGGGGCCGCGTGACACAAGACTCCCTGCGCCCGCGTGGCGGGTGAGGGCAGGCTCGCTGTGGAGGGCGTCGTCGGTTGCACCGACCGGCGCCCACGAATTCGCACCATGCAACTTCGCTGCCGCGCGGACACGTCCGCACTCTGCGCATTCCGTCACGCGTGCTCAGCGCCCTTTTGCAGAGCGACCATTCAGGCAAGACAATGCAATCAGAAGCAATTTACGTGATGGCGCAAGCCTTCGAAAGCAGAACTCTATCGGGCCGTGGCTGTGGACCCGTCCACGGTTCTCGTGGTTCTGCCGGCGCGGGCGATCCACGCGCAGTGCACCTTTGGGAGCCCCTGCGTGCGCGAACAGAGTGCGAACGTGCGGCTCCGCGTGCGCACGAAGGCGAACTCGTTCATTTTCGGCCTCTTGCGAGGCCGATACGAGTGGTCCGCCCTTTGCGATGGGTCGCAGTGTCCCCGGCTCACGACTCGTCGCGCGGCGCAGGGACGTAACTCCGCTGCCCGGTCGACTCCAACCCGTTCACGAGGATTTCCATGAATGCCAAGGCTCTCCCCGTCTCTCTGCTGTCTCTCCTTTTTTCAATATGTGGATGCGCCGTCACGACGGCGTCGCATCTTCAGGGACCGGACGGACAGCAGAATCTCGTCACGATTACGTGCAAAGGCTCCGCAGATGGGTGCGAAGACCGGGCGTCCCATGAATGCCCATACGGTTACGACACCCTCGACGAGTCTGGGCGTACCCGAGACATGAAGATCGATTTGAAATCGGACGGCAATGTGAATATACCCGTCTACTATGGGCACATGTTGGTAAGGTGCCACTCGGAGGCGTCCGTCGCCGCCGCGTCGCCTCCGGCGCCGTCCACCCCCAAGGCCGAGGCGCCGTCCTGTGGGCCGGGGACGGAGTGGAGCGCAACTCAGTGCCTGACTTCCGCCGCGGTCCCCGCTATGCCGCCGCCGACGGCCCTGCCGAGGGCCGACGAGCTCCACGGCGACGCGCGCGTCATGTTCGATCTCCGCGGCCTTCGCCACGCTGGGCGGATCCACATGGACGGCACTTCCGGCTATGCGCTGGTGTCGCCCTTGGGAACAAACTACGTGATCCGAGAGGACGTAGCGCTGCATCCCATGGATTCCGGTGCCCTTGCCCTGGTAGGCTCGAACCCCCGGCAGGCGCGCACGGGTGTCCCCGACCCCAACTGGGCGCCGGAGGTGTTCGAGGTGGCTCGATCGGCGACAGGATCCTGGAGGTTTACCCGCGTGTGCGACGTGACGAGTCAGTGTTCGGAGGCGATATGGGCGAGGTGACTATCGCCGGGCCGAGCGAAAGAGCGCGGGGCCCGGGGAGCCTCTCGGCCCGACGTGCATGAAGATGATTCCCGTGCGTTCGCCTCTCGCGCTCGTGGTGCTAGGCCTGGGTGTGCTGATCGCGCTCGCAGCGACCCACGAGGCCAGGGCGCAGTCCGACGCCGCTCGCCAAGCGATCGCCAGTCAGCTGTTCGACGAAGCCCAGGCTTTGACGGCGTCCGGCAACATCGCGGAGGCCTGTCCCAAGTACGCGGAGAGCCAACGGGTGGACCCGCAGCTTGGCACGCTTTTGTATCTCGCGGAGTGCTACGAGAAGCTTGGAAAGACAGCCAGCGCGTGGGCGACCTTCAAGGATGCGGCGGACCTTGCGGCGCAACGGAAGGACACGCGGGAGGCTCCGGCCCGGGCCCGCGTGTCGATTCTCGAGGCGAAGTTGCCGCGGCTCACCCTGGTGGTGGGGGCGGACACACCCGCGGGCACCGAGATTCGCCGCGATGGAGAGGTCGTGGGTCGAGCCGTCTGGGGATCTGCAATGCCCTTGGATCCAGGCAGGCATGTCATTGCGGCCAAGGCGCCCGGATTCAAGGAATGGTCGACGTTAGTCGACGTTCCGAGCGGCGTTTCGGGGTCGCAAGTCTCGGTGACCATTCCTCCGCTCGAGAAGGATGTAGTGACGACGTCGGCGGCCTTGCCGGCTCCTCTCTCGGCGGCTGTTTCCGCGGGCCCCGGCGCGCAACGACGGGCAGTCGAGCCCGGCGCTCCCAAGGACAAGGGGGACGGCACCCGAAGAATCGTCGGGTATGCCGTGTCGGGCTTGGGCGCTGTTGGACTGGGTCTCGGGGTCATCCTGGGGCTAGGGGTGGACGCTAAGTTGTCGGACCGCCAAAGCGTCGCCTCCGCCTGCGGACAGAATTGTGGACCCGCCGATCAGTCGCGGGTCGACCAGCTTACATCTCAGGCTCGCGACGAGCGGACGTGGGCGTACGTGAGCTTTGTCGCGGGTGGAGCCGCGGTCCTGGGAGGCGCGGTCCTCGTCGTCTCTGGTTGGCCCACGCGAGGTCCCACCGGACTCACTTTGAGCCCGTGGACAGGAGCGAGATCGGCCGGTGTCACCCTCGGAGGACCGTGGTGAGCGCCCGCTTGTCGTCGATCCGAAACGCTTGGCTTGTCGCGATCACGGCGACGGTCACCGGGGGTTGCTCCATTCCCGACATGGTCCTCCCCATGGACGCCGGGACGGATACTGAGCCCGACACCGCCGTCGGCCCTGACGCCGACGCAACGGAGGAAGGTGTCGATGGATCGAATCTGGACGACGGCTCGGACGCTGACGCCACTTCTCCGGATGTTGCCGAAGTCGAGGACGCCCCGCTCGGACCGGACCAGGGAAACGACTCGGCCGCGCCGAAGGACGGCGCTTCCAACGACGTCGGCGGCGAGCGTGCCCCGGGGGAAGGCGGGGAGAGCGGATTCGACGGCAACGCTGACGGTGGAGTCGACGCCCCGGGCGATGGCACGACAGATTCACCCGACTGCGGCTGCCCTTACGCATTTGTGTGCCGCGCCCACCAATGCGTTCAACCGGACGCGTTGACAGCAGGCCAAGCCCACACTTGCGCGCATTTCGCGGATAATACAGTGGCGTGTTGGGGATACAACGGCGCGGGCGCTCTCGGGAACGGCAGCACTGCGTCGTCCACGAAGCCGGTGTCCGTCTCTGGTCTTCCAGCGGTTACGAGTGTCGTGGCGGGGGACTACTTCACCTGCGCAATCACGGCCACCGCCCAGAACGTCTACTGTTGGGGCGATAACAGATCGGGCCAGCTCGGCGAGCAAACCGCGGCCCTGTGCAATGGAGCAGCGTGTTCGACGACTCCCGTGATCGTGGCCGGTCTGAGCGGCGTGGAAGTCCTTGCGGCCGGATCCAATTTCGCGTGCGCCCGGCTTGCCACCGGCGGCGTGAAGTGCTGGGGAGACAACACTTACGGCCAGCTCGGCAACGGCCAGGGCGCTGTCGGCGCGAGCTCCACGGACCCTGTGGATGTCTACCAACTGAGCCGAGCGATTGGGATCTCCGCGGCCGGAAGTTCCGCTTGCGCAACCGTGCAAGGGGATGCCGGCATCTCGGTGAATTGCTGGGGCTACGATGGAGACAATGAGCTCGGCGACGGTCAGAATCGTAACTCCTCCGTCCCGGTAGCAGTGCCCAACGTGCTCAACGCCGGCTCGATTGCTTCGGGAGCGTTCGACGACAACCAGGGGTTCGCGTGCACTCTCATCACGCAAGGCAACGCGACGTCCCAATTCAACTCCAACTATCCGGTGTGCTGGGGCGCGAACGCTGCCTTGCAGCTTGGCTCATCCGACATCACGGCTTCTGGACCTATCGCCGATATTCAGCTTTACGATGTGAGCCAGATTGCCCTCGGCAATCAACATGCGTGCGTTCTCGTCGCCGGCGGCATCGTGGAGTGCTGGGGCGATGACGAGTACGGTCAACTCGCGAGCGCCGCAGCCACTCATGCCGGTTGCGTCGATCCTTGCACGCCTACCGCGGAGCCGGTCGAATTGCCGGACACCGCGAAGGTTCTTGCGGCAGGTGGAGACCATAACTGTGTGATCGTATCGTCGGGCCCCGTATTCTGTTGGGGCGCCAATGACTTCGGTCAGCTTGGCTCCACGACCTCCGACACGTGTGGAACCATCGCGTGCTCCCTGACGCCCGCCAGCGTGGAGTGGTAATTTTGCGTAAGCCGCGTCACCACTGGACGGTCACCGGCGTGAGCGAACACGCCGTGTTGTCACAGACGCTCGAGGTCGTCGTCGTGCCGAGCTCCCACCCGGTATTGTCGCCCCAGCATTCAATCGCGCCGCTTGCCAAGAGCGCACATGTATGAGTGGTCCCGGCGGCGAGCGCGACGGCATTCGAAATAGACGGGACGGCCAACATCGAGTTGGAACACGGAGTGCTCGTCAAGCCGTTCGAGCACCCGGCGGCGGCGACCGCTCCCAGCTCATCGTACGTGTCCTGTCCCCAGCATGCGACCGACCCACCGCCCCGCAGCGCGCAAGCGTGGTAACCGCCGGCGGAAACTTGTGCGGCGTTCGTGAGGCCGGAGACGGCTACGGGGCCTGTATCGAAGTTTTGAGCGCCCGTGCTGCCGAGCTGCCCGAAGCCGTTAGATCCCCAACACTCGGCGGTCCCGTCGGACATCCAAGCGCAGGCAAACCCCTCGATGAGCGGCGCGGCAGCGGTGATGCCTATCGCATTCGAAACGCTGACGGAGTTTATGGGCACCGGCACGCTGGAGCCCCCCGTTCCGAGAGCGTCACCCCAACAAGTGACCGTCTTGTCCGCGAGCAGCGCGCACGCAAACTCGCTTCCCACGGCGATGGCCGTCGCGCTCGACAGGCCGTACACGGGGACCGGGCTCGACGAGGCGCTCATCGTCGAGCCATTTCCTAATTGGCCACTCGCGTTGCTCCCCCAGCATTCCACCGTGCCGTCAGACAGGAGCGCGCAGGCGGAGTCCGATCCAGCCCCAACGGCGGTGACCCCGGTCAGATTCGGCACGGGCGACGGAGTGGGAATGCACGGCACGCCGCTGCACGTGTACGTGGCTGGAGATCCCAATTGGCCAGAGTCATCTTGTCCCCAGCAGGAGACCGACCCGTCCTTGAGCGCGGCGCAAACAAAGCCCATGCCGGCTGACAATGCCGTGACACCGGTGAGATTGGGCACGATGACGGGCGTGGCGAATCGCCCGCCCAGGCCATTGCCCATCTGTCCGAATTCGCTGCTGCCCCAGCAGCCTACGGTCTCGTTGCTGAGGAGCGCGCACGTAAAGAACTGGCCCGCGGTGATCGACACCGGTTTCACGCAGGAATTGAGCGAACAGGCGAGGCCCGTGTCGCACCCGCAGTCCGGGCCGCCGCCCTCGGTGGGCTGTGCGTCCCCGGAAGACTCCGAGCTCGCGTCGGCCGCGTCTCGGGCCGCAGAGTCCGGACCGCCATCGTCAGGCCCGGGCTCCACCGTGCCGTCGAGACCGGAGTCGACGTCCTCGGCGTCGGCCGCTTCGCCGAGTGAGGCGTCTGTGACCAAGCTCGCGTCCGCGGCCGCATCGGCGTCGCTCGCATCGGGGACCCCAGCTCCGCCGTCGGGATTGGCGTCGACCACCGCGGCTTCGCCGGAGTTGGCGTCGACCACCGCCGCTCCGCCGTCGGGATTGGCGTCGCCCATCGCGGCTCCGCCGTCGGAGTTAGCGTCGGGGGCCGCTGTTGCGTCGCCTGTGGCAACCTCGGTGATTGCGTCCATCGGCGCCGCATCCTCAGCGGCTTGGGCGTCTGTCGCTCCACTCTCCGGGGCCGCGTCCACGACGCTCGAGTCGGTCGACGGGGTCGAGTCGTCGGAGTCGCAGCCCCACAACTGGGCCAACGCAAGCGGCATGATGGAAGCGGCGAGGGTGAGGGGCCGTGACGCTGCGCTCGCCCGAAGACGGAGAGGAGCCTTGCGATTCCAGGTGTTCATGGGATTGCTCATTGTCATGGAGGCACTCTGCTAAATTAGAAGAACGACGCCCCGCCGAACGCTGGCAAAAGCGGCGGGAACTTTGCGTCGAACTGCGCCGCGCTGGAATTGAGCGGCGCCATGTATACGTAGCGTCCATCAAAAGCGGCCCCACCGAAGTTTCTCATCCAGGAACCCACCGCGGTGAGGTCGAAGACTTCCCAGGAATCGGGCGTCAGGAAGGGTGCTTGCGTGTCGAAGCGCGACACGATTCCATCCTGCCAGGGTACGAAGTACACGTAGCGCCCGTCGAAGGTCGCTCCAGCACATCCGTCGCTGGTGACCGCTGACAGGGAGGCCATATCGAACATTGAATATGACGAGCCGGCGTCGAACGGGGCCTGCGTGTCGTAGCGAGCAGCGACTGTAAAGTAGCCGGGTGCGAAGTATATGTAACGCCCGTCGAACGAACCGCCCCAGAAATAGATGGCGGTTGAATTCAGAGTCGAGAGGTCGAATGTCGCCCACGCCGCGTTGTCGGCAAACTCGCCCTGAGTGTCGAAGCGCGTAAAGATCCCGCTCGGCGACGGGATGAAGTACACGTAGCGACCGTCGAATGCGGCGCCCATCCCTCGGACGCCGGTGTAGTGAGTCGCCCATGACGACGGGGAGTCGAAATCCGCGCGCGTGTCGTAGCGCACGATGCTCCCGAGCTTGGCGACGGGAACGAAATACAGGTAACGTCCGTCGAAGACAGCCCCGCCGAAGCCCTGGGCATTGGGGTCGACACTCGTCAGGTCGATGGCAGACCAATTCGCCACGCGGTCGAACGGATGCTGAGTGTCGTAACGCATCAGAATCGAGGTCTTGAACGAGGGCAGGAAGTACATATAGCGCCCGTCGAAGGCCGTTCCCGTGAACGCATAATTAGGAACGTCATCGTGGAATGGCGCGTAGTAGACGTATCGCCCGTCGAAGCCAACACCGAAGTATGCTTCGTCGGAAGCCGCCACCGTCGACACATCGAAGGACAGCCAGAGGCCGCGGTTCGAAAGCGAATGGTACGTTTCCGAGGCGTCGGCGCTGTCCGTCCCCGCATCTGCCAACGAGCCGTCGACCGCTGCGTCGTCGCTGGCTGCTTCCGAGGCTGCGGAGTCGTCCGCGCTCTCGGCGTCCTGCACTCCGTCGAGGCCCCCGTCAAACGCCGACACGGCCACTTGGGACACGTCGAATCCCGACCAGAAAGCCTCTATGTCGAAGCTCCCGAGCGTGTCGTACCGAACGACCACGCCGCTTACGGGGCCAACGGGGCTTGCATCCCCGCTCCCGTCGGGGCCGCCGTCCGGTCCTGCAGCGTCCCCGCCGCTGTCTCCGGTGGCGTCCTGCGCGTCTGCGGTGGCGTCCTGCGCGTCTGCGGTGGCGTCCTGTGCGTCTGCGGTGGCGTCCTGTGCGTCTGCGGTGGCGTCCTGTGCGTCTGCGGTGGCGTCCTGCGCGTCTGCGGTGGCGTCCTGCGCTCCGTCGGAGGCTCGATCGCCGAGCGTGGAGTCGCCCGCGTCGCCGTCCCGTGGCTCCAGTGCATCGGGGCTTTCATCCTGCGCGTCCGAGGACGTGCTGGCAGCGTCCTTCGAGGCGCCGTCTCCGGCGTCCGTCTGGGAGCCGACATCGGACGCCTCAGCGAAGGAATCTGCGACGGCATCCTGCGCGTCGGCACTGGAAACCGCGTCGCCGCCCGCGGAACCATCGCTCGCAGCGGAGCTATCTGTGACCCCGCTCGCCGCATCGTCCGAGCCGCACGCGATGGACCACATCATCGACGTCAAGCAGCACAGAATGACCCAACCCCTCAGACTGCCCGCATGACGTCTCATCGTGGGAGCGGGGTCTAGTCCAATGGAAAGGTTTCCCGGTTGACTGAGCGCAACCGCTATCGCCAATTCGGCGTCCGTCGGAGCGATTGGTCTGTGACGAGGCCGTTCGCACTCCGAGTCATTCGCGCGACATACGAAGGACCAACGTGAATGATGGACGCGCTTTAGTTCCTGAGGATCAGGCCCCGCGGGAGTCGCGAGAGCTCACAGGCGGCCTCCCCACGGGCTGGCAGCCGCCGACGGCACTGGGACGGAGGCGGATCCTGCAGGGGCCGTCGGATGCGAGGGCGGAGTAGGACCGAGGACTTGCCGGTGTGCGAGAGGAGGCGATCCGCCGGTCGGAGGTGCCTGGGGGCTGGCGGCGGCCATTGGGGCGCTGGCATCCGGACCGGGTGCGGGCGATGGCGGCGCGCCGGTCGCGGTGTCCAGTGTGGGGCGGACCGCTTCGGGGGGCAGGGATGCAGCCGCTTCGGCCAACGGCGCGGAGGTCATCGCACGGGCCGAGAAGAGTCGCCCCGATCGCAAAAGCGACACCCCCCCCGCCACGGTGGCCATCGCGATGACCGCGGCGGCAACGCCGATCGGAACGAGCGTCTTGCGGGTGGGTGACGCCCCGGTGCGCCCCCACGACGCCGTGGTCGCAGGGACCGTCGGGTCCGTACCGGCCGTGGACGCGAGTTCCAAGGCCTGCCGGCTCTTTCCAGGGCCCCGCGCGATTCGCTCGATCCGTTCGACCGAAGCCACAGACCTCTTCGGTGCGAAGGGCGCCAGCGCGAGGGCGAACTCGGCCACATTTCGATATCGAAGGTCCCGGTCCTTCTGCAGGCACTTCTGTACGATCTGCTCAAAGGCCCCTGGAAGGTCCGGTCGGCGCGGCCGTAGCGGAGGCGGGGGCTCGGTGGCAATCTTCACGAAGACTCCCGGGACACTTTCGCTGGCGAACGGCAGCGCGCCCGTCAGAAGCTCGTAGAGGACGACTCCGAGCGACCAAATGTCCGTCCGCGCATCGACGTCTCGAGAAGACCGCGCCTGTTCGGGCGACATGTAGTGGGGCGATCCCAGGATGGCGCTCGTCGTCGTCGCTCCGCCTTCGGCCTCGCCGTCCGCAACGTCCGTCATCTTCGAGATCCCAAAATCGAGGACCTTGATCGACAGGAGATCGTCGGCACCCCGGATGCAAAAGAGGTTTGCTGGCTTGAGGTCTCGATGAATGATGCCCAGAGTGTGAGCCTCGGCGATGGCCTCACACGCCTGGAGGACGAATTCGACGGCTTGCTCCACCGACAGCACTCCACGGTGCCGAACCCACGACTGGAGGTCGCCCCCTTGCAGGTACTCCATCACGATGTAGGGGGCTCCGCTCTCGAGGGTTCCCACATCGGTGATGCGCGCGACGTGCTCACTCTTGATCCTCACCGCCGCCTTCGCCTCTCGCGCGAAGCGGGCGACGATTCCCGTGTGCAGCAGGGCCTCGGGCCGCAAGAACTTGATGGCTACCGGCTCGCCAAGCTGCATATGTTGCGCCGCCACGACGACGCCCATGCCTCCCGAGCCGAGCAGCTTCTTGATGCGATACTTGCCTGCGATGACGTCGCCCTCATGAATCCCGGGCGCGACCTCGGGTGAAGCTTCCACCATGTCCGTTCGACACCATTCGAGAGCCCTGGCCGCTCCGCAGAGGCTCTCCCGTTGTCAGAGAGCCTGAAACGCCATTCGATTGAGCCGTGCCGCCCTGAAGTCCGCCTGCGAACGGCCCACACAGAGCGGACGCGAGTATGACCGCTACCGGCCTCGCATGTCTACGCGGATTCGCGCTGACGCGGCGAGGCATGGCGTCCACACGCCACCGCCTAGTCGCACGGCAGACACGAGGAGGCTACGACGGTTCCTATTGCGCCTCCCCCGGGCGGGGAATTCGACTCAAGAGATCAGCGACCAGCGCAACGAACTTCGCCACATCGCCCCAGCGAGTCTCGATCTCCTGGAACGTGAGGCCCCAACGGAACTTGCCGTAGCTCGCACCGCAGCTTGCGCCGAGCGGCTCCGTCGCGCTGATGCGCACGCCCTGCTGGCGGTCCGGATCGGTGGGATCGGTGGGGCGTTCGCTCGCTCCGAGCGCCTCGCGCAGATGCTCATCGACGCACACCGAACCGTTGAGCAATTCGACCGTGACATGGCGCCGCGCGCGACAGGTCATGTCCGGACCCTCCGGAACCACGTAGACGCATCCGTGGGGCCACGTGTGAGCGCATACCGTCACACCTTGTCCCCGGCTTCGATAGTGAGCCTTGAAAGCCTCGATCACGATGGTCGCGTTGTCGTGTCCGCGCGCGCTTGTCGCTGCCGCCATGTCGCCCTCCGCGTTCCGCCAGTGAACTGCGCTGAGAGTTACGGCCGCGCAACTGGGGCGGTTTAGGCGATTGTCCTCGCCGTGCCCGCGTCCGAGGAAGACGCATCCCTCGACGGGGTGAACGCGACCCTAGATGAGTGGGAGGCATTCCGGCTCGGGGTAGACGCGTACCTCGACGAGGGAGAGTCTCTCTTTCGTCGAGGGAGGCGTCTACCCCGACGGGGGAGTCCGTTAGGGCGGCGAGGGGGACGCCCACCCCGACGAGGGAGTCCGTTGGGCCGGCGAGGGGGACGCCCACCCCGAAGGGGGAGACCGTTAGGCCGGCGAGGGGGACGCCCACCCCGACGGGGGAGTCCGTTAGGGCGGCGAGGGGGACGTCCGCCCCGACGGGGGAGTCCGTTAGGCCGGCGAGGGGGACGCCCACCCCGACGGGGGAGTCCGTTAGGGCGGCGAGGGGGACGCCCACCCCGACGGGGGAGTCCGTTGGGCCGACGAGGGCGACGCCCACCCCGACGAGGGAGTCCCTTAGGGCGGCGAGGGGGACGCCCACCCCGACGAGGGAGTCCGTTAGGCCGGCGAGGGGGACAGCTGGGTCGATGAAGGCGTCAGCCAGGTGGATGCGAGAGACGGGTCCCCGACGCGGGGTGGAAGCCAGGCGAGCCCTTTGCCAAGCGCCTGCGGCATCGTAGCGCTACGCACCGCGAAGACCGTCGCCACCTCTCTCCGAGAACACGGGGTGGAGCCCAGCAACTGCCATCGTCGCCGTCGCCGTCAACGTCAACATCAACGTCGTCAACGCTCGGACCTTCGCCACCCCCGCCTTTTCACCCCTCCGAGTCCGCTCCCTCGCTCGTCTCGAGGCCATGCTTTTTCATCAGTCGATAGAGTGCGTACCGGCTCGACAGCCCGAGCGCGCGCGCCGCTCGCGTGACGCTGCCGTCCTCGCGCTGCAGCGCTTGGCGTACGTCCTCGGCCGTGGGCTCCGCAGCCGGGCGCGTCTCGACAGGAGGGCTGGGAGTGGACGGTATGCTGGAGCGAAGAGCCGAGGCCAGCTCGATGGTGTCGCCGGGGCTCTCGGCGACGCAACTCCAGAGCAGAGCTTCGAGGCCGCGCACGTTGCTCGGCCAGGTTTGGCACAGCGCATGTTCCACGACGGCGGGCGAGACGCGGACGTACTGTCCGCCCGAGGCGTCGCGCGCGACGAAGCGTCCGAGGAGCTCAGGGCTCTTCGACGCGGCTCTCAGCGCGAGGCTGCGCAAGAGCAGGGGCACGTCTTCCCGCCGTTCGGCCAGCGACGGCACGGCGACGCGAAGGGCAAAGCGGGCCAGCACGTCGTGCTTCAGGGCGGAGGGGTCGCGATTGGTCGCGCCGACCAATCGAAAGTCGGACCGACGGGGACTCGAGTCGCCGAGGCGCTGGTACTCGCCTCCGGCATCGAGCACGCGCAGGAGTCGGGCCTGGAGCTCTTGCGGGAGCTCTGCGATCTCGTCGAGAAAGAGCGTCCCGCCGTCGGCCTCGCCGATGAGGCCCGGGCGCTCCGGCATGCCCGGGTTCGGATAATTGCGCAGATTGCCGAACAGTTCGGCGTCGACGAGGCCGGCGGGCAGCGTGGCGGCGTTGCGTGCGACAAACGCCCTTTTGCTACGGGGAGACAGGACGTGGATGGCCCTCGCAGCGAGCTCCTTGCCCGTGCCGCTCTCGCCGACGACGAGGGTGTGTACGTTGGCCTTGGCCGCGAAGGCCACGCTCTCGCGGAGACGGTACGCGGCCGCCGACTCTCCCACGATTCCGAGTCGGTCCGCCTCGCCGAACGCGTGGTCCGCGCCGGACCGAAAGTGGCGTGCGGTCGGCACGATGGGGGGACGCAGCACGACGCAAAGAAGCAGCTCGCGACGCACGTACACGACGTCTCCATCGCGCAGCAGGGCCGAGTCACTCTCCGCGCCATTGACCCGTACGCGGCATTGGCCGACCCGCTCGAGCTCGATCGCATCCTCGCGAGCGCGCAGCACTAGTTGCCGCCGTGACAAGCCTGCGCCATCGAGCGGAGGCGTCGGTGCCATCACGCCCGGTCGTTGGCGAAAGAAGCGCAAGCGCGCCGTGGGACCATCGCCCTGGCCGCGACCGAGCACCAGGGGCAGCCCGCTGCGTGCCACGACAGCGATCTCGCCGACACGCGAGGGATCCCGCGCGCACCACGCGATCGCAAGGGCGAAGATGCGCGGGGTCTCCGTCGCTTGGATTGAGGCCGGGCCGCCATCGGCTCCGAAGGTAGTGTCGCCGCTCACGCTCGGCCTCGGCCGGCCTGCTCTCCAGACCCGATGATGAGCGTGGTGGTCGGCGGGCTGGAGGCGCGGGACATGGTCTGCGCGACGACACGCAATCCCTGTTGCATCAGGCGCGCGCTAGGCCATCGGACCTCGCGGTCGAAGCGCAGGGCCACGTCGACGACCTCCGCGACGCCAGCGTGCACGTCGGGAGCGGCGGTCCGAAGCGATGGCGCCGGCTGCGTGGCCGCGTAGATGAGTTGCTCGTGCGGGGTCTTGGCCTCATGGACGTGACGGCCGCTGAGCAGCGCGAACATGAGAGCGCCTACGGACCACACGTCGGCGCGGCCGTCCACGTCCCTTATTCGCCCGGCCGCCTGCTCCGGTGCCATGAAGGCCGGTGTGCCCAGCACGTCGCCGGTCTTGGTCCCGCTCGCCCCTTCGAGCAGGCGAGCGATGCCAAAGTCCATGACTTTGAGGTCGCCCGTCGTGGTCACGAAGAGGTTGTCGGGTTTGATGTCGCGGTGAATGACTCCGCGATCGTGGGCTGCGGAGAGGACGTCGAGCAAACGTTCGGCGTGGTCCAGCACTTCCCTCGCGTCGAGGCGTCGCTCTGGAGCGCGCTCCCAGCGCGCGTCCAAGGTCTCGCCCTGGAGGAGCTCCATCACGAGATACGGGATTCCGACGTCGTCTACGTCGTCATCGATGACCCGTACGGCTCCGGGATGCCCGACGCGATTGGCCGCGTAGCCCTCGCGCAGAAAGCGGCCGCACACCGTGTCGTTCTTGGAGAACTCCGAATGGAGCAACTTGATCGCAACGCGGTCGCCGTTGCGGTGCGTGGCCGCATAGACGGCGGCCATACCGCCCGCGCCGAGAAAGACGTCGAGCCGGTACTTGCTGCGGATCACGGAGCCCACGCGGGCGCGGCATCGGTCAGTGAGGTCCATCGGGAGAGGTCGCCGAGTTAGATTCTGCCACTGTCGGGGGCGCATCGCACTGGAGGTCACGAGTGACCCTTGGGGGCGAGTGGTGACGAATCGATGAGGAGGGCGCTTCGCGGCCCCCCTCGAGTGTGCGCTGCCGCACGGCCCGAACGTGCGCGCCCGCTGCGGAGTCTCGTGGGTTTCGGAAATTCGGCGAATTCTTCCCGGGTCGGCTGCGGCTCGTCCTTTGCGTTGGGGCAGACCACCATGAAGAATCGACAATCTCGTCTCGATCACGCAGCCAGCCGTTCCCTGCGGACCACCGCTTCGCTCGGGATTTGCGTAGGTCTTCTGAGCGCCGGCAGCGCGCGCGCCTCCGACGGTCCGGACCCGGCCGACGGTTCTGTTCACGTGGCTCCCGCATCGCGAGCCCCCCAAGCTCCGGCCGATGTCGAACGCCCACCCCTCGACGAGGGGGGCGCTTCGCGGCCCCCCTCGAGCTCGCCCTTGGCGAATCCGCCTGATGTCCCTGGCCAGGCGCCGAGCTCCCCCGCGTCCGAAGTCGTCCGCACGCCGGAATCCGCGCCGGCGCCGTCCGCCACCGCTCCGGTGCTCCCAGCACCCTCTGCGCCATTGCCGCCTCCGGACTCTGCTCCCGCCTCGACGCCCGGAGTCATCTCCTTCGACGCAGCGTCTCCGCCGCGCGCGACCGGCCGAGGGCTCGTCGGAAGCGTTCTGTTCGCCGGCGCGTTGCAGTCTGGGTCTTGGGGCAGCGCCGTCGAGAGCGATTGCTCGACGGTGGGCACCGGCTGCGCGGCTTCGACAGCCGTGGGCGGAGGCCTGCTCCTCTCGATCGGTTACATGTGGCGGCACTTCGGCTTCGACGTCTTTGGGGCTGCGACGGGAGACGGAGGCTCGCGCTCCTTCTTGAGCCGCACCGGCGCGGAACAATCCGTCTCCATGGGGCGCCTGGGCGGGCTTCTGGCGATTCGCGCGCGAGCGACCTACGAAGCGGGCCCATTGCGCGGCACCCTGGCGATGGGTCCTGGGCTCGCCTATCGCGTGCTCACAGGCACGAACAACTTCACGAGCCTATCCGGCATGGTGACCGCCAGCGTGCCAGAGCTGACTGGTTCGGTCGCGGGCAACTACGCGTCCGCCAACCAGCGTCCGGACCTGCCGTTCATTCAGGGGTACCACGCCATTGCGTTCACCGGGGACGCGAGCATCGAGTGGCGTGCCAATCCGTCGACATCCTTGGCAGTCGGACTCGTGGTGTGGGTCGAGAAACCGACCGCACCGGTGGCGATCGGCGGCGGTGACATGGGAGGGAGCGTCGTTCTCGCGAGTGGGGTCGAGACGACGCTGATGCCCTACTTCGGGTTGCGCTTCGGACCGTGAGCTACGTCGCCGGTCCGTTCGTCAATCCCGAGAGGACCGCCTCGAGCCAGGACTCGGTGAGCGCAACCGCCCTTTCGAGACGGGCGGTCGTGGCCGAAAGGCGGGCGGCATCGAGATCGACGACATACGCGTGGCGCAGAAAGTCGCGAAATCGCATCACGGCGTCCCGAAAGAGCGACGAGCGCCGCCTGGGCTTCACTCTCAGCGGGATCGCCGGACCGCGCTCGCCGCAGGTGCGTGCGCACGGCATCCCAGTCGCGGCGGCACTCGGCGCAAAGAAGGGCAGTGCGGGCATCGACGGGGCTCACAGGGGCTGGCCCTCCTCGAGGGCGCGCGCCCTGAGCGATTCGGGGGCCTCCTCCCAATCGACGACGTGAACGTCGAGACCGCAGGCCCGACCCACCAGGGAAGCCATGCCGATGGGATCCCTACATTGGGTCACGAGAATGTCGACGTCGCTGCGCTCTCCGGGCTGTCCCCATGCGTAGGACCCAAACAGCCACGCCTGCGTGAACATGCCGTCCTGTCGAGCGCACTCGACAGCTTGCCGGACCCGCGGAACGACCGCCGCCGGACGCGCGCGCGCCTTGTCGCCTTCCAGCGTGATCTGCGCCTCGAACGTGCGCCGGACCGCCTGGCGAAACAGGCCGAGGAGCTCCGGATCCGGCAGGTTGGGGCCCATGGCAGCCCGCGTAGGATGCCCATCGGGGGGCCGCAGGCGCAAGAGGAGCGAACGAACCTTTTGGTACCCTCCCCGCACCATGCGAATCCTCTTCATCGGCGGCACGGGCATTCTCTCCCGCGCGTGCACCGAGCTCGCGCTCGCGCGCGGCCACGACGTGTACGTTCTCAACAGGGGCCAGCGCTCGGAGGTGCCCGAGGGTGCTCGAGCTCTCGTGGCCGACGTTCACGAGGACGCAGCCGTTCGCAGCGCCCTCGGCGCCCGCACCTGGGACGCCGTCGTCGACTTCATCGCGTTCACGCCCGAAGACATCGAGCGAGACCTCTCGCTCTTTCGCGGATCGACCGCGGCGTACGTGTTCATCAGTTCCGCCAGCGCCTACCAGCGTCCTTGCTCGCACTACCTCGTCACGGAGTCGACCCCGCTCGCCAACCCGTTCTGGTCGTACTCGCGCGACAAGATCGCCTGCGAAGAAAGGCTCACTCGCGCGCTGCGGGACGAGCGGTTCCCTGCCGTCATCGTGCGCCCGTCGCTGACGTTCGGAGATACTCAGATAACGCTCGCGATCAACAGTTGGCAAAAGAGCTATACCGTGGTCGACCGAATGCGCCGCGGCCTTGCGGTCATCGTTCCCGGAGACGGAACGTCCCTCTGGACGATCACCCACAACACCGACTTCGCCAAGGGGCTGGTCGGGCTCCTCGGGTGCTCTCAGGCGATCGGCCACGCATTCCACATTACGTCCGACGAGGTCCAAACGTGGGACCAGTACTACCGCGCCGTGGCCGCCGCCGCGGGCGTGAGCGACCCCAAACTCGTTCACATCGCGACGGACTTCATCGCGGACTGTCTTCCCGACATGGCCGCCGGCCTCCTGGGCGACAAGGCAACTTCCGTCGTGATGGACAATACGAAGATCAAGCGTTTCGTTCCGGACTTCGCCGCCACCATGCGATTCCGGGATGGCATGGAGCGGACGCTGCGCTGGTTCGATGGGGACGCGTCGCGGCGCGTCGTCGACGACGAGGCGAATCGCCGGTACGACCGTCTCCTGTCGGCCTACGCGCGCGGACTGGACCTCGCGAAGCGCGAATTCGCCCTCTCTGGCTGAAGCGCGTTGTCGGTCTACGGTCCGCCGTTCGTCGACCAGGCCGCCGCGCAGAGAAGGACTCCGATCGCGGCGACGCAAGCCGAAGAGATCACCGGGAGCCACGCCAGAATGGGGCCGAGCGGAGCGGTGCGCACGACGACGCGGCGCGTGAGGACGACGAGAAGGCCCACCGCCGTCAGCGTCGCGGCCACGCCCGCGGAGAACGCCACGACGAGCAGCAGGCCGAGAGCCGCACGGTGCACGGCCACGGCCGCAAGCCATACCGCGATCGCTGTCGAGCACGGAACGAGCCCCGAGAGTGCGCCGAGGGTGGCTACGGATCCGAGGCCATGGGGGGAAAGGCCGCCCCCGTGGTCTTCCGTCGAGTGACTCGCCAAGGACCGCCATCGCGACGTGAACTGCACGAAGCCCAACACCGCGACTGTGACCGCCGACGAGAACTCGAGCCATCGAATCACGCGGCCCGAGCCGACGTGCCGCTCGATGGCCATCGCGAACGCGCCGAGAAGGAATACGACCCCCGTGTGAGACGCCGCGACGGTCGCGCCGAACAGCAGGGCGTGCATCGGCGTGGCTCGGGTCCCCACCAGCGTGGCTGCGGCGAGAGCCTTGCCGTGTCCGGGGGACATCGCGTGGACCGCGCCGAGCAAGGCTGCGAGGCCTAGGGCGAGAGAGGGGAACGGGCCGCTGCCGCTGCGGTCCCGCAGCGCCGACGCAAGCCGCGCCAGACGGGGGTCGATGTCGAAAGCCGGAGCCGGACCCGGCGCGTGCGGTTGAGAGGTCAGGCCGTGACCCAGTCGAAACGTGAATTCGGCTTCGTTGACTCGCGGCGGAGCCGCCTGCCTCGAGGCCCCATACGCGAGCGCGTCGCCCGAGCGTTGCTTTGGTCCCGACACGACGACGGCTTCCGCGGAGTCGTCCGCGGCCAGTTCGCGCCATCCGGGCCGGTCGGCAAATGCGAGGTCGCGCACGAAGACCCGCACTTGCGTCGCGGACGCGTCGGCCGGAGACCTCGACTCGACCTCCACGTCCGCCGCGATGCGCAGCGTGGACAGTCCGCGCTCCCCGGCGGTCACTTCGAGCCGGCTGCCGGTGACGTGCGGCGTGGCCTTCTCGTCGTCGAGGGCGAGGGTCCAGGATCGAACGAGCGGAGGCAATCGGCGCGCGAGGTACTGAGTTTGCTCTTCGGGGCTCACCGTATCGTCGTGGTTCGCGTCGAGGTCCTCGATCTCCACGTACGCTGGGAGCTCGGCGAAATCGATCCAATACTCGATGTGGACGCGACCGGGACCTTTGCATTCGACGCCGATGTAGCGATTGACCGAGGACAGGCCGGCGGGGTGGGCCATCGAGGGGCGCGCGACAGTCAGTGGAGCGAAAAGCAATCCGGCGCCGACGACGGCTCGCATCGCTCTCGCCGTTCTCGAGCGGTCCGCGTCCGCGGTCACCGGCCGCCGTCCACGCGGTCCGTCCAGTCCCGGACCCAGCGGCTTGGCAGGTCGAGCCGAGGTCGCTCGAGGCCGTGGGCAAACATCAAGTCGTCGTCCGCCAGAAGTTCCGCGGTCCGTCCGTCGGCGACGACGCGGCCGGCATCGAGAACGATGGTTCGCGAGCACAGCTCGGCGACGAGTGCGAGGTCGTGCGTGGCGACGAGGAGCGTGGCCCTCAAGCCGACGAGCACCGAGATGAGTTGGCGCCGCCCGCGCGGGTCCAGGCCGCCGGTCGGCTCGTCGAAGACGAGAACCTCCGGTCCGTAGGACAGGAGACCCGCGAGCGCGACTCGCTTTTTCTCTCCCCCGCTCAAGCGATGGGGCAAGCGCCCTTCGAATCCCGACAGCCCCACGGCGCCGAGCGAGTCAACGATGCGAGCCTTGAGCTCCGCGCCTCGAAGTCCCAGCTGGCGCGGTCCGAACGCGACGTCTTCGCCGACCGTCGGGCAGAAGAGTTGGTCGTCCGGATCCTGAAAGAGCAATCCCACCCGGCGATGCGCCGTGCTGCGCGACGGGCGTCCCAAGCACTCGCCGAAGAGGACGACCTCGCCGGTGCCGTGCCCCGTCCCTGGCTCGGGCAGCAGACCTGCGAGATGAAGGAGAGTCGTCGATTTGCCGGCGCCGTTGGGCCCGACGAGCGCAACGCATTCTCCAGGCTGGACCGCGAACGACACATCGTCGAGTGCCGGAACACCGTCTTCGAAGCGAAAGGACACATGGCGAAGCTCCACGGCCGGCGTCACGACCAGCCCCGTGCGCGCATGGCCATCGCGATCCGCTCCGAGCGCGCCACGCTGCGAACGAACGAGACCGCGATGACCGACGCGAGCGTCGACCAGGAGGAGCCTGGGGTCACCCGAAACGTGCGGACTGCCCGCGCTCGGCGCATCCGCCCGAGCTCGTCGACCAGAACGAACACGTATCTGTGAACGACGCCCAGCGCGAGGACCAGGGCCGACGGGAAACGGGCCCGCCGCAGAGCCTCGAGCAGGTCCTGAAAGTGAGTCGTCAGGACGAGAAGCTGGACCGCGGCGACGCATACGGTGCTCTTCAGCGCGACAGAGGCGAACGCCAACAGGCCGTCGTGCTGAAAGAGCGAGAGGACCGCTACGCCGAGGACGAAAGGCTGGGCGATGGCGAGATGCAGCGCGAATACGGAAAGGGGCAGGCGCGCCACGCGCGCAAGGCCAAGGAGGACTGCGAACGGGATCAACGCCCACGTCGCGTGGCGAGCCGGAAGGAGCGTGACCCCCACGACGAGGAGAGTCGCCGCGACGAGCTTGACGGACGTCGAGGCTCGCCCGATGGCTGAATCGACGCGGGTGTGGCTTTGAAGGAATTGTCCGGCGGTCATGGGGAAGCTTTCAGAGTCGGGGTTCTGCCACAGGTGCTCGACCTTGATCGGTGCGTGACCGCGGCGCAAGCCACCAGCCTAGGGCGCTGCAGAGCCCGAAGATGAGCAGGGTGCCGGCAAGAGCCGCCAGAGCCGTGCTCCAGCCGTGAGCTCGGATGCCATGAACGGCGTATCCGTCCATTGGCGCAATGAACGCGACCCGAGCGCGCGATGGATCGATTCCCAGACCCGAGGCCAATCGTTGCAGAGAGTCCGGCCACGGGCACGCGAACGGCGTGACGAAGACGGCAAGGGCCGAGGACACGGCAAGGCCGAGAACAACCGAGGTCGCGGCGTCGCGTACGCCGGACGCGCTTGTGGCCGACACAGCCAGTTCAGGGCGAGTGCGCAGCACGGTCGCCAGAACGAGCGCCGTGACGACAGCTTCGGCGGCACCGATCGCGGCGTGGGTTCCCACCATGGCGACCAGAACGACGGCGGGCGCTGCGACGCGCGAGAGAACAAGCTCCCCGGCGCACACGGCGGCGCCGGCGATCGTGGCGATCCAGGCGCCGAAGGCGGCGCCGGCGATGCGAAATCGTGGGCCCTTCGTCGAGACGCCTGCCACGGCGCGGTAGGCCGCGTAGCCGACGAGTGGGTGCACGACGGCCATGTTCAGCGAGTTGGCCCCGAGCGCGAGGAGCCCCCCGTCTCCGAAGGCAAGGCATTGGAGCGTGAGCACGGCGGTCATCACGACGACTGCGGTCGAGGGTCCCAGCAGCACCGCCGCCAAGACCCCGCCGATGAAGTGAGCGGACGTTCCGCCCACAACGGGAAAATTCAGCATCTGTGCGGCAAAGAGGAACGCTCCCGTCACTCCGAGCATGGCGACGGCGCGCGACCCTAGGCGCGCGCGCGACCGCGCCGCCGCTGCGCCGACGGCCATCGCCGAAAGGCCGGCGCAAGCCAGGGATACGGGCATCGACAGGACGCCGTCGGGAATGTGCATCGGCGCGCAAGCGTACGTCGGAGACCCGGTCATGACGAGAAGGCCGGTGTCTTTCGGCCGATCCCTTCGGTGCGCCAGGAAAAGCCTGGGTGAGGAGGAAGCGATGTAGAGCGACTACAGAAGCAGAAACCTCACGGAGCAATCCAGCGGGTTCGAATC
>JBEKXD010000060.1:0-31126 GCA_049512415.1 Polyangiaceae bacterium
AACACAACGGCGAGCCAGGTTGGATCACGCTCGGCCGCGGCTACGAGAAGTTGCGAACGCTCACCGAAGGATGGGCTGCGAAGCAATGCGTCGCCTGGACGGATGTGTAGAATGGTTAGACTCCCTGTACGCGAGCACGCTCGCCACCGGGATCGCGAAGGGGGGCCTTCAGTCGAATAGCGTGCGCTCCTCGTCCACCTTCCGAGGCTCTTGGAACTCCCGGGACAACGCCTCGTACGCCTTGCGGTTTGCCACTCGACCGCGCGGTGTGCGGCCGACGAAACCCTGCTGGATGAGAAACGGTTCGATCACGTCTTCGATGGTGTCACGCGGTTCCGCGAGCGCTGCGGCGAGCGCATCGGCGCCGACGGGACCCCCGTCGTAGTGATCGATGATGACGCCCAAGTACTTGCGATCCATCTCGTCGAGACCCGAGTCGTCCACTTCGAGCCGGGCGCAGGCGGAACGAACGCGCGACATGTCGATCGCGCCGGATCCCAAGACCTCGGCGAAATCGCGAATGCGACGCAGAAGTCGATTCGCCACTCGGGGCGTACCCCGCGCTCGCCTCGCTATTTCCATCGAGGCATCCGCGTCGATCCGCACGCCGAGAAGGTCGGCACTGCGCGAGACAATCCGCGCAAGTTCCTCGCTCGGATAGAAGTCCAAGCGAATCACATGACCGAAACGCGACAGGAGCGGTGCGGTCAGCAGTCCCGTTCGCGTGGTGGCCCCGACGAGCGTGAAGGGACGCAGCGGGATTTGCACGGCGTTGGCGAACGCACCGTCTCCCGTCATGACGTCGATGAAGAGATCGTCGAGTGCCGGGTAGAGGCTCTCTTCGACAATCGGATTGAGTCGATGGATCTCATCGACGAAGAGGATGTCGCGCTCGCCGACCTTCGTCGTGAGCAGGGCTGCCAGCGCGCCCTTGTGTTCGATCACCGGACCACTCGTCGCCACGAGCTCGACGCCCATTTCGTGCGCGAGAATATGAGCGAGCGTAGTCTTGCCGAGCCCCGGCGGGCCGCAGAAGAGCAGGTGGTCGAGCGGCTCGCCTCGACGCTTCGCAGCCTCGACAAAAACTGACAGATTCTCCTTGTGCTTGGTCTGCCCGATGTAGTCGGCAAACGTCTTGGGACGCAAGGTCCGATCGAAGTGGGCGTCGTCGCCGCGAAGGGCTCCATCCACGGCCCGGCGCGGTTCGGAAGGGGCGGCTATGACGCGCTTGGGCACCTGATCTCACCCGTGCATCTACCGGACGAGATTCGCAAGATACTCGCTAATCTGCGGTAGCGGCAGGATCTCGTGAGTGACCCCAGCGCGCACCGCGGCCCCGGGCATCCCGTTGACAGCGGCGGTCTCATGCGACTCGGCGATCACGAGACCGCCCGCGTCCCGGATGGCGCGCGCGCCCTCCACGCCGTCATCTCCCATGCCGGTGAGCACGACCCCGACCGCGCGAGGACCGAGCACGGCCACACTCTTGAACAATCGGTCGGCGCTCGGGACATATCGGTCCCCCGGATCGGCGGGCATGACCCGCACGTGGAGCTGGTCTCCGCGGCGAGTCATCTCCATACACTTGCGCCCTGGACACACGAAGCCTGTCCCCGCCGCGACCGGGTCCCAATCGCTCGCCTCCACCGTACGCACGGGACCTCTACGGTCGAGTCGCTCAGCGAACGTCCGGGTGAACTTGTCGGGCATGTGTTGCGCGACGACGAACGCGGCCCCCGTCGCGACCGGCAGATGCCCGAATACGTGCATGAGAGCACTTGGACCCCCGGTAGAGCTTGCGATGGCGACTACGAGGCTCGGGAACCGGTACGCTCGGTCCCGCGTCGGCTGCTCCTCGGTCCATCGGACCGGTTGGCCATCGGGCGAGAACTGACCGCTCGTGGATCGACGGACAAGAGACGTGTGGACGAAGGACGGGCGGAGCGAACGGACGAGCAAGACCTTCTGGAGAATCTCTCTCTGCAAGTCGGCTGTGTCAGCATCCGGGCGATCGGGCTTGGGCACGAAGTCGAGCGCTCCGAACTCGAGCGCTTTGAAGACGTTCTCGCGCTGCGAGTAGCTGCTGACGACCACGACAGGCGTCGGGGCCCTCGCCATGAGGATTCGCAGGAACGTGAAGCCGTCCATCCGGGGCATCTCGAGGTCCAGCGTGATTGCGTCGGGCTTGAGGGCCGTGACAAGCTTCAGGGCCTCTTCCCCATCGGCCGCCTTACCGACGACCTCGACCTCGGGGTGATCGACGAACGCCTGGGCGATGCTGCGGCGATTGTAGGCCGAGTCGTCGACGACCAAGAGGCGAATGGGCGGCGGAGTCGAAGGTGTCGTCACTTTGAAGCTTCCCGAACGGGGCTCCTCTTCCCGGTTCGCCTCCGGCTTGCGGTAAACGAGATCATCTTTCAGATGTAATAGCTCAAAGGTCGTCGGGACGTTCAGCAGGGATTCCGAGTGGCCGAGGAAAAGAGCCCCGCCAGGCTGGAGCCTGTTGTAGATGGCGTCAATGGCGGACTTGCGCGCATTCAGATCGAAGTAGATGAGCACATTTCGGCAGAAGACGGCGTCGACGCTGCCGAGGAGGCGCGAGCGCTTCTCATCCAACAGACTCTCCTGCCCGAAGTGGCACATGTCCCGGATGAAGTCGGCTATGTGCCACCCGTCCGACTGCCGAGAGAAGAACTTGTCTCGCATTTCGCGCGGTGTCACGCGAAAGCTGCGCTCACCGTAAACTCCTCGACGCGCGGCCGTTACGCACCGTCGGGAAATGTCGGTCCCGTAGATCCGGACGTCCCAGCGTCGTTCGCCGTCGGGCTCCGGCGCAAACAGGCCGGACGCGTGAACGATCATCGCCAGCGTGTAGGCCTCCTCGCCTGTGGCGCAACCCGCGCTCCAGAGGGCGATTCGTCGGCGTCGCTTGGCCTGTCCGCGGAGGGCGGGTAGGACCTCGCGTTCGAACGCTCGCAGCTGCGCCTGCTCGCGGAAGAAATAGGTCTCGTTCGTCGTGAGAATGTCGATCGCCTCGTCCCATTCCTCCGAAGGGATCGAGAGCGAGCGCAGACACTGGAAATACTCGAGGAAACTCCCGAGCCCGAGGGCGGACAGCCGGTCGCGCAGTCGGCGTTCGACCGTGAGGCGAGACTCGGGGCCAAAGTGCAAACCGGTGCGCTCCGCCACCAGATCGCGCAGATTGAAGAACTCCTCGGGCGTCATCCCGACGGGATCGATAGGCGAGCGGGGCAACACTCAGGAGGGCTCCTGTTCATGGACTTGGGCCAGGGACGCTACATCCACCATCTCTCTGAGTCTCGCGGGATCGAGGACGAACACCAGGCCACCCCCGCGACTGGTGACGCCCAAGATGCCGCGCTCGACCTCACCGGATCCGAGGGAGGGCGCGGGCCGGACATCTGCACCTCCCGTACCAAACACTTCGGTTACCATGTCCACGACCAACGCCACGAGGCGTTCCTTCCTCTGAGCGTCGGACCCCACGCCAGGCGTCCCCTGGAGGTCCACGACAATCCACTTGGTGCGACGGGTGACCTCCACTGCCCGCAAATGGAACCGAGTGCGCATGTCGACCACCGGGACCAGCTCGCCACGAAAGTCGGCCACTCCGATCACTTCGCGCGGCGCATGCGGCAGACCTACGACCGGAAGCGGATTCGCAATCTCGCGCACCCCGTGAATCCGCACCGCGTATTCGACGTCCCCCACGACGAATCCTACGAAGTCTTTGGACGGGTCGTGTCGGTGACGGTGCATTGCGAAGGCTCCGAGAAATCGCCCGAGTTCACAGCGCGGCAAGAATGGGACGCAGATTGAGAATCACGAAGACCTCCCCATTTCCACCCGCCGGCCGCCCCAGCCCCGCGATGTGCGCCGGCGGCTCGCCCCCGAGGACGCTCGCGGCTTCGATCTCGTCGGCCGCGAACCGCCAAACCTGGTGCACTTCATCGACGATGAGACCGATCGATTCCGCGAGCCCCACGTCGGAGAGAAGAATGCGGGTCTTGCCGTCGAACGGTGCCTCCTGAACGCCCAGGCGCCGCCTGAGGTCCACGACGGTGACGAGGCGACCCCGCACGCTGATGACGCCCAGAACGTCGCGGGGAGCTCGGGGAACCTCGGTGATCGGCGGGAGGCGAAGGATCTCCCCGACGTGCGCTATCGGCACCGCGTACTTCTCCCCCGCCAGACTCAGCGCAAGGTGTTCGATGCGCTTGCCCCCGTCGCCGGTCCGGCGAAGCGCTCGTCTCTCTGCTGCCATTTTTGTCAGCGCCGCCACTAGGCCTCCCCGCCCCTCGCCTGCAAGGCGCTCGCGTGATGGCCGCCGGCCAGGGCAAAGAGGCGCGTTTCGCCAGACGCCAACACCTCGTCGATGAGCTCGGCGGCATCGATGACCAGCACGAGGCGTTGGTCGCCCAGTTCGGTCGCTCCGGCAAATCCGCGCACCGCCTTGAGCGACTTGCCGAGTGGCTTGATCACGATGTCCTGCTGGCCGAGCACCTCATCGACGACGAACCCGAGGCGGCGTTCGCCGAGTTCGGTAATGACTACGAACGATCGCGGCTGCACTCGATTGCGTCGAGGAATTCCGAACAGGCTCGCTATCCGGCATATCGGCAGCGACGCTCCGCGAATCGACAACATCTCACGAGTCTCCACGGTCCTCACCTGGTGCTCGTCGAGCACGATGGCCTCGGTCACGTTCGCGAGCGGGATCGCGAACAGTCGTCCACTGACGTCGACCAGAAGGACGTTGATGATGGCCAGCGTGATCGGGAGCGTGATCGTCATCTTGGTGCCGATGCCGATCTCGCTCGTGACGTCGATGACCCCTCCGAGTTTGCTGATGTTCGTTCGGACGACGTCCAGTCCGACGCCTCGGCCACTGAGGTCGGTGGCCTCGCCCTTCGTCGTGAACCCAGGAAGAAACACGAGCGAGAGTACATCTCGCGTCGACAGGTCGCGGGCTTCGTCGGGAGTCAGCATTCCCCGCTCGATGGCCACGCTCAAGATCTTGTCCCGGTCCATCCCGTGTCCATCGTCCTCGACCTCGAGGACGACCTGATTGCCCTTCTGAAACGCGTTGAGGGCGATCGTTCCCGCCGCCGGCTTGCCGGCGTGCACGCGCTCGTCACTCGATTCGATTCCGTGGTCGATCGCGTTTCGAATCATGTGCATCAGCGGATCGCTCAGCTCCTCGACGATGAGCTTGTCGATCTCCGTCTCCGCTCCGGTGACGACAAGGTTCACGAGCTTGCCGTGGACTCGCGAGATCTGGCGCACGATGCGCCCGAGCTTGTCGAAGGCCTGACCGAGCGGGACCATACGCACCTCGAGGATCCCGCTTTGCATCTGCGAAAGATGCCGTTCGAACGCGCGATGAAGGCGGCCGAGTTCGATGAGCAGCTCACGCGGATCTCCGGTCCCCGCCCTGGATCGCTCCGCAAGCCGCGAAAGAGCGGTCCGCACGATCGCGAGCTCGCCGACGATGGTCATCAGACGATCGAGTTTGCGAATGTCGACGCGGACCGTTTGCACGACGGAACGCAGACTGAGCTCCTGACGGGAGGCCGCAGGCCCCTGCGACCCGCGGTGCCCCGTCGGCGCCGCAGCCGCCGCGGGAACCGAAGGAACTTCACCGGGCGGGACGGCCGCAGCTTCGCGCTGGCTGCTCGGCTCCATCCGCGCCGGCATCGCGGTCGTCGCCGCGGAGTGCGGAGATTCGGAGGGCGCGGCCGGACCGGCGATGGGAGTGGTCGGAGTGACCGGGATTGGCGCCGAGGAGGAGGTTCGCTTCGGTACGGCGTCCACGGTGACGCCCGCACTCGCCAACGCCGCGCGCAGCTCCCCAATCGAGGCGCGACTCGCCATCAATATGTCGAGTTCGATGGTATCGACGCCCGTACTGGAGCCTGTCGGAAGGTACGTGACAATTTCGCCGAGGGGCTTTGCGCGCGTCTTGAGATTCTCGAGCGCACTGTCGATGGTCGCGAGGGGAAAGAGCACGCGGATGCGATAAAGGGCGATCCCCTCCTGAATGTTGGACCGCAGCCTGTGCTCTTCGTACTCGGTGAGAACTCCAAATATGCTCGGATCGAGGTCGTATTGCGCGCCCGACCCCGGTCGCGAGCCGGGCTTCTTGTGAGAGTACTGACCGAGTGCAGTGAGAAGGTCGTCTAGCTCCAACACCGGATCGGTTGCGGCACCACTTTCGACGGCGAGCAGGCGCACGTAGAGCGATACGGACTGGAAAAGCAGATCGAGGACCGGCGACCCCATGGGCACCCGGCCGAGCCTCACGTCGTCGAGAAGGTCTTCGAGCTCGTGCGAGAGCCCGGCCATACGGCCTGCGCCGAACACTCCCGTCAGCCCCTTGAGGGTGTGCACGCCACGGAACACGTCGTTGATGGCGTCCGGCGGGACGATCCCCCCCTTGAGGGCCTCGTCAATGGCGAGGAGATCGCGTCCTAGCCCGTCGATGAGCTCCTGGGCTTCGCTGAAGAACTCCTCACGCGCCTTGTCGTTCGGATCTTGACTGCCGCCCTCCCCCATGGGTCAGCTCACCCCCGCCGCGCTGCCGCGCAACGCAATGCCCGATCGCAAGCAAGCCGCTCGCCACCGACGAGGAGCCGCCCGGGAGTCTTCGACGACGAGGACTCTGTGCATCCGGTACCAAGCCGTAGTTTACTCGCACGCACGCGCCGCTCCTAGCTATTGCAGCGACGGCTCACACCCACGCAGGACGCGCATGCCTTCCTTGCCCACGCCCTCCGACATCCATCCCGGATCCCCGCGCGGCGGGCGTTCCCCGACTGCGGCAGCTCTCGTGGTGGGCGACGAGCTACTCTCCGGAAAGGTCCGAGAGGCCAACGTCGAGGTGCTCGCGCGCGCCCTGCGCGAACTCGGCGTCGTCCTTCGGCGGGTCGTCGTCGTCATGGACGATGTCGGCGCAATCGCCGAAGAAGTGAGCCGACTGTCTCGCACCCACGATTGGCTTTTCACAAGCGGAGGGATAGGCCCGACGCACGACGACGTGACGATCGAAGCGGCCGCTCGAGCCTTCGGCGTGCCCGTGATCCCCTGCCCCGACCTCGCCATCCGCCTTCGCCGGCACTACGGATCCGAGTGCACCGAGGGCCACCTGCGGATGGCCCTCATCCCGAGCGGCGCGGTGCTGGAGGCCGAGTCCGATTCGCAGTGGCCTGCGATACGTTTCGACAACACGTGGCTTCTGCCTGGCGTCCCGGAAGCCTTTCGGATGAAGATGCCGATCCTGATGGAAAGGGTGCGGATCGCGACCCCGGCTTGTCCGTTCGTCTCGCATGCGGTTCACGTGCGCCTCGACGAGGGGCGGATCAAACCCATGCTCGACGCGGTCGTCTCTCGCTTCCGTGACGTGGCGATCGGATCGTACCCGAGATGGGTAGAAGAGGGAGCCATCACCAAGATTACGTTCGACGGTCTGGACGACGCGAGGGTCCTCGAGGCCCGCAGTGCATTCGTCGCCCTGCTGCCATCGGGTGAGATCGATGCCGTCGATTAGACTCGCGGCCGCGGCGCGGCTAGACTTCTCGTCGCTCACCCCCGCCCAAGCGTTCCAGTCGGCATTGGCCCGTCGATACTAAAGGCGAGCGCTAGCGGATCGCACATGTGGAAGCTGGTCATCGAGGACGATGAAGGGAAACGGACGGTCGTGCCGCTCACGCGCGATCGCTATTCGCTGGGTCGGAAAGAGGGCAACACGATCCGGCTGACGGAGCGCAACGTCTCCCGCGATCACGCTCGCCTGCACAAGAGAGCCATCGTCCGGAGAAGCCCGGACGCGGCCGAACGCTCGACCTTCGTCGTGGAGGACCTGACGAGCTATAACGGCGTATTCGTAAACGGCCTGAGACTGACCCACGCGCAGGACCTCGTACACGGTGACCTCGTACAGATAGGGGACTATCGCCTCGTCCTGCAGGACGAGGCCCTGATGGACACCAACCTGGGCAATGACGCCAAGCAGACGGTGCCCAACTCGCCCAATGCGCGCGCCGCTGCGCTCCTCGACCGCCCGAACCGCCTCGTCATGCTTGCGGGACCGACGCCGGCGGCCGAGTTTCCGCTGGACCACGATCGGATGACGGTCGGACGTGCCGAGGACGCGAACGTTTCGATCAACCATAACTCCGTCTCGCGCCTTCACTGCGAAGTCCACGCCCTCGGGGACGGCCGCTTCGAAATCGTCGACAAGGGCTCGAGCAACGGCGTGCGCGTGAATGGAGCGGAGCTTCGTCGCGGCATCGTCGAGCCGGGCGACGTGATCGAGCTCGGGGACGTAAAGTTCAAGTTCGTCGGGGCGGGTCAGATATTCCTTGCCACCGAGAGCCAACAGCTCGAAGTCATCGGAGATCGCCAGGCGCCGTCTTTCCCGCGCGGACTCGCAGGCAGCCACGCGTTGCCTCTGCTCGCATTCACCTCGGTGGTGCTCGCCGGCGTCGCGGGCGTTTGGGTCTACGCGCATCCGCGTCCGACTCTGTCCCTGCCTTCGCCTCTCATGGCTCCCTCGCCAGATCGCTCGGCTTTCGACAGCGCCAAGGCTCTGGCCGCTGCGGGACAGCTCGACGACGCGCACCGGGCGCTCGAGGGAATCTCGGTTCCGTCCGCGCTTCGCACCACTCCCGAATTCGCGGATATCGAGAATCGATGGGCCGATCAAATGCTCGTCCGGGCCGACGGCGACGGCGACGTGGCCGCGAAGCGAGCGAAGTACCTGAGCGTCTCGGGCGCCGTAACGGTCGATCCGACACGCAGAAAAGTGGCCGCAGACAAGCTCCAGGCGCTCGACGCGCTCCCGGGCACCGTCAACGCGGCGGCGACTGGATTCGCGCCCACGAGGGAGCCGGCGGAAGGACCGGCGACTCCCAAGGCCTCGCCCGGGGCCGCTGAGAACGCGAAGCACGAGGCTTCGCGCAATCGCAACCGCTAAGAATGGGCAAGAAGGTCATGAAGACTCACCGGCCCAGCAGCGCGCACACCCCTTCTCGACCCAGTTCCTCGAGCCTATCGAAGCGCTTCATGAAACGGCGCCAGTCCTTGACGACCCGTGGCCCATCCCCTCCTTTTCGCATCGCGTAGTCCGTAATGCGGGTGATGGTGAACCGGAGCGCGGCAAACATGCCCTCGCCGCGAAGCGCACGCTTCTCGCGCCCCGAGAGGGGCCGAACGCCCTCGTAACCGTCGCAGAGCGCCCGGGCCAGCCGCGGATCGATGTCATCCCCCACGCACCACGAAAGGACGGTGACCATCAGATCGAACGCATAGGAACCCTCGCAGGCGCTCTCGAAATCGAGGAGGGCCGCGATCCCGCCACTGTCGTCCCATAGGACGTTGTCGCGGAATAGATCGCCGTGCGTCAGCCCGCGGGGGATTCCAGAGTCCCGCTCTTGGTGAACCCGCTCGAGCAGGATCCGAAGCCGCGGGACCATCGGTGCGAACCGCTCGTCGCCACTCACAGCAATACGGTCCAGCCGCACCGCCAGGTCCTCGTAGCGGAATCGCCCGACCGCAGCCGCCTCGCCAAGCCCGGCCACGTGCACACGGGCGAGCGACTCGCCAATTTGGGCAGCATCCCGCTCGGTCACCCCGGCCTGGCAGCGCATTCGTCCACTACGCCACGGGAATAGAGCCGCTGGCTTGCCGCACACCTCCGATACGCGCGCACCGTCCAACCTGCGAAGAGGGGCCGGCGTCGGCACACCCGCCGTCGACAAGCGATCGAGCATGGCCGTTTCGCGCAGAGCTCCTTCGCGGTCCTGCTCTTCGTAGAGTCGCAAAAAAAGCCTTCGCCCGGGCAGCTCAATCGCAAAGTTCGAGTTGACGCTCCCTCCCGCCACGCCCTCAAGGGCACACAGACCAGCGAGCCCATACATAGAGAGAAGCGACTTGGCGTCGCGTTCATCGATACGGGTCAGAACCGCCACGGCTGCGACCATGCTACCTCGAGAGAGCGAGCACGCGCGGCACATTTCCTGTATAGACGTGTGCCTCTCGACTCTGGTAATTGGCGCGAGACGCTTCGCCCGAGCTCCCCAAGCACGTTTCGAGCGCCGGCAAGAGGGGGAACTATCCGGTGGGAAGCGATAAGTCTGCGGATTTTTTGCCCCAACCGAGAGCGATATGGCCAAGACGAAGAAAGCCACTCAGACGAAGCCAGCCGAGGATCGCAAGGCAGCCGCGTCGACGAGGCCCCCGTCGGGCCGCACTGCGAAGCGCGCAACCAAGGACGCGACCGCGGGTACGAAGCGAAAGCTGGGCTTGCGCGGGGCGGCCCCATGGGCCGCGAGACACGCAGCCAAACACGCCGCGGAGGCCCGGGCGCGTGCGGCAGAGCCGCCCCTTCCGGGGAGCGCCAGAGCCACCATTCGAACGCCGGAGAACGCCGAGGATCTCAAGGAGACCGTTCGGGAGTTGCACGCCGCGCTCGCGCAGATCAAAGCGCTGCGAAAGAACCTGCCGAAGACGTTCTTCGACATCGGTGCGATCCTCCGGGACATTCAGACGCGACGCCTGTACGAGGCCAAACGCTTTCCGTCCTTCGAGGCCTTCGTCGAGCGCGAGATCGATCTCGGCAAGACGACGGCCTTGCGGCTCGTCCGCGTGTCCACCCTGTTCGTCCGCGCCAGCGCGATCGAGGTCGGGATGGACCGACTGTTCGCCGCGGTCACTGCCATCGAAACGGCTGGAGAGCCCGATATGGCTCGTATTCCCCCCCCGCCCGTGTCGAGCACGTCGCTTCCTATGCGCCCCCCGGGACGCTGACCCGGCCTCCTCGAAGACTGAGTTTCGCGCGGCGGCAGTCGGCCCCACCGTCGCGCCGTCATGATTGAATGTCCGGCGATGTCGCAGGCGCGCGTCCAACTCGAAACGCGGGGCGGCGCGACGGGTCACCGGCCCTTTGGCAAGATGACCGTCACCCTCGTGCCGACGCCTCGCCGGCTCGCGATCTGGACCTCACCGCCGTGTTGCTCGATAATTTTTCGGACTATGGACAGACCGAGCCCTGTACCGCCTTCCTTGGTCGTGAAGAACGGGTCGAAGACCTGCGAGAGCACATCGGCATCGATGCCAACGCCGGAATCGACGACCACCACGTGAACGTTGCCGCCCGAGGACCCGACCTCGAGGCGCAATGTGCCCCCCTCCTTCATGGCTTCGAGCCCGTTCATGACGAGATTGAGCACGACCTGCTCGAGCTGCTCTGGGTCGCCTAGAATGGCGCAATCGTCGACGTCTCGCTCCACGACGACTCCATTGGCAGCCGCCGCGACCTGCTCTAGGTCGAGAACATCGTGGACGAGCGATGCCAGGTGCACCCACGTGCGCGCGGGAGCACGCGGCCGCGCCAGCTCTAGAAACTCCGTGAGGAGACGGCTGAGCCGTCCGATCTCGTCACCGACGATCTTGGCTTTGTGCTGCAGCGTCTCGCGGACACATGGTTCTACGTCGACCTTGGCCACGTGGCGGCTCAGAAGGTGTAGCTGCAGCAACGCCGCATTGAGCGGATTCCTGATTTCGTGGGCAAGATTGAGAGCGAGAGTTCCCATCGCAGACATGGCCTCTGCGTCGGCGGCTCGCTTCTCGAGTGCGTGTCGCTCCGTCACATCGATCCCGATGCCGTAGACGAGTGCGCCACCGTCTGCGGCATCCCCTGCCGCGGACAGATGCCACCGCACTCGACGCTTGGCAGGCCCCGCGCCGAGCTGCCTCGTCGATACCAGGGCGGAACCCGAGGCCTGCTCCTCGGACACGTCGCCGAATCCCGTCTCGATCTCCTGCGTGCGCCCCAGGCGCGCGTGAGCGATCGCGTCGACCATGGACTGTCGATCTTCCTTGGGAATCCAGCCCTCGGTGAGCGACCGCCCGACCGCCAATGCCGGATCGACCGCCGCGAGCTCGGACGCCTTGCGATTGAGCAGGACCACCGCCCCGCCGGCGTCGACTCCCACGACGAGCACATCGGTGAGCTCGACGAGCGCTCGATAACGGCGCTCGAGCTCCTCGCGTTCCCGAGCCAGTCGAGCCTTCGTCAGGGCCTGCTCGACCGTGGACAGAAGCTCCTCGGGACGGAATGACTTGGGGACGAACGCAAAGGCTCCCGAACGCAGGGCGCGAATCGCCGAGTCCATCGACGCGAAGCCCGTGATGAGTACGACCTCTCCAAATGTCGAGGCCTTCCTCAGGCCGGCGATGAGGTCGACGCCACTGACATCCGGAAGCTTGACGTCGACGATCGCCACGTCGAAGCCGGAGGTTTGCGCGATGGAAAGGCCGTCCTCGCCGCACGACGCGGCGACGACTTCGATCGCAGTCCTCTGTCCGGAGATCGAGCGCAATTCGGACGTCATCAAGACGGCATGCAGGGCCCCGACGAGCTCGACGTTGTCGTCGATGATGAGCACCCGAGCTCGAGACGTCGCTTGCTGCGCGTGGACTCGAGCCATGGTCTCGGTGGCGCCGCCCTTAGGACACACCCACGATGCGCCGCAGGATGTCGTTTACCATCTGCGGATTGGCCGCCCCCTTGGTTTCCTTCATCACCTGCCCGACGAAGAAACCCATGAGCGCGGTCTTGCCGGCGCGCAGCTGCTCGGCCTGTTTCGGGCTCCGCGCAACGACCCGCCGGCAGGCCTCCTCGATGGCGGAGGCATCGCTCACTTGCGCAATCCCGAGCTCTGCGACCACGTCCGATGGCGCCCGGTCAGTGCCCACGACGGCGCCGTACACGTCCTTGGCCTGCTTGCCGCTTATCCTGCCCTCATCGACGAGCCTCAGCAGCTCGGCCAGCTGGCTCGGCGAGATCGGCAAGGCTACATCAAGCCCGTGAGTCTCGATATCGCCGAGGACCTCACTCTGGACGAAATTCGCCACTTTGACCCACTGGCCGTGAAGCGCCGCGGCCTCTTCGAAAAATCGCGCAATGACCGGATGGCTCGTGAGCACTCGGGCCGTTGGCGCGGGGACGCCGTGATCGCGAGTGAGCCGCTCGCGCTTCGCACGCGGAAGTTCGGGCATCTCGGCACGCCACGACTCGATGCTAGCAGGATCGATCACGAGCGGCGGCAGGTCCGGATCGGGAAAATAGCGGTAGTCCTGCGCCTCCTCCTTGCTGCGCATGCTGAACGTCGTGCCGTCGTCCTCGCGCCAACCTCGTGTCTCGTGCGCGATGCTGCCGCCCGCGTCGAGCACCGCCGCTTGCCTCGCGATCTCGTAGGTCAGAGCCTTCTCGACGAAGCGAAATGAGTTGATGTTCTTGAGCTCGACACGCGTCCCGAGCTTCGTCTCTCCGGCGGGGCGAATGCTCACGTTGGCGTCGCAGCGGAAGCTGCCCTCTTCCAAGTTTCCGTCGTTGACGCCGATGAAGATGAGAACGTCTCGAAGCGTTCGCAGGTACTCCGCGGCCTCGGCAGCGCTGCGCAGATCGGGATCCCCCACGATCTCTACGAGGGCAACGCCCGACCGGTTGAGATCCACGACCGACACATCGGCGGCGTGAATGGTCTTTCCGGCGTCCTCCTCCATGTGAACGCGCGTGATCCCCGCTCGCTTGGTGTGGCCGTCGACCTCGATGTCCAGATGCCCTCGTTCGCTGAACGGCTCGTCGAACTGGCTGATCTGGTAGCCCTTCGGCAGGTCAGGATAGAAATAGTTCTTCCGGGCGAAGCGGCTGCGTGGGCGAATCGCGCACGAGAGCGCGAGCGCCGTCATCACCGCGAGGCGGACCGCGGCCCCGTTCAGCACGGGAAGCGCTCCGGGCAAGCCGAGACACACCGGACAGACCTGCGTGTTGGCCGGCGCTCCATACGCAGTCGAGCACGCACAGAAAGCCTTGGTGCGGGTCAGGAGCTGCGCGTGCACCTCAAGCCCGATGACCGCCTCGTAGCGCATCGCCGCACTCATGTAGCACTACGGGTCGAACTCGAATACAATTTCACTCTTTCGAACCATCCCTAGCTCGCTCCGTGCGATGCGCTCGATGGCCGCCGGATCGTCGCGCAGCTCGGCCACCTCGACGCGCAACCGCGCGACATCGCGCCGAAGCTCGTCGTTGTGGTCCTCGACGTCCGAGAGTTCTCTCTGAAGCGCGCGCAAGCGAGGAAGTCCGTCCGGCTCGAAGACGAGCACGGGGACCGCGATGATGGCGAGCGACAGCAGGGCCACCGGAAGTGTGCGGAGCAGGACATCGGCTGAAGGCGACAAGTCAGCCCAAGCCTGCCACGACCGGCGGGCGCAGAGCCAGTATTGGGATCGAAGAGGGGCCAACCGGCGTGATACATGGCTCGCATGGCGCTCGAGATCGTCCACCGCGTGCGGATCAAGTCGCCGGCGACTCAGCTCGTTCGCGTGGAGACGACGATCGTGTCGGACGACCCGCTGCCGAGTGCGCTCGTCGTGAGCATGCCGGTGTGGACGCCCGGCTCGTACCTCGTCCGCGAGTACGCGCGCCACGTGGAATCCTTTGCGGTAGCCCCCCCAGCGCTCTTTCGAAAGGTTCGAAAGAACGCCTGGCGCATCGAACCGGGCCCGTCGACCGCCCTCGTATTCAGCTACAGCGTCTATGCGGGCGAGCTGACGGTACGCACGAACCATGTGGACGAGACCCACGCGTTTCTCGTCGGCGCGGCGTTGTTTATGGCCGTGGAGGGCCACGAACAGTTGGGGGCCCTCCTCGAGATCGAGGTTGCGAGCGGGTGGCGAGCAGCGACGGCGCTCGCGGTGCTGGGGTGTGAAGCGCTGCCGGATTCCATTTTGCATCGCTTCAGGACCCCGGACTTCGACACGCTCGTGGACTCGCCGATTCTGCTCGGAGCGATCACGATGGCGCCATTTCAGGTCTTCGGCGTCCCGCATCGGTACGCGATCTGGCCCCGAGACGCCGTCGGCGACGCGCAGATGGATCGCCTCGTGGCCGACACCCAGCTGCTCATTGAATACGAAGCGACTCTCTTCGGAGGAAATCTTCCCTACGAGAGCTACGAACTCCTGCTTGCCGTCTCGCCGCGCGGACGCGGCGGTCTCGAGCACAGGAGCAGCTCAGCCCTCATAGTCCCGGCCACGAGTTTCTCATCGCGCGATGGCTACCTCGACCTCTTGTCGCTCGTCGCGCACGAAGTTTTCCACGCCTGGAACGTCAAGCGCATTCGGCCCGAGGGCCTGACGCCGTACCGCTACGAGGTCGAGTGCTACACCCGGCTCTTGTGGTGGTTCGAGGGGGCCACGAGCTACTACGACTGGCGAGTCCTCGTGCTGACCGGACGAGCTTCCGTCGAGGAATACCTCGACCACCTCGCGAGCGAGCTCGCCTACCTGGAACAGACGCCCGGCCGTCGGGTGATCTCGCTCGAAACCGCCAGCTTCGACGCGTGGATAAAACTTTACCGGCCCGACGAGAACACTCTCAATAGCTCGGTCAGCTACTACCGCAAGGGGGAGCTCGTGTGCGCGCTCCTTGACCTCGAGCTTCGCGCGCGCAGCGATGGACGAGCCACCCTCGATCAAGTCGTGGGGCACCTTTGGCGGGAGTACGGCCTTCGCGAGCGCCCGGTTCCGGAGGATGGGATGCTGGCGATCTTCGAGGAGGCGACAGGTCTGTCGCTCGCAGACCTCTTCGAAGCGTGGATCCGCTCCCCGGCCGAGATCGACGTCGCTGAGCCCCTCGCGACCGTTGGCCTCGCCGTGGAGCGCTCCCGCCGTGAGGACGACGGTCACGGCATGCTGGGTCTGCGCGTGCGAAGTGACGGTGGACGGTGCGTCGTCTCGGCTGTCCTGAGAGACGGCGCAGCCTTTGCCACGGGGATTGCCTTCGGCGATGAACTCATTGCAATCGCCGGCGCGCGCATCGACGGGTCCGTCGGCGTGGATTCGGTCCTGCGCGGCCGCGCGCCCAACGAAACGGTCGAAATCGTGTGCTCCCGGGACGGTCGTGTGAGCGGACGGCGAGTGACGCTCGGCCCGCCCCAGCCGCATCGCACGCGACTCATCGCCAAGCCTGACGCGCCTCCGGCAGCCCGGCGTGCGCTCGCGGCGTGGCTGGGCCGAACGCACCCGGCGTGGGTCCCGGGGGCGTCGGGAAAATAGACGCACGACCCTGGCCGTCCGCCGCACCCGCGCTCTACATGCCTGTCACCTCGACGAGCGCAAACCCCGAAGCCGCGGGTGCCACATAGTAGAGATGGTCGCAGGAGGCACTGGCTTGCAGCGAGTACCGCTCCCCGTAGGATTGCGGACTGCTAAAGCCGCCCATCGAGTCCGCACGGAAGAGGCCATACGCATTGCTCGTGGCTTCGTCCCAGACAAATAGCGTGAGCCGGTCGGCGCTCAACGATAAGGGTCGCTTGCGCATTCCCGAATCCATCTGCAATGCGCTGCCCCCCTGCGGTGAGCCTGTACCCCACGCTACGAGCCCCGACCGAAACGCTTCGTACACGGACACGGTCGGGTCAAGGCCCCAGCGCGAATAGACGATGTCATCGCCGTCGGGGGATATCACCGGATCGCCGAGCGTCTCTCCTGGATAAAGCGGCTTCGACAGCGGCAACAAGTGCGCGGGCTGCGGGAACGGGAAGAAGGCCTGGCCGCGCGCGGTGCGCGTGAACTCGGCCATCGCCGTGCCCCCGATGGCTACGCCGACCAGCGTCAACCCGTCGGCGCTCAATCCGACTCTCTCGAACGCGAAGTACCCGGAGCCGGCGTCCTCGAAGCTGCCACCGTCCGCGAGGCTTCCCGCCTCTTGCGTCCCCCCTTGGCTCGCACTGCCCGAGGCGCTCACCACCATGGCCGTCCCAAACGCGGCCGAAGAGTCCTGGCGGTCGGCGACATAGACCGCACCGGTTCCACCCCCGGCGTCCAGCACCCAGGCGACCGTGAGCTCGTCGGCCGTCAAGGTCACCATGGGCTGGGATGGAAAGGAAAGCCCATCGACGGCGACGGGGGCCGACCAATTCGTGTCTGGATTGCACGTCGGGTTTGGCATCGTGGCGTCGGAAGCGGGCGTGACGACGACGTCCGCGGAGACGCCCGTCTCCGCCTCCCGCGGAGCGTCCAGCGACGCGCCCTCCGGCAGCGCGTCCCCCGACGTCCCATCGGCTAGAGCATCGCCCGACGTACTGTCCGTCAGGGCATCGAGCCCTTCGGCGTCCCCCACCGCGCGCGAACTGGCGTCCGCACTCGCCTCGACCGAGCCATCGACCCGCGGGGAGCTGCCTCCCGACGCGTCCGCGCCATCGACCGGCGGCCGTGCCGCCACACCGCTGTCCGTTCGCCCGTACTCCGTCTCGGCCGACTCGCCGGACCCAGCCGGATAGGTCGGGCTCGACGTGCACGCCGGCCCCGTCAGGCAGCCAAGGGCCCATCCAACAATCCAGTGGATCCGCGGGGGGTGGGTCATTCGGAGGCTGCGCAGTCGTACTCCTGACGCCATGCCGTCAGTGTCGGACCCTGCGACAAGTCCGAGGTGGGTTGGAAATCGACGAAGATTCGCACATAGTTGTCGGAGGGAGACTGCCCTATGCTGGTCAACGCGGCTCCCACGTCCGCGCCAGTCCAGTTCGTGATCGGGGCCCCCGAAGCCCTGCCCAGGTAGGCCACAGAAGAACCGGTCTCGACGGACGGAAGGCCTGCGAAGGTCGTCGCCGTGGCGGCGTAGAACTTGATGTCGGAGTCTCCCGGGGTGACCGTTTGCCAATCGAAGAAACGCCACACAGGCTCTGTCTGCGAAGGGCAGCTCGCTTGGTAGTCACGCGTGAAGACGAGGTCGGAATACGAGAACGGCGCAGGGGGAACGGTGCACGTCCCTCCCGTGCATTGATTGGTCGGAAAGCCGCAGCAGTCGCTGTCGGACGTGCACGAGCCGCCCACCGCAACGCAGGAGTTCGCGGTGAGAGCCAAGCAGTGCCTGGTCACCGGGTTCGTCACCGGGACATCCACCTGGCACGCGGCCGTCGGTGGATTGGTCTGGGCACCGCAGCAGTCCTGATCGTCCAGGCACACGGAAGCGGGCCGTGGATCCGGCGGGGTGGTCGCGCCGAATCCGACATTATCGAATTGGGCGGTCGTGGTGGTGCCGTTGTTGTGGGCCGTCACGGCAAGTCCGATGTACGCATTGGTCCCGATGGCGGGCGTTTCCACACCGACGTTGGTCCACACGACGCCGTCGGGCGAGATATCCCCCGAGACCACGGAGCCGGTGCGAGTCAGTCGCACCCAATAGGGGAAGCTCTCCTCAGGACCCTGGATCCAATTGCTCGAGTCTCCCGTCGTGTCGCGCCACTGAAGGCCCGTCAACGCACCCGCGTTGATCATCATGTACGTCTGCGCGGAATTCGACTGGAGCGTGTCGCGGAGCATCACTCCAGCTTTCGACCAGTAGTCGGCCATCGCGAGCGAATCGACTCGGGCATGAAACTGGAAATCACCGGAGACCGGAGCGTACACGTAGTGAAACGCGTCGGCTTGGTTCCAGATGTCGTCGCCCCCGGCCACGACCCTGTACGTGGTGCCCGAAACGGTGAGCGAGCCCGGGTATCCAACTCCGCCGATGTCTTGATCGCTCGGCGTGAAGGACGGGGCGGACGGCGCCGTCGGCGGATTGAGACTGGCCAGCGTCGCCTTGCACGCGTCGAGAACCCAGTAGGCGCGCTCGTTGCGGATGCGACCTCCGTTGGTACCGAGAACCTGATTGGGCAGCCAGAACGGCGGGTGACTCCTGTCGGCGCCAGCGCTCACGGTGTCGTCGAGCGCGCCTACCCAGAGCTGCGTCGTGGGCGTGACGTTCGGAGTCGGAACGTTCATCGTGTTGCCGTACTGGCGGTCCGACGTGAACACCGTCCATCGGTATCCGCCGGCGGACTGCGGAAGCACGGTCGCCTGATAGCTGCGATCGACGTCGTTGCCCCCCAAGCCGGTGTTGAGCGTGGTCAAGGAGACCGGCGGGTGCCCCGCGGGATTGGTCACGTCCACCGACCAGAGCTGGCCCGGAATGCTGCTGTATCCGGACGGGAGCATGCCGCCGTATTGCAGGTCGTCGATGCTCGTCGGGTTCGTCTGGTAAATGACCGACTGCGAATCGCTCTCGAAAGCCGGCCAACGAATGATGTTCGCTGCGCTCACCGCATTGACCACATTTCGCCGGTTGCCAAACTGCTTGGCCGTCTCGCCGAAGTCGAAGACGGAGAGACCTTGCCGCCACGAGGCTCCGGCGGACGTGTCTCCGTCGACGAAGACCAGCTTCGTCCCATCGGGCGAGAACGCCGGGGCCATCATCGCCGTCGAGCCAAGTCCCCACGAATTCGGAGCCATTGCGGAAACGTCGACCGGGGACGCTCCGACGGCGGTCGGGACCTCGAGGATCGAGTACGCAATGCCCGTTCCGCGGTCGCCCGCGTTCAGAAAGGCCTGATTGTACCCGCCGAGACCTTGGTCGCCGATCGGAGAGAGAGACGCCGCCGGGATGACGCCACTGCCCGTGCAGGACGAGTTCCACTGCAACTGGGCGACCGATCCGCCGCCCGCCTGAAAATAGTCGAACTTGATGTCGTGTGTCGTCCCTGCCGTCTCGCTGGTGTTGGGACCGCAGTAGGTGGTTGGCCCCTGCGCGACCCAGCCGTCGTCGACGAGCGAACCGTCCACCCAGAGGCGTACGCCGTCGTCGCCCGTGACGCACCACTGATACGTGCCGGAGCACGGAATCATCGCTTGCCCCGTCCACTCCGCGGACCAATTGTCCCCGCTCGATCCAGGGACGGGTGCGCCGCCGTTCCAATTGAAGTTCACACCCGGGTCGACGCGCGAAATCGCCGCGCCCGTGAAATCGATATTGCTGTAGTAGGTCCCGGTCAACCCGTTCGCGGGCGCTGAAAGGGCGCCAGGAAGGAGGTCTGCCGAGGGAATGACGCCCGAAGGAGCGCACGATGAGTTCCATTGCAGCTGAGTGACCGACCCCCCGCCCCCCTGGAAGTAGTCCAGCTTGACGGCGTGCAGCGCTCCGCCTGTCTCGGGGAGGGCCCCGCTGCAATACTGCGTCGGCCCCTGAGAAACCCAGCCATTGTCGACCTCGGCGCCGTCGACCCACAGCCTCACTCCGTCGTCGCCCGTAACACACCACTGATAGGTGCCGGTGCAGGGCGTCAGCACCTGTCCGGTCCACTCTGCAGACCAGTTGTCCCCGCTCGATCCGGGGACGGGGGAGCCGCCGTTCCAGTTGAAGTCGATCCACGGGTCGATGCGCTGGACGGTAGAGCCGGTGAGATCGATATTGCTATAGTAGGTCCCGAGGAGGCCGTTTGCGTTGGTGACGGCTGGGTAGAGCTGCGTGACCGCGACGACTTGATAGGGCTGGCTCGCGCTGCTCCAACGCAGATGCACCTGGGCTGCGTTCGAGATGTTCTCGTACTGGAGAACGATGGGGACCTTCACGCCCGCCGTCAGCGCAATCGTTCCGGTGACCTTGGCGTCTGTCTGCGCCTGAAGGTGGTTGATGACCGTCTGACCGTTCACCGTCAGAGTCGCGCCGTCGCTCGATTCGACCTCGAACGTATACGTCTCGCTGAAAATCGGCTGAATCGACCCCGTCCAAGACACCGAGTAGTTCGTGCCCGCTGCAATGCCGGATGCGGGGGACGTGGCACCCCAGGTGAAGTCGACCGTCGGATCGGTCTCCGTGACGACCGGCGTCCCGGCGAAGGTCCCGTTCGCGTAGTAGCTTCCGGTCAGTCCTGAGCCGTTGTTGTGAGGTTTCGAGCCGGACCCGCTCGGAGCACCGTCCAGCGTATTGCCCCACCAGTTGGCCCCTTGGAGGGCATACTGTCCGTCTGGCGTGATGGCCGAATACGCAAAGCCGCGTGAGTCGGTGCCCGTGCTATTCCACATGTTCGCCAGACCGGTCAGGGTCCCGTCGGCATTGACGCGTGCGACACTCGTGTCGTTGTTTCCCCAGTTCGACGAGACGAGGGTGGTCCCGTTGGCGGACACGGAGTGGCAGGGATTGCACCCCGAGTTGGCGAGAGCAATGGCGGCGGGGGTCGTACCGTACGGTTTATTGGTCTTGATCGTAGCCGTCCACGCGAGGACGTCGTACTCGGTATAAAAGATGTTGCCGCGAAGCGGCTGCGACGCAAAATGTACGGTTTCCGTGACTGGATTGAGCAGGACGCCGTTGACCAGGCGCTGAATGGATATGAGAGCATCCTGTCCGGCCGCCGTGGCGTCCAGATAGGCCCACCCGTCTTGGCTGAGCGCGGCCGCAGGCGGAGAGGATTCCGGGAGAATCACTGCGACCGAATAGGTCGGAGTGCCCGTCACCGGATACTGGATGCTGACCTTTACGGCCGTCGCGGCGACGCCCAAGTTGTCCCATTGAACGACGGGCGCGGCGACCGATCTGGGAAACACGGTGGCGGGATAGGGATAGAGAACGTTGAGGTTGTCGTTCTGCGTCGCCTTTCCGCCGAACGCCGCGGCGATCGCAGGCGTGACCTGACTCGAGTCGACGACATTCGTGGTGACGTTCACGGTCGCCGATGCCTGAAAGCCGGCCGAGTACGCCGACACCTGGATCGGACCGGCCACGGCTCCCACCAGGGTCAGCGTGCCGCCGGAGATGGCCGCGAGGTACTTCTTGTCGACCGACCAGGCGGCGTTCGCCGCCGTCTGGTAGCACGCCAGCGGCGTGTACGACGCCGCGAGATTGAGAGCGGGTGGCGTCGTCGTGATGGGCGATAGACCGGTGACCGTGACGTTGAGCGTGGGCGGGTTGATCGCCAGACCGGTGCACGGCTCACCCGCATCGCCTACGACGATCGGAAGCGGGGTGAGTCCGGCGTCGTTCGCTACGAGCCCCGGTCCCGCGTCGAGACCGCTCGGCGTGTCTGCCACGACTGCACACGAGGGATCGCACGGATCGGAGTCGCAGGTTGTCGAGCTTCCGAGCCCCTCGAAGCGGAGGCTGCTCGAGACCAGACGCTCGCTCGTGATGCTATCGCCAATGCAGGGCGACCAGACGCCGCCATGGCACGTGGTCTTTCCGATGCTGCACGTCACATAGTTTCCCGACTGCCGGGACACTTCGCCGCAGTTGAGAGTCGCACCCTCGGTCGAGCACGGACATCCGGACGCAGGGTCTTGGCAAGCCTGCGCAGCCCCATCCGAGCCGCGAGAGGAACTCGAGGCGCCGTTCTCGTCGACGAACGCGCCGCCTTGGCATCCAGCGATCCACACAGCCGCCAGAGTGGCGCCGACAAGGAGGCATGAATGGACGAGACTTCGGCAAAGCATTCCATATAGTGTGATCGACTTTTAGAGAAATATCCTTGCTGCGCCTCAAATAAGTAGCAGCTCGAGGACCGCCCGCCGTCCTTTACCCGACAGCGTCCCGACCCAGTCACCCTGTCGTGCCCAATCACACCACGCCAGGTCCGGGCGCGGGGTCTCCTTCAGACCTCGGACGCGCCCTCGTCAAGGACGGACCGTTCGGCACCCCCCAAGCCACCGCGCCCGGCGAAGAACTCCTACTGTCCGGTGACTTTGAGCATGACCACACCGTGGCTATCGACGCTTGCGGTGTATTCGGTGGTCACGCTGCCAAGGTCGGATTGCGCCCACAGGTCACGAACCGTCGCCGCGGAAGACGTGAGACCGAGACTGCTCCAGGTCACGCTGATGCTCGCAGTCGCGGACGTGCGGTTGAACAGAACGACGGCGTAGGTCGATGGGCCGGAGAGCTTCTTCGACCAAACCTCGAGCGTCGTGCTCGTGCTGATCGGTTGGCCTTGAATCCCTAGCGGATCCTGGTCGATCGCAATGACATCGGCGTTGGTCAGTGTGGCCAGCGTGGTGGCGCTCATCGCGGTCAGATCATTGCCGGTAATCAGGGGAGACGCCATGATGGCCCAAAGCGAGAATTGCGAGCGGTCTTCGGTATCCGTCATTCCACCGTTGCCTACCTCGAGCATATCCGGGTCGTTCCAGTGACCCGGACCGGCGTACTGAGCCAGTCCAGGGGCTCCGTACGAGGCGTCGCTATAGCGCGCTGTCGTCCCGCCGTTCTTGTCGAGATTGCCAGTGAAGCTCGCCCAAGTGTCCGTGATGTCCGTCGTCGTCCGCCACAGATTGCCGACCGTCGGCTCCCACGTGTAAAACCACCAAGCGCACTCGCTGAACGTGATGGAGCGACCCGAGGCTTTCAACGCGTTGGACATCGCCGTGTAGTCCTGCTGCATGCCGGCGCTGGCGGGCGACGCGGAGCAGTTGTCGTACTTCAGATAGTCGATGCCCCACGAGGCGAAGGTCGCCGCGTCTTTCGTTTCATAGCCGTAGGACCCCGGATATCCGGCACACGTCTTCGTCCCGCGATCCCCGTAGATTCCCAGCTTGAGACCCTTTGCGTGAACGTAGTCGGCGAGAGCCTTCATTCCGCTGGGAAACTTCGAAGGATTTGCGACGAGATTCCCGTTCGAGTCGCGGCTGGCAGACGCCCATGTGTCGTCGATATTCACGTATTGGTAGCCAGCCGCCTGCATTCCGGTAGAGACCATGGCGTCCGCGGTCTGCTCGAGGACCGTCTCGCTGATGTTCCCGGCGAAGTGGTTCCAACTGTTCCATCCCATGGGCGGCGTCGCCGCGAGCACCCCATTCGTGGTGCCCGACTCTGAGCCCCCTGAGCTGTCGGTCGTGCCGGAGTCGTTCGAGCGCGCCGCGTCGTCATCCACGCCCGAATCGCGGACGCCGGACGAACTCCCCGATCCGCTGCCACTCGAGGAGCTGCTCGATCCGGCCCCCGACGAATTGCCACCGCCCGACCCGCTGCTCGCACCCTTTCCCGAGCTGCTAGCTGACGAGCTTCCAGAGCTACCGCTGCCTGATAAACTCCCCGAGCTACTCGACGACGCGCCCGAGCTGCTGCCGCCAGACGAGCTACTGCTCGACGAACTGCTGCTCGACGAACCACCGCTCGACGCGCTGCCAGAGCCACCGCTCGACGCGGCCCCAGAGCTGCTGCTCGAGGAGGAGCTACTGCTGCCGGTCACCCCCGAGCTGCTGCTCGGCGAACTGCTGGAGCTTCCGGAGCTTGCCCCGGAACTGCTGCTAGCCCCACCCCCATCGACTGCATTGGACGTCGAAGAGCTCGACGAGCATCCTCCGAGAACGCTCGAAACCAAAAACGCGAAGGCAACGACGGGCGAACGGGGTCTCACGATGGGTCAACCTCTCTACAGTCTAGGTCACGCTCCCAGGAATCAGACGCGAACAGCCCCGCAAACGGCTCACGAGACCGCCTGCTCCCTTTCATGGGCGGAGCGCAGAGATGGCAATCACAGCAGTACCGGAAAGTGCCGTCGCCACGACGAGCAAGCCCACGCACCAGAAGAACCGTCCCAGCGGAGCGGCCGCGGTCATCAGAAGCTCGACGCTCCGTCCGCGCGTCGAAATAATAGCAGAGAGCGCCCTTCCAGCCGAGAGCATCCACCACGAAAGAATCCCCGCCACGCCGGCGCCGACGACGGACGCGAGCGCGCTCGCCGAAGCCCCAGCGTAAAGTTCTGCTCCCGCGACGAGCAGCGCGCCAATCCCGCCGAACAGGAGCACGGAGACCCCCGCGAAGAACAGCGATGATGCAACCCCGCGAAGAACATCTTTGTGGTCGTCGGAAAACTCGAACGGACTGGCCGGGGATGGACCGGCATTCGGACCTCCGGCAGCGCGCACGGGCTCGATCATGACACAGATCGAGCCTACTCTACCGCGCGCGCAAAGCCCCACCAAAGATGGTCTCGCGGATGGTCCGGCGCCGCCAGACCGTTCCGAGCGCTTGCTCGAGGCGATGCACCGGGAGTTCCCAGGATTCGAGATCCGCCGGAAAAAGGGAGACTTCGTCCAAGCCGCAATCTCCTGCGCCCTCGCCGTCATCACCCTGGGGCGCCAGCGAAGCTATCTCACCCGCTACCATACGGTTCTCTTCGGCAAGCTCTACGTACCGGAGAGCTACGTCGACCTGAGCGACGCGGATCGGTACATCCTGCTGATGCACGAGCGGGTTCATCTAGTCCAGCGGCGACGGCTCGGCGATCTGGCCATGACCTTCGTGTACCTCGTGCCGCTTTTCCCCCTGTGGCTCGCGTGGGGCCGAGCGCGACTCGAGTGGGAGGCGTATACGGCCACCCTGCGAGCCACGGCCGAAGTGCGCGGCATCGACGCGGCACGGGCCCTGGAGTCCGAGATCGTGCGCCGTTTCGTGGGGCCCGACTACGGCTGGATGTGGCCCTTTCCGTCCGCGATCCGGCGCTGGTTTCGTGCGGTCATCGCCGAATTGGAGGCGCCGGCCATCGAAGTGAAGAAATCCGGTCCGGCGCTCACATGATGGCTCCCCTCCATCCCGAGTCCCTGCGATAATCGTCCGCGCGATGGCCGTCCTCGGAATCGACCTAGGAACGACCAACACGGTCGTCGCCACGGTGCGCGGCGGCCGGGTGCAGGTCCTCAGTGACGAGCTCGGGAGGCGCCTGCTCCCAAGTGTCGTCTCTTTCCAGCCGGACGGGGAGGTGCTCGTAGGCCACTCCGCCAAAGACCGTCGCGTGATCGACGCCGTGAACACGGTCTCGAGCGTCAAGCGACTCCTCGGCCGCAGCTGGCGCAGCCCAGAGATCGAGCAGGCGCGCAGCCGCTTCGCCTTCGTCCTCAAGGAGGGCCCCTCGCATGAACCTAGAATCTCGGCGAGAGGACACGAGTACACGCTCTCCGAGATCAGCGGCTTCGTATTGCGCCGCGCAAAGCAGATTGCGGAGTCCTCGCTGGGCGAGTCCATCGAGCGGGCGGTCCTCACGGTTCCGGCGAATTTCAACGAGCTCCAGCGCGGGGCCACGAAGGTAGCCGGCAGCGTCGCAGGCCTGGACGTGGTGCGCATCGTCAACGAGCCGACCGCGGCGGCCTTGGCCTACGGACTCGACCGTGCCGAGAAGGAGCGCATCGCCATCTACGACTTCGGCGGCGGGACTTTCGACTGCACGCTCCTCGAATTGTCGGGCAGCGTCTTCGAGGTGCTCGCCACGGCTGGGGATACCTTCCTCGGGGGCGACGACATCGACATGGTCATCGCGGAGCGGATGGCGCAAGCGTTCTTGCTCGCGTATCGGCAAGATCTGAGGTCGGATCCGCAGGCGTTCGAGCGACTTCGCGTGGCCGCCGAGAGCATCAAGATCGAACTCTCGACGCGCGAGCGGGCGGGCGTGCGCCTCCGCGCAACCGCACTGGGTTCGAAGGCGGGCTCGACATCGGACGTCGACTTCGTGCTCACGCGCGCCGAGCTGGAGGCCCTCGCGGCGCCGCTCGTCGAGCGCACCTTCGCCGTGTGCGAGGAAGCGCTGTCCATCGCGAACCAACCGGTCACCGCATTTGACCGCGTCGTGCTAGTCGGCGGGTCGACACGAATTCCTCTCGTTCGTCGCAATGTCGAGGAGTTCTTCGGGACTCCGCCGCTCGACCGGGTCAATCCGGACGAAGTCGTGGCCGTGGGAGCCGCCGTCCTCGCTGCGGCGCTCACCGAGACGAGCCGTCCGCGCGCGATCCCGCTCCCGCCGAGCCCCGCGTCGCGCGGGAGTCCCTCTGACGACGAAGAGGAAGTCACCGTAGCGACGGATCTCACGTCGTTGCTCGCGGAGCGCGAGAAGGCGCGCACCCCTCCTCCTTCCGCCCTAGCTTCAGCCCCGACGCCTCCTCTTGGGACGCACTCCACCTCCCTCCCACCCGATCGCTCCGCAGCGGCGGTGGCAGCGCCGACACCGGCGCCAACACCGGCGTCGAACGAGCCACTGCGCCGACCGCTGCCCGTGCTGGTGGACGTGACGCCGCGAGCCCTGGTGGTCGAAACGGCGGGCGGGTTCTGCGATACGATCGTGCAACGAAATGCCAAGATTCCGTGCGAGCGCACACGGGCCTTCACGACGTCAGCCGACAAGCAGACGCTCGTTCGCGTCCGGGTCGCGCAGGGCGAGGACCCCGCGTTTTCCCAGAATACGTTTTTGGGCGAGGTCGAGCTCAGCGGCCTCCGTCCCGCGCCTCGCGGCGAGGTGGTCATTCAAGTGCGTTTTGAGGTGGACGAGAGCGGCACCATGAAGGTGCTGGCGATGGACGCGTCGACCGGCCGAGAAGCACGCGCAACACTCCAGCTCGTCGGCATCTCGGGCGCGGAGAGCGTCGGTGCGATGAGAGCGCGACAGTCCGCCACACCAATCGCCGGATAAGGCCGGTGTCTTTCGGCCGATTCCGGCGCGATCCCAACGTCGAGCATGCTCGCGTACAGGAAGTCGCTCCGCGCGACTCGCCGCCGGCCTCGCTTGGGCTCGACCGAAGTACGCCGGCCTTATTCCTAGTTCCTTATTGCTCGGCCTGAGGACTCCGGCCTTGCTCTCGCTCGGCCGATACCCGGCCTTTACCGTCTTCGGATTCCCAGCGCGACCGCTCCTAGGGCATAGCCTATCCCAGTGGTCAGAAAGACCGGCAGCACGTGACCTCCTAAGACATGCGCTACGGACGTATGGCTACAATGAAGATCCATTGCGAGTCCGGCCCACGCGCCCGACACCGCACCGAGAAGCGCACCCACCCTCCGCGGCGCAACGGGCTCGCTGCCGCGTCGTACTAGGACGAACGCGGCCAGCGGCCCAATCGATAGAAGCAGCGCGAGTGCGAAGCACGCCCCATGGGCGCGCATCCCCACCGCGTCCAGGCGAGCCGCCGGCCAAAGGACGTCCGCAACGAGCGCCAAGACGCCCAGCGCGGGAGCTATGCCGAGTGCGGTCCAACCCTGCAAGACTACCGAGCGGCCAAGCATGGAACGGCCACGGACCACGCCTGCCCATGTTGCGGCGCTGGCGACCAGTGCCCACGCGACGCCCGTCGCGGCCACATACCACGCAGGCCGGTCCCCCTCGACGAGCCCACCGAGCGCCGCGAACGCTCCAGCCAAATAGAGAGCACCCGCGGATAGAACCAGCCGGCGGAAACGATTTCCCGCTGTGCGCGCTGCCACGGCGTGGGCACGCACGGCAGCCAGCGTGCGTTCCCGCACGTCTCTTGACGGAACCGCGGAGTTCACTGGCCGTCCTCCTCGAAGCGAGCATCGGCTTCGCTCAGTACGACGCGCAGCGCCTCGTAAGCCCGGTGCGCCCTCAGTTTGACCGCGGAGACCGTGGTTCCGAGAACCTCGGCGGCCTGCGCGACACTCAGACCATCGCGCTTCAAGAGCTCGAACGCCTCGCGCTGGGCTGGCGGAATACGCCCCAGCACGGAGTCCAGCGTCCGTGCGAGATCTTCGGCCTGCAAGACCTCGTCTGCCGAGGGCTCCTGCGAAGGACCGGCATCGACATCCCCGTCCGCGGACAGGGACTCGCGCTTTCCCCGACGCGAGGCGTCGATGAAGAGCCTCCGGGCGATGGCAAACGCCCACGGAGCCACGTCAGCGCCACGGATAAACCGGTCCCGCGCAAGATGCATTTGTAGCATCGTCTGCTGGAGAAGGTCTTCGGCCCGCGCTGCATCCCTGGTCTGCCGCACCAGGTAGCCAAACAAGCGCGGAGCGAGTTCGTCGTACAGGGTCGCGAACGCCTGGTCATCGCCGTCGGCGTAGCGGTCCATGGCCCTATCGGCGTCGCTGGGCTGAGCCACGGGGTAAAGTCCTACCACGCGCCAAGGGCTTTCGATCGCTCCGGGCCCACGCGACACGGCGCACACCATAATCTTGATCTACGAATCCAGGCAGCCGCTGGTTTCGATGGAGCTCGAGGGGGCCGCCAATCGCCCGAGCTCGAGGGGGGCCGCGCTCGTCGATTCGAGCGACGGACGACCGAGCTGGCTCGCACGCGTGCTACGTTCGAGCTAGGGCGAAGCGGCAATGATCGCACCGGCGGATTCCCAGGCTTCCCCTTCGTGCCCCGAGCGCGTTCGGTGCGAGCACGCCGACCAGTGCGGGGGCTGTCCGCTCATCGATCTTCCTTACTCGGAGCAGCTGGCGCTGAAGAGGGCGCGCGTCGTCCAGGCAGTTGGGCGGCATCCCGCGCTCGCACTGGTGTGTACCGAGCCGGTCGCTCCGGCCAGGCCTTACGTAGGGTATCGCACGCGAGCCAAGCTTATCGTGGCTAGCGGAGCCAAGATTGGATTGTACGCCAAGGGCGGCGGCCATCAGGTCGTGGACATCCCCGGCTGCGCGGTGCTTGCTCCCAGCCTAAGTCGTGTCGCGTCGGTTCTGCGCGCGCACATCGGAGCCGCGGAGGCCCAGGCGTCGTGCATCGCCCCGGAAGATTGCTCGACCTACGGGTGGCTGCGAGCGGTCGACTTGAGGGAGGTCTGCGACGGCAGTGTGAGCCGAGTTCTGGTCACCTTCGTGGTGCAGCGTGAGCGTGCCACGAGCCTGGAGCCCTTGCGTCAAGCGGCCCGCGATCTGATGCGCGACGCGGCGGAGGTCGCCGGCGTGGCATGCAACTATCACGAGGGAGACGCGCCCCAAATTCTCGGGGGCGAGACGGTGCCCCTGGCCGGCGCGGCCACCGCGCCCGACCGCATTGGAGCACCTGCTCAATTCGCGACGTTCGGCTCATTCATACAGGCTCACCGCGGCCAAGCAGCCGTCGTGCACGCGCTATTGGCCGAAACGGTCGGAGCCCGCACTCGCCGGCGGGATGGCACCAAGCGCCGCGTGCTCGACCTGTATGGGGGCTCGGGAGCGATCGCCCTCAGCCTCGCGGCTGCCGGCGCGAGCGTGCACCTGGTCGAATCCTTTGCTCCGGCAGTCGCCGCCGCGCGCGCCGCTGCCGGCGCTCAGCGGCTCGACGTCCGAGCCGAAGTCGCAGACGTCGCGGGCGCACTGCGCGCGCTGGCCGACCGACACGAGCAGTTCGACGCAGCGGTCGTCAACCCGCCCCGCCGTGGCACGAGCCCCCTCGCTCGAGAACTCCTTGCGCGGCTCGACCCAGAGACCATCGCCTACGTGTCCTGCGACCCCGACACGCTCGCGCGGGACTTGGATCATCTGGCCCACCTCGGTTATGCGACGACGTCGCTCTGGCCTCTCGATATGATTCCGTTGACCGACGAGATCGAGACCGTAGCGATCCTCCGAAGGGCCCTTCCTGCCGCTGCGCGAGTGCTCTTCGCGGATCATGAGGTGCTCGCCGTCGAGAAGTCCGCGCACGAGTCGACGTCCCCGCGACCGAGCGAAAACCACTCACGATCGCTGTCGGAGAGGGTCCACCGGATACCGGGAGCCGAGCGCGCCGTCGCCGTGTGCGAGCTCGATGTGGGCACGAGCGGGCTCGTCATGTTCGTTCGTGACCCGGCGCGCCTCGAAGCATGGAAGCGGGCCTTCGCGGCGCCGACGGCGCGCCAGATCTTCGTCGTGGGAGTCCGCGGCCTGACGCCGACCAAGGGAGCGATCAAGCGCGACCTACGCGACCACGGACGCTTGACGACGGCGCGCACGCGCTACAGGCGGCTGGCCTTCACCGGCGGTCACAGCGTGCTGCGCGTCGTTCCAGATCCGGCCTGCGCCTACCAGATTCGCCGGCACTTCGCTGCGATCGGACACCCCGTCCTCGGGGACTACCGCTACGGCCACGACACGACCAATCGCTTTTTCGAGGAGAGACACGGCCTCGATCGCACGTTCCTGCATTGCGTGCGCCTCGAGTTCGAGCACCCGGCGACGGGCCTTCGGGCGGTGGTCGATGCCCGCCTGCCGGCCGATCTTCGCATGGTCCTCGAGCGCACGAGCGGCCCCGCGACACTTCGCTTTCTCGAGAACAAAAACGCTCTCGGAACGACCGGGACGTCGAACCTCCCGCCGGCCCCGGACGAGGTCGTGGACCAGGGCGGTGAGCTGGACGTGGACGCGAGTGCGCCAAGTCTGCGCCCCCAACTCGTAGGCGACGACTAGAAGGCCGGCGTATTTCGGCCGATCCCTTCGCGATCCCGGCGTCGAGCGTGCTCGCGTACAGGAAGTCTGAGCATCCTACACATCTCGCTTTCCATTTGTGGCCGGTTCGCGTAAGGCTGGTCGATGGTTGAAGCGGTCCGGTTG
>JBEKXD010000061.1:0-30865 GCA_049512415.1 Polyangiaceae bacterium
ACGGGAAGTACGCTCCGCGCGCTCGCCGCCGGCCTCGCTCGGGCTCGACCGAAAGACGCCGGCCTTCTTCCAATACTTGGCCACCAGGCAGACGGCTGCGCGCGCTCGCCGCCGGCTTCGCCTGGCTCGACCGAAATACGCTGGCCTCCTACTGAGGAGGGCACTTGGGCGCTTTGCCGAACCGGCCCGGTGTGGCATACATCGCGTCCCGAAGGCCCCTCGAATCGTCTCACCAATTGTCCCAGCAGGGGCGGGTCCAGGCAGAGAACGATAGAAACAAGCAGCAACTTCAAGTAGTTAGCCACCCTAGCTCAGGGGTAGAGCAACGGTTTCGTAAACCGTAGGTCTGGGGTTCAATTCCCCAGGGTGGCTCGGATCGATGCCCAAACGATGCCCAAACGAGGCGTCGACCAGAGCATGGCACCACGGGTGCCCGTACGCGTGAGGGTTCATGCAGGCCTCGCCGCCTTCTTCCAGAACCTAGCGCCGAATTCGCAAGTACTCAAAACGAGAGTTGGTTTTTCATAAGTGGCATCAAGGCAGAAGCGATCTCGAGGACTCAGTCGCCGCGGAGGCGGTAGCCCACACCCGACTCGGTAATGACGGCTTCATCAGGTAGTCGTTCGTGATCAGGTCCGGATTGTGCGCCGCAGCGACGAATTTGCGCGCTACACATCAAGAGAGGATCCCGGTTGCACGGGGGTCTCAGATGCGCGCTCAACCGGTGTCGATCGCACGTGAGTCTGGCCGCGGGTTCGCGTTCCCGAGGCCGGCGCGGACGAATACTTAATCCACGGTCGAACTTCTGCGCATCGAGTCGGAGCGGCAGACGGTCGTCGTCGATGGTCGGGAGGTGCGAATCGACGAGGACAATGAATGCCAACTAATCGGGTTGGACATCAGACCGTTGGCTGCGCGCGCGGCCGTTATCGCTGGCAGTCTCTTGATTGACGTTATTTGTTATCGACCGAAATGGTCCCGCGACGGCTCGTGCCCTAGGAACGGACATTGGGGATTGGCCCCAGATCTCAGGAGGTGGTTTCCATGCGTGCAATGGTTCGCGCGTTGTCCGGTGTCTTGGTGTGTCTGACCGTGGCTTGTTCAGCGGACGACACCGTAAATCCGCAGCCGTCAGGGTCTGCTCCTTTGGCCGAGCCGGCCACGGCCGCTCTGGTCCGGACGCTCGCACGTCAATTCGATACACCGGTCTCACTCCAGACTCTGCCAAACGCCCTATGTGAGCTTGCCGTCGAGGGCGCGCCGGGGGCCATGCGCCTCTTCTCGGATGAGCGCGGTGTCGCCACGTTCTACGCTCAGGCGATCGCCGAACCTGACCGGGCCAGACAGCTCACCCTCCGCTGCGCGGACGATACGGGAAATCGGCGCTCGCATCCCATCGTGTTCCAGCCGGGTGAAGCGGGCTCCGCTTCCGTACTCGCGCAGGAGGCGCAACGCACGGCGCTCGAGGCCACGCCTCACCCGAGCGCCACAGTCCTTCCAGCGCTGTCGGCCGCCGATGCGGACGCGCTGACCAATGACGATATCGTCCGGCTAGGATACCCGCCCCGGACCAACGCCGACCGGGCCCTCGGCGAACATGCACATTGGCTGAGCCTCGTGAGCAGGCCGATTACCGTCCTGCCCCCTCGAATGATTGACAACCCCGGCGTCAAGCACCGTGCGGCCATTCCCAACGGGCCCGCCAGCAGCAGCAACTGGAGCGGCCTCGTGCTGACCGGTACCGCCGGCTACGGATACGTCTACGGGACCTACGTAGTCCCGAAGGTTGCGACCAGCGGGACTCACAACTCGAGCTTCTGGGTCGGACTCGACGGCTGGAACACCGGCGACGTCGTCCAGGACGGCTCCGAGCAGGACGTCTCGACGTTCTTCTGGTTCCAGGTTTCGACCTATCGAGCGTGGGTCGAGTACTACCCGCTGAACGAGCAGAGCCTCAGCCTGTCGATTCGACCGGGCCACACCATTGAGGCCTGGACCTGGATGTCGAATTCGTCGGGCTACAGCGGCAATACCGCCCAGATCGGCGACGGGGGGTATGGCTGGTTCTACCTTTACGATGCCACGACCGGCACGGCTACCGGGTTTCTCAGCATCAAACAGCCCTCCAACGCCCCCGCCTTCGCCGGGAGCTCCGTCGAATGGATCATGGAGCGACCCGAATCCAATGGCAGCATTACCACGCTCGCCGACTACGGCACGGCAGCGATGAGCAGCCTGACCGCGCTGGACTGGACGGGCGCCGCCCACTCCTATCAGACCGATCCTTACGAGATCGTCACGATGATGAATGGATCGGACACCCTGTCCACGGCTAGCGTCGGCAGCTCCGGCATCGTCGACTTCCAGTGGGTGAGCTACCAGTGAGCACGCGACGCCGCGCAGTCGACGCTCCGCGAACCGTCGACCTCTATAAGTGAGCCGTCCCGCGAAGCCAACAGGTCTATTGGCAACTCGTCGTCGCCACGATCGGGCAGAAGGTTCCCCCGTCGCCGCCTGCAATGCGCCGCGCCGGCGGCGGACACCCCGCGCTGGGCGTGCTATGCGGCCTTCGCTTTGCCCGGGGTCATCAAGCGGGAAGACGCCGTCATGGTCTGCAATCGACGCCGACGCAATTCCAGGCTAACGAGCGCTCCAAGAGCGCTCGAGTCGCCCAAAGGCCTCGCGGAGAGCGCGCAGGCAGGGGTGTGCTTCCGATGCTGTCCAAGGACCGCAGTCCGATCTTTCTCATCGTCCTCGCCGTCTTCGGCATGCTTTTTCCCACCGTGACCGGCCCCGGCGCGAGCCGCCGAGCGGTTTCGACACGCGCTACGGCCGCGCCCGACAGTCCGCCGGCGGACAGCGCGTCGGCCGAATCGGCATCTGCCGAAACGTCCGCCCAAATGTGTCCCGGTGTCCTTCCGGACATTCCGGGGTGCACCGACGCCTTCGTCGGCGTCCTCGAGGACTTCTTCTTTCCGCGCGCGATCGACCCGCCCGGCGCGATGGCTCCTCTGGCGTCAAATCTCGCCACGCCGACGACGAACGTCAGCAGCGCCACCTGCGCCCCGCGCAGGAGCCTCCCCGCGATGCCGCGGGTTCGAACCATTGTCGCCACCTTCGCCGATCCCTTCGCCTCCGGACTGCGCGTCTTTTTCGATCGGTCGCTCGACGCGGTGGTCCGCGCGATCGAAGCGCGGGGATACGAGCGAGACCGCTACTGGAGCCCTTGGGACGGGAGCACGCGCGGTCGCAAGTCCGCCGGAGGGGCGTCACCGGCCCCCCATTGCGCCGAACAGCTTCCCGGGCTCTTTCTTTTCCGGGCCGGTGCGGGGGCCGCGGACAAGACCCCCCTGATGCTCCTCGTCGTCGGAGAAACTCCGACGTGGGGAATTCACAAGAGGGCCTTCGCGTCAGCCCTCGAGCTGATCGCCGCGCGCCCGGGCGACACGCCTCCGCTGGACGACCCGATCAGCGTGTTGGGGCCGACCTTCTCGGGTTCGTCGGCCTCGCTACGGGACGTGATCGTCGATTGGCGAGACCGTCACTCCGACGCCAAGTTTGATGTCGTCACGGGGACCGCCAGCAGCCCCGTCAATCGCCTATATTTCCCCAATGCGGCCCCCGGGGTGCCGGTCCGCTTTCGTCAGGCCGTCGTTCCGGACGACATTCTCCAGCAGGCTTTCTATCGCTACTTGCACGACCGCTGGGGCCTCTCGAGCCCCTGCGACGATTCGCCGGAGTTGGCGCTCCACGGCCCATGCCCGCTCGACCACGTGGCCATTATGTCGGAGCTCGGGACCGCGTACGGTCAATCGTTCGGGGCGACAGGCGCGGCGGACCGCGCATTGCCGCCGGACGACGCGCGTCCCGGCCGGATCTACGCGCCCGAGCTCCCGCTTCCCTTTCCCCTCCATATCGCGTCGGTCCGCACTCAATACGAGCGCACGTCGGCGGCGCCCGGATCGACGACGGTGGCGCCGCCCACGGCCCTCGATCCACGACTCGACGACACGACACGCCGCTCGGACACACCCCCTCTCTTGTCGCCCTCCTCGCCGGTGACCGAGGATCTGATGCTGTCGCGCACCATCGACGCGATCTCCGATCGCGGGATCCAGCTTGTCGGAATTGCCGCAACCGACCCTGCCGATATGATCTTCCTCGCCCAACATGTGCGACAGCGCCGCCCCGACATCCGCTTGTTCGTCTTTGGCGGCGACCTCCTTTTCACCCACCCCGACCTCGTCGCTGCGACCGGCGGCACCCTCCTCGTCGACCCCTATTCGATGACTCCCGCGCTCCGCTGGGGCTTTGCGGCGCAACCCGGCGCCGAGGCGTTTCCAGCGTCGGCTGCCACCGGCACCTACGTCGCGGCGCGGACGCTGTTAGCACGCGAGTCGGAACGGCCCGATCGCAATCTGGCGGTCTGGGTGAGCGCGATCGGCGCCAACGGCGCCTGGCCCTTGGCCGCGATCATGGACCCGTCGAAGTACGCGGAAGCAGAGGTCGGCACTGAACCGGCCAGCGCGGATCGCGCCGTGCCAGGGGCGATCGAGTCCTATCCGGAGCGCATGCGTCCTCCGAGTCCGCCTCCGGAGTGGACGGCGATCGCCCTCGGAATGCTTGCGTTCTGCGCATGGGCTACGGTCGGGTTCTGCGTCGCGCTCCTCGCGCCGGAGCACGTGCCTCGGCTCCTGCGACCCGTTTGCCCCGTCGGCTGCGCCGGACCTCTGACTCTGGGCAAAACCTGCGCTATGGGCGTGGCTATCGGTGCTGTGGACGCCATGGCGCTCCCCGTCGCATGGTCGTACTTCCGACGCGGTCCATCCCTTGACGCGTGGGACGTGTCGGCCTGGGTTCTAAGCTCGGGGGTCCTGCTCTCGTTCATCACAGTCGCTGGGTCGGCGATCGCGTGGACCCGGGTGTTACGCGACGTGGGGGAACACTGGCTGCACGTGGTCTCGTTCGCCGTGTCGGCGGCCGGTCCCCCGGCGCTCCTGGTCGTGTTGCTTCGTCATGCGGGTGGAGCTCAGTTCGAGGGACCTCTCTTTATCCTGCGCGTCGGAGCCCCCGCTAGCTACCTGTCGCCCCTCGCACCGCTGCTGCTCGTCCTCGGACTCTTCTATCTCGCGGCCTTCGTCCAGCTGGAGATCCTCGGGATCCGCCAAGCGTGGAGCCTCGGACTGGACGGCCGCCACGACAAGCCCGGCGCCGGATGGCCGGAGGCGACACCCTGGGACCCAGGCAAGGCCTGCGAGCTCGCCAGCGCCCTCTCGGCATGGAAGGTCCGGAGCCTGGCCAGCGCCGGTGCCGTGCTGATTGCGTGGGCGGTAATTTTCGAGGTAAGTCCGTTGTGGACGTTCGAGGGTAAGGAAGCGAATGCCCTCTTCTACTGGCTCCTCGCGGGTGCAGCGGTCGTCGTTGCCGTCTCCTTTGCATGGTTGGTAGGTGTGTGGCGGGATCTTCACACGTTCCTAAGGAGGTTGAATGGTCACTATGATTCGACCGCCCTGAAGGCCGCCATGCGGCGCCTCCCCGACGGTCTCGCCGCTCCCGCCGCGACCCGTCTCGCCGCGCTTCCGCACGAGGGGGATCAGGCGGATGCACTCGCGAGGATCGCCAGTTGGTTGGATACCAATCGCGCTGCGATCTTAGGGTGGCCGCCCGTGGCACGTTTTGTCGCGGCGAGCACATGGGCCGCCGGGCTCGAGGCGGGATTCGCCGAAGTGCGTACGCTCGGACCCAAGGCGACGGCGGACGATCGCTTCGCGGCGACCTTTCGCGCACGGAACGGCGTTCTACCGATCCTCCGAGCTTTTTGGGCAGAACCAGCCCATCGGTGGCCAGAGCCTCGGCAGCGCGCCCAGAACAACGAGGGCGCAACCGCGACCGTAGGCACGGTTGTTGACGACCCGCCCGAGAGGCTCGACGCCGACGCTGGCGCCTGGCTCGCGAAGGCTGAGGAGCTCGTCGCCGGCCATGCCGCCATCTGTGTTCATCCGGTGGTGAGCCTGCTGCGCTTATTGCTCGCGCTCGCCGTCGGGACAGCGCTCCTCTGGGCGCTGGCGATCGGTTCCTACATGTTCCAGCCGGCGCGACTGTTGACGACGATCGTCTCGGTCACTCTCATTGGGATCTTACTGACGGGGTTCACCTTAATCATCGACCTCGACTGCGACGAGACGATCAGTGCTCTCAACAAGACCGCAGCGAAGATAACCTGGACCACGTTCCTCGCTGACGCGCTCACCTGGATCATTCTTCCTTTTTTGGCATTCCTGTCCATGCAGTACCCGGCGGTGGCAAACTCCGTCGCTTCATGGCTCGAGCCAGCTACGCGGCTGGTGCAGTGACGCGCCCAGTGTTGATCGCAGCGGCGCAGGGCGCGAAGACGCTTCGTTGGATCGATCTCGACAACGGTTCTCCTCCGCCCCCGTCGGCGATCGTTGAGCACGCTCGCAAGAACCTTCGCGACGTTCATCAACGCGACGCCACGCGCGATTGCGCCGGTTGCCACGTGCGTCAAGGTGGTGATACTAACCCCCAGCCCGGCACGTTGCACTCGTGCCTTACGAGGTTTTCGCCATGGCGCGTGTTTACAATTTCAATGCAGGCCCGGCCGCCTTGCCGCTCCCATCTCTCGAGCTAGCTCTGGATGAGCTCGTCGATTTCCAGGGATCGGGGATGTCCATCGTCGAGCACAGCCATCGAGGAAAGGACTACGAAGCCGTTCACAACGAGGCGACCGGCCTCGTGCGGGAGCTTCTGAATGTCCCGGAATCCTACGATATTCTGTGGCTTCAAGGCGGGGCAAGCCTCCAGTTCGCGATGGTGCCGCTGAACTTCCTCCTGCCCGGCAAGAGTGCAGACTATGTCATCACCGGCGGTTGGAGCGAAAAGGCGCTCGCAGAAGCCAAAATCCTGGGGCAAACGCGCGTCGCGTGCACAACGGCCATCGAGGGTCGATACACGCGCATTCCCACCCAGGCCGAGCTCAAGCTCGATCCGAATGCGGCGTACGTGCACATGACGTCGAACAACACGCTTTTCGGCACGCAGTGGCAATCGTTTCCGGACACCGGCTCGGTTCCGCTCGTCGCCGACATGTCGTCGGACCTGCTGTGGCGTCCGTTCGACGTCAGCCGATTCGGGCTGATCTATGCCGGAGCTCAGAAGAACCTCGGCCCGAGCGGCGTGGCGCTGGTCATCGTGCGCAAAGACCTCGTGGCGGCGGAGCGGAAGGATATACCCAAGATCTTGCGCTACAGGACGCACGCGGAAAATAACTCGCTCTACAACACCCCGCCGACTTTCTCAGTGTACTTGGCCCGCAACGTCCTTCGTTGGCTGAGGGATCAAGGCGGCCTGGCGGCAATCGAAAAGACGAATCGCCAGAAGGGCCAAGTCATCTACCGAGCCATCGACGCGCGGCCGAATTTCTACCGCTGCCCGGTCGAGGCGGCGAGCCGGTCGTTGATGAATGTGGTGTTCCGACTCCCGACCGAGGCCCTCGAGGAGAAGTTCGTCAAGGAGGCCAAGGCAGCCAAGATGGTCGGTCTCAAGGGCCACCGCAGCGTCGGTGGCATTCGCGCATCGATTTACAATGCCGTGTCTCTCGAAGCGGTGACCGCGCTTGCCACATTCATGGCGGCCTTCGCGGATGCGAACGGATAAGGGGATCGGCATGGGAGCAAAGATTCTCGTTTCGGATACGCTCAGCGAGGCCGGGCTGGAAGTCTTGAACAAGGCTCCGGGCATGGCGGTCGAATACAAGCCGGGTCTCAAGGAGGCGGAGCTCGCCGCCGCGATTCCCGGATTCGACGCCCTTGTCATCCGCTCGGGGTCCAAGGTGACGGCCAAGGTCATTGCCGCCGCCAAAGATCTCAAGGTCATCGGGCGCGCTGGAATCGGGGTCGACAACGTCGACGTTGCCGCCGCGTCCAAACACGGCATCATCGTGATGAATACGCCGACGGGCAATGCGGTCACGACCGCCGAGCACGCGATCGCACTGCTGATGGCACTGGCGCGCAAGATACCTCAGGCCACCGCGTCGATGCGCGCGGGCAAGTGGGAGAAGTCGAAGTTCCAGGGCCACGAGCTCTCGGCCAAGACCCTCGGCGTCATCGGCCTCGGCAACATCGGGCGAGTCGTCGCCGACCGGGCCCGCGGGCTTCATATGTCGGTCATCGGTTACGATCCCGTGATGACGCCGGAGCGCGCGGCGGAGCTTGGCATCGAGCTCGTGTCGCTCGAGGATATTTGGTCGCGAGCAGACGCCATCACCGTGCACACGCCGCTGACGACCGAGACGCGAGGCCTGGTGAACGAAACGACCATCGGCAAGATGAAATCGGGCGTTCTGCTCGTGAATTGCGCGAGAGGCGGGATCTACGACGAGGCCGCGCTGGTCAAGGGGCTCGAGAGCAAGAAGATCGGCGGCGTCGCCCTCGATGTGTTCACCGAAGAGCCCCCGGGCCCGTTGCCCATCCTCGGGCGCGAGGACGTCATCTGCACTCCCCACCTCGGCGCGTCCACGGAGGAGGCTCAGGAGCGCGTGGCCCTCGAGATCGCCGAGCAAGTGGTCGCCTACCTGACGAGCGGGACTATCGCCAACGCCGTCAACGTGCCGTCGGTGTCGCGCGAGATCGCGCCGCGGCTCGCGCCGTACGTCCGGCTTGCCGAACGCCTCGGCACGTTCCTCGCGCAGGCGCACAAGCTCAGCCCGCGTGCGATCGAGGTAGAATGTGTCGGGGAGCCGGGGGAACTCGGCGCGAGAGCGATCACCTGCGCGGGACTCGCAGGAGTGCTCGAAGGCTCGTTCGAGGAGCACGTCAACCCGGTTTCCGCGCCGCATATCGCCAAGGACGCCGGCATTGCAGTTCGCGAGCTCAAGGCGAGCCCGAAGCCTGGCGGGCACGGCGCGCTGGTGTCTGTGCGCGTCGAGCAGGCCGACGGCTCCACGGTACGAGCAGACGGAACGCTCTTCTCCGACGGGGCTCCGCGCCTCGTGCGCTGGAGCAACTATGAGATCGATGCGCATCTTGCGGGTTCGATTCTAGTGGTTCTCAACGAAGACCGTCCCGGCGTGATCGGCGCCATCGGAACCATCCTTGGTCGCTCGGAGATCAACGTCTCGCGCCTTCAGGTCGGACTCGAGCCGGGCTCGAAGCGCGCCGCGGCGCTCTGGGGCCTCGACACGCGGCCCTCGCCCGACACGCTGAGCGAAATCCAGAACCTGCCCCACGTCGCCGCTGCGATGTGCGTTCGACTGCCGTGACGGTGGCAGCGGCCTCGGACCCCGCACCTCGCGGGTGGAAACGTGCGGGATCCGCAGGCGCAGTCGTCGAAATGAGGTCTCGATCATGACGGAGCGCGACACCCTGAAAGCGGGCGTCGTCTTCGTCGGAGGCGGTCCGGCCGGACTCTCCGGCGCGCTTCACCTGACGAACCTGATTGCCAAGCACAACGCGCAAGTCGAAAAGGGCGAAATCCAGGGCAAACCCATCAACGAGCAAAGCTTGGGGGTCGACATGGTGGTCGCGGTCATCGAGAAGGCCGCCAACCTCGGTGACCACATCTGCTCGGGCGCGGTCATCGAACCCAAAGCACTTGCCGAGCTCGTGCCCGACCACAAAGCGAAGGGCGCCCCTATCGAGAGTGAAGTCAAGAGCGAGAGCGTGTACTTACTCACGCGGAAGCGGGCGTTCAAGTCCCCCATCGTCCCGCCGCAGATGAGAAACCATGGCAACTACATCGTCTCGCTGGGGAAGTTGGTGAAGTGGATGGGGGTGCAGTTGTCGGCCGCCGGCGTCGACGCGCTGACAGGTTTCGCGGCCCAAGAGGTTCTGTACGACGACGCGAGAGTGATCGGGGTGCAGCTCGGCGACAAGGGCCTGAATCCCGATGGTACGGCCCAAAGCGCCTACGAACCCGGGCCCAACGTCCTCGCCAGGGCCACCGTGTTTTGTGAAGGCGCGCGCGGTTCGTGCGCCAAACAGCTGGTGAAGAGGCTCGGCCTCGACGAGGGCAAGAACCCGCAAACCTATGCGACGGGCGTGAAGGAAGTATGGGAATTCGACCGATCGCCGCTTCCGGAAGGCCACATCATCCACACCATGGGCTACCCGGCGGACAGCCGCACATTCAGCGGGAGCTTCATCTACGCGATGGGAAACCTCATTGCGATCGGCGTGATCACAGGGCTCGACTATGGTGATCCCCTTGTCGATCCGCACGTGGAATTCTGCAAATTCAAGCAGCATCCGCTGGTCAGCAAGTTGCTCGAGAGCGGCACGATGGTGTCCTATGGCGCAAAGACCATCCCCGAGGGGGGCTACTATTCCATGCCCAAGCTGGCCATGGACGGAGCCCTCATCTGTGGTGACAGCGCCGGCATGGTGGCCATGCCCAAGCTCAAGGGCGTTCACTATGCCATCAAGTCCGGCATCCTGGCCGCTGAGACGCTGTTTGAAGCGCTGGTGAAGGACGATTTCTCCGCGGCTCAACTCGCGAAGTACGAAACCGCGGTCGACCGTTCATACATCGTGAAAGACATGTACCCCGCCCGCAACTTCCGGCAGCTCATGAAGGCCGGTCTCTACCCCGGTATGATGCGGGCCGGACTCATGACCCTTACGGGCGGTCGTTACCCATTCAAGAGAATCGTCACCCACGAAGATCACAAGGACACGAAAACGCTGCTCGAGCTATCGCCGCGGCGCGTGCCCGAGAGCTTCAAGTACGACCAGCGTATCGCGTTCGACAAACTGACCGACGTCTACCATTCAGGTACGCGCCACAGGGAAAAGCAGCCCTGCCACCTGAAGGTGGACACGAGCTACTGCGAGCGCTGCACGGAGGAGTACGGCAACCCGTGCGAGAAGTTCTGCCCAGCCAACGTGTACGTGGTCGAGCGCGATGAAGTCACGGGCAAGTTCCAAAAACTGCGCATTGATTTCTCTAATTGCGTCCACTGCAAGACCTGCGACATCAAAGATCCATACGCTGCCATCAACTGGGTTCCTCCGGAAGGTGGGAGTGGACCTCTGTACAAGAACCTTTAGTCTCCGTGCGCGGCGAGTGCGACTGTCCTCGCATTAGAATGGCCATCGGCGGTGGGTGCGGCGATCGGGGTCCGAATGTCGGCGAACGAGCACGCCCCTGAAATATGTCGAAAGTTCTAGTCATGCTGTAGGATCGTCAAAGTTAGGAGTAGCGGATAACCGCTACGGCTCCTCCACCCACAGAAACTAACTACGTCCTTGTCGACCCAAAGTCCCGCGGTCGACGCGCTGAGCCAGTTGTCCTAGCCTTCTGACTGACGCCCCGGTCAAATTCCCGTTCAACCGAGCATCGATTGCCGTCCCGTGCGTCGAGGAAGAAGGAGAGTCTCTTATGCGCGCTCTTGCACTATTGACCATCGCGGCGACCGCGGCGAGCCTCTGCGCTTGCGGATCCGACAATGGCTCGACGGCGGGTAATTCCTCCGATGCCAGCGCAGAATCAAGCGGCAGTAGCTCCGGCACGAGCGGCGGCTTCGGTTCGAGCAGCGGCTCCGGATCGAGCAGCGGCTCCGGTTCAAGCAGCGGCTCCGGTTCAAGCAGCGGCTCCGGTTCGAGCAGTAGCTCCGGTTCGAGCAGTAGCTCCGGTTCGAGCAGTAGCTCCGGTTCGAGCAGTAGCTCCGGTTCGAGCAGCGGCTCCGGTTCGAGCAGCGGCTCCGGATCGAGCAGCGGCTCCGGATCGAGCAGCGGCTCCGGATCGAGCAGCGGCTCCGGATCGAGCAGCAGCTCCGGATCGAGCAGCAGCTCCGGATCGAGCAGCAGCTCCGGATCGAGCAGCAGCTCCGGTTCGAGCAGCGGCTCCAGTTCGAGCAGCAGCTCCGGTTCGAGCGGTAGCTCCGGTTCGAGCGGTAGCTCCGGAGGCACGTCCAGCACCGGACCTTGCGACATCTATGGAGCTGGGGGTACTCCGTGCGTCGCTGCCCACAGTACGGTGCGGGCCCTCTACGGAGCCTACATCGGCAACCTCTACCAGGTCACCCGCGAATCGGACAAAACCACCAAGGATATCGGTGTCCTAAGCGCTGGGAGCTTCGCCGACTCGGCCGCGCAGGACACCTTCTGCGCCGGCACTACGTGTACCATCTCGATCATCTACGATCAGTCCGGTAAGGAAAACCATCTCAAGCAAGCGCCCGCCGCTCAGAGAAAGGCCACGCCGGACAACTTGGCCGACGCGACGGCCCTCCAGTTCACTGCATCCGGTCATACGGTCTACGGCGTCCACATCACCTCTGGGATTGGCTATCGGATCGACGCGACCTCGGGCATTGCGACGGGCGACGAGGCGGAGACTGAGTACATGGTGACGAGCGGTACCTTCGTCAACGGCGGGTGCTGCTTCGATTACGGCAACGCAGAGACGAATAATAGTGACGATGGCTCGGCCACCATGGAAGCCGTCTACTTCGGAACCTGCGCATCTTGGGGCAAAGGCAGCGACGGCGGTCCCTGGGTGATGGCGGACCTTGAAAATGGTCTTTGGGCTGGATCGGCAAAAACGAATGCCGCCAACTCACCGCTCACGTCCGCGTACGTGACGGCGATGGTGATCGGGAATTCCGGGGGGACGTTCGCGCTCAAAGGAGGAAATGCGGCATCGGGTACCCTGACGACCATGTGGAACGGAGCGCGTCCGGCCGGATACACTACGATGAAAAAGCAGGGGGCCATCATCCTGGGTATTGGCGGCGATGGCAGCGATGGTGCCCAGGGCGATTTCTACGAAGGGCTGATGACTTCCGGCGCCTCGACGGACGCATCCGACACGGAGGTCCAAGCCAATATCGTTGCCGCGAGGTACGGACAATAGGCCGCGTGCCGCCGCGAGATGAAGTCGGGGGCAGGGGCCGGAAATCGACCGCCGGATCTATTGACACGGACAGCAGTAGTTCACTGTCCAGTCATACGAGAGTCCTCGGTCGACGCCCCGCTTTAGGGGACCGCTGCGTCATCGCCGCCGGCGCACGGACAGCAGTAGAAAAGGACGTTCGACGGCGTAGGAAGCGCGAGGATCGAGCATCCCAGCGTCGGGGTCGGATCGGGGATCGCGGTACGCCGCCTGGATCGCCCCGTCGACGCGGTTGTCCTCGGCGGTGCGGCGGGGCGAGCCCCAGACGAGCGCCAGCGCGCCGCCAGACTTGAGAACCTTCACCACTTGGCGCAGTGCGCGCTCGCGTTCGAGCCAGTGGAATGCGGAGCTGCACACCACGAGGTCCACGCTCGCGGCCTGCAGCGACGCGTCCTCAAACTTGCCCACCTGCACGGTGAACGGAAACGCTGCCAGCCGCTCCTGCGCGAACGCTGCCAGGTTCTCTCCGAGCTCCACCGCGTGGATCCGGAACCCGCGCTCGAGCAGCGGAAGCGAGGCGTTGCCCGGCCCGCAGCCGATCTCGAGCGCGTCCGCGGGCGGGGGCACGAAGACAGCCACGGCATCGAAGAGCGCGGGCGGTGGAGCCCCTCGCGCGCGGGCGTACAGCTGGGCCATCTGGTCGAAGCTGCGGCGGCGTTCGTCGGTGGTAGCGGCAGGCATCTCGTGTTTCATCGGTGCAGGCACGACGAGGGCGACGAGCGCGGCGGGAGCAATACGGGCGGCGGAGGCTTCGTCTTGGGCGATAAACGATGGGCCTGGTCGGGAGCCGCCTCCGCGATCGTGTCGTGGAGAAGCCAGGCGCCCTTCAGCGCCCTCGGAGCTGCGCGACGACCTCACCGAGCTGGTCGAGCGTTGCCGTCCAGCCGTCCGGCGCGCCGCGCACGGCGTCGGAGCTGAAGGCGTACGTCTGGACGACCGTCACCGTGGTCTGTTCGACGAGGTCTTCAAACGTCACCCGGGTCCGTATCACGTTGCCGTCCGGCAGCTTGCCGTCGAACGTGAGCATCCGAGGCGGGTCGAGCTCGCCGAACGTCGCGTCGAAGGGGTGGTCCCCGCCCTCTGGGAAGCGCATCGTGATGCGGAACGCTCCCCCAGGACGGAAGTCGACCTCGCACGCCGGCGTGGTGAGCGGCCGCGGGGTAAACCACTGGCGCACGTGCTCGGCCTTCGTCCATGCCTCGAAGACGAGCCCGCGAGGGGCGTCGAACGTGCGGACCATGACGAGCGCGACCTTGCCGAGCTCCGTCCTGGAGGCGATCACTTGCTCGCTGAGACGTTCCAGCGTCTGCCGCGCTCCCTCGGCCGCGCCGTACTTCTCGACGACCGCATCGCGCGCCTCGCGGGTCGCGAACACGTGCCGCATCGTCATGCGCGTCCGCTCGCCCTCGGCCTCGAAAGTGATCGTGCACTGGAACTGCGCGGGGACACCGTCGACGCCGCCGTGGTGGGAGTAAACGATGCGCTCCGGTTTCACGATCTCGTCGTAGACGAGGCGGTTCGGGTAGTCCTTGCCGTCCGGTCCATGCATTGTGAGGCGCCAACCGCCGCCGACGCGGAACGCGAACGTATGCGTCGTCGTGGTGAAGCCCTGGGGCCCCCACCAGCGCTCGAGCACGTCGGACCGCGACCAGGCGGCGAAGGCCAGGTCGCGGGGAGCGTCGAGCAGTCGCGTGGTGACGATCTCGCGTGCGGACGAATCTCCTGTTTGCTCATCTCTGGCGGGCATTCTTACTCTCCTTCTTCGGGGTCTTCGTCTTCATCTCGCGGAGGTAGTCGTCGAGGCGGTCGAAGCTCTCCCCCCAGAAGCGCCGGTAGCGATCCAGCCATTGCGTCGCTTCCTGGAGGGGTGCCGCCTCGATGCGGCAGGGGCGGCGCTGGGCATCCCGTCCGCGGGAGACGAGCCCCGCGCGCTCGAGGACCTTGAGGTGCTTCGAGATCGCCGGGAGGCTCATGTCGAAAGGCTCGGCGACGCAGTTAACCGATAGGTTACGTATGCACGGGACTTGGGCTCGTCAAGCTGGCGTGCTCGCGAGACAGCATCGGGCACATCTTGGCGCGGTCATCCGCCGGAGCAGCTCAATTGGGATGAACGACGGTCTCGAGCGGCTGAAGCAGCACGGCGTCGACCCGATGGACGAGTGACGGTGGTCGGAATCCGCAATTGGCGGTACTTCCGACGGCATGCGACCTCTTAGGTATTCCATCAACGTCACATTGGACGGGTGCTGCGATCATCGTGCGATGATCCCGGACGAAGACTTGCACCGTAACGCGGCGGACAACATCGGGCGTGCCGATGCCCTCCTCTTTGGCCGGGTCACCTACGACATGATGGAGGCCGCGTGGCGCCCACCGGCGCAATCGGGGGTGAGGCCCGAATGGATGGCGGATTGGATGCTTCCCTTTGCCCGGACGATTCACGCGGCAAAGAAGTACGTCGTGTCGAGCACCCTGGACCGGGTCGACTGGAACGCGGAGCTCGTACGCGGGGATCTGGCGAAGGCCGTTCAGGAGCTCAAACGGGAGTCGGGCAACGGACTGCTCGTGGGAGGCGTGACGCTCCCGCTGGCCTTGGCGGAGCTGGGACTGATCGACGAATACGAGTTCGTGGTGCAGCCCGTTCTCGCGGGCCATGGGCCGACGTTGTTCGCGGGGCTGTCGAAGCGTGTCGACTTGGAGCTGGTGGGCCGGCTGGAGTTCGGCTCGGGGGCGGTGGCGATGCGGTATGAGCCGAGAAGGTAGCCATCAGCGTTCGATGGGCGCAGCGAATCGAAGCGCGAGCGCATCCGGATCGCGAATGGTAAATCACGTGCGCTACAACGGCGCGACGCCGAAGTAGAAGATCGAGAGCCCGTCATGGAGTTGCCCTCGCCCGATCTGTCGTACGCCGCCGAGCGCATCTTGCGCACGGCATTCCCCGGCTTCGGGACTTCCGAGGGTTCGGGAACGTTTCTCTCGGACCAGGAGGCCGCCGCCGTATCGGCTCGCCCCACCGGTTCCTCTACACGCACCGAGGCGGCAAGTGGTCGAGGTTGCGCCCGTTGACGTCGAGATTCTTCCCTCTGCGACCTACTTCGCGCGGGGCGACCTGCTGTGTCTCCACGTTCAGGGCCACTGGTTCTGGAGGCGCAGCATGTTCTTCGGCTGTTCCCCGGCGCCTACGCGCCCAGTCCGCGGGGGAAGGTGATCCTGCACTTCAGCGAGGGCCGTGACTCCTGTCTCCTCGTCCCGCAAGCGTGACCATGCGCTTTGGAAGGCCCTAGCCGCCGAGACCGTGCTCCTTGGCGATCGCCGCATTCTTGGCGTCGGCCCGCTGCGCTGCCGGCCGAGCCGCAAGCCGCTCGGCATACGCGGTGAACGTGGGCCTCGCGTCGAGCAGCTGGAAGCGCAGCAAGTACCGGACAGCACCGCCGAAGATGCAATCGGCCATCGAGAAGCGATCGCCGAGGACGTAGTTTCTTCCCACGATCGCGCTCTCCATCGATGCGATCACGTTTTCGTACGTGCCCCAGCCGACCTGGCTCGGCTTGAACTGAGTGCTCGCGTTCTTGGTTGCAACGGCCGGCTCGATCACGGCCGGCGAGAACAAGGACCAGCGAAGGTACGCGGCGCGCGCCGCATCGTCGGGCGACGGTGCGAGCTTGCCGAGCGAGTACCGGTCCGCCAGGTACAGGCCGATCGCGGCCGCCTCGGTCACGACGAGGTCTCCGTCCGTCAGGATGGGCACTTTGCCCATGGGATTGAGCGCGACGATGTCGGGCGCCTTCTGCGCGCCCTTCATGATGTCGACGAAGCGGAACTCGTACGGAACGCCGATCTCCTCGAGGAACCAGACGACGTTCGCCGCGCGCGAGAACGGGTGATAGTAGAGCGTGATTGACATGCTGCTCAAGCTAGAACGGTTGGCCGACCCCCACCACGTCACCGATCCGGCCGGTTGGCAGAGTGTCGTTGCCCATCTTCGTGCCGGCGGGCGGTGCTCCCGCGGGACCACCGGCGAACGGGCCTTCACTGCGCAGAGCGAACCGCCAGCTCCTTCGCCACTTCGACGAACAGACGGAGGCGGTGGCGAGCGCCGCGCGACGCTGGGGAAGTTCAGGAAGAAGCCGGGGAGCGTCGATGCATACCGCGACTTATCCTCCTCGCTCGCGTTCGACGAGGCCGTCACCGCCCGTAGCTCGAAGTAGTCGGACGAAAGGAGCAGGTACGAACATGGACCTCAAGCGAAGCGGCTCGCAGCCGTCCCAGAAGGCGCCTGCCGAGCATTTCACCGGCACCGTTCGCCTCGACCCACTGTTCCAGGCGACGGCGCCCGGCCGCGTCGGCGGCGCGTACGTGACGTTCGAGCCTTGCGCGCGCAGCGACTGGCACACGCACCCGCTCGGACAGACGCTCATCGTCACGTTCGGGTGCGGCCTGCACCAGCGGTGGGGCGGACCCATCGAGGAGATCCGCCCGGGCGACGTCGTGACGGTCGGTCCCAACGAGAAGCACTGGCACGGCGCGTCGCCGACGACGGCGATGACGCACATCGCGATCCAGGAGGCGCTCGATGGCAAGGCCGTCGAGTGGCTTGAGAAGGTCACCGACGAGCAGTACCAGGGCAGTCGTGAGGAAGTTGCGAAGTGAGGAGGGTCCGAACATGAAGAACGAGTACTAGGCAAGAGCGGGCTCGAGGTCTCGGCGCTCGGCTACGGCGCAATGGGTCTATCCACGGCCTATGGCGCAGCGACCCCCAAGGCCGAAGCCATTCAGCTGATCCGCGCGGCAGTCGAGCGCGGCGTGACCTTGTTCGATACGGCGGAGGCATACGGCCCCTTCAAGAACGAGGAGCTCGTGGGAGAAGCGCTCGCGCCGCTGCGCGACAGGGTCGTGATCGCCACGAAGTTCGGCCTCGGCATAAAGCCGGACGGCACGCGCGACGGCGGCCTCGACAGCCGCCCCGACCCCATCCGAGGGGTCGTAGATGAGGCGCTCAAGCGCCTTCGTACCGACCGCACCGACCTCCTCTACCGTCCCACGACCTTCGCGAAATCGACGAGGCCGCAGCGAAGATCCAAATCCAAGGCGCGCGTCTACCCAAAGCCGTGTTGGCCCAGACTGGCCGGTAATGGCCGGTAACCGACGGCGAGCCTCAGAGGCGAAGCCGAACGAAAGGAAAGCACAATGAAGAGCGTCATCGTCGTCATCGGGCCAGGGTCCATCGGCCAAGCGATCGCCCGTCGCGTCGGCGCGGGGAAACACGTTCTGCTCGCCGACCTGCGCGCGGAGAACGCAAAGGCGGCCGCCGATGTGATGAGAAACGCCGGGTACGAGGTCAGCACCGCGATCATCGACATCTCCTCGCGCGAGTCGATCCACCAGCTTGCCCTTGCGGCGACGAAGCTCGGAGAAATCACGGGCGTCATTCACGCGGCCGGCGTCTCTCCTTCGCAGGCGTCGGCGGCGACGATCCTCAATGTCGACCTCTACGGCACGGCCGTGTTGCTCGAAGAGTTCGGGAACGTCATCGCGCGAGGGGGCGCTGGCGTGGTCATCGCGTCGCAGTCGGGACATCGACTCGGTGCGCTGACCGCGGAGCAAGACAAGGCGCTCGCCACGACGCCCCCGGAGCAGCTGCTCTCCCTCCCGTTCCTCCGGCCCGACCAGGTGAAGGACTCACTGTACGCCTATCAGCTCGCCAAGCGCGGGAACTCGCTGCGCGTCATGGCGGAGGCGGTGCGGTGGGGCAAGCGCGGGGCTCGGGTCAACACGATCAGTCCGGGCATCATCATCACGCCGCTCGCGCACGACGAACTGACGGGTCCGCGCGGAGAGGGCTACCGGCGAATGGTCGACGGGTGCCCCGTCGGACGCGCCGGCACACCGGACGAAGTTGGGAACGTCGGAGCGCTCCTCATGGGGCCTGACGGTGCGTTCATCACCGGGAGCGACTTCCTGATGGATGGCGGCGTCACCGCCTCGTACTTCTTCGGCGAGCTCGCCCCGAAAGAAACGAAGTGAGGAAGCGCGTACTGGGAGAGAGTGGCCTCGAGGTCTCGGCCATCGGCTTGGGCTGCATGGGGATCAGCTTCGCCTACGGCAAGCCCATGGAGAGACAGGGTGCCATCTCGCTCATCCGGGCGGCGTTCGAGAGCGGCGTCACGCTATTCGACACCGCCGAGGCCTGCGGTCCGTTCACGAACGAGGAGATCGTCGGCGAGGCGCTCGCGCCCATCCGCGACAAGGTCGTCATCGCGACGAAGTTCGGCTTCAAGAACGGCGACTCGACGGTCGGCATGGACAGCCGACGACTTCCGCAACATCGTCCCCCGCTTCTCCCTGGAGGCGCGCAAGGCCAACCAGGCGCTTGTCGATCGGATCGGCGCGATCGCCGCCAAGAAGAAGGTCACGCCCGCTCAGATCGCCCTGGCGTGGCTGCTCGCGCAGAAGCCGTGGATCGTGCCCATCCCGGGCACCACCAAGGTGGACCGCATGAGGGAGAACGTCGGCGCCGCCGCGATCGAGCTGACCGCGGACGACCTGCGGACGATCGGCGACGCGCTCGCGAGCATCGAGGTTCAGGGCGCCCGCTATCCGGCGCACCTTGCGGCCCGCTCCGGGAGATAAGGGGAGGTCATGGCCATCAGCAAGGAGGCGGGGCGCAATCACGAGGCGCTGTTTCCGAACCACAAGTCGACGCTGAAGGTGACCGATCCCGAGCTCGTCGAGCTCTTTGACAACTGGGCCTTCGACGACGTGCTGAAGCACTCGGTGCTCGATGCGAGGACGCGCTTGATGGTGCAGCTCGCGGCAATCATGGCGTGCCAGGCCACGAACGAGTACCGCGTCATGCTCGGCGGCGCCCTGAACGTGGGTGTCTCGCCGATCGAGGTGAAGGAGATCGTCTACCAGGCGGTGCCGTACCTCGGCGTCGCGCGTGTCTTCGACTTCATTCACGCGACCAACGAGGTGCTGAGGGAGCGAGGCATCTCACTCCCGCTGGACGGGCAGTCGAGGACGACGCCGGAGACGCGCTTTGCGAAGGGGCTTGCGGCGCAGAAGGAAATCTTCGGCGAGCAAATCGACCAGATGCGGGCGAAGGCGCCGAAGGACCAGCTCCACATCCAGGACTTTCTCGCCGCGAACTGCTTCGGCGACTACTACACGCGCGGCGGGCTCGACCTGAAGACACGCGAGCTCCTCACATTCGCGATGCTTGCAGCCATGGGCGGGTGTGAACCTCAGCTGGCGGGGCACCTCTCGCCGGCAACCTCGCCGTGGGGAACGATCGCGCGGTGCTTGTGAGCACGGTCACGCAGCTCCTGCCGTTCATCGGCTACCCGCGCACGTTGAACGCGCTTCGGGTGATCAACGAGGGGACGACGCCGTGACCAACATCCTCATCCTCGGCGCGAACGGGCAGCTGGCGCGTCACACCACGCCCGTCTTGCTGCGAAACAGCGATGTGAGGTTGACGCTCTATCTGCGCCGCGCCAGCCGCCTCACGAACCCGGAACCGAGCCGCGTCGCGATCGTCGACGGCGACGTGCTCGACGCGAAGGCGCTGCGGGCTGCGATGACGGGCAAAGATGTCGTCTACGCGAACCTCGCCGGCGACATGAAGGAGCAGGCCGAGCACATCGTCGACGCGATGCACGCTGCTGGCGTGAAGCGGCTCATCTTCATCAGCTCGATGGGTATCTACGGTGAAGTCCCCGGCGAGCGGTATCGCAGCGTGCTCGACCCGTACCGCGATTCGGCGGCCGTCATCGAGGCTTCGGACCTCGACTACACCATCCTGCGACCGGGTTGGTTCACCCACGACGAGGCGGTCGACTGCCAGGTCACGCAGAAGGGGGAGCCGTTCAGGGGGCATGACGTCTCATTGAACAGCCTTTCGGATCTGATCGTGAAGCTCGCGACGACCCGGGGGATGGAGAGCCGTCGCAGTCTGGGGGTGAGCCGGGTCTGACGCTGGATTCGGAGGTTCAACTCGCCGCGCACGCCCGTCTTCGGCGCGTGGCAGACAGGGGTGCCCGGGCCGTGGCCTTAGGTCCGCCAAAGACTTCCGCAACCGCCGATGGGCGATTCCCCTGCATCCGACCGTCGGAGTGTTCTCGAGAGCTGCCGTGCGGCCGAGAGGACCGCCGGAGCTTCGCTGCGTCGGTTCATTGGCCTGACGCAGGTTCACTTCGCCGAAGCGCTCGGCATCAGCGTGCACACGCTTCGAAACTGGGAGCAGGACCGCCGAAAGCCAGAGGGACCTGCGCTGGCGCTCCTTCGAATTGCGGCGCGCGATCCGGGCGTCGTTCGAGAGAACGTGCGAACAGCGGCATGAAGCCGTAGCCCTGTCTTCACTGGATCTTCGCGATGCGGAGAGCGATCCTCGGGAAGGCGGCGCGCCTCACCTCACGACGTTCGTCGGCGACCGATGCTCGATTGATAGACCCCGAGCTTGCCCCCGCCGGGCAGTGTGACTCGGGTGATCGAGCCCCAGCGCTCCTCCTCCACGGGAGAGCACTCGATGCGATGTCCGTTGATCACGTTGCGTCGGGGGAACGTACCACCACTCGCCATGCGGAGCGGGCGAGACCATACGGGGCGTAGGAGAGGGAGCGGCACTGCCGGCGTCGCCTGGGCGAGCTAGTCTCCACACCCACCCAGAGAGGAGGCTCCCATGCCCGTCAAGAACCCGCCCGCCGGCTACCATTGCGTCACGCCGTACCTCACGGTCACCGACGTTGCGAAGCTCATCGAATTCCTCCAAGCCGTCTTCGACGCGATCGTCGTCGAGCGCATGACCCGTCCCGATGGAAGGGTGGGCCACTGCGAGGTGCGCATTGGCGACTCGATCGTCATGATGGGCGAGCCTCAGGACCCGTCAAAGGCGCGCCCCTCGAACCTGTACGTCTACGTCCTGGACGTCGACTCCACATACCGTCGCGCACTCGCGCACGGTGCCCAAGCGGACCGCGAACCAGCAGACCAGTTCTACGGCGACCGCAGCGGCAGCTTCATCGACGCGAGCGGCAATCTCTGGTGGGTCGCGACGCACAAGGAAGACGTGTCACCCGAGGAGATCCAGCGGCGCGCCAAACAAGCCCAGGGATAAGCGACTCCCCAAAACGGAGTTCTGGCTCACGATTGTGTCAGTGACAGCACATTGCCGTCGGGGTCCTTGAACCATGGGACACGGGCTCCGCTGGGCGCCTTCCAGATGCCGCGCGCGTCCTGCTCCATTCCCTAGAAGCGCTCGAACTGCACGCTCCGCGCCCCGAGACCGTCCACCGTAGCCTCGATATCGGCGACGTCCCCGCCGAGGGCGGTGAAAGCTTACGACTCGACCTTCTGAATGCGCAACGTCGTGCCGCCCGCGTCGCAAACCAGCGCGTAGGGATCGTCGGAGATGACCTTGAGCCCAAGCACGTCGCCGTAGAACTGCCGGGCGCGGCTTCCGTCGGTGGTGGCCACGAACGCAAGGACGCTGTACTCGCCGAGCATGAAGCTTCCCTACGCGACGCGTGCGAGGTACTTTTCGATGAGCTTGGTTTGATGAGTCCACCCTCCGTCGTTGGCGGCAAACGCTTGGGCGCGCCGAGCCAGCGGGATGCCGTCGAAGCCTGATTCCGTAATGGTCAGGAGAGTGCCGCCTTCGACCTCTGCCAACTCGAAGACGACGAGCGTGGTGGGCTCACTCGAATAGTCCTCGGCGGGATCGATCGCGAAGGGGTGCCAGCGAAACGAGAAGATGCGCTCGGGCTCAGCCCGATCGACAGTGATCTCGAAGGGCTTCCCCTCGTAGGGCTTTTGCAGCTTGGCCACCTCTTCGTCCACGGTGGTCGGAACGATTCTCCCGGTCATGCGAGCGCCAGGCGTGAAAGGCCCTTCGAAATCCACGCCGAACCAGGCTCCGAACCGTCGCGCGTCGCTCAACGCACGCCATACCCGCCCCAGCGGTGCGTGCAGCAGGATCTTCTTCTCGATGCGATCTTTGTCGGTCGGCATCTGAAACCTCCTTGATGCACGCTCCGATAGTCGCGCCCGGGTGACGCGCAACCGAGCTACTGCGTTATTGGTCGCGCAGCCTGGGACCGGCAGCGGCGATGTGCCGCGCCACGAAGCTGGGTGCCGGACGAGTCGGGTTCTCATTGGGCCTCCGCTCCTTCGGAGCGAAGCCAGCTGTCCGCCCTCCCTTAATACTCAAGCTATCACTTGACAGTCCGGAGGGAGCGTCCAATATTCAAGCCGATGATAAACAATTCCGTCGTCGATCGCGCCTTCCACGCTCTGGCGGAGCCCATGCGTCGGGCACTGGTCGACCGACTGAGCGCGGGACCCATGTCCGTCAGCGACTTGGCGCAACCCTTCGACGTGACCCTCGCGGCAATCGTGCAGCACATCCAAGTGCTGGAGGAGAGCGGCATCATCCGGAGCGAGAAGGTGGGTCGCATCCGAACCTGCCGCCTTGAGCCAGATGGGTTGAAGGTGGCGGAACGATGGATCTCCGAACGCCGCGCGCTTTGGGAGCGCCGGTTCGCCCGCCTGGGCGAGCTACTCACCGAAGACGACAAACCGAAGAAGCCATCATCACCCACCAAGAAGAGGAGGAAGAGACCATGACCGAATCACCCGTCGTGCACAGCACCTTCGTCATCGAGCGCACCTACTCGACGCCTCCTGCGCGGGTATTTGCCGCCTTCGCCGATCCGGAGCTCAAGCGCCGCTGGTTTATGGACGGGAAAGGACCTACCGCCGACGAGAGATTCACCGACGACTTTCGCGTCGGCGGGTTCGAGAAGAGCCGCTTCAGGTTCACTGGGGGTCCACCAGGTGCGCCGCCCGCCGGCACCAAGATGGGTAACGACACCGTCTACCTCGACATCGTGCCGAACCAGCGGATCGTCTTCGCCTACACCATGCTGGTCGGCGACTACCGGATGTCGGCGTCCCTGGCCACGGTGGAGCTATCGCCGTCGGAGAACGAAGGGACGCGCCTCCTCTTCACCGAGCAGGGGGCGTTCTTCGACCGCTCCGATGGCGCACAACTTCGCGAAGCTGGTTGGCGCGAGCTTCTTGCCAAGGTGGAGAAGGCATTGACTGGGTCGGCATAGACGCCTCTTGTGCGAGTTCGCAAGACGCCGCCGGTGCTTCGGTCCGTGCACAGCCGCAGCCTAGATACCTGCCGAGCGGGCGCACGCGATGCCTCATCGAAGGGCCACGAGTTGGCCCATGGCAGCGAGGACCGACGCCTCGTCACGACCTTCGGCGATCGCGTCGAGCCGTTCCTCCACTTCCGCCACATCGTCGGGATCGAGATGGCTCACGGCGAACGGATCGTTCTTCCAGGTGCGGATATTTTCGACGTGCAGTTTGGCCATCTGGCTGCCCGAGATAGGCACCGAGGTAACGTGGTGATCGATGACGCGCCAGCCGGAGCCGGTCGCGAGTTCGGCGAGCGCTCGACCGATCCGCAAGGCCTGGCCATAGTATTCCTGCATGGCCTCCACCATGGCGTAATAGCGGCGCAGCGTCGGGTGCTCGCTGGTCAGCTCCGCGGTTTCTTCGAGCACCAGCATTGCGCCGGGTGCGCTCGCCTCACGCCACGTCGCGAGCACCACTTCAGGCTGGGCCAAATGCGTCAGGAGAAAGCGCGCGCAAACGAAGTCCGGTTCTCCGCCCGGAAACGGAGCCCGCGTCACGTCGTGGACCATGTGCCGTATACCCGACGGCGCATTCGTATTCGCCAATGCGACGTACCGCGCTGATGCATCAAGACCAACCGTCGCCCGCGCGCCCGTCATCGCGTGTACCAGCCGTGTGGTGAATCCGAGTCCCGCTCCTAGATCAGCGACTTGCTGCGGGCAGGCTCCGTCGAAACGCGCCAACAAGGCTGCGGAAGTTGACTCGTATGCTGCTGCGAGGCTCCGTAGCCGTTGCGCCGCGCGATCGTTGTCTCCGAATGTGTAGTGCTGCTGACTCATGGCTGCGTGCGCATCGCCGGGCGGGCTCGCACACCACGTGATATCGCGGAGATGAGGCGCCGGGCGGGCGCTTCTCCTCTCTGGATGGAATGGAAGCGTCCGAATCAGAAGGGGCAGCGCCACCAGCGACCGAACGACATGCCCGCATGATGATCTGTGCGCGGCTTGCCGTCAACCCGCTGCCGGTCCCGCGATCCGCTTCCGATAGCGCGCAGCCCTGGTCGAGACGGAGTGTGTTGACGGCGACACGAAATGGCAGCTCGGCGGTCAGTGCTCGCCGTCGCTGTCCAGCATCTTCCTGACAACCGCTGCTTGGCGGTTCACCAGACGACTGCGTACACCGTCAGGCCCGCTGTGAGAAGTGCGCGGGGCGGACCTGCGATCAGGTCAGGCAGACCGCCCCGCTATCGAACGCCCCCGCTCCGTACGTCCCGAAAGGCGCAGGGAATACCTCACCACCCGACCATGATCCCGCCCGTACTGCCGATCCCCAGCGAGACACCGTCCTGAAAGACGACGTCACAACTGGGCTCGATCCAGAACCCCCCTCGCTGCCAGGGCCAGAACATGAAGTCGAGGGCTGCCTCGCCACCGAAGCGCGTGCCCTTTGTGGGGCCATTGAAGGTGGTCACGATCTCTGGGCCAAGCCCGACCATGAACTCGACCCAGCGTGTGAGGCGGAACGGCTTCTTGAACAGTAGGTCCACCGGTACCTGCAAAGCGTTCTCGGCTCCGAGAGCGGAGACGCCGAGCTCAAGCTCAAGCCCGTTCTCAACGGCATCCCATTCCACGAAGATGTTGCCGCCGGGGCAGAGCGTGCCGTCCGCGACTTCGACCTCGGCTGCGCCACCTAGCCCCACGACCAGGGTTCGGTCCACGTCTTCGTCCTCTGAATGGGGCTCGCTGGCTAATGCAGAGGATGAAAGAGAAGCCGACGCAAACAGGACGAACAAGGGCCATCGAGCGCTCACTCTCGACGTCCTCGCGATCTTCCCGGTTCCTTGGAGTAGCGCGCTCGCTCCGGCTGTTTCGCCCACCACTGCTCCAGCACTTCGGTGATGACGGCGTTGAGAGATACGCCCCGATCGATCGACAGGTGACGGAGCGCCGTGTGCAGTTCCTTCGGAAGCCGGAGCATCAGCCCCTGCCGATCGTCCTCGTTCGGTCGCACCTTCTTGGCAGCCACGTGCCACATGTACACCCGAAGAGACCGCCTTGACAATGTGATATCACGACATCACCTTGCCACCATCGGGAGGTATCTCCATTCGGTGAGCAATCCAGCGCATTCCCGGAAGCTGAGTCTATCGAGGGAGCTACTTCTCTTGGCGGGAAGCGTAGAAGCGCTCCGCTTGGCTGCGGAACGAGTGGTCGACCCAGCTCAACCTCGTGAGACCTTGCAGCATTTCGCCGCCGCAATGGCAGGCGGGCTCATTCTGCTTCGCGACCGACTGCGTCAGGTCGAGAGGGTCGTCATGGGCATCGACAATCCGGCGGACATTCTGTGTCCAGCCAACGAAGCTGACGAGTCGGAAGAGGGTTTGGGCGTGCTTTGCGCTTGGACGGCGGGCGACGAAGTTGAGCATTGTGCCGCTGAATACGAAGGCGCCAAGAATCGCATGGCGTGGGAGAATCGCCCTAAGGGTCGTCCCCACACGTTCCTTCTGCACAAGGAGGCTGAACGCCACAACGGGCCCGATGCTCCCGTGGGGCCCAAAGGGAACGGCAAGTAATGCACTCGGATCCCGCTGGTGCGATGACGTCGCCAGTCCGGCACGACCTTCGCTACCCCGATTGCGGAGGCACATTCATGCGTTCACTCCTTGTTGGTCTCATAGCGACGACAGTACTCGCGGTGGCCTGTTCTTCGTCGGACCCCTCGCAACCCACCTCGACGAGCGAGATGGCAAGCGCACAATCGAGCGATGCGTCGTCCAAGCTCAGCGTGTATCACTGGACCTGTCTCAATCCGACTGGGATTGCGACTCATTGCCATGTCTCGGCTCGGTTCCCAACCATGCAAGCTTGCCGGGACCTCCTCAGCGGGGAGTCGGAATCGGAGGTGGAGACGTTCCACTGCTTCAATCGGGCGGACTTTCCAGCGCCTTCCCTCCAGCCAAAGACCAACTTGTAGCGACGACCGACCATCAGATGGCGCCTCACTGCGCCGGCACACAACTCTGGCGCAGCACAGTCGCCATCGACTATGCGCAGATTGCGCGGCAGAAACGGCTGCAACCAACTGGAATGGGTGCGTTGACGACGCTGCAAGCGGCGCCAGCGTAAAAGTGAGGGAAGGCAAAGCGCCCAAATCGATCAACAACTATCTCACGATCCCGCGGAAGATGCTCTCGGTCGAGGTGGAGTGGGAGATCATCAAGGTGGTGCCGAAGGTGAAGTGGCTCAAGACTCCACCGACCAAGTTCGACTTCCTGTCCTTCGAGGAAGCCGACAGATTGGTCACGGCGGCAGATCCCGAATGGCGCACGATGATTGTCGTCGCGCTCAAGACCGGACTTCGCCTAGGCGAGCTGATTGCGCTCGCATGGGACGACGTCGATCTCGTCGCCGGTCGCATTGTCGTCTCCCGCAACGTGGCGCGCGGCGAGATGACGACTCCCAAGAGCGGCAAGGCGCGCGAGATCCCTCTCAGCAACGATGCGCTTGTGGCGCTCAAGTCCCATCGCCACTTACGAGGCAAGTCGGTATTCTGCCAGCACGACGGAACGATGCTCCCCAAGGGTGCGACGAAGCATCCCCTTTTGCGAGCGTGCAAACGAGCAGGCCTTCGACCCATCGGCTGGCACGTCCTTCGTCACACGTTCGCGAGCCATCTCGTCATGAAGGGCGCAGCGATCAAGGCGGTGCAGGAGCTGTTGGGCCACAGCAAGATGACCGAGCGCTACGCGCACTTGAGCCCCGACGTTCGAAGGGACGCGGTGCGACTGCTGGACCGATCCGTTCCGCCCGGTCACGCACACGCAGCGCACACGAGCAAGGAGCATGTTGGGTAAGTAGCGGATAAGGAAGAGGAAAAGGGGTGGAGGCGCCGGGAATCGAATTCTGAGAAGCGACAATCCGCAATTAGGCGTGACGGCTCGTCTTTTCGTCCAAGTGTTCGACTTCCCTGCGCTTCCTCCAGGACCTCGAGTCCTCCTTATTCCTTTCGAGTCCTCCCGGATGCTCCCACGGCGGGGCAACAGTGGGGCAACTCAACCGTAAACGTGGTGTGAGCCAGTGCGTTCATCGCGTTCGCCTCGCCATTGACTAGCGTTCTCCGCGGGCCCCACGAGCGGCAAGCGGCGGCACGCGCATCGACGCAGGAACCGATGGGGCTGCGTGCGGAGCATGCTTCATGCCCGACGACGCGCAGATCTCGAAAGGAGCCAGCACGCTGTTTCGGACTGATGACCCGTGATTCGCTTAAGTAGCCTCCATGCAGGCCTTTCCGAAGGTTGACGTGTACGGCTCCGGACGGCCCGGTGGCACGTCTGGTCCGTCGCGCACTTCGAGTGTACCCTTGATCGGGTGAATCACGAGGAACTGCTCGCTCGCATCACCATCGATCCGGCCGTCTGCCACGGAAAGCCGTGTATACGCGGCCACAGAATCTGGGTCGGTCTGGTGCTCGGAATGCTCGAGGGCGGGATGCGCGAGGAAGAGATCCTGACCGAGTACCCGAGTCTCGAGCCGGCGGACATCCGGGCATGCCTCGCATACGCGTCCGAGCTCACGCGAGTCCGGTTCGTCGACCTGCCTCAGGCATCGTGAAGCTCAAGCTCGACGCCAATCTCGGTGCGCGCGGGCGCCGACTTCTCGTCGAGGCTGGGCACGACGTAGCCAGTGCGGAGTCTCAGGGCCTCGCCCTCGCGCCCGACGAGACGCTGATCGCAGTGTGCACCGTGGAGGGGCGCGCACTGGTCACTCTCGACACCGATTTCGCCAACGCCTTACGGTACCCGCCGGCGCGTTACGCCGGAATCGTCGTTGTCCGGACGACCCCCAGGGCAACCGCGAGTGACATCGAGGCGGCGCTCGCGGCGTTGCTCCGAGCCGTTGGGGATTCGCTCCTCACGGGTCGTTTGCTTGTCGTCGACGCGACGGGTCGTGTACGCGAATTCAGCACCGCTGAGGACCCCGAAGCGACTAGGCGGTGAAAGAGATCCCGTGCAAGCACGGCGCCGACGTAACAGAATCAGTACGCACAGGAGCGGGTGGATCCGCGCAATCTCCCGCGGGGAACACTCGATGATCGTACGCTCGCCGTCCGCAGGCGGACGAGACCGTGTATACACGGTTTACAGGTGAGGCCATGGGCATCAGCGTCTCGGGAATGTCGGGCAACGAACTATTTTGCCTGGCGGCAAAGAATCTTTCGCCCGGCGAGATTGCGGTCGGAAATAGCGTGTTCTCGCTCGGCTTGGGGGGAGCGATCTCGGCCTTCGGTCAGGCGCTCGCGGGCGGAGAGTTGACCCAACTCTCCCAGCTCATCTCGGAGGGACGCCACGCAGCCATTCAGCGCATGGAGGAGGACGCGCGCCGCGTAGGGGCGAGCGGAGTCACCGGAGTCGTGAGCGAGCTTCGTTCGCTTTCGGGATTCACGGAGTTTCTCTCCCAGGGCACGACCGTGCACACGCCCGTTCCGCCATCGCACTTGTTCTCGACCTCCGCATCGGGCACCGACCTGTATTGCCACCTCGATGCCGGGTACCAGCCCATGCGCTTTGCCATGGGGAACGTCGCCTACGCGCTTGGAATCGGTGCCGGGGTCAGTGGAATGTTCCGTTCCCTCGCGCGGGGCGAAGTGCACGAGTTCTCCCAGATGTACAATCAGATCCGACACACTGCGCTCGCGCGTTTGCAGGCCGAAGCAGCGCAGCTCGGAGCCAACTCGGTCGTCGACTTGAAACTACGGATGCTCCCGATGGCTGGGGCCATCGAGCTGCTCATCACCGGAACGGCCTCTTATCACCCGCGCTTCTCGCAGGGGCCCGTGCGCCCCGAGCAGGTCGTGACCTCGGAACTCACGGGCGAGGAACTTTGGAATCTCGCTCAACTTGGTTATGCGCCGGTGCGGCTCGTCATGGCGACGAGCGTGTATTCCCTCGGGCTGACCGGCAGCGTTGGTGCCATGTTCAAGGGAATGAGCCGCGGTGAGATCCCCGAGCTTACGCGTCTCATTTATCAAGCGCGGGAAAATTGCCTGGAGCTCATTCGGCAGGAGGCGACTCACTTCGGAGCGGAGCGTGTGATTGGCAACAAGCTGATGATCCAGGACCTCGGTTGCGGCATCATCGACGTCATGGCCGTCGGCACGGCCGTCCGCCGCCTCGACGGGATAACCCCCGCGACCCCCGCGCTCATCCCGCAGGCCGTGATCGTCGATCGCGAATCGGTCAATCTCGAAGGGTCTCTCGCCACGAGCACGCCTTCGGCCAACTCGTTGGGGACCTCGCGCTCGGGATGTCTGGTCGCGCTCATGGTCGGTGTCATGACGGTCGCGGGCATCATCATGGCCATTGTCGCCGCGCTCATGTGCCAGCGGTGAGCTTGAAGGGCGGCCAACCTGGACCGCCGCTACAGCCTTAGGGTTCGAGCTATGAGGACCGATCCATTTCGCGCACGCCCGAGCGTCCGGTCGCCTCTGGTGTGGCCCCCGCGCAGACCGTCGACAGATGATGGTTCCGCACACCCACACGCCCCCGTCGCAAACCCGTCAGCGACCCCCGGGTGGTAGCGGTCCCGAAAATGCGAAGCGTTTCGATCTCGCGATCCTTGGCGGAATAGCGAACTGTTTCATGAACTTGAGTAAGTGATCGCCGGGATCGAAACGCCGCCCTTTCGCGAGATCGCTTCCGTGCGCCGGACAAGCCGGCAAGGTGTCAGGATGAAAGTTCCCAACGATGAAAGGAGTAGCTACCCGCATCGACCCCGAGTCATGCGTCAGCACCCGCAAGGGTGTGGGCGAA
>JBEKXD010000062.1:0-29780 GCA_049512415.1 Polyangiaceae bacterium
TCGTTGCTGGCCCATTGCCAGATGCCAATGCCTTCCGTGCAATGCACGACCGCGGCGTCCATGTTCAGCCACTGGGGCAGCGCGTGCTTTCCGGCGACCACGACGTTCACGTAATGCCGGCTTCGTAGGCAGTGATCGAACACGGAAAGAAGGCAGTTGGCGTCGGGCGGAAGATACACGCGTACGATGTCAGCCTTCTTGTTGATGACGTGGTCGAGAAACCCGGGGTCCTGGTGCGTGAATCCGTTGTGGTCCTGTTGCCAGACGTGGGAGGCCAGCAGATAGTTCAGCGAGGCGATCTTCCGGCGCCAGGGCAGTTCGAGCGTGACCTTCAGCCACTTGGCATGCTGGCTGAACATCGAATCCACAATACGGATGAAGGCCTCGTAGCTGTTGAACAGCCCGTGCCTCCCGGTTAGCAGGTAGCCCTCGAGCCAGCCCTCGCACTGATGTTCACTCAACATCGAGTCCAGCACTCGCCCTGCAGGCGCGAGGAATTCGTCGTTGGCCTGGATGCGAGCATCCCACTGCCGGTTGGTGGCTTCGAAGACGGCGCCCAGAAGATTGGACAGCGTCTCGTCCGGGCCAAAGACCCGGAAGTTGTGCTGTTCCTGGTTCAGCCTCGCGACGTCGCGCAGGAACTTGCCCAGCACCAGGGTATCCTGGCCCTCCACGGACCCTGGAGACGACACTTTCACGGCATGGTCATGGAAGTCCGGCATCCGCAAATCGCGCAGGAGACTCCCCCCGTTGGCGTGCGGGTTGGACCCCATACGGCGATCGCCCTTCGGCGCCAACGCCGCCAGCGCAGTGTCGAGGCGGCCGCTCTTGTCGAACAGCTCCTCCGCCTTGTAGCTCTTCATCCAGCTCTCGAGCAGTGCAACGTGTTGGGGGTGCTCTTGGTCGACGAGCAGCGGGACCTGGTGCGCGCGGAACGTGCCCTCGATCTGTAGACCATCGACGACCTTCGGCCCCGTCCAGCCCTTCGGGGACCTGAGAACGATCATCGGCCAACGCGGCCGAGCGACGTTGCCCTTGGCGCGCGCCGCGCTTTGAATCCGTCGAATCGCCTCGATGGCCTTGTCGAGCGTACCGGCCATGAGCTCGTGCATCGTGTCGGGCTCGTGGCCTTCGACGAAGTACGGGTCCCAACCGCAGCCTCGGAAGAATTGCTCTAGCTCCTCGCGCTCGATTCTGGCGAGAACAGTGGGGTTGCTTATCTTGTATCCGTTCAGATGCAGGATGGGCAGCACGGCGCCGTCCGTGACCGGGTCGAGAAACTTATTGGAATGCCACGCGGTAGCCAGCGGCCCCGTCTCGGCTTCGCCGTCCCCGACGATGCAGGCGACGATCAGTCCCGGATTGTCGAAGGCTGCGCCAAACGCGTGGCTGAGCGAGTAACCGAGCTCGCCGCCCTCGTGGATCGAGCCGGGCGTCGTCGGCGCGACATGGCTGGAAATACCACCCGGGAAGGAGAACTGCGTGAACAGCTTCTTCATCCCCGCCTCGTCCTGGCTGATGTCCGGGTAGATCTCGCTGTAGCTTCCTTCGAGGTATGTGTTGGCGACCAGCGCCGGACCGCCGTGGCCCGGTCCGGCGATGTAAAACATGTTCAAATCAAACTCGCTTATGACCCTGTTCAGGTGCACATAAATGAAGTTTTGGCCCGGCGTGGTGCCCCAGTGGCCCACCACGAGTGGCTTCACGTGCGATAACTCGAGAGGTCTCTTCAGGAGCGGGTTGTCGTAGAGGTAGATCTGCCCCACGGACAAATAGTTGGCGGCCCGCCAGTAGGCGTCCATTTTGTGGAGCAGGTCCTCAGATAGGATGGTGGTCTTCATGGTTTCCCGTTCTTGACTGTCCAGCCACTCGTCGTGACCGGTTGGGCAGCCTCTGCGTTCACACTCAATGATCGTTGCGCCGCGATGGATCTGTGCGATCCGCGGTCTGCTTCTCTTGACGAAGTCTGCGGACTCGACGACCCCCAGCGTCCGTGGGCAAGACGCCGCCGCGGTGTCGCGCGGCTCAGCGCTGCCATTGGATTCGCGCGTCTTCGAGTGGGACCGCAATCCCATCGTGGTGTGGGACCACCCGCGGCGTGTAGTCCGAGGCGCTACGGCTCGACGGCACGCTCGCGCCGTAGACATGATTCCCTGACGATCCGGCCACTGGCCTAACCCGTTTCATTTCTTGCCGAACGGCGGCCTGTCCCATCGGGCCGTCTGCGTAGAGATCGACTCGCACTGTCTCGGGGTCGATGTCGCCGAGAACTATCTCGACCTCGAATAGGTACTGTTCGCCGCGAGTCTCCACCCTGACATCACGGAAGCGGACTGCGGGCCAGCTGCGCTCCAGACTGCTTTGCCTCTCCACGATCCGTCCGCCGATTGCGCCACGGTCCGCCATGCGCATCCGATAGGCAGCCGCCGCGGGAAGGTAGTGTTGTTCGGTGTATTCGCGGACGGTGCGATTGGTTGAAAAGTGCGGTGTCAGCTGCGCCATGCTCTCGCGCATACGCTGGACCCAGGCAGTCGAAATGCCGTTCCCGTCTCGCGCATAAAACTCCGGGATTACCTCGTGCTCGAGCCGATCGTAGAGAGCGTCTGCCTCGGTGGCGTCCCAAGCGGGATCGTCGCCGTGCTCCCTCCCGTCCCCCAGCGCCCAGCCGACCGCAGGCGTATAGGCCTCGGCCCACCAGCCATCCAGCTCCGAGAGGTTGATCCCGCCGTTGACGAGCACCTTCATGCCACTCGTTCCACTCGCTTCCCAGGGTCGCCTCGGCGTATTGATCCAGACGTCCACGCCTTGCACGAGGTGCTGCGCCAATCGCATGTCATAGTCGCTGAGAAAGACAACGTGGGGTCGAACCTCTGGCTGCCGGATGAAATGTATCCACTCACGGATCAACGCCTGTCCCCCACCGTCCTCTGGATGGGCCTTGCCCGCGATGACCAGTTGAACTGGACGATCGGGATTCGTCAAAAGCCGCAGCAAGCGTTCCCGGTTGTAAAGAAGCAGGTTTGGCCTCTTGTAGGTCGCGAAGCGGCGTGCGAATCCGAGCGTCAATGCGCCCGGATCGAGCAGATGTTTCACTGCCTCGAGCGCCTCCGGTGACGTACCCGACGAAGCCAGTTGGCGAGAGAGTTCTTGCCGCGTGTACTCGACGAGAGACTTCCGAGCCGTGGCACGCAGGTGCCAAAGCGCGCTGTCCGAGACGAGACGGATGTCCCGCTCAAGGGTGCTCTCCGCTCCGAGCCAGCGATCCTGCCCACAAGCCTCCGTCCAAAGCTCATCCGCCTGCGCCGAATCCCAGGTCGGCATGTGCACTCCGTTGGTCACGTGACCGACCGGCACTTCCTCTTCGGGCCAGCGCGGGAATAACGGCGCGAACAGGTGTCGGCTGACCGCCCCGTGCAGACGGCTCACGCCGTTGACCGCGCCGCTCCCGCGTGCGGCCAAATAGGCCATATTGAAAGGTTCTGACGAGTCGTTGCTGTTCTGGCGGCCCAGGGCGAGCAAGTCGAATGTCGTGATGCCGAGTTTGTCCTGGGCATAGCCGCCGAGGTAGTGCTCGATGAGGCCTGGGTCGAAACGGTCAAAGCCCGCTGGCACCGCCGTGTGCGTCGTGAAGAGGTTGCCGGCTCGAGTGACCGCCAGCGCCACGCGGAAGGGCTGCCGGCTCTCGTCGATGAAGCAGCGCGCGCGTTCCAACACGGCAAACGCGGCGTGGCCCTCGTTCAGATGACACACTTCAGGCCGGAGGCCGAGCGCCGAGAGGAGGCGCCATCCCCCGATGCCGAGCAGAAGTTCTTGTTTGAGTCGAAGCTCGTGGCCGCCGCCGTAGAGCTCACTAGTAATCGCTCGATGAGCGGGGATGTTGGCTGAATCATTGCTGTCCAGCAGGTAGAGCGTCACGCGGCCGACCTGGACTTGCCACGCTCGGAGCCAAACCGAATACCCTGGCAACGACATCTGCAGCCGGAGCCACTCTCCGTTGGCTTGCCGAAGCGGCGTGATCGGCAATTGTCCCGGGTCGTTGTACGGATAGAGCGCCTCCTGCGCACCATCCCTGGAGATCATCTGACGGAAGTAACCCTGTTGATAGAGCAGACCGACGCCCACCACCGGAATTCCGAGGTCACTGCAGGCCTTGAGCTGGTCACCGGCCACATTGCCTAGTCCGCCAGAATAGATGGGCAATGCTTCGCTGAGCATGAACTCCATGCTGAAGTACGCGACACCCGTCAAGGGGCTCTTGGCATGATTGTGCTGAAACCAGGCTGGCGCTTCCACGGTGCGCCGCCGGGTCTGAGCCAGCGCGTCCACAGTGGTCCGAAACGACACGTCGGCCAAGGCTCGCTCAAGCGTGGAGCGCGAGACCGTCTGGAGAATTACCCAGGGATTGTGTGTGATCGCCCACAGCTCTGGATCAAGCCGCAGCCAGACGCCGTCGGTGCTGTGATTCCACGACCAGCGCATATCAAGGGCAAGCTCGGCTAGGGCCTCGACTCCATCCAGGTCGGCCGCGACGAGCCCGTAGGCCCGCTGGCCTGCAAACGCCTGCGTATTCATGGTCGTAGCGCGCTCCTTCTTTCGTGGCGGACGATCTCTCTATACTTTTCTCCTGGGCGCCCGCCAACGACTCGTGTGGACTTCGTTCCCAATCGGCGTCGAAGAGCGGATCGAACTTTGCTGTCAGCGCCACCAAAGCGCGGTCGCAGCCCAGAACATGCCGATCAGAAGCGCCATCCACACGAAATCGCCGCCCCATCCCCAGGCCCGATGGTTGAATTCCTGGGAACCGCCGAGGGAAGCGGCCTGATCGTGGCGCCGTCGCTGGATATAACTAGGGTAGGGCGGACCCCATCCGCGGTAACCCCAGCCATATCCGACAGGAGACACGATCACGAAGAACATGAACACCATCCACATCCACCACCATGAGCTAATCATTGGTATCGTCCTCTTTGTTTTGTCGTATGGGACCGAGCAAGCCGGCTCGTCACTGGCCGCGGCAGCTCCGCCTGCGTCGCGAATAAGCGTAGGTCGAGGGCTTATCGAGTGGCAAAAGGAGCAGCTTCGCTCATATCCTAGTCGGCGGCTCGATCATCTTGAGAGCTTGTCCGCCGTTGGGGGAAGCCCCGCTGCCTGCCGGCACGGTCTTCAGAGGAACCGGCGCCGCGAGGAGAGGTCGGATTAGTTCAATGGGAATCGGGAAGACGATGGTGGAGTTCTGGTTCGAGCCCATGTCCAGGAGCGTTTGCATGTAGCGCAGAGCCAGGGCGGCCGGCTGCGTGGAGATGATTTCGGCAGCGTTCGCCAGGACCTGGGCAGCCTGAAACTCACCTTCGGTGGCGATGATCTTCGCCCGCTTCTCGCGCTCGGCTTCGGCCTGTCTGGCCAAAGCGCGCACCATGGACTCGGCGAGCTGAGCATCCTTGAGCTCGACGGTCCCCACCTTGATGCCCCAAGGTTCGGTTTGGCGATCGATGATCGTCTGCAGCTTGCCGTTAATCTTCTCGCGCCCGCCGAGCAGGTCGTCGAGGCTGCATTGCCCGAGCACGGCTCGCAGCGTAGTCTGCGCAATCTGGGACGTGGCCTCCATATAGTTCGCGACGCGGACGATCGCCGCCTGAGCGTCGCTGACCTGGAAGAAGATGACAGCGTTGACCTTGACGGTCACATTGTCGGACGTGATGATCTCCTGCTGGGGGACCTCGAGTGTGACCACGCGCAGGTCGACTTTCCTGAGGTGGTCGATGCCAAACGGAAATATTAAAAAGATGCCGGGGCCCTTGAGCTTGATTAGGCGCCCCAGTCGGAAGACGACACCTCGCTCGTACTCCTTGGCGATCTTGACCGTCGCGGTCGCGACGGCCAGTAAGCACAGCCCGGCAAACAGAAGCCCTAGGAATTCGTAATAATCCTTGACCATGAAGTGCGCTCCCTGCGAATGCATGGCGAATACGTTGTTCCCGGCAAGACGAAGGCCACCGCGCCTTCGATTGCGCCCATTCGTGGAAACCGCGCCGGCACCACGCATTCACTCCGTCCGGCTACGACGGCGACAAGAAGCAGCGATCGTGCCAGATATCGACCTGGTCTTTCTCGCAGCGCCAAGGGCATCCCGTCCCTCTGTCCGCACGCAAGATGCGAATCGTCTTCGCATCGCGCATGGGGATGCATTGGGGTGCAAACCACCGGCGGTGCGGTCGCGAGGCCCACTCCCGACTCGGAGGCCCGGAGTGGCCAGGCCCCGCAGCGCCCAAGAGCACGGCCGACGCGCGCAAGCGACTCATCGCGCACGAAGCTGAGGGCGGTGCATCCGGGGCGCTGACGGGGGTCGTCCTTGGCGCGGCCGCAGGCCCGCCCGGGATGGTGGCGGGAGCCATCATCGGCGGAATGGTAGGAGCCGTCGCGGGCTCGGTGCTCCACGCGGCGTCCTTGTCGAAAGCCTCGCGTGCGCGCGAACTGGACGCGCAGATCGGTGTGAGCGATGGCGATCTCGGAGCTCCGAACCTCGAGCACCCGGCCGCAAAGACGGGGGTATGCTCGACGGCATCGCTTGGGTTGGAGACATCCTCAGGTGAGGAGCCCGCGGAGGGCCCTATGCAGGAGCCTGAGGAGTGAGCCTGACGCCGATATATAGCGGATGCGGCGGCGGTACCTGACGGCGTGCCGTCCGGAGAGGGGTGATGCGAAGCTTCGCTGGTATTTTGCGAAGCCCTCTCTCGCCCGATGGCTGGGGACCATTTGTCGCGAGCGGTCCGGGCGCCTCGCCGCTCGTTTCGGAGACGGGTCTTGCCGGACTCTCACGGGTCGTCCAAAACCATGAAGGCAAACAGCGAATACCCATTGGGGTTGCCCCTTTGGGTCCCGTCCATCCGCACATACCTCGCCGTGGTCTTGGCGAACGTGACATCGTTCACGGAATACGACGCGCCCGTCGTCGTCGTGTATACGGACGTCCACGTCGTCGAATCGGTCGAAACCTGCACTTCGAACGCCTTCGCGTAGTCCGAATACCACTTGAGAATGACCCTATCTACTACCATGGAGGAGCCGAGGTCCACCATGATCCATTGCGGGTCGCTCGCGGCGCTCTCCCATCGCGTGGCGGCGTAGTTTTCGTACGTCGTGGCCGTCGTCACGCTTGCCGCGAGGTCCGTACCGTCGTCCGATGATGCCGTCGCCGTCTTGCCCAGCGCCAGGTCGCGTGACGCCCGATCGAAGTCCCTCCATGTACCGGCTTCGAGATTGAAGTCCCAGTCCTGATAGTAGGCCATACTCGGAATGCCGCCATCGTCGAACTCCATCGGCAGCCACACGTAGTCGCCCTCACTGCCTCCCTCGGGCAGCCAGCGATCGCCGTCGTACATGTAGTAGGTTCCCTGCGTGCCCGGAACCGGGAACACGAAGTCGCATTGGGTCTCGTACGAGGTCGTCGAACCGGGAGTACTCATCGTGATCGCGTCCGACCACGGCCCCGCCAGGTTAGTCGCCATGTAATATTCCGTGGCCGTCGGGTTGATTCCGGCCGTGCGTGACGTCCCATAGTAGTAGACGCCGTCGCGCTTCAATATGTGCGGCGCTTCGCGGCTCGGAATGTTCCACAAGTAGATGCGCTCATCCAGAGTGAGATAGTCAGCGGACATTCGGTAGATGCCATGTTCCCGATTGGGACCCGTCTCCCACCACACGTACGCCAGATAGGCCGTGCCATCGTCGTCCTGAAACATCGACATATCGCCGATCGTATATCCATCCACGAGAGTATCGCCGACGAACGTGTAAGGCCCCTCGGGAGTCTTGGACGTGGCCGTCCCGAAATAAGCGGAGTTCCCGTCGTACTTGAGGAACATCACGTACGTTTGCGTCGTGGTGTTGTAGAGCACGTCCATTCTGTTTGAACTGACGGTCATGTGCAGCGCGACCCCCACGTACGTCCAATGAACCATATCAGGCGACGAATAGCACTCTTGGTCCAAGCCACCAGCGCCTCCGCCAAACCAGTAATAGAGGTTCTCGAATTGGCGAATCTTCCCGCTTCGCGTGTTTATCAAGTTGCCGCTTTGGTCGTACCAGAAGAAGTCGTTATGAACTGTCCCCCAGCCCGTCGTCGGCATGCCGGCGTCCCCCACGCTGCCGCTCGAGCTCCCTGCCCCCGCGTCCGCGCCGCCGCTCCCGCTTCCGCTGCCGCTGCTGCTCATGCCGCTGCTGCTCACGCCGCTGCTCCCGCTGCCGCTGCTGCTTACGCCGCTCCCGCTGCCGCTGCTGCTTACGCCGCTCCCGCTGCCGCTGCTGCTTACGCCGCTCCCGCTGCCGCTGCTGCTTACGCCGCTGCTGCCGCTGTTCGCCCCGCTACTGCTGCCGCCCTTGAGCCCGCTGCTGGCGCCGGCCGAACTGCTGGATCCGACGCCGTTGCTGCTCGCTCCGCTGCTCGCGCCAACTCCGCTGCTGCTCCCGCTCCCACTGCTGGCCGGTCCAGTGCCACTACTGCCGACCCCACTGCTGGACGTCCCATTGGGTGTCGTGGTCGATTGTCCACTGTCCGAATTGCCGCAGCCCAGGAATAAGACGGCCACGCCAATTGCGAACAGCGAGGGTACCCCAAGTCGATTTGGTGATGAAGGCCTTGTATGCTTTCGTTCCATGCGTCTCTACCTGCGGTTGAAGGAAGGTATCGGGGTCGTCGCCATTCGACGGCCTCTCCGGACTACGATAGCCTGCCGCAGGGATCTGTGCACGGTTCGCGTCGATACCGCTTAGCGTGAAACTATAAAGCCACGACGGCTCGGTCCGGCCGCTCTTAACGCAAATATACGTCTTGAAATGGTCAAGAATAGTCGGGGGATTGTTGCGGTCGTCACTTATTGTTCGTAGAGCTCGGCAGCAAGCGGCTACGCTCTTGCGAGCTTCCGATACCCTAGCGATCCTCGGAGTGGCGCGGGATATCCCCGTCCTTGCGTCGCCTCCGGAGCAGGACCGTCGCGGCGAGCAGCGCCAGAGCCGGCCACGAGGACCGCCCGGAGGGTGTGACGCGGCACCCACAACCGCCGTTGCTTCCGCCCCCGGTGCTGCCTGGAGCTGCATCCCCGTTGCCGCCCGAACTGCCGGCCATCGTTCCTGACGACGATCCGGACGACGACGCGCCGGCAACAGTCCCGGAGCCCCCGCTCGACGAGCCGCTCCCTTGTCCCGCGGCCGCGTCGCCTGAGGACGACGCGGAACCGCCGCCCGACGACCCACCCGCTTCCCCCGTTGCGGCGTCCGCGACCCGAGAACCACCGTTCGACGAGCCTCCCGTGCCGCCACTCGACGAGCCTCCGCTCGCGTCCTTCGTTGCGGCGTCCGGCCCTGTCACGGTGGCGTCCCCGACGGACCCCGCGTCCGCAGCCGGCCCGCTGTCGGGAGTACCGACTGCCGAGGCATCGGACGCGCCCGCTGGATCGATCGTCACCAGCGAAATACCGAACCGCGGCAGGTCGAAGCTCAGCGTGACCGAGCCGTTCGTCACCGGAACCGTTTGCGTCGGCTGGAGCGGTTCGGGGTCCATCGCTTGTGCTAGCGCTGCGAGCTGCGCCGCGGACGGAGCGGCAGGACTGCCCTGCGAGACCCAGACGGTATAGGCGTCTCCGTGGTTGTCATCGACGCGCAGGTGGCTGACTGCGGCGCTCGCGCCAAAGCCGTCGGGTACTTGCACGGTCAGCGACACCGGAGTGTCAGCCACCGTGACGATGTCGTCGTGGTAGTTCCACGCCAGAACCTGAACTTGTAGTCCGTTGCGCGCGGCCATGGCGTTGACGTCGGCTTGCTGGCGAGCCGTGCCGGACAAGACTTGAGCGAGCGTCAATGCTCCGGTGCTCGTGACCGGAATGGTCTCACCGCTCAAGCCCCCCAGGAGTTCGAACGCGCCCAGCACGGGCAGGTGAATCCCGTTGGTCGAGAGGACCCGATAGCCCGCGAAGTACGGCTGATTCTGAAAAAGAAACGCCCACGTCAGCAGGCCGCGAACGTTTACGCCGATGCTCGCCTCGAGCTCGAGGGTGTGCTTTACCATCGCTACGACGTACGCCCCGTAGGCCGGTGACAGGCGATAGGCGTCGGCGGGAGTCTGGCTCACGGGACAGGCGGCGCACCCATCGGGGTCCGCTTCGCTCACGACGATCGGCGTTTGCTTGTATCGGGGAAACCCCGCGACGATGTTGAATCCGTTCTGATGGAGCTGGAGCTGGTGCCCCAGGTCCATTTCGACATTGCCGCCGACCATGGCGACGCCACCCTTGGCGTGGAATGTCACCATGTCGAGCCTCACGCCCGTGGCTCCCGTGGCCGCGTCCGTGCCCGTCGAGCAGTGCTGAAGGAATTGCGTCAAGAAGCTTCCGGCGCCGGACGTGGCCGGCCCTCCGAGGGGAGCGTTCGGTAGCACCTGATGGAGAGCCGACTCCGTGTAGTCGAAGAGCTCGTCGTACTCCGCAGGGGTTCCCTTCCAATACCCAATATCGGGCTCGTTCCACAGCTCCCACTGCCACGCGGTCGCGGCTGTCGAATACCTCGTGTTCGAATGGGTCGCCCACTGTTGAATGAGGTCGCCCCATTTCGTGTAGTCCGTCGGGGGGTAGAAGCACCCTCCATCGAGGGTATAGATGCCGGAGTTCTGATACGGCGTCGGGTTCGTCGATAGAGCCTCGGGCATGAATCCAATTTCAGCGAAGGGCAGCGCGCCCGCCCCCGTGATCGTGTCCATGATGCCGTCCATCAGGGTCCAGTCGTAGACTGGACTCCCCGTGGCATCGACGGTGTACACGTTGGTCGACCCCCACTTGAACGATGGCACGCCATCTCCGGTATTGAGCAAGAAATGGTTTCTGATGTGCGGAGGGCTCGACGGGATCGCCCCGAGCGTCTGGAGCAGGGCTTGGCCCTCGGTCGTCGTCGTGTAGTTGACTTCGTCGTACCCATGAAATGCCCAGATCGGTTCGAGGGGACTTCCCGCCGCAGTGCCGTCGACAGAAATATTCACTATTGCCGGAGTCTGAGCGAGCGCGGCCGGCGCGCAGCTGTCGACCAGGATGACGGCGGAGACGAAAGACTTAAGAAATCTCATGTTCATCATATCGTCAGGCTACAGCCTGGGATGGCGAATGCAACCGACTCTCCGTCTTCCGGGCGAGGCGGATGGGCCCGTGGGAAAGTTTCCCAACATTCAGACAAGGCTATCTCTCATCGGCGACGTGGACGCGTGAAAGAAGACGAATCCGGAGCCCGCGCTTCTCGTGGATCGCAGTGGCACCGCGTCGAGCAGCGGAATGCTCGACGCGGTGCCACTGCAAACACCTCCAGATTTCCAAGAGTGGCCGCGCTCCTGGCGGTGGGTTGGTACACGGTTCCGGACTGCTTATGTCCATTTGCTTTGGGGATGGACGCGGCTTCGCATAGGTAGTTGTCCGTGTTCGCCGGCAGCCTGAACTCCGCGTTCAAGAAGTCGACATGCGCCCAGTCGCGTGCTCGTCAGCGTCCCGGGCGGCTCCCGGCTCCCGGCCGGCTCGCCCTCACGCGGACGAGCCTGACGCACGCCTTACCGGCCCGCCTTCCGCCTTCCACGCGATCCTCGACCCGGGTCCACGTCCCGGAAGACGACCCGTGCGAGCTCCCCAGCGAACGACTGCTCGTCGATCCCACCGCGGGCCTTGCTGAACACAACCTGCATGAACACGAAATACCAGATCGACCCTATGAGGATGCGAGCGACGGCCTCTGCGTTTCGCGGCGCCAGGTGCCCGGTTTCCATCTGTTCCTGGAGCATCTCGGCCAGCGTGAGGATGGAGGTGAGCGGCGCCGGTTTGGAGCCCGTGAGATCCGCGGGCAGCTCGTCGGCGCGCGAACGCGACGACCAGGCCACCATGACCAGTGGCACCACGTCGCGGAGCACATTGGCCTGCCACCGAATGAACCGCGCGAAATCCGCCTCCGTGCGCAAAGGGCCTTGCGCGCGTGTCTCTCGCCGAATCCACCCTGTGACGTCGCGCGAGCTCATCGCCGCCTTGTGCAGGCCCGCCTTGCTTCCGAAGCGCTTGAACAGGATACCTTCAGAGACCCCCGCGCGCGCAGCAATCTCCGCGGTCGTGGCCCGCGGGCCCTTCTCCGTGAAGAGAGCGCGGGCAGCTTCCAAGATCGTGTCGTCGGAGATGGTGATGGGTCGAGACATTGTTGAGTGTATGCTCACTTACTAACTAAGTCGCAGCGTCAGGTCTGTCAAGAAAAGCATCGGGGCTCTTGACGAACCGGTTTGCGGATCTAAATGAGTGAGCACTCAATAACCATGCTAACTCCCTCACTCTCCCGCTGCGTGCGACCACCGACTTTCCCCCGAGGCATGCCGACCCTGACCTTTCTAGTGGCAGGGCTCCTCGCCGCGGCTCGCGACGCATCTGCGCTCCAGCCTCTGTCGGACTTCGTTCGGAAGGCGCGATCACAGAACTTCGACGCTCGCGAGCAGGCAGCCGTCCTGGCGCAGCGGGATGAGGAGGCGAAGCAGGCCTGGTGGAAGCTCGCCCCCGTCGTCTCGGCCTCGGGCTCCTACACGAACAACCAGTACGCGGCCATCGCGACGATCCCGGTAGGTAACCCCGCACTGGGTCAGACGCAGTCGGTCACGATCATGGCGCAGAACCAGCTCGACGCGACGTTCTCCGCCACGCTTCCAATCGTGGACATCGGCGCGTGGGAGCGAGTCGACGCCTCGCACAGCACCGCGATCGCCGCGCGGGCACAATCAAGCGCGACGGAACTCGACGTTCAGCGTGCCGTCGCACAGGCTTATTTCCAAGTCGTAGCGGACGAGGCCGTTCTTCGGTCCTCGAACGAACGGCGTGACACCGCCCAGGCGAACCTCGACTTCGTTCGAACACGGAACTCGGCCGGCGTCGTTCCGGAGCTCGATCTCAAGCGCGCGGCGGCGGAGTTCGAGAGTGCGCGCCAGGACGTGACCGAGGCGGAGTACCAGCTCCGGATTGCGCAACGGTCGCTGGCGACGGTCGCCGGTCTCGATCCGTCGCCCGGCGGCATTGAGCTGTCGGACGACACTTCGCCGGAGCCACCGCTCGACAGCTTCACCGGGGGTTCTTCGAATCTGCCGAGCGTCCGTGCTGCTAGCGAGACCGCGCGCGCGGCAGAGCGAACCGTCGACTCGACGCGCGCCGGACTTTACCCCACGATTTCTGCGACCGCGACCGAGCGCTTCACCAATGCGCCCGGATTCGGTCAATCGCCGTACTACCAGCTCGTTGGAACGGCGACCTGGCGGTTCGACGGGAGCACCATCCCGCAGACCTCGGCCGCCGAACGCGCCGCAGAGGTCGCGCGCGTCCGAGAAGAGCGCGCCCACCGAGAGGCAGAGGATACGCTGTATAGCGACTACCAGGCGGTCGTGCGTCAGATCGAGAAGACGCAAGCCGCGCGCGTACAGGTCGAATCGAGCGCCCTCGCCGCGAACATCGCTCGCCAGCGCTACGAGGCCGGCACGGCAAACTACCTCGACGTGCAGACCGCGGCGCGAGACGACTTCGCGGCGAAGGTGGCTCTCATCCAGGCGGCGGCGGATCTCGCCTACGCACGGGTAGCCCTTCACCTCGCAGCGGGGCGTCGTCTCGATAACGGACCTGGAGGCCGGTGATGGTTGCGAGCGCGAACCCCCGCGTGTTGAATGAAGGACAGGCCGCCGTGATGGCGAGCGCCCGTCCCATCGCCACGCGTGCGAGCATCCTGCAGCGAGTTCGCACGATGGCGCTTCTCGGCCTGTCGATGATGTTCTTCGACAAGGCAAAGCTCATTGGAACGGTTCTCGGCGTCGTCTTCGCCGTCGTGCTGACGAACCAGCAGCTTGGCATAGGCCTCGGCCTTGTCGATCGCAACGTCATGTTCGTCGACAACGCGAAGGCGGACCTTTGGATCGCGCCACCGACGACCGAGACGCTCCAAGGCGGGCGCACGGTCCCTATGAGCGCCCTCTACGCGGCCAGAACGACGCCGGGGGTCGCGTGGGCGGAGCCGCTGCTCTTCGGCGGCGGGGTCGTAAAGACGCCAACTGGAGGGACCGAGGCCATTACGCTCATAGGAACCAAGTACCCTCGGTACGCGGGAGGCCCGTGGAACATAGTCGCCGGCGATGCGAGCGCGCTGCGGCGTCCGGACGCAATGACCTTCGAGGACTCGGAGCGCGAAACGCTCGGAGGCATCAACCTCGGCTCCGTACGGGAGGTGAGCGGACGGCGAATGACGGCCGGCGCGTTCACGTGGGGACTAGAGCCGTTCGGACCGTCCTACGCGTTCGTCGACTACGAGACCGCGCGCGAGCTGATGCACACGGCAAACGACGAGGCGAGCTACGTCCTCGTCGGCCTCGAGCCGGGGACGGACGCGCTCAAGGTCAAGCACGCGATCGAGGCGCACACGAGTGGCGTCAAGTTGATGACAAAGCGCGAGTTCGAATCATCGATCCGTTACTTCGTTCTGTTCAAGCAGTCGCTCGGGGCCTCGATCGGTGCGAGCGCGCTCTTCGGCGTGATCGTCGGCTTCGTCATCGTCGCACTCTCGATGTTCTCCTCGGTCATCGACCGCCTGCGTGAGTTCGGCACCCTCAAAGCAGTCGGCGCCACCAACGGCGATCTGGCGGTGCTGCTGGTTGGCCAGTCGATCGCCTACGCGTGGATTGGATCGCTCGTCGGTCTCTTCCTCGTGACGCGTATGGCCACCGCCATGCGCTCCCCCAAGTTGACTCTCGACTTCCCGCCCGACCTCACGATCGGCACGGTCGTCGGCATGACGCTCATCTGCATCCTCGCGTCGACCCTGGCCCTGCTGCGCATCAGAAAGGTCGAGCCGGCCATGGTGTTCCGATGAGAAGCTCCTTCGCTATCGAGGTCCGAGACCTGACCAAGACATACGGATCTGGAAACACGGCCTACCGGGCCCTGCGGGGTATCGACTTCACCGCGTCTCCGAGCGAGTTCGTCATGCTCTCCGGCCCTTCGGGGAGCGGGAAGACTACGCTGCTCTCGGTGCTCGGCTGCGTACTGACGCCGACGACGGGTAAGGTGGCGCTACTTGGCGAGGACGTCTCGCACGCGAAAGAGAAGGACCTGCCGCGCCTGCGGCTGTCGTACATCGGGTTTGTCTTCCAGTCGCACAACCTGATCGAGGCGCTATCCTCGCAGGACAACATCGCGTTGGTCCTCGAGCTTCGCGGATGGAGCCGCGGGGACGCACGACGTGAGGCCGCTCGCCTTCTCGAGTCGGTGGACCTCCCGGACAAGCGCGACTCGAAGCCCCGCGACCTCTCCGGCGGCCAACGTCAACGCGTCGCGATCGCTCGCGCGCTCGCCGGCGCGCCTCCGATCCTTCTCGCCGACGAGCCCACAGCCGCCCTCGACGCTCACAACGGGTATGCCGTCACAGAGCTTCTCCGCAAGCTCGCGAAGGATCACGGGCACACGATCGTCGTCGTGACACACGACTCCCGCATCTTTCACCTGGCCGACCGTATCGTTTACATCGAGGACGGCCTCATCGTGGAGAAACCATCATGAAGAAGGTTCCTTGGAAGGCACTTGTCGCCGCCGCCTTGGCGGTCGCGCTCCTCGTCGTGGTCGTGCGCTCCGTCCTCGCCGGTCCGCAGAACACACCGGACGCGAAGGACACAAAGCACGCTGCGAGAACGATTCTGCCTAGCGGCGTCGGAGACGAGCGAGCGCAGCTCATCGTGGCGGACGACGTCGCGGGAGACGGCATCGTCGAGCCAGCCGATCGCGAGGTCAAGATCGCGGGTCAGGTTCCGGGACGCATTGCCAAAATCCTGGTCAGGGAAGGCGATCACGTCGAAATGGGAGTCGCGATCGCCGAGCTCGAGAGCAGTTCCGAGCGGGCTGCGCTCGAAGCGGCAGAAGGCGATCTGGAATCGGCAAAAGCCGATCTCCTCAGGACCTCGCGGGGGCTTCGCAAGGAGGACGTCGACTCCATCGTCGCCGATACCGAGGGTGCGCGCGCGAGGGCCGCACTATCGCGCGATGAGCTCGAACGCACCGAGAAGCTCGCCGTGGGAGGAGCGGCGACGCCGGACGAGCTCGATCGGGCGCGGCGCCAGGCCGACTCCGATAAGCGAGCCCTCGAGTCTCAGGAGGCCAAGCGGCGCGCGGCGCTCGCTGGCTCCCGGACGGAAGACATCGTGCAATCCCGCGCGAAGGTCCTCGGCTCGGCGGCACGACGCGACGAGGCCAAAGCGCAGCTAGAGCGCCTCACGATCCGAGCCCCCATCGCGGGCGAAATCCTCCAGCTCAAGTTTCGCGCGGGCGAGTACTACACGCCGGGGGGAGATGCGATCGTCATCATGGGCGACACGCGGGTCCTCCGAGTGCGGATGGACGTCGACGAGCGTGACATCGCGCGGGTCGCGCTCGGAGCAAATGCGTTCGCGACGGCGAGCGCCTTTCCAGGTCGTCGCTTCGCCGGGAAAGTGGTCGAGATCGGCAAGCGAATTGGGCGCAAGAACGTGCGCACCGACGACCCGACGGAGCGGATCGACACGAAGATCCTCGAGGTCGTCTTCCAGCTCGACGATCGGCAGGGCCTCGTGCCCGGCCTCCGCGTCGTCGGCTACGTCGAGCCGCAGTGCTGACGTGAAGCGTTCCTTCGACAAGCCTCATCCAGGCGAGTGTGCATCAGGCGCGGTGCGACACGATCGGTTCGTTCGACGGGCAGGTCTTCGTGACGGCCAAGTCGGCACATCGAGCCCTACCCCGAAGTTGCGTCGAGCCTCTTGAAGTATGCAGCCTCGACATCCGTCGGCTCCTCGTCGAGGAGCTCGGTGCGTCCTTGGCGCACGGCTTGATAGTAGAAGCAGTAGGGATTGCCCGTTCCGCGCTGGACGTATTGGGTCCAGGTGCAGCCACCTCGGCAAAAGTCTCGATACCTGCAGATGCGACAGAACCCGCCCAGATTGACTTCGTCGAACTGACGATTGTAGGCAAAGGCGTTCATCCGAGTCCATATGACCTGAAGGCTATCGTTTCGCAGATTGCCCTCGACGAATCGGCTCTCACCGTGTCTGGACGACGGGAGGGAGAGACATCCCTTGACGTTGCCATTGCTTTCGATCCCTACGACCTGGCAGCCCGCACGGCATCCGATCCAGAACGGAAGTTCATTGTTCTCCCCTCGCAAAACGCCTTCCGTAACGCCGTAGTAGCCAATATCGTCGCTGGGTCGGACGATGAACTTGCGCGTATTGAGTCTGCACATATCCGCGACGCGGGAAACGAGCGAAAGGAAGTCGCCCGGAGGCACCATGAGATCTTGGTTTTCGCTCATGGTTCCCGACGCGGTGGCCACCTGAATCTGCCAGCTGAACACTCCATGCTCGATGAGGAAGTCCCGGAGCTTCCAGAACATGTGCTGATTGAGCTTCGAAATCGTCGTGTTGACGGCGACCGGCAGTCCGCTGGCAATGGTCGTGTCGATCGCGCGCACGACTTTCTCGAACGATCCCGCGCGCCGGAGCCTATCGTGCTCCGCCGCAAAACCGTCCAAACTGAACGCGGCGGAAAGAAGGCCCGCATCCTTTGCCCTCTTTGCGTGCCCCTCGTCCCACCGCCATCCATTGGATATCAGGTTGGTCCTGACCCCACGCTGCGAGAGCCGCCGGCCGACCTCGTCCCACGACGGATGGAGCGTCGGTTCGCCTCCGCTCAAGGTGACGCGGCGGCACCCCAAGTCAGCCAGTTCATCGGCGATGCGAAGAAGCTCGTCCTTTCCGAGCTCGCTTTCGCGGGGAGCCCCGGCATACGAACCGCAATGTTTGCAATTGAGATTGCACGCCAGCGTGAGCTCCCACACACACGATCGCGGAGCGAAGCCAACCTGCTTCAGGTACTTGATCATCGGTCGGGCTGGGCCGCTGGCTTCAGTGGGGTCCGCTCAACCCGAATTCTCCGCTGCGTCTTCGTCCGGCTGCGGGGCCATGTAGCGTGCCACGGGCCCCGCGTCGCGCATCGTGGAGTCCAGCACGTCCGCGTCGGGCAGTGGAGCCATGTAGAGAGCCACCGCCCCCGAGTCGTCCGTCGTGGAGTCGCGCGTGGCCGCATCGGGCTGCGGGGCCATGTACTTGCCCACGGGCCCGGAGTCGTACGTGGTCGCGTCCGGCTTCGCGGCGTCCGGAAACTGGGCCATGTACAGAATCCCGGTGCTCGCGTCAGACGCGCCATCGTCGGGGTTCGTATCGCCTACATCGGCATCGGGCTGCGGCGCCATGTAGAGAGCCACCGGCCCCGAGTCCGAGCCGGCGTCATGCACACTGGCATCGGGCAGCTGCGCCATGTAGAGAGCCGCTACGCCCGAGTCATCCACCGTATTGCCGGAGTCGCCGGAGTCGGGAAGAGGGGCTGAATATAGGGTAACGTCCTGCGCGCCGCTGCAGCCCGCCAGCGCCATGGAGACCCCAAACGACACTGGAATCGCGGTCTTGCGCAGGGTCCTCTCCAAGAGGCGATCCAACCGTGCGCGCATCTCGATCTCCTTCATCGCTTTCTCCTCGCGGTGGCTCGCCGTCGACCTCGTATCCAAGCCCGAGCCAGGAGGCGATCTTATCAGCAATAGTGGTGCCAGGCCACCTCACGCAGGATCGAAGCCGAATGGCCCCGCGGATTGCGCGCCTTGGGCCTAGACTGGACCGTCAGAAGGCCGTTTCGTACAGTTGCGCTGTACTGGTTTGGGCATGGATTGGGCGTCCGGGGCCTGCACCGTGGGCGACGCGTGCGATAACGTGAAGTACAACTGTGAACTCGGGAAACGGATCATGAGCAATCCAAAGAAGACGAACGGCAAGCATCGGCCCAATGGGGATCAGCCGCAGGCGACCGCCAAGCTCAAGCGGAAGGCTTACGAAGAGAAGCTCGCCGAGCTCCACTTCGAGTTGGTCAAGATGCAGTATTGGATCAAAGAAGCCGGCAGGAAGCTCGTGGTGCTCTTCGAGGGCCGGGATGCGGCGGGCAAGGGCGGCGCGATCAAATGCATTTCGGAGCCGCTCAATCCTCGCGGATGCCGCGTCGTCGCGCTCGGCACTCCGTCCGATCGCGAAAAGACCCAGTGGTACTTCCAGCGCTACGTGGCCCACCTTCCATCGGCCGGCGAGATCGTCCTCTTCGATCGAAGCTGGTACAACCGCGCCGGCGTCGAGCACGTGATGGGGTTTTGCAGCGACGCGGAGTACGACGAGTTCATGCGGTCATGCCCTGAGTTCGAGCGGATGCTGATCCGCTCCGGCATCATTCTCCTAAAGTACTGGTTTTCGGTGAGCGATGAGGAGCAGGAGAAGCGCTTCCGGGAGCGGGCGGGAGACCCGGCACGGCGCTGGAAGCTCAGTCCCATGGATCTTGAATCCATGTCCAAGTGGGTGGAGTACTCAAAGGCCAAGGACCGAATGTTCCGCCATACCGATATCAAGCAGGCTCCGTGGTGGACGGTAGAAGGCGACAACAAGCGGCGGGCTCGTCTGAATTGCATCGCGCACATTCTCCACTCGGTGCCCTACCAAGACGTGATACCCCGGCCCCTCGATCTCCCCCCGCGCGGCAAGCCCGACGTGAAATACGTTCGTCCTCCTCGGTCGAAGCAACACTACGTCCCCGAGCTGAAGGTGTAGTACCCCAACGACAACGTGCTTCGCAAGATCGCAATGAACCTGGCCAAGAGCGAGCGCTCCCACAAGCGGAGCGTCCAATCCAAGAGCAAACTCGCTCCCCCCTCAAGCTCCTCCAGGCCGAATTACCCCGAGCATCGTGCCGATTAAGACGCGCCCGTCCTGCCCCTGACGTACCTTGACGTCGCGCTTGGACTGCAATATGAACGTCGGATGGGTGGCATGCACTTCATCGCCGGTGCGGCGAGTTTGGCATGTTTGGCCGGGCCGGGATGCTCGGCTCATGGGTCTCCTGGCGCCAGTTCGTCGCAAGCTGTCAGTCCGCGTGGCCTCGGCGCGACGCAAGCGATTTCTGCTCGCGTCGGTGCGATGGTCCGAATTCCCGGTGGGACCTTCCTGATGGGGAGCAATGACGGCGATGCAGATGAGCGGCCGGTCCACGCCGTGAACGTGGCAGCGTTCGCACTGGACCAGACGGAGGTCACGGTGCAGGCCTATGAGGAGTGCGTGTCCGCCGGCGCGTGCCACGAGCCGAGTCGATACGAACCCACCCAAGGCAACTGGCAGATTTTCTGCAATTGGCGACACCCGGATGGACGCGCCAGGCACCCAATCAATTGTGTGGACTGGAACCAGGCCACGACGTTCTGTGGGTGGGCGGGCAAACGCCTGCCCACAGAGGAAGAGTGGGAATACGCGGCTCGTCGCGGCAACCGGAAGTACCCTTGGGGCGACGATCCGCCCAATGAAAGGCTCGTCAACGCCTGCGGCTCCGAGTGCGTCGCGGACGGGGTTGCGAGGGGCTTTCCCTCACGGGCAAGCATTCCGTGGGGAAGCGACGCCTGGCCCGAGACAGCGCCGGTCGGGTCCTTTCCAGCGGGAGCATCGATCGACGGTGTCCAGGACCTGATTGGGAACGTCTGGGAGTGGACCTCTAGTGGCTATTCATCGGATTACGGGAAGGAACGAACCAACGATGCACGCGTCTTTCGTGGCGGCTACTGGAGCGGCAGCGCCACGTATCTGCGCGCGTCGAGCCGCGTGAGGCTTGAGCCGACATACCGCAGCGGGTCTCTTGGCTTCCGTTGCGCGCTGTAATCGTCCCTGCGTCGGTCAAGCCTGAGTGACTTCGTGCCCGGCGCGCTCGAGGGTTTCGGCGAGAAATCTGCGAATGCCCTTCCCACGCGGGCCATGCGCAGCTCGGCAAGCGCCCGATCGACGAGCTCTGCTGGCGTGATGGCGCGCATGTCGGGTGGGGCGTCGCGAACGCGCCTTTGACGGGAACCCACTTGGCATGGGCTTCGCGTCTCCGTCTCCTCCACGATTGACCTCGCGCGACAAAGGAAGGACCTCATGAGAGCGATTGCCTTGGCTCTGCTCGGTGGGCTGGCCACTGCCTGTTACCCAGATGGATCCGGACCTCCGATCCAGACTGCGGTCTCTGCAGTTGCGCAAATGCCTCCCTATGACACGTTCTCGCTCGGGTGGACCGCGAGCCCGCCTGCAGGATACGAAGCGTCACCGAGAACGCTGGAAGTCGACGGCCGCTTGCGGGAGCTCGTGCGTTCCGCCCTGCGACAAAAGGGGTACGTCGAGGACGACGATCACCCATCCTTCCTCGTGAGGCCTGGGGCTGGCCTCAAACCGGTCAAGCAGGACCAAGAGGCGGAAGCTGATGCGCGCGGAGCTAGGCCTCGCGACACCCTGAGGTTCGAGGGGATTAATGTCATAATCTACGACGCTGCCACTAAAATCGAAGTATGGCAGGGTTCCGCGCGTGCGCTGATTGACCTCACTGACGAGATCGACAACAGCCTACTTCACCGGGAGGTGCAGGATGCGCTCGCTGCCTTCCCGCCTCGGCACATTACGGCCGCCTACCCGTTCAGGGGATAGTTTGAACTCGATGGACGGCGCGCTTTCCCGTCCGCTTCCGCAGTGCAGCCTCGGGGGAGCTTGAGGGGGGCCGCGGAGCGCCCCTCTCGTCGATCTAGAGATCGCCGATGCCTGTCGGTCTCATGGAAGCGGCGCACGTGACACCGGCGTGCGGCGAGTGCAGCAAGCGGCGGCTTGCAGATGCGCGGACCGAAAGATGCGGATTCCGCATCCAAAGTCATGCGGAATCCGCACGGGTAGGTCGACCACTCCGTCTTCCGTGTGCATTTCCCGCAGCAGGTCAGCTGGCATGTGCCTTGCGATGACTGTTCGACGACGATGTTGTTTCCCCAGATAAGAAGGAAGACTACCATGAAGAAGATCAGCCTAGCTCTTGTCGGCGTGCTGGCCACTGTGGCTTCTGCTTGCTACGCAAGCGCCCCGCCACCTCAAGTCCAGACCGCGGCCTCTACGGATGCGCAAGAGCACCACTATGACACGTTCGCGTTCGGTTGGACTGCGAACCCGCCAGCGGAATACATGACGTCGGACCGGTCTCTCGAGGTCGACCGCCGCTTGCAGGAATTTGTCGGCTCCGCCCTTCGGCAGAAAGGGTACGTCGAGGACAACAGCAGGCCGTCGATGCTCGTGAGGATTGGGTCTGGCGACAGGCAAGTCAGGGGGAATCCATCCGACGATTCAGAGTCCCCTGGGTCGGGGCCGGATCAGGTTCTCACATTCGAAGGAACGAAGATTGCCATCTATGACGCTGCCACGAAGAACGAGGTGTGGCAAGGCACTGCCAGCTCGCTAATCGTTCCCACCAAGGGAATCGACAACAGCGTTCTTCAGCGGGAAGTCCAGGACGCTATCGCCTCGTTTCCTGTCCGGAGCATCATGCCCGGCAAACTCGAGGCGTCCCCTGTGGCTGCCAACCAGGTCGCCGCTGGAGGGAAGTGACGTCACGGAAGCGCGCTGGTCGCGGCCGTCGATGCGCCTGTGTTGGGTCGTTCCCATGGGGGGCGTCCAACCTGATGCACGGCGGTCGCGCACCCACGCCTGCTCGGCGCCACGAATCGCCTGTTCTTTGCCAGGCGAGCCCTCCGCCCCCGGTGGCCCTGCCGCCGCAGGCGCCGACGCCTGTCGAGAAAAGCGACCGGACCGGCAAAGGGAACGTACATTCGCTCGACGGAGTCACGACTCGCCTTGACGGAGGCAGCCCTCCGCTCGGCGGGGTCACGACTCGCCTTGACGGAGGCAGCCCTCCGCTCGGCGGGGTCACGACTCGCCTTGACGGAGGCAGCCCTCCGCTCGACGGAGTCACGACTCGCCTTGACGGAGGCAGCCCTCCGCTCGACGGGGTCACGACTCGCCTTGACGGAGGCAGCCCTCCGCTCGACGGAGTCACGACTCGCCTTGACGGAGGCAGCCCTCCGCTCGACGGAGTCACGACTCGCCTTGACGGAGGCATCCCTCACTTGACGGAGGCATCCCTTCACTTGACGGAGGCATCCCTTCACTTGACGGAGGCATCCCTTCACTTGACGGAGGCATCCCTTGCCAATGAGCGACCAGGCTGGCAAGCCACACGAGCAACCCACGCTCTCGTGCGTGTAGCTTTCGATATGCGTTCCCCGAGTCTCTGCCACGAGGCCTCCGGGACCGCGGTGGAGTAGGCTGTGACTCGCGATTGCGACCGACTCGCTAGCCAACGAGGTTCCCATGTGGAGTCCATTCCGCTGTCCTTTGCGCTTCGAGCCGGGCGCTGCCCTTGCCGCATTGGCCCTTCTTGCGCCGGGATGCCAATCGAACGGCGAGGGGGGCAACGGCACCCCCGTCGCCAGCGGAGACGACGGAAGCGGCGGCTCCACGAGCTCGGGGGTCGCCCCCGGTGGAGGCTCGGACGCGACGGCGACGGACGCGCCGACTGAAGATGGTGGCGCAATGGGTGGCGGCGACGTCACGGTTGGCGCGACCGGCACCGGCGATGCTTCGGCTTCCGGAGGAAAGGGCGGCTCCACGTCTTCGGGCGGTTCGGGGGGCGCGTCTTCCGGCAGTGGCGTTTCTTCTTCAGGAGGAAGCGGGGGCACTTCTCCCTCAGGCAGTTCGGCAGGCGGTTCTTCCGGCAGTGGCGGCAGCAGTTCGAGCGGCGGATCGACATCTTCGGGCGGCTCGGGGGGGGCGCGTCCCGACAGTGGCGGAGCCACTTCGAGCGGTGGAGCCACCGGTTCAGCCGACTCCGGTGACATCGCCGGCGACTCCGGCGGCATTCCCAGCGATTCCGATGGAGGTCTCGGCTGGGCAGTCCGGATGGCCAATTCCGTTCTCGCGCGTCATCCCGATCCCGACACCATCTCCACGTCGAACTTCTCTTGGGAGGTTGGATACACGATGTGGACGCTGGAGAAGGTTTGGCGGTCCACCCAAGATCCCAAGTACTTCGCCTACATCAAGAAGTATGTCGACGAACACGTCGACGCGTCCGGAAATCTCTCGGGATTTAGCCCGACGAGACTGGACAATTTCCTGCCCGGCTACGCCATCTTGCTCGTGTACGAGCAAACCCAAGGCGCGCAGTACCGCACGGCCGCCGAGACCATACGCAACGGATTTGCCAACTACCCGCGCAACAGCGACGGGGGCTTCTGGCATAGCACCGACAACCCGAATCAGATGTGGGTCGACGGGGTGTTCATGGGTGAGATGTTTCTCGCCCGATACGGGTATGCCGTGGGCGACAGCACAGCGTTCGACGAAGTGGTCAATCAGATGAACATCATCGTCAATCACTGCATGAAGACCGACGGACTCTTGCTGCATGCCTACGACGAAAGCCACAAGGCATCGTGGGCCAATCCCATCACGGGACTATCGCCCGAGGTGTGGAGCGAGGGCCTTGGCTGGTACGCCGTCCTCATCGCGGACGTGTTCGACTTCCTGCCAGCGAACGATCCCGGACGACCGGGCCTCATGACAATCCTCGGCGAACTGGTCGCCGGCCTCAAAGCAAACCAGGACGCGCAAAGCGGCCGCTGGTGCCAGGTGGTCGACGAGTGCACGATGGCCGACAACTGGGACGAGTCGTCGGGTACTGGGATGTTTCTCTATCTTACCAAGAAATCCATCGACCAGGGATACATTGACGCCACCGAATACGGCCCCGTTGTCGCCAGCGCCTACCCTGGTCTCGTGCAAAGGGCGACCGCCAATAGCGACGGTACCGTCGACATCAACGATTGCAGCAGCATCGGCGTGCAGGGTAGCTACGCTGCCTATGTGGACCAGCCCAAGCAGGTCAGCCCACCCTCGTGCGTGAGCTCGTTCATCGCCGGCACGTTGAGTGTGGAGAACCCGAGTCCTGCCAAGCCGTAGCGGGGATTCAGAGTTAGCAACTTGCACGTGGCGATCACCGACTATCACCGCTGAGGAAAATCATGAGACTCCCGACCCACCGAGCTCCCACGCCTCCGGGCGAGATCCTGCTCGAGGACTGGCTCATACCGATGAAGCTGACGCAGCTCGGGCTGGCCAAGAAGATGGGCGTCGACATTAAGCTGGTGAACGGAATCGTCAACGGTCGCCGATCCCTGACCGCCAAGACCGCGCCACTTCTCGCGAAGGTGCTCAAGACGACGCCGGAGTTCTGGCTCAACGCGCAGATGGCGGTCGATCTCTGGCGTGCGCAGCAGGAGCTCAAATCGTGCCGACGCGGAGGTCAGCGAATGCTGCGAACAACTTCCGCCAACTGATCGAGCGTGGCCTTCCAGCCCTGCGGCGCACCGCGCGTCGCGTCCGACTCGTGAGAATAGACCTGGTGCACGTCGAGGCGCGTCTTGCCGTCGCCCTCGTCGGAGAACGCCACCGTGGTGTGCACTTCGACGCCTCCGTGAATGGTCGCGGAGAAGACAATCCGCTCCTGCGGCACCACTTCGACGAAGCGCGCGTCCATCGGCAGCTCGAGTCCGTCAGGCATCTTCATCACGAGGAAGAAGACGCCGCCGGTTCGCAAGTCTACCTCGCAGCGCGGCGTCGTGAGCGGAGCCGGGGTAAACCAGCGCTTCACGTACTCCGCCTTGCTCCACGCCTCCCACACGAGGGAGCGAGGGGCGTCGAACACTCGCGACAGATTGAGCTCTGGTTTCTTTGTCCGTTCATTTCCTGTTTGCATGGGTCTTCTCCTGTTTCATGTCGGTGAGCAGATTGTCGAGCCGGTCGAAGCTCGCCTCCCAGTGGGCGCGGTAGCGGTTCATCCACTCGGCGGCCTCCTTGAGGCGGCGTACCTCAAACCTGCACGGGCGCGACTGCGCATCGCGTCCGCGCGATATGAGCCCTGCACGCTCAAGCACCTTGAGGTGCCTTGAAATGGCAGGCTGGCTGATGGCGAACGGCTTGGCGAGTTCGGTGACAGTGGCTTCCCCGCGCGCAAGTCGAGCCACGATGGCTCGGCGCGTCGGGTCTGCCAAGGCGGCAAACGTGGCGCTGAGTTGGTCGGCAGTACTCATGATGGCATAACGCAACTATTATGTAACACGTTGGTTATGTATGGCGGGAGCCGACGATGGTCAAGGCCCAAAAAACCCGTCCTTATTTCGTCCCTCAAAATACGGAACACTGTACCTACCTCATCGGCAAGGCGGCTGGGCTGCGGATGAAATGCGAACACATGCACCAGCCCGAGTAGCGCGACGGCACACGAACCACTTGCGCCAATAGCCAGCCATCGCCGATGAAATGAGAACGTCATGAGACTTCCGTCCTACCGAGCCCCTGCACCGCCGGGCGAGATCCTGCTCGACGACTGGCTCGAGCCGACGAACCCGACGCAGGCGGCTTTCGTCACAACTCGGCGCTCGCCAAGCCGTTCGGTGCCATTGCGAAAGCCATCGCTCTCACAAAGCGGATTTCACCGAAGGCCATCGCAGCGAGTCGTGAGGGGGGTGCGCTGAGCCGACTGTCCACGGGGTGCCGTTTTCCGGTGCCTCCAAAATAAGGCCGAAGGTCGCTGTTCAAGACCGTTTTGAGGGAACATGCGCTTCATCGTGGCCAGGAACACGCGGGCTTGCTTCGCCGTCAGCACGTTGGGCTGCTCCCGCGTGTAGGTCCGCCCGGTCGCGAAGTATTCGAGCGCCGCGGCCGGGTTCTTTTCGAGCTCGAAGTGCGTAGAACATCACGAAGACGGGGAGGAGTAGGCGCGACGAATCGGCTTCGCGGCCATCTCGCAGCGCCAGCGAACCACCCACGGCCCCGCGGCCTTCGAGGAACTCATCCAGCTTCTCGCGTTTCATGCAGCATGGCTGTCTTTTCCTTGGTTCGCCCATCGCGGCGACGATGGGGCGCGTGGCATGCGTCCGAACCCATGGGACGCCCCTAGCTCCCAAAGGACAGACTAGAACGGGGTCCACGGTCTCTTCCAATCCGAGCCGCGGAGGACGGTCACAGGTGCAACACCATCGCGATCTTTGCACCCAGGAGTTTCACCATGAAGCCAAGCGGATAGCTCGCGTAGTTCGGCAGGTCCTCCGGAAGGGCGTCGCTCGCAGCCCGGAATTTCGTGCAGATGCGCATCTGCAAGGGTGGAACGTCTCCGTGGAACCTGCCGCGGTACGCGGACACCCAATGCCTCGCATCGTCGAACCCCATGAACATGGGCGAGTTGCAGCAGGTGGCCACGACTCGGCTCGTGGCCGAACTCGGACTGATCTTGCACGGCTTCAAGAGAGTGGCTCCCGCCGTGCACACGAAGCGGTCCTTCCGGAAGACGACGTACGCGGTTCCGCCATCGGCTTCCCGAACGCTACGCGCATTCGGCAACGCTTCAATCTGACGGGATCCCTCTTCGCAATCCTTGCAGTAGCAGACCGCGCATCCGATGGGAGAGCCAGTAGCTTCGAACACGACGGCTTCGCAGGTGCACGAAGCAGTCAGGGTGGTATTGGGTGCCGCCGGCATCAGCTAGTCGTCTCCGTCGGTGGTGGGTGTGATCCTAACGCAGATGGTCCTTCGACGACGACACAGTGGTGGAGCAGGTAGTCGACGTGGACGTAGTCGCGGATCGCGGCGATCTTGTCGTCGCTGATGTCGAGCAACAGGATGGAGCGTGGAACCCACGTCTCTCCGGTCTCGCGGAAGAGAACGACAGACTCGACCCCGTCGACGCGAGCAAGCGCAAACTTCCACCGCCAGGGCAGCTTCCCGTAATTCGAGAAATACGGAATGTCCCGGAAGGGGCCTTCGCTGCGATCTACGACCTCGAGACGCGCTTCGTCCGCGACGAGCGCCGAAACGGCGTCCCAGTCACGGTTGTTGAACGCCGCGAGGTATCGCTCGATGAGCTCTCGCTGCCGCGGCTCGAAGTCCAGCGTATTTGCCGGCGATTCCGTGTCTACGCGCTCAAGCCTGGCGCGGCCACGATGAAGGGCAGACTTCACCGCCCCGATGCTCGAGCCGGTGATCGCAGCGGTTTCTTCCAGCGACCAGTCGAGGACGCCCTTCAAGACAACGCATGCCCTCTCCTTCGCCGGCAGCTCGGAGACGATGCTCGCAAGCGCGCGTTCCACGCGCTGCTTCCGGTCAAGTACTTCGTCCATCGCGTGCCTCTCTTCTGCGTTGTTCGCCTCTTCGAGGTGGAGGCGAGCCTTCCTGCTGCGCAGGAAGTCGATGCACTTGTTGTGCGCGATGCGAAAAAGCCAGGCCTTGAACGAAGCTCCCTGCCGCAACTCATCCAGACGGTAGAACGCAAGGACGAGCGCCTCCTGGAGCACGTCCTCGCCGTCGCACGGACTCCCGGTCATTCGGGTGCAGAACCGGTGCAAATCGGGGCGCAACGCCAAGCACGCGGCTTTGAAGCCACGGCGGGCCTCTGCAAGAACCTCCGCTTGCTCCTCGTTCGTCATTGCGACCTCGACGCCTGAGACGATCGCGGGGGCGAGAAAGATACGCGCCAGCGGCCGGTGTCGAGGCAGGGCCGAACGTAATCCCGCGCCCTGCCCGCCGCGGCGCTTGCGCGCGCTTCCGCGGAAACGTTCGCTTGCTCGCTCGTTTTCATCGTGTGCCGGCTCCTTAGACGATCCTGGAGGACAAAAGGATACGCCCTCCCCTCGTTTGCATCCTCGGAGGGGTCGAACCTCATCGCCCACGCGGGCCGCGCCGCGAGCCTACCGACCGAGGCCCTGCTAGAAGGTCAGCGCCGCGCAAGACTGCGGGCATCGGGTGCGGGAGCGAAGTCGCAGGTTGCCGCTGCGCGAGACAACGTCACCGAGGCCTGGCTCTTGCGCGACGAACTCGTCGATCCCGTCGCCGAAGGGCTCGACGTTCTCGTGCGCATCGGCCCACGGCGCGACTCGCCGCTCATCGCGCGACGGCTCGGCGAGAGCCGTGGAGTCCTTTGCGCGTCCCCCGGATACATTCGCCGGCACGGCGCGCCCAACCGGCCGTCCGAGCTCGCGCGCCACGCGTGCCTCGGTTACTTGCGCGAAGGTCGCCCTGCGCCGTTCTATTTCGAAGGGAGCGACGGCGGGCAGGCGGCGGTGGAGATCGCGGGGCCGTTCAACGCGAATGACGGCGAGGTGATCCTCCAGCTCGCGCTCGCCGGCAAGGGCATCGCAATGCTCTGGGACTTCCTCGCCGCGGAGCACCTGGCGCGTGGCGCTCTGGTGCGTTTGCTGGAGACGCACGTGACTTTCTCCTGGCCGATTCACGCGCTCTACCCGCAGAGCCGTCACCTCCTTCCCAAGCGATTTGGATGGGTACCGGGCTGGGAAACCCGACTGCTCGGAATTCTTCACTCTAACATCATGTGGTATCAAAAGCAGCAGATTGTCCGGGTTCTCGAAAAGAGCCGGCGTTCTTACGTTCCGCTGGAATCCATGCTGCTTAGGACGGAGAATTTCGAGCACTACTGGTCCGACGAAGTGGATCGGCTGGATGAGGCATGCCAGCGCTTGTTTGTCGATCTTGCGCCGATGGCGCGGACCGGCGAGATCGGGTCGCAGCCTCCGAATGAAGGCGCGGCGCTCGCTGCACGTACGTTCGGCGCACTCTCTCGGCGGTCCTCAGCGGTCTGCGCTTCGAGACGAGCCCGGGCGCACCAGACCGATTGCTCCTGTACCCCCCCGGACTCCGAAGGTTTGGCCAATGAGCGCGCAACGCCGGCTCAGCTCCTCGCGAGAGTCGTTGCGTTCCAACGACTTTCCTGGCCTGTAGAGCGGGAGAAGGG
>JBEKXD010000063.1:0-28913 GCA_049512415.1 Polyangiaceae bacterium
CCGTGCACTCAGCAGTTCGTGAGCGCCATGGCCTATCACCGCGTCTGGATGTTTCACGACATCCTCGGCTTCACCGTCGGTGGGGGCTTCATGCACAATCCAGGGCGTTACCTGGCACTCTTACCCACCGGCATCGCTTCGCCCATTCCGCAGCCGCTCAGCATCCAGGGGCTCCAATACACAGCCGTCTCTCAGACGGCGTTCGATAGCAACAGCGGGACGCAGCTCGACGCCTGGGACGCCGAGGGAGGCTTCCAGTACATGCCCGTGGAAAACGTGACCTATGGCCTCGAGTTCAATCATCGCCAGGCTAGCGTTCCGTACTTCGCGGGCCACGGCGGAGTCACCTCACCCGACGGCTACATCACCACGCCAGTTCCCCCCGGCTGGCGACCGGACCTGTCGAAGAACGACGACCGGGTGATCTTCTCGGCGCTGATCCGCTTCTAGGAGTGTCGCAATGAGCTCATCATCTTTTACCAAACTCAGTTCCAGTACGATTCACATTGGCCTGCTCGTGATCTCGCTCGCTCTGACCGCCGCCATTGCGGGTGCCGGCTGTACGGCGGAGGAGTGGGGCGGAGGTGGCGAGGGGGACCGCTGCAACCCCGACTTGAGTCACGACGAGTGCGGCAGCGGCCTCCAATGCACGCAACCCGCCCTCTGTCCCGAGAATTACTGTTGCCCGACGAGCGGCCAGAGCAGCAATGGATATTGCCAGACGGGCTGCAATGGGGGCGCCTTGTCGATCTGTATGGCGGACCAGGACCCGGATGCGTGCGCGTTCGTCGCCGCGTCGGCGGCGGACGCGGGTTCGACGCCCGGCACGGGGGATTGATTCGCGGCCTCACGTGCGGGCAATGAAACACACGCAAACCCGAGATGGGAGTGTGTGGTCGCATCACAGTTCTACGCAGGCGCCGGCTGAGCAGTGGCCACTGCAGCAATCCGAGTCTGTGATGCACGAGACCCCATTCATCCCATCGGGGTAGCAGCACACGCGGTTCGGTCCGCAAGAGAGGCCGCCGCAGCATCCGACGTCCGCGCTGCATTGCACGCCGGGGGGCAAGCAGCACGCGCCCACTCCCAACGTTGTACCCCCGCCCCCAGGTACCAAGTTGTCGGGCTCAGTGACGACGCACGCACCCGGTCCGCCGAAGCAGCACTGCTCGTCCGCCGAGCAAAGCGTGAGCGGTGGGTTGCAACAGTAGCCGTCCGACATCCCGGAACAGCAGGGAGGCGACGCATCGGAGTCTGAAATCAGCGCCCCGGCCGGCAGGCATTCGGGAGCCGGCGACACGCCCACGCAGACCAAGCCCCTGCACTCGCTGGCAGCGCAACAGTCGACGTCGGAATTGCACCCTTGACCTACGGGAGCGCAGGCACACGCGTTCTGCGAGTCACAATATCCCGTGGCACAGTCCGACCCCTTTCCACAGTGCGCGCCTACCGCGGCGGGGTTGCTCCCGCACGCCACGTCCAGCGCGCACAAGAGCACTACCCGCAGGGAGTAGGCGTTGGGCTTCATCTCGGTCGCTCCATGCTCACATGCCGGCTCGGGCGCCGCAATCCTCGTCACGTCCCCCGCCGATTGGCGATTCGACCTCGAACACAAGGACAGACCCAATCATCCGGTCGACGGCGTGCCGGTGTAGAGTGCCAGTTGAGCGTCGAAAGCTCGCTTGTAGGCGGGCCGCGCTTCGCCGCCGGCGACATAAGCGGCCAGATTTGGGTACTCGTCCACGATGCCCGATGGCTTCAACCTGAGCAGCACTGAGACCATCATCAAGTCGCCAGCGCTGAACGCACCATCGAGCCAGTCGCTATGGCCCAGACGAGCGGAAAGTTGGCTTAGCCGAACACGAACGCGATCGGCCACCAGAGGAAGGCGCTCAGCTTGCCAGGGCTTGCCGCGCTCGAGAAGCTTCGCATTCCCGAGTTCGAGGATCGGCGGTTCCACGGTGTTGAGCGCGGCAAACATCCATGTGATCGCGCGCGCCCGGGCGTTGGCGTCTTCCGGCAACAAGCCTTTATGCCGCTCGGCGATGTGAAACACGATCGCGCCGGTCTCGAACAGGACGAGATCGCCTTCCTCATAGGTCGGAATTTGGCCGAAAGGATGAAGCGCCACATGCTCGGGCTTCTTCATCGCATGAAACGACACAAGGCGAACCTGGTAGGACTCTCCCACTTCCTCAAGCGCCCAGCGAACGCGCGTATCACGCGCCAGCCCTTTGCCGCCATCGGGTGAGTGTTCAAAGACGGTAATGGTGATCGTCATCGACAGATTCCTCTCCCGGGTGACCCCGCTACGGCCCAAAAGTGTAGAACTTGGCCGCTTCCTCAGCCTCGTGCGCGTAGCAGAGATGCGTCAGGATCTTCGTGCGTCGCTCGATCACGGTACGATCCACGGGCAGCCGCCTCAGCAACCGGGGATACAAGCGGATCCAATCCGCGCGGCCGCCTGGGCGCGTGACGACGTCGCGATCTCGAGCACCCTACCGACCGTCTCGCGTGATGCTCGCTGGAGCTCCTGGGTCGTCGCGTGCCTCTCGAGCAGGCGCTTGCCCAGTTGGTGATGTGCGTGCTCGTCGGGCTGAATGCACTCGCGATAGATCCGCACCGTCTCGTCGTCACCGCACGCCGCCGAAAACGCCATGAACGTCTCGTTGACCGCATACGCAATGGACTCCAGCGCGAAGAGCCCGGCAGCGACCCGTTCGACGGTTTCCCGTAGGCCCTTGAGATATTCAAACAAGGGGCTATTGACCGGAGCGCGAAAAGAGGAGGTATCGATGTGGAGCGCGGTCAGCCGATCCGAGACAAGCTGGAAATGATTGGCTTCGTCCCCAGCCTGGCGCGCAAAGGCAATCTTGACGTCGATTTCTCGAGTGGTCGGCACCCAGGCCGCCGCGAGCTCGCTCACACTGATTTCGTTGGCGAGTGCGATGAGCAACATCGCTCTCGTTTCGCCGAGCTCAGGTTGTGAGAGAGAGAGCTGGCCCGCGCCTACAATCGGGCCCATGCGCTCGGCCCGGAAGCTGTCTAGGTCGAGGACGAACGACGTTGCATCCATGTTCGACCCGTAGCGCGGCACTGAGTCGCGCGCACGACTCCTCCTCAAACAATCGCATGGGGATGACGCACTCGTCGGCTGCCGCACGCCCATGGATCAGCGACTCCCTATTTGCAAGAGCCCGTCAACGGCCGCTCTCGTTGATTGGGACGCGTCCCGCCTCGACGCAGCTGCTACACCGACGGTGTTGGCTCATGAACACGCGCCCGCCGACGCGCCTTGCGACTGACCCGCGATGACCTTCGCATTCGACAACAGCTACGCGCGGCTCCCCGCGCGCTTCTTCGCATCGATACTTCCGACCAGCGTGCGCGCGCCACGCGTCGTGAAAATCAACCGTCCGCTCGCCGAAGAGCTCGGGCTCGACGCAGACCACCTGGCGTCGCCCGATGGAGCCCAAGTGCTGGCTGGAAACGCGCTGCCCGCCGGGTCGGAGCCGATCGCGCTGGCATACGCCGGGCACCAGTTTGGCTCTTTCGTGCCCCAGCTCGGTGACGGTCGCGCCATTCTTCTTGGTGAGGTCGTTGCGCGGAGTGGAAAGCGCTTCGACATACAGCTCAAAGGCTCCGGCCGCACCCCGTTCTCACGCCAGGGGGACGGTCGCGCAGCCCTCGGGCCCGTGCTGCGTGAGTACATGGTGTGTGAGGCGATGGCCGCGCTCGGCGTCCCGACGACGCGCGCCCTCGCCGCCGTGGTGACCGGCGAACCGATCGTCCGCGAAGACGTCGTCCCCGGCGCCGTACTCACCCGCGTGGCAGCGAGCCACATCCGGGTGGGCACGTTCGAGTTCTTCGCCGCACGCGGCGATCTCGAAGCCTTGACTACCCTCGCGTCCTATGCGCTTCAAAGGCACTACGCCGCCGCCGCCGACACCGGCAACGACGCGCTGGCGCTCCTCAAGTCCGTCGCGCAAGCCCATGCCGACCTCGTCGCGCGATGGCTGGGCGTCGGTTTCGTGCACGGCGTGATGAACACCGACAATTCGTCGATCGCGGGCGAGACCATTGACTACGGGCCGTGCGCCTTTCTCGACGAGTACTCGCCAACCAAGACGTTTAGCTCGATTGACCACGCGGGGCGCTACGCCTTCGCCAATCAGCCCCGGATCGCTCTGTGGAACCTTGCGCGTCTCGCCGAGGCGCTCTTGCCATCGCTAGCCGACGACAGGCAAGAGGGCATCCGTCTGGCGACCCGTGAGCTCGAGCGCTTTTCCACGCTTTTTGCTGCAGCACACGCCCGAGTCTTGCGCGCGAAGCTCGGGCTCGTGCGCGAAGAGGACGGCGATCTTGCGCTTGCGGCCGACCTGCTCGATCGGATGGCGGCGCACGGAGTCGACTACACGATCCTATTTCGCAGACTGTCCGTCGCCGTCGGGGACCCCTCCGAAGACGCGCGACTCGCATCACTTTTCGCCGATCCCGGTGCGTTCCACGACTGGTCGCAAGCGTGGCGCAGCCGCCTGGCGCGTGAAGAGGTACAGCCTGCTTTGTGCGCAGCCGCCATGCGACTCGTCAACCCGGCGTTCATCCCGCGCAACCATCGCGTGGAAGAGGCCATCGACGCAGCCGTTCGACGAGGCGACTTCGAGCCGTTCGAGACGCTCGTGCGGGTGCTCGGGCGACCCTACGAGGACCAGCCGCAGTTCGCTCATCTCGCCGACCCGCCGCGGCCGGAGGAGCGGGTGCTCCAGACCTTCTGCGGGACCTAAGGTGGATGCGTGTCCCTACGCAAGATTGCTCATTGGGAGCCTCATGACCCGCCGCGTAGCCGAGCAGACGCCGTCCTGGGATCACTTCAAATACGCGGCCAGAGGACTGCTTGCCTGTGCCAATTGCTGCGAAGCAAGAAGGGCCATTTCCGTCGCGCCCGCTTTGTCGAAGTGAGCCTTGTCACCATTGAACGTGAGTGCCGCCGCGGCGGTTTGACCGATTTGATTGTAGTACGCGACGCCGGCCGCATTCAGATTGTCGACGGGCAGGCTCAACTGGGCTCCTACCGCAATGGTCGCGTCCACGTACGGCTGCAGTCGAGTGTTGGTCTCCACGCCGCCGACCCACACCTGAAGCGGAGACGATGTTGTCGGGATGAATGTCGCCTTCTTTGCAGCGACCTCGCCTGCCATCACGACCATCTCCGCCTGGAACGCCGGCACCGCAACGGGCCCGTGCGTCGTCCCACTGTCATTGATCCCGAACGCTGCCATGACGAAGTCGCCGGCCTGGACATTGGCGATCAGCGTCTTCCAGCGACCCGCGTAGAAGGTCTGGATGTTTGCGCCGGGCTGGGCTTGATTGTCGATTGTCACCTTGCTGATGAAATATTGGCCGAGCTCTTGGCCCCAACCCTCTTGGGTCGTGGTTGCCGCGTAGTCGCTCATCGTCGAGTCGCCCGCCAAGTGCAGGGTGATGGCCGGCAACGCGTTCTGATCCGTTTGAGAGCCGCTGTCGGCGCCGCTGCTGCCGCTGCTCGATCCGCCTCCGCTGCTGCTGCTGTTCGATCCGCCCGGACCGCTGCTCGATCCGCCCGGACCGCTGCTCGATCCGCCCGGACCGCTGCTCGATCCGCCCGGACCGCTGCTCGATCCGCCGCCGCTGCTGCTCGATCCGCCGCTGCTGCTGCTCGATCCGCCGCTGCTGCTGCTGCTCGATCCGCCCGGACCGCTGCTCGATCCGCCGCTGCTGCTGCTCGATCCGCCGCTGCTGCTGCTCGATCCGCCGCTGCTGCTGCTCGATCTGCCGCTGCTGCTGCTCGATCCGCCCGGACCGCTGCTCGATCCGCTGCTGCCGCTACCGCTGCTCGATCCGCCGCCGCTGCTGCTCGATCCGCCGCCGCTGCTGCTCGACCCACTGCTCGTGCTGGATCCGCTGGCGCCGCTCGACGTGGCGCCTGCGTCGAGCAGATCGTTCGTCACCCCATTGTCGGTGGAAGCACCGCACGCAGAGACGAGCATTCCCACGCCGACGGCGCACAGCCTTGACCCCCGAACGTCCGGAACTCCAAGATGCATTGTGTGTTTCGCTTGCACGGCCTTATTCCTTGGCCTGGACCGCGGTGTCGGACGCATCCGACGAGGCGCCGCAGGTCATTAGACCTTCGTAGAAGTTGCCCTGGGCACCATCGCTGCCATCGCCGCCGATACCGAGGATGATGGCGCCTTGCTTCTTCATCGTAGCATAGTCAGCCGGACGAGCTGCGTTTCCACCTCGTCGTCAGCGTACCCGATGCGGCATTGCCCCCTTTGAGAGCGAACGTCCCCCCGAATCGCCTATCACCATCGCAATCACGCACGCGGAAGTGAGCGGTGTATCGGTGTCATTGGTCTTCGCCGATCCAGCCCAAAGGCCATTTTCCAGATCCGCCATCGCCCAGGGCCCGACTGGCGCTAGTTCCGAAATGGATGGTCTCCGCCTCGTCGCCAGTCGGGGTCCCCGAGGTCTTGTTGACCCGATAGCCAATCCCCGACGTGATATGGACGCCGTGCTCGAGCACGTGGCCGCGGTCGTTGCGACCGCTAACGATGAGTGGCCGTATCATAATTCGACGCAGCTGCCGCTGAGCAGTGCAAGCTAGGCGTTTGGCTTCATCGTCGGAGTGGACGCCTCCCTCGTCGGAGTGGACGCCTCCCTCGTCGGAGTGGACGCCTCCCCCGTCGAGGTGGACGTATCTACGCGTCGTCGGACTTGATTCCCTCGTCGACGTGCCTGCTTCCCTCGTCGAGGTGGACGCTTCCCCCGTCGAGGGGAGCGGTTCCCCCGTCGAGGGACCTACTTCCCCCGTCGAGGGACCTACTTCCCTCGTCGAGGGGCCTGCTTCCCTTGTCGAGGGACCTACTTCCCTCGTCGAGGGGCCTGCTTCCCTTGTCGAGGGACCTGCTTCCCTCGTCGAGGGGCCTGCTTCCCTTGTCGAGGGGCCTGCTTCCCTTGTCGAGGGGAGCGGTTCCCGCGTCGAGGTGCCTGCTTCCCTCGTCGAGGGAGACGCTTCCCGCGTCGAGGGAGACGCTTCCCGCGTCGAGGGGAGCGGTTCCCCCGTCGAGGGACCTGCTTCCCTCGTCGACGGAGCCACCTGTCTAGGCGAGCGGCCCCTGCACCCCGCTACGGGGCATCCCCCTTCGGCGCGGGGGGATGCGCCCCCGGCTTCGTCGCCTGTTCGAGGCAGCTCCAAAACGGGTCTGCGTAGTCGGGGCCGCCGGTGATTCGTGGATTCATGTCGGGCCCGTAGATGAGCACCTGCGTACGGTCGTCCTTCTTGAAGGCGCTTACAGCGTTCGTGCCTCCGACCTCGCCCGGGATGGGGTCTACGTGCCACCCGACGGACTCGAGGCACGACCGAGTGGCCGCCTCGATCTGGGAAGTCTCCATCGGTGCGAGCCGCTCGTGCAGCGGGGTGCGAGCGGCCGGCGCATTGATGCACGCCGCGAGCAGGAGAGGCCACATGGGAGCGAATCGCATGGGCCGCATGGTACGCCGACCGGTCGCGATGGGAAGGGGCCCCGCGCGAGCCGTCCGCGGAGTGGTCCGCGTAACGGCACGCGCCCGATACACGCCGTATTGACCCTCGCGACCTCTCAGCCGCCGTCCGCGCACATCCCCGCGTGAAGGAGCGGCTTGGTCTCGTAGCCGCTCGGAAGACCCGTGCACGCGACATTGATCACGGAGCCGTCGCACGCGCAGCCCGCGGAGTAGGTGAGACATACCGCACCCGGGGATTGGAAGCACGTGCCCTTCGCGCTGCACGCCTCGCTCTCGGGGAAACCGCAGAGGTAGTCCGTGGGGCAGTCCGCGTTCGTCGCGCACACCACGGGAGGGGTCGCATCAGACGCGCTCGCGTCGAGGCACGCGCCCGTGGAACGCAGAGGCTTGATTGCGTAACCAGCGGGCAACAACGTGCACCCAATGTTGATATCCGTGCCGTCGCAGGCGCACCCTGCCAGATACGAATTGCAAATGGATGTGTTCATGGGGACACACGAGCCGGTTGCGCTGCACGCTTCGCTTTCGAGAAAGCCGCAGGTCTCGCCCGACGGGCAGTCGCCGTCCGTCCCGCATGGGGACGAGGGCGCGTCGGCGGACGAGCCAGCGTCGGCGGACGAGCTCGCGTCGGCGCACATCCCCGTGTGCTGGAGAGGCTTGCGGGAATAGCCCTGCGGAAGCCCAGTGTCGCAGCCCGTCGGCACGTCGGTGCCGTCGCAGGCACACCCGCCGAAGTCGGCCGGGCAGTTGTACGTACCGGTCATGGCCGGGAAGCACTGCCCGACCGCGCCGCACCCCGCGGTATCGAGGAAGCCGCAGACATCGTCGGACGGGCAGTCGGTGTCGACCGCGCAAGGTACGGTGGCGGAGTCACCGCCTCCCGAGTCCACCGGCGGGCTCGCGTCGCCGCACGACCCGAGGTGCGCGATGGGCAACGGCACGTAGCCCGGCGGCAGGTCGGCGTCGCAGCCATACGTCGTGCCTGTACCGTCGCAGGCGCATGCTTGCACGAGGACTAGGTCGCACGCGATGTTGGACGGAGCTGGAAAGCACTGACCCTGGGCGCTACACGCTTCGCTGTAGAGGTAGCCGCAGTGCTCACTCGAGGGGCAGTCCGAGTCGCCCACGCAGTGCACCGGTCCGGTGTCGCCGCCTCCGGCGTCCGCGGGCGGGCTCGCGTCGATGCACGCTCCGAGGTGCGCGATGGGCTTGGGCACGTAGCCCGTCGGCAGGTAAACGTCGTACTCATTGACCTCCGTGCCGTCGCACGCACAAGCCGGAGCCACCGGAACGCCCATGACACCGCCCGCAAATGGGAGACACTGGCCTCGGGCGTTGCAGGCCGCGCTCGCGAGGTAGCCGCAGTACGAGCCGGCGCTGCAGTCGGAGTCGGTCACGCAGGGCATCGGTCCGGCGTCGCCGGCTCCGGAGTCGGCAGGCGGGCTCGCGTCGCCGCACGCCCCCGTGTGAAGCAGCGGCTCGGGGGTATAGCCTGCCGGAAGCCCCGTGCACGCGACGTTGATGTCGGTGCCGTCGCAAGCGCATCCCGCCGAGTAGAGTTCACAGGTGAGCTCGGGAGCCGCAAAACACTGGCCGTGCGCGTTGCACGCGGCGCCGCTGGCGAAGCCGCAGATCTGATTGGCCGCGCAATCGAGGTCCGAAGCGCACGAGCCGGATCCCCCGGAATCGGCCGTCGTGGCCGAGTCGTCACCGGCATCCCCGGTGTCCCCGATGTTCACGATCGGGGCACACCCCGCGTGCAAGAGCCCAAGACCCGAAAGCCACATGAAGCAATGAAATGCGCGCATGTTCGCGACCTCCTTCTCGCTGATGAATGCCCCTAGCCCCACGCGGCCTTCACCCAATCGCACCGAATCCCATCGGCGTCGTCACGGCGAGGTCAGCTTGTCCATCATCGCCCTGACCCGCGCTTCGTAAATGCTACCGGCCGCCTGCCGGAGCAGCGCCTCGCCCCGCGCACGCGCCTGCGCGGATCGTCCGAGCCGGCGCAAGGCGTCCACGGCGAGCAGCTCGCGCTCCATGCCCAGCTGCCCGGCCGGAAAGACAGCCGCGTGGCGATCGAGCATGGCGAGCGCTCTGCTGGGATGGCGGTCGAGCGTCGCGCGCGCCTCTTCGAGCATTGCGGCTTCGAGCTCGAGCGGATCGCGTTCGAGGGTCGGTTCAGGGACGCTCGAGGCGATGGGCGCTGCGAGAGTCGCGTGCTCGCGCGCCACGGCAACGGGCTCGGGCGCCACAAACGAAGGAATCGCTGCTGGGATGACGGCGTCGCTCGCCACGGGCTCGGGGGTCGGCGGGCGCTCGACCGCGCGCGGCGGCACCGCAATCGGCGCCGGGCGTGCGCGGGGCTTCTCGTGGACGTTCTCGGTCCGTTCGTCGGCGCGGTCCAGCCGGTGGACCAGCGACGGCACCACGTGGACGGCCGCCGCGGCCCCGACGACGCACAGCCCCGCGAACGCAACCCCCTTGGCCCAGAGAACCAGCCCCGCCGCCGCCTGCGCCACGATCACCCGGTCGAGTCTCCGGACCGAGCGAGCGCGGGCATCCCTAGGCAGAGGCCTCGAACGCCCCGCGCTCTCCACGAGCTCACGCATTTCGGCCGGGGCCGACGGGTCCTCTCGCAGACGCACCGGCGCTCTCATGGTCCACCTTCCGGACGCGCGACCCGCCGCATCGCTCCGCGCGCTTGGACCCGAGCGAGCGACTGCTCGAACGCTTTGCGCGCCGCGTGAAGGCGTGAATACACGGTGCCGAGGGGGATCGAGAGCATTTCGGCGATGGCCTCGCAGGACAGTTCGTCGAGCTCGAACATGACGAAAATCGCCCGCTTGTCGAGGTCCATGAGATCGAGGGCAGCTCGCAGTCGCGCTCGGGCCTGAGCGGTCGCCGCGGCCTCCTCGGGGCTTTCCCCGGTGGCGGCGTCTTCGGGAACCTCGGCGACGCTCTGCTCGCGTCGACGATAGGCACGACGGCGATAGGCCGATGCGACGCGCAGGCAAATGCCGAACAGCCACGTCGTCATGCGCGCGGACCCGTCGAAGGTGTGCAGTCGTTGATGAACGACGACGAAGACCTCTTGGAGCAAATCCTCGATGTCCGCGTCGCGCACGCCGAGCCGCTGCAGGGTGAGCCACACGAAATTGGCGTGCTCATGATGAACCGACACCACATCGAGCGGCTCCGAGACCATTCGTATCGGCGTCACCTCGAGACGTAGCGGCATGTTGCCCGAGAAGTACAAGGGTCCAAAAGGATGAATGCCGGCGGCCCCCCGGGGGCTTCACGGAATCGACAGCCCGAGGCCAATAAATCCGAAGGCCGCCAAGCGACTCTCCTGAAAGCTGGACGGCGATTGACCGGTCACTTGGAATGTGTACTGCTCCCATGTCCCGATCGCCTCGCCCCCGAGCTCAGCGAAGAGCGGGCCCACGAGACGCGCGCGGATCGAGGCGTCCAGGGAGTTTGCCACCCACGGTTGGTCACCCGGACTCACCGGCGTGAGCTTGTAGACCACCGAGTGGATCGCGCCGAGCAGGACTTTGGCGCAGATCTCGAAGCCGACCGCCGGGGTACGCCATGGCTGCGCGCACACGCCCACCGACGCCGCCGTGAGACCGAATGCCGAGTTCCCGGCGGGAGCCCGAACTTCCGGAAAATACACCATGGCAGCCGATACGCTCAGATCCCTCCAAGCGGATGCGTCCGTCGACAAGGCGAGGCCCCCAGCAGGTGCGGGGAGGAGGCCCTTCGACGCGAGCAAGGCCCTCGCCGACAGCGAAGCGAGCTTGGTTTCCGAGCGCGGAGCGGACGGCGGAACCGGCGCTGGCTGTACGCAGGGTCGCGCGGGCGCCGGGGCCGGTGCGCCAGCAGAAGGGCTCTTGGGCACGGGCGGAGGCGCGCTCGCCGGAGTCACGGTCGCTGCTACGGCGGACGCCTTCGCCGTCGGCGTCGAACGGGTTGAAGACACCGCGGCGGGCGGCGGGCTTCGAAGGGCGGCGTCAGGGTCGATCGCCAGGGCGATCGCGAGGGTTACAGCGGCATCCAGGGGCGCGCAGTCCGGGGACTCGCTGGCCAGCGACCGCGACCCCACCAAAGCCCCGTTCGCATCCCGCACGTAGAGGCGGGCCTCCCAGCGGGCTCCGTCGTGTTGAACGACACCTTCGATGCTCTCCGCGGCCGTATCGGCGAACACATCCCTGCCCAGCCGAGCGCTGACGTTCCGAGCGATCTCGGCACCGTCCGAGCAACCCTCGGTGTGCTCCCCGCGGACCAGGACAAGGCGCACAGTCCTGGTCGGCGTCTGAGCGTGCGCAACCGCGGCCAGGGCCACGAACAGACCCGCTGCGCCAGCGACCGCGACTCCTGCCTGAAGCCAGCGCCCGACCATGCCGGGTCTCTTATACTGGGTCGGGCCCCGAAGTGCGTGAGCCACTTTTCAGCCATCCCAACTCTTATGGCAGGGGACTTGAGAGGTAGGATTCGGTGGACATAAGCAAAAAATCGCTTCGACGGGCTGCGCTGGCGCTTGTCGTATGGAGCGGTGCGGCCGCCATGGGCTGCGGAAGCACGTCGCAGTCCGCAGGAGGCGCTACCGCCGACGCCAGTACGTCGTCGTCGGGAGCGTCGTCGGGCACCAGCTCGAGCTCTTCCTCCGGGTCGCCGTCGGGCTCTTCCTCCGGGTCGCCGTCGGGTTCCTCCTCCGGGTCGCCGTCGGGCTCTTCCTCCGGGTCGCCGTCGGGCTCTTCCTCCGGGCCGCCGTCGGGCTCTTCCTCCGGGCCGCCGTCGGGCTCTTCCTCCGGGCCGCCGTCGGGCTCTTCCTCCGGGTCGCCGTCGGGCTCTTCCTCCGGGCCGCCGTCGGGCTCTTCCTCGGGGTCGCCATCGGGCTCCTCCTCGGGGTCGCCATCGGGCTCCTCCTCGGGGTCGCCATCGGATGGGGGTCTCGATTCCAGCCCTCCCAGGGACGGCAGCTCAGGACCCGTCGTCGACGGAAGCGTCCCCTTTTCCGGCCCGACGGTACAGGGGACGGTCACCGTCACGCGCGGCACGACAATGGGGAACCTTCCGGCGGGGTACGCCGGCTTCAGTTTCGAGAAGAGTCACCTGACCGACGGGTTCTTCACCGGAACGAACGCACCGCTCATCGCACTCTTCCAGCTGCTCGGGAGCGGGGGCTTCGTGCGCTTCGGCGGTCACGATGTGGACAGTCGAACCTGGCAAGCGAGCGCGCTGCCTGTGGACGCCGGAGAGTCATCCATGTTCGTCGGGACAGCGGACGTCGACGCGCTCGCAGACTTTCTCACCGCTACGGGATGGAAAACCATTTATGGATTGAACCTGCAGTCGGAGACCACGTCCACGGGCGACGTCGCCGAAGCGACCTACGTCGCCGGGAAGCTCGGTGCGAGCCTGTACACGTTCGAGATCGGCAATGAGTGGGGAAGCAACCTCACGTCCAGGTGGGAGACCTTCGAGGCCGCGGTCCAGGCCGCCGTGCCGACCTCGCAGGAGTCCGGCCCGGGCACCGCTGGCGGCGCTGCCTTTGCGACCTCCTTCGCGCAGTCCGAGACCGGCAAGATTGTCCTTCTCACGGCTCACCACTACGTCAGTGCCGCGACGTCTGCCAATGCCACCGCCGCTACCCTGCTCAGCCCGGACACGGCCCTCGTCTCGGAGGAGACCGCGTGCGTCGCGGCGGCCAAACAGTATGGCGCGCGGGATGGCTTCCGCTGGGGAGAGATCAACACGTTCTCGGGCCACGGCAAGGAGGGCGTGAGTGACGCGTACGTCTCGGCCCTGTGGGGCGTCGACGACATGCTCACCGGTGCGGAGTACGGAGCGGTGGGAGTCAACTACCATGGCGGCGGCGAGAACGAGGACGGCAACGTGTGCACGAATGGGCCCGCGTCGTGCACGCTGCCATTTAGGTACTCGCCCATCGACGAAGCGAACAGCCAAGTCACAGGCGCTGCGCCGCTCTACTACGCCATGCTGTTCATCTCGCATGCCGGAACCGGCCCCCTCTTCTCGACGAGCGCGTCGTTCGGGTCGCTCAACGTCACCGCCTACGCCATCTCCCAGTCGGACGGTTCGACGAGCGTCGTGATCGTCAACAAGGACTCGACCAGCGGCCTGAACGCCAGCGTCAATGTAGGAGCGCCCGTGACCGCGGCAAGCGCAGTCTACTTGCAGGGGCCTTCCCTCACTGCGACCACGGGCGTCACGTTCGCCGGCGCCAGCGTTTCTCCGGCCGGCGCCTGGAGCCCCAATCCCGCCTATGCGCTGACGACGAGTGGCAACGTTGTTACCGTGCTCGTCCCGCCGATCAGTGCCGCGCTGGTGCACGCGCAGTAGCTCGCCCGCGCCCCTGCGCCTACGAGCGCCCCAGCGCCGTCGCCGGCGCGCTACTATGCGCGCATATGATCGATTGCCGAGCGAGCGTCTGTCCCGACTGTCCGTCGGCGGTTGCGGGCCTGCTTGGAAATCTGGTCGACCCGCGGGGAGGCCGGTGCGCCTTGCGGTGTGTCTCGCTTGCGTCCCGGCAGCCGATTCCCCCGCGATGGTTCGGAACGTATGGGCTCGCCGTCGTCCGGCGTGGGCTGCTCGTGCGGCAGCGCGTCGATGCCTGCGGGGCGGCCACGGCCATCGATGCGCTCGGCCCCGGGGGCGCCGCGCCCCTCTCCGAGGGCGGCGAAGTCAGCGGCGGTGGCTACGCCGCCGACGATGCGCTCATCTGTCTCTGCCCGAGGAGAGCCCTGCGCAGCGCGATCGAGGAGGCCCCCCCCACGGCCGCGGACGTGATCTCCCTTCACGCGGCCGCACTGGAGCGCATCGAACGAATGGCCGAGGCGCGCGGCCGCGCGACAGCCCTCTCCCGCGTGGCCTCGCTGGTCTGCGCTCTGGCCGACACGCTCTCGCCGCCCAGGCGGCTCGACTTGATCCCCGCGAGTCTGCAGCAGCGAGACCTTGCCGCGCTCCTTGCCATGCGACACGAGTCCGTGTGCCGCGCGCTCGGCACGCTGGAAGGTCGCGAGGGTCTGCTGCGGGGCGACGATGGGATCAGGATCCTCGACCGGTCGATACTCGAGTCGGCGTGACCGGGCCTGGGCGACGCGGGGCTAGCGGATCCCGGGATCGCTGGCGGTGCGCGGAGCGTGCGATGAGCGGATGAACGCAGGCGGAGGACGGCTGTCTCGCCGGATGGTGCGAAAGAATTCGAGGCACGATTCGGCGGGCATCGGGTAGCTGAAGAAGAAGCCCTGGGCCGCGTCGCAGTCGTGTGCACGCAGGAACTCGGCCTGCTCGGCCGTCTCCACTCCCTCGGCGATGACGCTCAAGTTCAGGCTCTTGGCCATGGCAATGATGGCCGTCGAGATCGCCGTATCGTTCGTGTCGTGAGGGATCCCCTGGGTGAAGCTCCGGTCGATCTTGAGCGTATCGATCGGCAATCGTTTCAAATAGCTGAGGGACGAATAACCAGTACCGAAGTCGTCGATCGAAATGTGGATTCCCATCGCCCGCAAGTTTTGAAGGTTGCCAACTACGACAGCACGGTTCTCTATCAGACTGCTTTCGACCAGTTCGAGACCCAGACCCGACGGCGCCAGCCCGGAGCGCTCCAAATGCTGCTGGATGTGACTCACGAGCTGCACGTCCATGAGCTGAGCGGGGGGGACGTTGACATTGACGCGCATCGGCACGAGAAGCTCCCTCTGCCAACGGCTCGCCTGTTCGCACGCGACGCGCATGATCCAGTCGCTCATGGCGGCGATGAGACCGCTCTCCTCGGCGACGTCCAGGAACGCCGCCGGGGCGAGCATCCCGTGCTCGGGGTGGTTCCAACGCACGAGGGCCTCGACGCCGACGACCGTTCCCGTCGCGAGCGACACGAACGGCTGATAGAGCAGGACGAGTTCATCGCGCTCGAGCGCACTTCGCACCCCCGCTTCGACGCGCAGACGCGCCATGGCTTGTTCGTGCATGCGGCCATCGAAGACTTGATGTCGGGCGCGGCCCTGCGATTTGGCGCGATACATGGCGGTGTCCGCATCCCGCAAGAAGTCCTCGGAGCGCTCGTAATCTCCGGAACTTAGCGTGATGCCGATGCTTGCGGACGTGAAGATTCGGTGGCTACCGATCTCGAACGGCGTGCGCAGCGACTCTTGGATTCGCTCGGCGACCTGCGACGCGGTGTCGTCACCGTCCAGGTCGGACACGATGATGGCGAACTCGTCGCCTCCGAGACGGGCCACCGTATCGATGCTCCGCAGGCAAGCGCTCAGCCGATTCGCTATCTGGATGAGGAGCTGGTCGCCTACGAGGTGACCCAGGCTGTCATTGAGAGTCTTGAAATGATCGAGATCGAGAAACAGAACGCCAAAACGCGCACTTTCCGTCCTCTGGGCGCGCGCGATCGCCTGCTCGAGTCGGTCCATCAGAAGCGCACGGTTCGGCAGCCCGGTCAGCGCATCGTGGAGCGCATTGCGACGCAGCTGCTCCTCGGCCTCCTTGTGCGCGGTGATATCGGTCTGCGACCCGGCCACGCGCGCCGCCCGGCCGTTCGAATCGAATACGACGACGCCCCGGCACAATACCCACACGAAGTGGCCGTCCTTATGAGCGATCCGGTACTCGTGCTGAATATGTGAGATGACGCCCTTGACGTGCGCGTCGAGGGCTTGCCTCAGCAGGGGAAGGTCGTCCGAATGCACTCTTGCCAACCACGCGTCGAGGTGCGGAGAGATATCGTCCTCGGACAAACCGAGCATAGATTTCCACCTTGGAGAGAAGTAGACATTTCCGCTGGCTACGTCCCAGTCCCAGAGTCCATCGTTGGCGCCCCGAGCGGCCAGTGCGTAGCGCTCCTCGCTGCGACGCAGCGTCTCCGCGAAGTCGCGCTCGCGTTCGATGGCGCGGCGCAGGGACGCGAGCAGGTCCTCCCGGTCCAGGGCGGCGCCGAGCAGCGCGGCCCACTGCGCGAGGTTGCCTGTGTCGTCGGTCACCTCGACATCGATGGGGCCGACGACCGTGAGCAGCCCCCGGTTGCGCCCGCGTCCCGGGATGGCGACGACACTCACGATGTTGCTAGTCCCCGGCTCGTCGAGGAGCTCGCAGAGATCGGCGCTCGGAAACTCTGCCGGCAAGATCTCGCGCCCCGTCATGAGTAGCGGATCGGGACCGCCTGCGTACACGCTCGTCACCCGGAGCACGCGTGGAGAGGCCACCGTGGCCGGCTGCCATTCTCCGAGGGCGCCATAGCGAACTCGCGCCCATCGGAGCCACGAGAGCTCTGTGATACTGCCGTAATCGGCTCCGATGAGCGCCAGATTGATGCGCCGGTTGGCTTCCGCATTCGCGTCGCTGTATTGGCGACGAGCCTGCTCCACGACGTGCCACGCCCGCAGCAATTCGAATCGCAGGTTGCGCAGGCCGAGGCGCAGATCCGGCTGATGGGCCGAGCTCGCGCCCTCGGCTTCGAGCCATCCGCGCGCTGCCGTGTCCATCATAGTGAGCAAGGCGTCTACGGTCTCTACGTCGTGGGACACGCCGAGAAGAGCGCACCATGCGTCCCGGATGTCATTGGACGCGCGCCCCGACTGGCCCCGTAGCAGGCCGCGCAGATGAGTGGCCAGCGTCACCGCTGCGGGTCGGACGTCGTTCGACAGCGTCGCGCGATGCGTATGCCCCCCGGCGAGGATGCCGAGGAGGGCCTGCGCGAGGTGCTCGATCTCCCCGGCGTCGTGGGAACCCTGTCCACTGGAGACCCACGGTGTCCCCTCAGGCCGTCGCGTACAGCCGCACGAAACCCGGCGAACGAGCGTAGCCGGGATTCGCACGACTTCCGGCAGTGCCACGCCCTCGAGGACCCTGGCCAGGAGGAGCTTGGCGGCCGTGTACGAAACGACGTCGAAGGGCAGACGCATCGTCGCCAGCGGCGCGCTCGCGTATTGGGCTTGCTCGACGTCGTCGAAGCCAATGACGGCCAGATCTTCGGGAATGCGATAGCCCGCGCCGCTGACCTCGCGCAGGATCCCGAGCGCGTTCATGTCGGTACCGGCCACGATCGCGGTGCATGGCAAACGCGCGGCGACCAGCTGGCGGCCCACAGCGCGGCCGTCGAGTTCGAGCTGCGAACCGGTGGGAAAGAACAGACCCGAGTCCAGAGCGATGCCGGCGTCGCGCAATGCGGTGATGTACCCTTCGTAGCGCTCCCGGACGTCCATCAAACCGAGCGCTCCGGCGAAGGCGATCCGCCGGTGTCCGTGTTCGACGAGATGCTGAACGGCCGTCCGCGTGCCCTCGTGGTTGTCCGGCAGCACGGCACACGACGGGTAACCCGGGATCCGAGTGCTCACCGTCACGAGCGGTTTGCCGGCCGAGATGAGTCGCTCGCAGTAACGAGCCGCTTGGACGTCGTTGACGATCCAACCGTCGATCCGGTCCCATCCGAGCGGGAGGCTGTCGGCCTCGTTGGGCCACGAACACTCCAGGTCGACGGATTGATACGCCACTACCCAGACGTCCCGCTCGCGGGCGGCTCGCTGGATCCCGCTCAGCAGGCTGGCGTAGAAAACCCCCCCGACGCGCGGTAGAAGTACGCCGAGCGTTGGACGCTGTCGCATCAGTCCGTACCGACCTTCCGGCGCGTGAGCGTCTCGCTGCGCGTCGGATGAACCGAAGGCGCGCCCATTTACAGCCTCTCCTTATCATCCATACGGATCGACCACGGTAAGCGATAGACCTCGCCGCACGATGCGCGGATAGCGTCAGTACCTCTTGCTCCCGTTACTCCCGGCTAGCCAAGTTGGCACGACGATTGCTCGGAGCAATGCGAACCACCCGTCCCGTCTAGGGTCCTTCGGGCGTCTTGTCCCCGCAAGAAGCCAAGTCCCCGAAAAGCAGAGTCGTTCCGCTGGCGTGCGGGTCGTTTATCCACTATAGTAGACAAGAGTTTCGTAGCGTCAAACGCGGAGGTCGCGGTTCATTGACTGCGTCAGACATCGGAGGCGAATCGGTGCGGCCCCATCGTACGGTGCGCGGGACGCTCGCCCCTGATCGGGAGCTCACCGCGTGACCCTGCTCCTTTCGTCTGAATACGCTGACTCCCAGGGCCTCGGTGGACTGGGCATGCGATGGGGGACGCACGTCCGAAACCGCCACAGCGTACCCCTTAGAATCGGCATCATCAACATCATGCCGCGAGCGGAGGTGTACGAGATCAACCTGCTCCGCCCGCTCGAACGGGCCCCGCAGGTCGTAGCCCCCGTGTGGATTCGACTTCGCGATCACCGCTACCGCAGCAGTGATGGGGGTCACTTGGACGCTCACTACGTTCGTTTTGAAGACGCGCTGCGCGAGCCACTAGACGGACTGATCTTGACGGGAGCGCCGATTGAGCAGCTCGAGTACGGGGAAGTCACCTACTGGCGAGAGCTCGTGTCGATTCTCGAGTTCGCTCGCGAGAACATCGCGGGGACGCTCGGGCTCTGCTGGGGAGGGATGGCTCTCGCCAAGCTCCTCGGCATCGAGAAACGCTCGTTTTCCGAGAAGCTGTTCGGCGTGTACTCGAATCGCAACCTGTCGCCGGGTCGCGGGGTCCTCGGAGAAAGCGACGACCTTTTTTACTGCGCTCATAGTCGGCACTCGGGAATTCACGATGACGATCTGGAACAAGCCGCCGACCGGGGCGTGGTCCGCCTGCTCTCCCACGGAGCCCTGACCGGATACTCTGTTTTCGCGACCGTCGATGGCCGGTTCCTCATGCACCTCGGCCACCCCGAGTACGACGCCGAACGCCTCGTCACGGAGTGGCGGCGTGACTCCGCTCTTGGCCGCACCGACGTCGGACCCCCATACAACTTCGATCCCGAGGCTCCGGCCAACCTCTGGCGCGCGCATGGCATGACGTTCTTCGCGCGATGGCTCACGAACCTCCGCTGCTCTGAAGTGGTCCGCGAGTGCGCCGCCGTCCCGCAGGTTCTCAGGGCCCACAGAGGGTAGACGGGACGCGCGCTAGCGGGACGCCGGGGGCACGGCGCACTGGAGCATTTCCCTCCGTCACTACGCCGAGCGCGGCCAGCTCGGTGGCCGCCCGCACGACGAGATCATCTCCGCTGGACGGATCGGCGTGCGGTATGCGCCCTAGCACGGCGCGCACCTCCGGCGGCGGGTTCTCTCTCAGCAAGGCCAAGGCGTACGCGACGTATGCCGCAGCGGAGACTGGCTCGCTCGCGGCCGTGCGATCGTCCAGGACGCCGAGCAGATCGCCGCCCTCGACCGAAGCGACGACCAAGCGTCCCCCGAGCGACTCTGGCTCCGCTCGGACCCGTTCCCAACCGAGCGCGCTGGCGACCTCGGGGCGGTTTGCGAGAAGCGCCCTCGCGGCGGCTTCCTCCAACCCAATCCGCGTCTGGGTCGCCCTAGATCGCGCGAGAGCGACGTCGCCGGTGGCGATTGCCTCGTCCACCGCGAGGCGACCAATCCTTTCGCCGTCCCCACCGGCGAGAGGGTCACCGCGCGCGTCGACGATGGCGGCCGCGAGGATCCGCGCCGCCCCCAATTCCCCCTGCCCGGCGAAACGCAGCGCCGTAGCGATGGCGCGGCCTCGCCACGGGCCGCTAAGGCGCACCATCCGGGCTTGTGCGTATGCGTCCAACGCGACGTCGCGGCGCGCTTCAGCCCACCCAGCGACTGCGCCCCATCCGTCCGCCGGCTGGTCGCTCGCAACTCCCCGAGCGACGATCCTCGTGCGGTCCTCCGTGTCCCCGCGCGCCAGCTCGGAGCCAGCCGACGAGCTGACGGGCGCGGCGCAGCGGTCCGATTCTATCTTTGCCGAGGCCTGTTTCGGATCGCGCGCCAAGGCCGTCGACCGCAGATGCGTCCCTTGCTTCGACGCCGGGGGATCGGAGGAGCCGCGGCTGCACGCCAGCGCCTGGAGGCGCGCGGCCGCCTCCGCGCTGACCGGATCCATGCGCAAGACCTCCCGGTATGCGGCGATCCCTTCCTCGCGACGTCCATCGAGCTCCGCGAGAAACCCTCGGACGTAGGCTGCGTACGCCGCCGCCTCGACAGAGCGCCCCATCACCACATGACCGTCGTACGTGCGCTCGACCCCGCCGGCGGACACGCACGCCGTCGAGAACAGCGCGAGTACGACAGGGAGCATACGCTTGACCGACGGGGACCGCATGGGCTCACAGGGTGGCGAGGGCTTCGACGAGCCTGTCGTTTTCGTCCGGCGCGCCGATGGTAATGCGCAGATGGTTCGCCAGGCGCCCGCCGGCCTTGTGAAAACTGCGAACGAGTATCCCTCGAGCCGTGAGCTCTTCGTAGACGTCTTTAGCCGGCCGCGGCGTGCCGACCCAAAGGAAATTGGCGCGGCTCGGCGACACGTCGAATCCGCCCAGACGACCGATCGCTCGCGTCACGCGTTCGCGCTCGGCCACGACGAGGTCGACCCGTTCACGCAGCACGTCCCAGGCCTCCGCTACAACAGCGGCGGCCACCGCCTGGCTCACGGCATTCAGATTGTATGGCTGCCGAACTTTGTCGAGCTCGCGCGCCAGACCGGCCGGAGCCTCCAGCCATCCGACCCGCAGCGATGCGAGCCCGACCTTGCTCAAGGTCCTGAGAATCGCCAGATTTGCAAAGCGAGTTCGCCAGGTCCTCAGCGACGAACCCGCGTAGTCCACGTACGCCTCGTCGAGCACCACGAGCGCGTCCGGCGCGCTCGTCAGCAGCGCTTCGAGCCGATCGTCACTCGCTCGATTCCCCGTGGGATTGTTCGGACTTGCGACGAAAACGACGTTCGGGCGATGCTCGGCGATGGCGCGACGGGCTGCCGCAACGTCGAGGTCCCAGCGGGAGTCGAGCGGCACGTCCACAACGTGCAGTCCGTGCGTGCGCGACGTGAGGGCGTAGTTCACGAACGTGGGCGTGAAGACGAGGACCGAGGCACGGGCAGCCCCCTCGCGCGGGCGTGCCAACGCTGTCAGCATGACCGAGAGCAGCTCATCGGACCCACTTCCGACGACGATTTCGTCCTTGGCAGCCCCCGTGCGCTCTGCGATGCGAGACTTGAGCTCACTCGCCGTGGCATCCGGATACCGCTCGAGAGACACCCGCCCGATGGCTCGGGCGACCACCTCTCGGAGCGCCGCGGAAAAGGGAGCGAGGAAAGGGGCCTCATTCGCGTCGAGGCGCACGTCGATCCCCGGCGGATCGGCCGGCACGTAGGCGGAGAGCTCCCCGAGCTCGGGACGGAGAAGCGAGGACCAGGATTGCATGGCGAGGCCAAAAGAATATCTACTATCACTTGCTTTCACGAGCGCCGCGCGCTGTCGTGAGCGGGCGCGCTCCCAGCCGCTTCGGCGGCCGAGGTCTTGCAATGCAAGAATCGCTACGGACCCGAGAAACGGGGGGGTGGCGTTGAAACCGGCGGGGACAACGTTATGGTTGAAAGGTGGCTTCGACCTCGAACCCCCGTCATGACGAGGACGTCGACGTCGACGAGCGACACGAGACCGCGGTTCCCAAGCGTTTCAGGGTCTTTTTCCACAACGACGACTACACGACGATGGAATACGTCGTCGACGTGCTCTGCCGCTTCTTCCACAAGGGCGAAGCTGAGGCGATCTCCATCATGCTTACCGTGCATAAGAAGGGCAAGGCGGTTGCCGGTCTGTACCCTCGCGACATCGCCGAAACCAAGGTTGCCGAGGTCACACAGGACGCTCGAAAGAACGGGCATCCCCTGCTCGTTACAGCTGAGCCGGAGTGAATCGAGCCCAATGAGGATCAGTCCCGAGGTTGAGATCGCGCTCTCGGTGGCCGCGAGCGACGCGGCCCGCAGGCGCCACGAGTACGTCACGCTCGAGCATCTGCTCTTCGCGCTGCTGCTCGACGAGGCCACGTCGAACGTCGTGCGCCAAGCGGGCGGAGACCCGAGAACCCTCAAACGAAGGCTCGAACAGTATCTCGGGGAACGTCTCGACATCCTGCCCGAGGACAGCGATGCGACTCCCACGGCATCCCTCGGCGTTCAGCGCGTCATGCGCCGAGCGGTCAACCATGTGCAGTCCAGCGGGAAAGAGGAAGTGAACGGCGCGAACGTCCTCGTCGCGATGTTCTCGGAGAGGGACTCGTTCGCGGTGACGGCGTTGGAAGATCAGGGTATTTCGCGCCTCGACGTCATATCGTACATCGCTCATGGCGTGTCCAAGGTAGATAGCGCGGGGGCCGATCCGTCGGAAGAGTCCCGAGGCGCAGGGCCCGACGCGGACCCGGACAAGCCCGCCCGGGATCCGCTGAAGGCGTATACGGTCAATCTCAATGAGGAAGCGCGCAACTCACGCATCGATCCGCTGGTGGGGCGAGAGGCCGAGATCGAGCGAATCGTGCAGATCCTGGCCCGCCGCAAGAAGAATAACCCGCTGCTGGTGGGCGACGCGGGCGTCGGCAAGACGGCCATCGCGGAAGGTCTGGCGCTCAAACTCGAACGCAAGGAAGTGCCGAGGGCGCTCGTGGGCGCCACGATATATGCCCTCGACATGGGCGCGCTGCTCGCGGGCACCCGATACCGCGGCGACTTCGAAGAACGCCTCAAGGGCGTCATCAAGGCCCTGAACAAGATCGATCGCGCCATTCTGTTCATCGACGAAATGCACACCATCGTCGGCGCCGGGTCGACGACGGGCGGGAGCATGGATGCCTCCAATTTGCTCAAGCCGGCCCTGGCGTCAGGGCGCCTGCGCTGCATCGGCTCGACGACGTTTCAGGAGTTCCGCCAGCATGTGGAGCGAGACCGCGCGCTCGCCCGCCGCTTTCAGCGGGTCGACGTGGGCGAGCCGTCCGTCGACGACACAGTGAAGATCCTCGCGGGTCTCATATCGCAATACGAGGGGTTTCACGGCATACGCTACGAGGAACCCGCCCTTCGTGCGGCGGCCGAACTCGGTGCGCGCTACCTCCACGATCGCAAGCTACCCGACAAGGCGATCGACCTCATCGACGAAGCCGGGGCGGCGCTCAAGCTCGCCGCCTCCGACGCGCCAACCGGCGGCCCTTCGGTCGTCACCGTGGCGGACGTCGAACGCGTCGTCGCGCGCATGGCCCAGATTCCACCCCGGGAGGTCTCGACCAACGACAAAGAGAGGCTCCGCAACCTCGACGCCGAGCTCAGGGGAGTCGTCTTCGGGCAGGACGCCGCAATTCGTCAAATTGCGGCGGCGATTCGAATGTCTCGCGCGGGTCTGCGCGCCCCGGAGAAACCCATTGGGTCGTTCCTTTTGACGGGCCCGACCGGTGTCGGAAAGACCGAACTGTCGAGGCAACTGGCCAAGGTATTGGGGATTGCGTTCCACCGCTTCGACATGAGCGAGTACATGGAGGCGCACACGGTGTCGCGACTCATCGGCGCGCCGCCGGGGTACGTGGGATTCGATCAAGGAGGCCTGCTCACCGACGCCGTGGCCAAGACTCCGCATGCCGTGCTCCTTTTGGACGAGATCGAGAAGGCCCATCCGCAAGTGTTCGACATCTTGCTCCAGGTGATGGACCACGGGCGTCTGACGGACCACAACGGCAAGCAGGCGGACTTCCGCCACGTCGTGCTGCTGATGACGAGCAACGTCGGGGCCCGGGACCGGCAGCGAAAGGCGGTCGGGTTCGGAGGGCCGGACGGCACCGAGCGGGATCGCCCGGATGTGGATCGCGAATTCAAGCGGCTCTTCAGCCCGGAGTTCCGCAACCGTTTGGACGCCAAAGTCGACTTCTTGCCTCTCACCCCGGACACGATGACAAGCATCGTAGGAAAGTTCGTCGACGAACTGCGCGGTCAACTCACGGCGCGCGACGTGACGATCGAGGTCACCGAGTCCGCCCGGAAATACTTGGCTACCAAGGGTTACGATCCGGACAACGGAGCCCGACCTCTCGCGCGGATTGTCGAAGACGAGGTAAAGCGCCCCATTGGAGACGAGTTGCTGTTCGGAGCGTTGGAGCACGGAGGGCATGTGACTGTAGAGGCCGACGCAGCGGATGAGAGCCGCGGACTGATCCTTCGATATGCCGCAAAGACGTGACGAGAGGCAGCGCCCGCGACTAGATCTTCAGGCATGAGCCAACCGCTCGTTTCCATCTTGATGGGCAGTCGAAGCGATCTGGACGTCATGCAGGCGTCCCGCGACGCGTTGCGCGAGTTCAATATCGCTCACGAAGTGCGTGTGCTCAGCGCCCACCGCACCCCTGACGCGCTCTTTCAGTACGTGGCGGAGGCCCCCGCGCGCGGCGTCGAACTGTTCATCGCTGGGGCGGGAGGTGCGGCGCACCTGCCCGGAGTCGTCGCTGCCAAGACGACCCTACCGGTCCTCGGCGTACCCATCCCATCGGGCCATCTGCTCGGGTTCGACGCGCTCCTCGCCATCGTTCAGATGCCGCGCGGAATTCCCGTGGCCACGTTCGCCATCGGCAAGGCAGGAGCGTCGAATGCGGCGCTGTTCGCCGCGTCGATTCTCGCGCTCGGCAGGCCCCAACTGGCCGAGCAACTTCGCGCGTGGCGAGTCCATCAGGCTGAGGTCGTGCTGGCAAACGCCACCGTGGAGTGACCGTGCCGGGTCCCTCCGCGGCGCGGAGGTCGTACTGCGCTTGCCGCGGCGGTTCGCCGTGACGCCGCGGCGGTCGTTTTGGTCACGAATTGCCGAGACCCCGGCCACTTAGCGGTCGTGCGCGGGCGTCCTTGGCAGGGGCGATAGGTCAATGAATGGATCCATCGGGTGACCTCTTGAAATCACGTGCAAACCCCAAACGAGTCCACTCCGGGATCCCGAAAGCTCTCGTCGCTTCGGTCGCGGCAGTCCTCCTGCTCCTGGTGTGCGGTCGCGCTCAGGCCTATGGCTACGCCTTCTCGACGTTCACGGGCGACGACGCGGCGGGCATGAAGCTGTCGATCTACACGTCGTCGGATGCGCTCGACTTCACTCTGATGTCGAAACCTGGCTTCGGAGGCCCGAGCGGATACCTTCGGGACCCGAGCATCATGAAGTACGTCGACGGCAAGTACTACGTCGCGTACACGGATCCGCTCACGGACAACTGCTGTGGAGAGGAGGATCACTTCAGCATCGCGTGGAGCACGGATCTCGTCGAATGGACGAACCTCACGACCGTACCCGCCGGTGTGCCTGGCGTGGCCCATGCGTGGGCCCCGGAATGGTTCGTCGAGGGCAGCAGCGTCTACATCACCGCCAACATCGACACCCTCGATACGGATTCGGACTTCAAACCGTATCTCTTTACCGCCCAGGACTCGACGCTCGCCACGTGGTCGGGGCCAGTTGCGCTCGGATTCGGGCCGAATTACATCGACACATTCGTCTTGAAAGTAGGCGGCACGTACCACGCGTTCGCCAAGAACGAGACGACCCGGTACTGCGAGCACGCGACAGCGTCCAATCTGACGGGCCCTTGGACTTTCGTTGGGACTGGCAACTGGGCCGGTTGGGGGTCGGGTATGGAAGGCCCCGCCGTGGTGCAGATCGACGACGGAACGTGGCGAATCTACATGGACGGTCAGGGCAGTACGCCCTTTGTCACCGCGACGAGCCCCGACTTGTACACGTGGTCGTCGTGGATTGCGCTGCCGGATGGACTTGGAGACGTCGTTCGGCAAGGAACTGTCATACGAGACACCACCGTCGGAGGGCCCGCGGGGGATGGCGGAACGCCGGAGGATGCCGGAGCGCTGCCCGACGCACAAGTGTCGGACGGCTCGGTACCGGCCGCGGACGCCCGGGCACCAACCGATTCAGGAGCGGCCGGCGACGCTCGACCGAGCGTCGATAGCGGCTCGGCGACCGACTCTTCGACGCGCGGCGACGCGCGGGAGCCGTTCGATGCAACCGGTGGCGACGCCGGCGGCTCGGCGTTGGACGATGCGGGGCGTGGAGACGGTTTCGTCGGGGCCGGGTCGGACTCCAGCGTCGAGGCCGTAGCTTCGGAGGACGAGGAAGCCGGGCTTGCGACGGAAACCGGTGCAGACGCAGAAGGCGAAGCGTCCGGTGCCGACGTGGAGGCGGTCGCGGATGAGGGATCAACGCCCGACGTGGATTCGGACTCGGGCCCTGGCCCGACGGGCAGCGGAGGTTGCTCGTGCGCAGCCGCGCGAGGCGAGCGCGGTCTGCCGGGCGGCTCGGCATTGCTGGCGCTCGGGGTCGCGGCCCTCCTCCGTCGCGGCTCCCAGAAGACTGCACCTGCGGTCCGACGTCTTCGGCAAGCGCGGTGCAATCGCCTCCTCCGCGGTCGTGGCCTACGATCCTTCGAACCGAGTCAGGGCGTCCGCATTCGGAAATGATGAGGGGGCGAGAACGACCTCGGACTCCGGACACGAGCCGCCCGAACGGAGCATGGCCGCGACTTCCTGAATCGCCCTTCCCGCCGTGGGTGGAACGATGACAGTCGCCGATATGGCTTTCTCCCGAATCAAGCGTTGACCGAATCCGGCTGCACCATCGACTCCAACGAGTGGGACTCTTGCCGCGAAAAACCCGGACTCGACTCGAGCCCGTGCGACGAGAGCGTGCTTCGCACCCATCGCCATCTCATCGTTGTGTGCAGCCACTCCGAAGTCGGGCAACTTGCCGCTCGCAAAGATCTGAAGCCACTCATTCATTGCGTTCGTGCCCCCCGGCGTCGTCCAATCGCTGTTTACGTGATAAACGTGGAAGGATTTCTTATCCAAAACCTCGCGCAACCCAGCGAGCCGTCGAGTCACCGACGAGACCCCGAGCGGACCGCAAATGCACACGAGTTCTCCACCGTTCGGCATGAGTGCCAGGATCTGTCGCCCCTGGATGCGTCCGATTTCGACCTGATCGGCCGTGACGCAGAAGATGGGCAGACGCGGGAATTCTTCCCGCATATCGTTGATGAACGAGTTCCAACGTCCAAGAAGCACCCAGCCGACGCCTAGGCGCGCCGCACGGTGGGCGGCCCCGACCAGAGCGGCCTCGCGAACCGGGGACACGAGAATCGCGTTCGGACGTGTGGACTCGTCTCGAATGAGGCACGAGACGATCTGGTCCGCCTGTCGCGCGGAGTCTCCAGCGGCTGAAGAGTTCTCAACTGCGACGCCGAGACGGGCGGCTGCTTCGATGAACTCTTCCCGGTTCAGCTTCTGGTACTCGCCGTCGTTCATCAGAAAGAGGGCCATGCGGCAGGCGGTCTCCCGTGGGCGGACTTTCGGATGACGGGAAAACCGCGCTTTCAAAATAGGACCTCGACTCGGTGCGGGACGCTGGCTCATCGACATCCATATCTCCCATGAGCAACATTCCGACTCATTCGCGAGTAGACCTTTGCATACCACGCCAACCCGCCCGTCGCCCTCTGGTGCGTGATCCGCGTCAGTCTGCGCGCAGTGGGTGCGCGCCGGGGCTCAGTGAGGCCGCGGGAGATTTCGTAGGTCGGCGTGGTGCCGGTGTCGGAGGCCGTCGTGGCGCCGTCGCGTAAAGCACCGGGACCTCGCTATGCGCTCGACCCGCCCGATGTGTGCTCCAGTGTGTTGTCCTGGAGGGGGTGACGTCATCCAGCTGTCCACTGCCGCACAGGCGAAGGCCGCCGGATTCTTGCAATTCGCATCCGACGGGTCGAACTTCAATACGACCCAGATGCAAGGCTGCTGCATGCCGTCATGGGCGTGGCATAACAATGTCGGCGGTGCGACGACGGGCGGATACGTTCCATGTAAGGTGTGGCACGGGGCGACGTGTCGCACGCCAACCCCTCAGCGCCATCACCGGGTCAACCTTGCAAGGAAACAAGGCGCGGCCCTGCTGTCTCTTTGCGTGTAGAATTCGTGACGGTTCTATGGTCTGCGTCGGAAATACTGCGATCATCAGTACGGGACGCCTGCTTGAGATTCGTATCTCGCTGGGCTTTAGAACCGCGGAGTACGTCGCCAATCACTTCGCCGATATCGATGCGGAGGTGATGAGGCGCCCACCCTCTGAACGGATCGTCATCGCAGCGGATTGGCGCTCATGCCAGGTTATGTCGGCAGCCGCGAGCGAAGCGCTCGTGGCCAATCTCACGCGCAACAATCCGCGAATCGAACGGAGCGCGATCGTGGCCTCCGTGAATGGGCCCAGCGCCATGTTGCAATTTACGCGACTGGTCCGCGAAAGCGCAAATCCCCAGCGTCGCCTTTTCACGGATGCGGGCGAGATGGCTCAGTGGCTAGCACTACTGCGAGAGGTTGATCGGGTACGGCGAATAGGATCGAGCCGGTCGGGTCCCGGCGCGGTGGCTGCGAGGGGGGTCGTCGCAATCGGCGCGTTCCCGGTGACAGACGGGGCACC
>JBEKXD010000064.1:0-28873 GCA_049512415.1 Polyangiaceae bacterium
TTGGCGATGGCAAGCTCCGTGATCTCCTTGTAGTGGAGCGGCTTGCCCGCTTTGCGGAGAACCTCCGCAGCAGCTTCGATGAAAGTCATGTCCCGCTTTTGCCCGTCCCCTGGCCTTGGGGAGTCCCGATGTGTCTCGACACTCGGTGCGCTCTCGAACGCGTCCCGGATGGCTGCGAACGGCGCTCCGATATTTTCGACGATAGAGCGCTCGCGTGGGCCCGGCCAAATCGACCCGCCTCACACTGACGCTTTGCCTGGCTTCTACCCTGCCCTTTTGGCCCCGTCAAATGAAGACGACGCTGGCGGATTGGTACTGAGAGCGCGGGCGGCATCCGGCGTACGCCAGGGGCCAGGTGCTCGCGGTTTCGCCGGCCCGCGGAACTGTCCGGCTTTCCGTGATCGGGTGAGGGCTCGAACGGTCGGGACCCTCTTGACGAGCGCGACCGCCGCCCCACACCTGACTCGTAGGCGTCGTGGCTGGTTCGTCACAAGGGGCGGACCGCCCCTATTCACACCACGTTCCGATCGGAGAGACCGGATGTCCCATCCTTTGATTGCACGCCGCGGCAGGCGGACGCGGGCCAGAGCAGCGGCCTTCGCCCCCGTCGCACTGGTGATTTTGGCTCTCCTCGGAGGCTGTAGCAGCTCGTCGAATTCGGGGGGGGCGATCCCCTCTGGGACGCCCGTGATCGCGATGGCGACCGTGCCGGCAGGCGGCTCCCTGCTCACAACGACCACGTATACGAGCGACTTCACCGCGGTGGTGATCCCCGCCGGAAACGTCGTTCGCCTCGCCGTGATGTTCAAACAGACGGACGGCTCGCTCCTCGCCGCGCCGGCCAGCGCGTTGAATGTGGCTTGGTCAGGACCCCCGGTCGTCGTCTCCACCGACGGCAGCGCCGATGCAGGGGACCCGATCCCCGTTGCGGGAGCGACGCCCACCGCCTTCTGGCTTGCGAACGACCCGAGTATCCCGAGCAGCCTCTATCACTACACCGCTGCCGAACTCAGTGGCGTTCTCTTCATTACGGATCCCGGAACGTCCCCGGGCGGTACCGTCCCCGTGGCGGCCGCCGTTTCCGGCGGAGTGACGGCGAATCTGACGGCGTCGCTCGTGATCGGACCGGTACCAGCGGGCGACGCCACGAGGGGTGCAACGGTCTTCTCCGCCCAGTGTGCGGGGTGTCACGGCCCCACAGGCGACGGAATCGACGGAGGAGCTGTCGGGATCAACGCCGCCGCCGGAAACGTCGCGAGCGACCCGACATGGAACGCGGGACTCGTCGGCAGCGTCGTGCGTGGCGACATCGACAACCAGGGCGTCTTGCTCGACCCGGCCATGCCCAAGTGGCTGGACCTGGCGCTGACCTCTCAGGACTTCATCGACGCGTACACGTGGCTGCAGACGCAGCCGCAGTGACCGCGGCGAGGGCTGCCGGTGCTATTGAATCCACCCTGCGTCGACGTCGGCCGCGAGCCAGGTCTGCACGAACGTCCCGAAGTCGGTGAGGGTGCCGCTCGCGTCCGCGAACATGGGCGGCCCCCACGACGGGTCCGCAACCCACGCCGTCCAGCTCTCGCCGCCCGCGTTGAGGACGCTCTGGAGCGCCTGGCCCCAGCTGTCGTCGGGTGTGGCGAGGGAGTTGGTCTTGCTGGCCGTTCCGATCTGGAAGCCCCATTCGGTGAAGAACACCGGCGCCGTCGCGGCGGCCTCTTGGACCCGGGCCAGGAAACTGGATTCGCCCGTGCCTGGCCAATTGTTCGGATAGGCGTGGGCCGTGAAGACGAGATTGCTTCCCGTGAGCGCGTGACCGCCGTTCGGATACTGCGACCAGCTCGGCGAGCCGACGACGATGATGTTGTTCGGCGCTCCGGCGCGTATCGTATTGACCCAGCTCTGGGCGACTGCGAGGTAGGCCTGATTCCAACCCGCGCTGGACCCCGCTGACGTGTCGATGGGCTCGTTGAACGCCTCGTAGAACACGTTCGGGTAGTTGCTGAACACGGGCGCGATCTGGGTCCAGAAGGTGATCGCGTCCTGTCCGGATTGGCTGGCGGCGCCGCCGTCGCCCGTGGCGTTGTCAATCTGGTGAAAGTCGACGATGGCGTAGAGGCCTTTGGACGTCGCGTAGTCCACCGCCGGCTGGAGAACCTGGCTCACGTAGTCCCCGACGCTGAGGTTGGTGACGGTGACCTTCGAAGTGGACGGAGCCGCCTGGCCTACCGGAAAAGGTTCGGGGGAATACGTCGGACTGCCCCCGTTGAACACGGTCCGCGGATAGACAGGCAGGCGGATCACGTGCGCGTCGAGCTGCGCGGTCGTCAGGACCTCGTCGATCCGCGCGCGCACTCCGCTGACTCCGCTGTCGGTGCTCTGCGAGTCGAGCAGCCCGATGTCGGGAATGCACACTCCCCGCAGGACGACGGTGCTGCCAGCGGAGTCCTGGATCGTGTTACCCTCCACGTGGAGCGGGGGCAGCGAAGTCGCGGGCGCGGGCAGGATCGCGAGACCGCCGTCGGGCAGCACCACGGAGGCGTCCTCTCCGCCGTCGTCGCTCGTCGGAGGCGAACCGGCATCGAACGAACCTCCCGAGCTCCCCGACGAACCCGATGTGGACCCGCCCTGCGCTCCGCTCGAACTCCCCGAACTCGAGGAACCGCTGGAGCTCGAGGAACTACCGGAGCTCGACGAACCCCCGGAGCTGCTGGACGCGCCGGAGGACCCGGCGCCGCTGCTCGAGGGCGCGGACGCGTCCGAGCTCGCGTCGGCGCTCACGCTCGTTGCACTCGCAGCCGTCCCGCAGCCGGCGACGAGCCAAGGGACCAGCAAGCCGAGAGAGAGGGATCGATTCATGACCTAGGACTCGTTTCTGCGCCCAGCGGCGCGGCTAAAGCCAAGCGACGCCGCCATCGTAGCGCGGGGGAATGATTTGTTATCTACGGATCAGCCTGCTGCACGGTACCCTAGCCAGGAGCGAAACAGGCCATCCGCGGCGGCGGCGCGAAACTGCGAGACGCACTTGGCGTGCATGCTGGCGCCCTGCCCCGCGGACGCGGGAGCGGCTGTTCGCGGGTCGACGGCGACGGCTCCTGGGGCGAGCGGGGTCCGGTCCGAGGGCTTCGGTGCGACGGGCGAGGGAGGGCCATGGCGCGCCCGGCGCGCGGGATGGGATGAGGCGCGAGGCGAGCTCGGTCCGAGGGCGGCCCGAGTCGTCGATCTCGTGCGCGCGGCACGCGGCTCGGAGCTCGTCGCGGACCAAGAGGGCAAGCAGGGCTGCGAGTTCGACCCCATCCCGGGCGGCGATGTGTTCGACGATTTGGTCCTTCGTGCCGGAGGGAGGCAACACCGCGTCGAGGTGGCGCGCCACCTCGGCAAGGCGCTCGAGCCGCAGCACGCGGAGAACGGAGCGGGTCGACGGGGTCGGCATCGAGGAGGGCAGGGTACGCTCGGATGCGGACGCGATCGACGCCTACCCCGTCGGGGTGGAGGCGTCCCTCGTCGGGGTAGGCGCGTACCTTGAAGGCCTGCCCTCCCTATTCGACGAGGTGGAAACCTCCCCCGTCGAGGTCGACGCGTATTTCCTCGAGGGAGTCACCTGCCTCGACGAGAAAGCTACTTGAGCCCGAGCAGGGAAGCGTCCACCCCGAGCAGGGATGCGTTCACCCCGAGCAGGGATGCGTCCACCTCGAGCAGGGATGCGTTCACCTCGACGAGGTGCGTGTCTCCCCCGAGCGGGAAAGCGTCCACGCCGACGAGGTCCGCGTTTCCTCCGAGCAGGTACCCGCTTACCCCGAGCAGGTACCCGCTCGCCTCGCTGACCAGGCCGCGCGCTCGGACTACCTCCACGACCGCGACCGCGACCCCGACCGCGACCCCGATCAAGAACCACGTCAAGAAGCTCGACGCCTGACAGCAGCGCGGAGCAGCGCCACGAGCGACTGCCAAAGCTGTGACGACCGCCTGTGGCGCCGACAGTAGACGCGCCCCTTCGACGGCGGTACGCATGCGCCTTACCTCCCATCCATGCGTCTTTCCGCGCTCTTCCTCCTCGTCGTCGTCCTCGTCACCGGCCTTACGTCCTATGAAGCGCTAGAGCCTCAGCGCTCCGAGACCCTCTCCTTCTGGCTGCTGGCGATTTTGCCGGTGACGGGACTCGGGGCGATCGCCGCAGCGTGGGCGGCGCACGATGGGCTGCTCGCCGAGTGGGTGACTCCGACGTGGGGCGACGCCACTCGTGGGGTCATGGGGGGCCTTGCGCTCCTCGCTTGCGCGTGGGGGTTCGCTCGCATCGCCACGCCCGTCGGTTCGCCTCGCGAGATCTGGCTCGTGGCGTTCTACGGTGAGGTCGGCAATCCTCGGCGCCTCGTGGCGCACGCCAACGCCTTGGCGGGCGGCGTGATAGTCGGGGCGATCGCCGACGAGATCCTTTGGCGCGGCCTCGTGACCCAGCTGCTCGCCGACCGCGTCGGTTCGCGAACGGCTTGGATTTGGGCCGCGGTGCTCTACGGATTCGCCTACCTTCCGACCGCTTGGGCGCTTCGCGTCGGGCAGGGGCTCGATCCCTTGCTCGTATTTGCAGCGCTGGGCGGAGGTTTGGTCCTCGGAGCCATGACGCGCGTATTCGGGCGAATCGTGCCGTCGATCGTCGCCCACGCGCTCTTCGTTTGGGGAGTGCTGATGATGGTTCCGCTCTGGGGGCCGTGATGGCGGTCGGGGCGCCGCGTCCCGAGTTCATCGCGCCGTCGGACCATATCGGCGTGCGAGCCGTCGTCGCGCGAGCATTCGAACGCGCGGGCATCGTGCCCACGCGAGAATGGGTCGAGCTGGCCACGCTCGTGTCGTGCGCGTATCCGGCGCTGGCCCCCGCGGTCGAGGCCCATCCGGAGCGCTTCGTCGCGGTGGCGACCGGGCTGTCCGACAGACGCGGCGTTGCGGAGTACCGAAGCCAGCTCGGCCTGGAGGTCCCCGTGCCGGACGACGGCGAGGCAGTCCCGCGGGCCCTGCGCCGGCTCGCCGCAAGTGAGAAAATGCGGATCGCCACTCGGGAGCTCGTCGGGCCCGACGACGTCGACGTTACGGCAGCGGAACTGTCCGATCTGGCGGAGGTCTGCTGCGGCGTTGCGCTCGCGGAAGCCGCCGCTTGGGCTGACCGGCGCTTCGGGGCACCGTTGGCTTCGGGCGGAGTCCGATGTCCCGTGGCGGTGATCGCGATGGGCAAGTTCGGAGGTCGGGAACTCAACGCCGGGAGCGACATCGACCTGATGATCTTCTACGAGACCGACGAGGGGGCGACGCAGGGCGGCGATACGCTCCACGAGTACTTCACTCGCCTCGCCCAGCGCTTCATTTCGACGCTCGACGCCGTCACCGAGGACGGCGTCGTCTGGCGTGTCGACATGCGTTTGCGCCCCGAGGGATCCCAGGGACCGCTCGTCAATGCCATGCTGGCGGCGGAGCGCTACTACGAGCTCTGGGGGCGCACGTGGGAGCGGGCCGCGCTCGTGCGCGCGCGCGCCGTGGCCGGCGACCTCGAGTTCGGACAGCGGCTCCTCGGCACGCTGGCGCCGTTCGTCTGGCGCCGCGCCGTCGACCCGCGGATCGCAGACGAGATGGTCTCGATGCTCGCGCGGGCGCGCGCCGAGGCCACGACGAGCGTGCGCGACGATCTCAAGATTGGGCCGGGCGGGATTCGCGAGGTGGAGTTCTTCGTGCAGTCGCTGCAGCTCATATGGGGCGGGCGCGAGCCGCGGTTGCGATGCCCGAACACGATCGACGCGCTGCGAAGGCTTCGTGCGGCCGGTTTCGTCACCGAGCGCGAAGAGGCGGAGCTCTCCGACGGGTACCTGTTTTTGCGACGCCTCGAACACCGCGTCCAGTTCGCCACGGGCCTGCCTACGCACGCGATGCCCTCCGACGCGACTACTGCGGATCGCGTGGCGCGCTCTCTCGGCTACCGCGACGCTTCCGAGCTTTCGCAGGGGCTCGCGGCCGTGCGCACGCGCGTGGGCCAGCGGTTCTCGTCGCTCGGTCATCCGCGCGAGGAGACCCATAGGGCGCTCGAGCGCATTTGGAGCGCCCTCGACTCGCTCGACGAAGCGGCGATCGCCACGGCTCTGCTCCCATACTTCGGCGCCGGAGCGGCTGCGGAGCTGCCGAGGCATCTCATCCGGCTCGCACGGCCCCCCGATCGCCCGTTCGGCGCGCCTACCCGAGATCACGACCCTGAGCTGGCTCGGAGGCTGCTCGAAGCCATCTCGGACGCGGCCGATCCCGAGCAGGCCGCGCGACTGCTATCGACCTTCTTCGCGCGCCTCACGACGCCCGGCATCTACTTGCGAGCTCTCGGCGCCGACCCCAGGCTCGTGAGGTCGCTCTGTTCGCTGCTCGGGGGGAGCCTGTTTCTCGGCGAGGAGCTCGTCGCCCATCCGGATTTGGCCGACCACATCGTGTACGCCCGCGGCGTCACGACGCCGGCGGTGGCGCGCGCCCAATTGGAGGAGGAAGTCGGCGTGCTCACGGAGGACGGGCTCCGGGACATCGACGCCTTCGTCGGGGCCCTACGGCGGGCCAAACGTCGGGTCATGTTCGAAACAGGACTCGCAGATCTGGCAGGAGATCTCGAGGCCCCGGAGGTCGCGGCCATTCTTACGGCGCTCGCGGACGCGACACTGGACCACGCGTGCCGCTTTGCCATGCGCGAAGCGGCACGCGGCGATGCGAGGGGTCTCTCGCTCGTCGCCATGGGCAAGTACGGCGGGTGCGAACTGGGGTACGGTTCCGACCTCGACTTGCTCTTCGTCTACGACGACGACTCCGAAGACGCGCTCGAGCGCTTCGCGCGGGTGGCTCAGCGCGTGCTTCGGATTGTCGGGGCGCCGCACGACGAGGGAACCGGCTACGAGCTCGACACGCGCCTGCGGCCCTCGGGCACGCACGGCTTGCTCGTCGTGAGGCTGGATGCGTTTGCGCGTTATCAGGAGCAGCGCGCGGAAGCGTGGGAGCGCCAGGCACTCATCAAGGCACGAGCCTGCGCGGGCGATCTCGAGCTCGGAGCCCGCGTGATCGCGATCGCGCAGCACGCCGCGTACGAGCTCGGCGCCCCCTCGCCCGAAGATCTCCACCGGATGCGATTGCGCATGGAGACCGAGCTCGCTCGCGAGCGACGACCGGATGTCCACAGCGACGCGCGCGACGTCGACTCCGATGCGCCGGCGGGGCGCTACGATCTCAAGGTCGGCCGGGGCGGTCTCGTCGACGTCGAGTTTGCCGTGCAGTGGCTGCAGATGCGCCACGGGTCCGATCCGCGCGTGCGGACCCAGGTGACGGCGCTGGCGCTGAGCGCTCTCGAGACGTGCGGCTATGTCGACGCGCCGAGCGCTCGCATCCTGCGAGACGGGTGGCGCTTTCTGCGAGCCCTCGAGCGGCGCCTTCGCATCGCCCACGGTACGGCGGCGACGCTGCTCGAGCAGGGAGCTCCCGGGTTGCCCGTCCTCGCTCGCCGCATGGGCATTCGCGCAGGGCCTCGGTCGCTTCCACAAGAGGTGTTGCTCGAGCGCTACGAGGCGGTGACGTCCGCAGTTCGCCAGACTTACCTGCGACTGCTCGGTTTGGTCTGAGCTCGCGCCGCGTCCGACGTCTTACCGCCGCAGCAGTCCGCCGAGAGGGCGCACGGGGGCCTCAAGGGACAGGTCTCGCAGGAATCTCGAGTTGGCCAGATTGATGGTCGCGTGTGCCACGATGGCTCCGGCGAGGCTCCCGGTCGCCGCAAAGACGAGGCCGAAGAGCAGGCCCATGACGGTCGCCCAGACCATCCACATCCAGCGGCCCTCGCCGCGAAGCTGATGAACGGCTCCGAAGACGATCGACGACCCGACGATCCCGAGGACCGGGACGAGAAGTCCGCGGAAGAGAAGCTCTTCAGCGACCGCGCTGCCGAGTGCCGCCGTCACGAGCGCTGCCTCCGCCGCGCCCGACAAGGACGGCATGAGCGCGACACAGATCGCCCGGGCCCACTGCGCCCGGCGGACGATGACGCGCGAGCCTGCGATCGTCGCAGCGCCCAAGCACAATCCGACGCCCACGCTGAGCAGGACCGAGGCCAGACCGCTAATTCCGATCCAGCTGACGCACGCGACCGGGCTGGTTCCGAGCGCCATCGCGCCGAGGGCGGACCCCGACGCGATCCAGAGCGTCATCACGGTCCTCGACGGTCCGAGGAGCCCGCCGCCCCGGCCAAGCTGGTCGGCGATGTCGCTGTGAGACAAAGCGGGTCGAGCCATGCGCAAAATCCGAGTTTGCACCGTTTCACGCGCGGATGTCGTCGGCAAGACCCGAGCGGCGCCGTTCGGCGCGACGGGCCACGACAACCCACGGGCTTGCCGGACCTGCTAAGGTGTCGAGGCGCCGGCGATGTCGATCAGCTCCGCCACGGACGAGCGACCGCGCGTCCTCGTCGTCGACGATGAGAAGTTCATCCGAGATCTGCTCGCAGACTTCTTGAAATTGGAGGGATACTTCGTGCGCACGGCCGAGGACGGCGCTGTCGCATTGGAGGAACTGACCAATGCGCCTTTCGACCTGGTCATCAGCGACCTCAAGATGCCGCGCATGGGGGGCATCGAGCTGCTCGACGCCGTGGGCCGAATCGCGCCGAGCACGCTCACGATCATCATGACCGGCTTCGGCACGGTGGAGACGGCGCTCGACGCGATGAAGCGCGGTGCGTTCGACTACGTGCTCAAGCCGTTCAAGGTGCAGGATGTCGTGCGCGTCGTTCAGAGGGGCCTCGAGAAGCAGCGTTTGGCTGCGGAGAACCTGCGGCTGCGCGAGGCGGTATCGCTTTACACGGTGAGCGAGGCCATTGCCGCCAGCCTGTCGCTCGACCAGGTGCTCGCCGCGATCGGAGACACGGCGATCAACGAGCTCAAGGCGGACTTCGTGTCGACGTGGCTCGATGACGGCAACGGTGGGTACGTGGAGGAGCAGCGACTGGTCTCCCCCTTCGTGGTGGACGGTCTCGCGAGGGTCGCGACGGAGCAAGCCTCGACGCCGAGCCTGGCTGGGGTCATTGCGGCAGGGTCGCTCGAAGGGGCCGCGGCGCGGCTCGAGACGGGGACTTTCTCGCCGCAGGCATTTCTCGATCACTACTCCGAACATGCCGGACTGCTCGAGCACGGAACTCCAGGAATGAGGTTCTTCTCGACTCTCCCCCTGGCTCCGCTCGTTTCGCTCGTCTCGGTGCCATTGCGCATGAAGACGCGCCTGCTCGGCTGGATTGCGGTTGCGAGCTTCACGAAGCAGAAGCGTTACAACGAGGGGCACCGCAAGCTCCTTTCCATCGTCGGGTCACGGGCCGCCGCCGCGATCGAGAACGCCCGCCTTTACGAAGATTTGCGGGAAACATTCCAGCAGACGATTCGCGGGCTCGCGCGGGCGATTGACAAGATGGATCGATACACTGCAGGTCACTCTGGGCGCGTGGCCATGTACGCCACCTTCTCGGCCCAGATTCTCCGGCTCGAACCCGAGGTCGTAGAAATCGTCCGGCAGAGCGCTCTTATGCACGACATCGGAAAGATTGGCTGCACGATGAACCTCAACAAGCCCGGCAAGCTCACTCAGGACGAGTACGACGCCTTCAAACGTCATCCGATATTCGGCAAAGACATCCTCGAACCCATCGAGTTTCTGGCGCCCCTGGTGCCCGGGGTTCACTTGCACCACGAGCGATGGGACGGAAGAGGGTATCCACTGGGTCTCAAAGGCGACGACGTCCCGCTCATCGCCAGAATCATCGCGGTGGCGGACACCTACGATGCCATGACGACGGACCGAGCCTATCGGCGAGCGTTGCCGCACGAGATCGCGGTCGGAGAGATCGAGCGATGCGCGGGCAGTCAGTTCGACCCGGTCGTAGCGTCGGCCTTCACGGGAGCGCTAGACGACTTTCGCAAGGAGCAGCAGGAGAGCGGCAACAAGGTCCCAGAGTAGCCGCGGCGAGAAAGAAGCCGAGGGGCAGCCGTCGTCCGGTAGGCGACCGCGAAGCATGAAACGACTTTCGTTCCAGGTCGGAAAGAAGGCCGGTGTATTCCGGTCGAGCCCGAGCGAGGCCGGCGGCGAGCCGCGCGGAGCCTATCGTTCCAGGTCGGAAAGAAGGCCGGTGTATTTCGGTCGAGCCCGAGCGAGGCCGGCGGCGAGCCGCGCGGAGCCTACTTCCTGTAGGCGAGCACGCTCGCCACCGGGATCGCGAAGGGATCGGCCGAAAGACACCGGCCTTCTTGTCGCGTGGGCGAGGAAGCACGCTATATAGCGGCATGCTCGACGACACCATTCGCGAGTGCCTGACCTTCGACGATGTCCTGCTGATGCCCGCGTTCAGCGAGGTTCTGCCCAAGGACGCGGACGTTCGCACGCGGCTCTGCCGCGGGCTCGATCTGAACATCCCGATCGTGAGCGCGGCGATGGATTCCGTCACCGAGAGCCGAACGGCCATCACGATGGCACGCGAAGGGGGAATCGGCATCCTCCACAAGAACCTCTCCATCGCCGCACAGGCTCGCGAGGTCGAGCGCGTCAAGCGGGCCGAGAGCGGCATGGTGGTCGGTCCGGTGACCGTGAGGCCGTCGCAATCGCTGCGCGACGCTCTCGAGGTCATGCGCGGACATGACATCAGCGGCGTGCCGGTGGTCGACAAGGAGCGTCCGGTCGGGATCCTCACGGCCCGCGACATCCGGTTCGAACAGAATCTCGATCAGCCGGTGAGCGCGCTCATGACCCGGGAGCTCGTGACGGTGCCGCCCGGGGTGAGCGCCGAGGAAGCCAAGCGTCTGCTGCACAGGCACCGGATCGAGAAGCTCTTGGTCGTCGACAGCGAAGGCAAGCTCGCCGGCCTCATCACCATCAAGGACATCCTCCAAGCCGACAAGTATCCGAAGGGAGTCAAGGACGAGCAGCGAAGGCTCCGCGTAGGCGCCGCGATCGGAAACGGGTTCGATCGCCACGAGCGCACTGCGGCGCTCCTGGCGGCCGGCGCGGACGTGATCGTGATCGACACGGCGCACGGTCATCATCGCGGAGTCATTGACGCCGTAGCGGCTACGAAGAAGGAGTTTTCTGGCGTGCGCGTCATCGCGGGGAACGTAGCTACGGCGGAAGGTACGCAGGCGCTCATCGACGCCGGGGCGGACGGCATCAAGGTGGGCATGGGGCCGGGGAGCATTTGCACGACGCGGGTCGTCGCCGGTGTGGGGGTGCCGCAGATCACGGCGATCGCCGACTGTTCGCGTGTGGCGAACGGCTACGGCGTTCCGATCATCGCCGACGGGGGCGTCAAGCACTCGGGAGATGTGACGAAGGCCATCGCGGCGGGCGCGAGCACGGTCATGATCGGGTCGCTGTTCGCGGGCACAGACGAATCGCCCGGAGACTTGGTGCTCTATCAGGGCCGAAACTACAAGGTCTATCGAGGCATGGGGAGCCTCGGCGCGATGAAGAAGGGCAGTCGGGATCGGTACGGCCAGGCCGGCGAGCTCGACGACAAGCTCGTCCCGGAAGGGATTGAGGGTCGAGTGCCGCACCGCGGATCGCTCGCGTCGATCGTCTATCAGCTCGTCGGGGGCCTGCGCAGTGGCATGGGATACACGGGCTGCGGCACGGTCGAAGACCTTCGAAACAATGGGCGTTTCGCGCGCATCACCGCCCAGGGGCTGCGCGAGAGTCACGTCCACGACGTGATCATCACGGAGGAATCGCCCAACTACTTCCGCTCCTGACGAAGAACGCTCCCCGGGATGGAAGGTTTCCTCGCCCACTGGCTCGGTCGTGCTGCGTATGGACCGGTGCGCGCGCTGCAGGACAATCTCCTCGCGGCTCGCTTGGCGGGGCGGATTGGCAACGAACTCTTGCTGGTCGAGCACACACCGGTCATCACGCTCGGGCGAGGGGCCCACCTCGAGCACGTTCTTGCGTCCCGTGACGCGCTCGCGGTGGAGGGGATCGAACTATGCGAAACGACGCGCGGTGGTGACGTTACCTACCACGGGCCCGGTCAGCTCGTGGCCTATCCCATCTTCGATTTGCGCCCGGACCGCTGCGACGTCAGAAAGTACGTCCGGGACCTGGCGGCGGTCATGGTCAAGCTCGCGGCGAGGTATCGGATTGACGCGAGCTTCATCGAAGGAGCCCCGAAGCTCGTGGGGGTCTGGGTCGACCGCGAAAGCCCGCAGGCGTGGCGTGGCGACCCGAGAACACCGGATGGAGCCGAGGCCCCCGAGAAGATAGGAGCCATCGGAGTTCGAATCTCGCGCTGGGTCACCATGCACGGCTTCGCCTTCAACGTGTCGACGAGGCTCGCGGACTTCGCCCATATCGTGCCGTGCGGCATTCGTGGCTACGGGGTCACGTCCCTCGCAAGCTTGAGGCAGCGCTGGCCATCGCTCCCGCCTACGCCCGGCGTCGAGGAGGTTGGCCGCGCCTCTGTGGCCGCGTTCTCGGAGGTATTCGGAGTGCAGGGCTCGCTCGCCGAACCGGCGGAAACGGCGGCACTCCTCGAGGCGTTTCGAGCCTGAGAGCGTACCGGCAGCTTGGAATCGCGTCGCGCGCCGTCACGCTCGCCGCGCGGTCATTTGCACACGCCGCCCTGGCAGGACGACGGGGCGACGCACGTCGTTCCGCAGGTTCCGCAGTTGCCATTGTTGATGGTCGTGTCGACGCAGCTGCCTGCACACACGGTGAAGGGCGCCGCGCAGACGCAGACGGAGCCGACGCAGGTCAGATTCGCGCCGCAGATTTCGTTGCAGAATCCGCAATTGTTCTTGTTGCTCGTCAGGTCGACGCAGTCGGCGCCGCAGCGGGTGTCCCCCGGCAGACACTGAATGACGCACGTCCCTTGCGAGCACCGAGGCGCGGTGGCCGGGCACGGCGCCCCGCAGGCCCCGCAGTTGGCGTTGTTCGAGGAGAGGTTCAGGCAGCTTCCGCGACCCATGAATCCGGCGTCCGCGCACTGCGTGTCGCCCGCCGTGCACGTACACGTCCCATTGATGCATGCCGCTCCGGTGTCGCACGCGACTCCGCACGCCCCGCAATTCGTGGGGCTGGTGCTCGTGTCGACGCAGGCAGAGGCGGCTCCGCCTCCAGGTCCGACGGCAGGGCACAGGGTCAGGCCCCCGGTTCCGCAGCCTTCCACGCAGGTGCCGTTCTGACAGCTCATGCCGCGCCGGCAGACCGTGCCGCAGGCCCCGCAGTTGGCGTTGTCACGGTTGGTGTTGGTACACGTGGTCCCGCACTTCGTGTCGCCCTGGCTGCACGTGCAGCCGCCGTCCACGCAGGTGCCTCCGATCGCGCACTGAGCGCCGCACGCCCCGCAGTTGAGGTTGTCATCGCTGACGTCGATGCAGGCGCTCGCGCACGTCTCGAGGGTCTGGCCGGCGTCGTTCAAGGAGCATTGCGAAGCGCACGAGCCTTGGTTGCACACCTGTCCGGGAGCGCAGGCTATGCCGCACGTTCCGCAGTTGGTCGGATCGCTGAGGACACTCGTGCAGGCGCCCCCATCGCACTGGACGGCACCGCTCGGACACTGGCACTGTCCGCCCTGGCACTGCAGGCCCGGTCCGCAACGCGTGCCGCAGGTCCCGCAGTTGGCGTTGTCGGTCGCGCCGTTGACGCATCCGTTGCCGCACGCGAGAAGGCCGTCGGGACAGACGCAAGTGCCGCCCGAGCACGTGAGCTCCGCGCCGCAGGCGACACCGCAACCGCCGCAGTTATTGGGATCGTCCTGATCGCCGAGGCATGTGCCGTTGCAGAAGGCCTCGCCGTCGGGACACGACGGAGCGTCAGCCGTGTCGAGCGCAGCGTCGAAGTAGGGGGGGGAGACGTCCACCCGGACATCGACGGTGGCGTCGATGACATCGGTCGATGCGTCGAACACGTCCATCGTGGCGTCGATCACGTCGATCGCGGCGTCCCCGACGTCGCCATGTGCGTCGTGAGCCGCATCATGGGCGGCGGCATCCGAAGCGTCCAGCTCGGCATCCGCGGCGTCGCGGGCGTCCTCGGCTACGTCGGTCTCGGCGTCGTTCGCGCGGTCCGCCGCGTTCGCATCCGCGTAGAGGGAGTCGGTTTTGCCTCCTTCGCTGTCGCTCGCCGCGTCCGTCGACGCTGCCTCCGTGCTGATTGCCGTCCCGTCGGTGGATGGCGAGTCATCTCCGATGCCGTCGTCGTCGACGTCCGACCGCCCGCATCCAGCAGCGAACGCGGTGGCGAGACAGACTGCAAGAACGCCGAACGCCCACGAGCAATGACACGCTTTCATGGCACCTCACGCGCGCAAGCAAGACAAAGCTGCTGCGTCCGGAGCCTAGTGCCGCGCGGTCGGTGGTACCAGGCAGGCCGATGGACGGAAACATCGCCGCCGAAGGCAGCGTCGTAAATTTACAGCTTGGCGTGTAGAGCCCGGTCGTGTGAATCGGACCCGCCTCGAGGCCCTGGCCGTTCCAATCGCTAGCTGCCTTCAAGGCAATGGTCGCCGTCGGTGGTGTTTCGGCGCCCGTCTGCAGCGGCGCTCGGTACGGCTATTGGTAGCTGCCAGAGATTACAGCCAGCCCAAGAGTTGATTGGACAGCGTTTGGACAGCGAGTAGCGCCCCCGAGACGAATCGAACGTCCGGCCAACGGTTTAGGAAACCGCTGCTCTATCCACTGAGCTACGGGGGCAAGTCTCTGCAAGGGCTCGTTCGCGCACTCGTGAAGGTTTGGACGAGTCCTCCGCCCGGGCTGCTCACGGGGCACTCGGAGGGCGGAAGATGCCATGGCTTTGGGCGCGGGCAAAGCGCCTTGGGACGGCGAGGTCGGCGCCGTCAGCCGAACGTCGTTCCATCGAAGCCCCATAGGGGAGCCGGTACGTCCGCGCACACGACGTACGTGCGGCTGGTCGGGACCCCGAGCCGATCACGAATGAGTGCGCAGATGGTGTCGCTCAACCCGCGAGCGCTGGTCGCCGACAGCCCACCAATGCTCCGTACTTCTACAAGGCACGCGGGTTCCGACGTGCCGGCGAATGTCATGCGAGACGTTGGCGCGAGGCACGTCATGACGTAGGATTCGGGCTTGCCGAGCGCTCGCGCCAATGTCGACGACAGTTCGAGAACGAGAGATGCAGAGTCTGCCTCGGAGGGTGGGGCGGCGGAGGTATGCACTGTGATGAGCGGCATGGGTCGACCCTGCCATCGCGGCGCGCCGAATTCCAGCCTGCTCGCGCCCGCTCCGGTTCCCGCGTCGTCCCGTGACCGAGAGCTCGCGAGCTCCGAGTGCCGATTGGAATGTGGGGACCCCGGTCCGCATTTGACGAAGGCATAGGCATCATGAAGCCCCATCGATTGGCGCGCGCGGCATTCGCCCTTCTTGTCACGGCGACCGTGGGCGCCCCGATAGCGCAGGCGAGCGAGCTTGTCCGGGCCGACAGCGCCACGGCCTTCCTGGACGTCGCCTCGGAGCCCTCGGCTCGCATCATGATCGACGACGCAGACACGGGCCAGAGCACACCGCAGGAGCGCCTCGCATTGTCCCCCGGCCACCATGTGCTGACGCTGGTGACCCCGGACGGCGCGCACAAGCGAACCATCGGCTTTACGGTGGAAGCGGGAAGTACCAAGAGGCTAAGGGTTCATTTCGCATCGTAGACCCTGCGGCGGCTCCGCGGCGGGGCGCGGAACTGGCAGGTGAGCGTGGGGGGCCGGCCGTGTAGTATCGGCGGTGCATGCGAAGCGCCTCCTACGCTGCGCTCGGCCTTCTGCTGCTGCCGGCGTTGGCGCGCGCCCAGCCGTCTGCCGCGCCGAATGACGCGATGCCCTCGTCACCCTCGGATTCCGCAGCCGCGTCGCAGGGCGTCCCAGCGAACGGCGTCTCGCCATGGACGGACCGTCCTGAAGCGGCGTCGGGCTCTCTCGGTCTCCGGTACACGCTCGAAGGCGTCGAGGTACGCGGCAACACAACCACGCTCCCTTGGGTCGTCCTGCGGTACGTGCCGTTCCACGCTGGCGACGTCCTCGACGTGGACAACCTTGAGCTTGCCCTCACGCGTTTCCGCCTCCTCGGAACGGGATACTTTCGCGACGTCCAGCTCTCCCTCCGCCGAGGGACTCATCGCGGCGCTGTCATCCTCGTCGTGTCGGTCGTCGAGCGCAACACGATGGTCGTGGACGATGTGTGGCTTGGTCTGTCGGCCGATGTCAATTCGACCAGCGCACGCCCTCTGACAGCCTACGCGGGCGTCCGCGCCACCGAGACGAACCTCGGGGGCACGGGCATCGCCCTAGGTGGAGCCTTCGCCATCGCGGACGGCCAATTGGCGCTGCGGGCCCGGCTCACCGACCCTCTATTTCTCAGGAGTACGTGGATCGGCGAGGGCGAAATCCTCTACAACAATGCCCGGGATTTCTTTGGAAACGGCAACGTCGTCGTCGGCTACGGAACGTCGACCCCAACGACCGCAGACTACGCGCTCGCGCAGTACGTGCGTTTTGGAGGTCGAGTCGGTGCGGGCCACGACCTGGGGATCTCGTCCCAGCTCTTTTTCGACTACCGGCTTGAGAAAATTGAATCCGTTCTTCCGCAAGCGGCGGCCGACAATCGCGGCACCGAGGTCGAACCCATCGACTTCATGCTCATCCCTGGCGCAAGCATCCTGTCGACGCTCAGCGCGACGTACGTGCACGACACGCGTGACGACCCATTCTTGCCCAGGACCGGGCACCATGTCGTCGCGAGCGCGGACGTTTCCCTGACCCCGTTCGGCAGCGACTATCCGTACACGAAACTGGTGCTGCGCGGCTCGCAGTGGTGGCCCATGCCTTTCGGCCACGTTCTGCACCTCGAGGGCTTTGCGGGCGGAATCTTCGGAACCGCACCGCTCTTCGAACGATTCTATGTGGGTGACTTCAGCGATCTCCTGCCGGATCGCGTGCTCGATTTGAACTTCGACCGCCGCCCTGCGCCAAACTTCCTCAACACCGACATCGTGGAGATCCGGTACGGCAACTACGCGGCGAAAGTCGACGCCGAGTATCGTGTGCCCCTCTATCGCGGCACCCGTTCGATCTACGGCGTCGACGTGTTCGGCAGCGTCGGCGTGTACGGCGTCGCCAATCTGCAAGATTTCGTGAATCCGGCGACCGGATATTCCGGATTCGCCACCGTTCCGATCGACCTCACCTTCAATGTCGGTCTGCGCATCGACACGCAGGCGGGCCGCGTCGTTCTGGGACTATCCAATTTCATCGGCCTGCTTCCCGTACGCGGACCGGACCAGGGGGCGGGGTCCCAATGAGGCGAACGATCGGGGTATCGTTCGCGATCCTCGCCCTTGTGACATCCACTCGGTCGCACGCGCAATCGGCCGCGGGAACGCAGCAGGTGAGCCGTCCGTCGGCCCTGGCCACCCGCCAAGCGGTCTTTGCGTGGGACGGCGATCTCCTGCGCGCGAGCTACTCCTACCGCGACGTGCTCTCCGACCCGGGCCTGGTCAAGAAGCTGTCGACCGGGCTGCCGATGGTCATCGCGATGCGCGCGTATCTGTACCGGGAAGGGGACGAAGTCCCCGTCGCGCTTGCGCTGCGGATGTGCCGCGTGGTCTTCGACCTCTGGGACGAGGTGTACCGGGTTCATCTGAGCGAACCGGAGCACGAGAGGGACCAAGCCGTCGTGCTCGATGGCGTTCTGCGCCTGTGCACCGAGGCTCGGGAGTTCCCGGTCGCGCGCCGTGCGGTCGTCGTGCCGGGTCGAGCCTATTTCCTCGGCGTCGTCGTCGAGGTCAACCCCGTCTCTCCTGAGATCGTCGACCAGATGCGCCGGTGGATGTCGAGGCCTGCCGGGAGTACGAGCCTCGGTCCCAGCGACGCGCTGTTCGGTAGCTTCGTTCAGCTTTTCGCTCGTCAACTGGCGACGAGCGATGCGACGCTCGCGTTTCGCACACCCGGCTTCGTGCCGTGAAGGCCGGTGTCTTTCGGCCGATTCCCGCGACACGCTTCCGGGCGCTGAGGCTGTTGGAAGTGGCTCCCCCCGAATTGTGACGCTTGCCGTTTCAACTTTGAAACGAAACGCATGAATGAAATTTCATGGTTGCATGGAGGTTGGTGGAAGCCATGCGTAACCGATTGAAAAGCGGTCTGGCCGCCGTTGGTACGCGAGTCGCATGCGTTGGGCTCGGCGCTGCGTAGGCCGGCTCTCCCCCCCCGGGCCCCTATGCGGCGCCTTTTCTTGGTTGGCGGGCGTGCAGCCCTCGCCGACGGATGTCGCGCTAGCTTGTAGCCGCTCGGTCAAACGCGCTACTAGCGTTGGGGTGGTCATCCGGCGATATGCGGTCCTTTTCGCATCGGCCCTCTTGTCTTGCACTCGGGCGCCAGCGGAAGAGACGCCCGCACTGGTACAGGCCCCGCTTGCGCCGGCCCGCGTGCGATCATCATGTCCCCCGGATCCGGAGCCCGGCGACCACAGCCTTCCAGAAGTACGCGTGACATTCTCGGGAGCGCCCGAAGCCGTGGTCGACGCCGAACTGGTGCAGTCGCCGCACGATTCGGAGCGGGGCTTGATGTATCGCACGAGCATGCCCGAGAGCCACGGGATGTTCTTTGACCTGGGCACGCGGGCCAATCACAAGTTTTGGATGCACAATACGTGCATCCCGCTCGATCTGCTCTACATAGATAATGACGGTCTCATTGTGGGCATCATTGAGAGCGCACCGATTCTCGACGATGGAGAACTCAGCGTAGGCCGTCCATCGGTGTCGGTGCTCGAGGTCAATTCGGGCTGGTCGCGCCGTCACGGGGTGCGTGCGGGCCAGAAGGTCGCCGTCGAGCTTGCTGCAAGAGAGAAGCCCCGCGGGTCTCCCTAGATGGCCTACTCTCCAAGGCAAGCCACGCAAGCCGCTGGGAGTGCGACGGGATCGGCCGAGAGATGCCGGCCTTCGGTCATGGATCTCAATCGGGCTGGTAGACGATCGTCTGCGTCCCGTCGCGATAATAAAAGCGATCGTAGACCACACGGTCGAACGTGACGGCGCCAAAGGTGTTCCAGACCACGCTCCAGACGGCCGCAGCCGCAAACAGTCCGCGCATCGGTCGCCCGCCGATGGCCAAAAGCAGGAACAGCAGAACGGAGTAGTCGTTCGAGAACCGATAACCGAATTGCCTCCAGCCGGAGTTCTGATACGCGAGCCCGAAGAGCACCGGACCGAGCGCCGACAAGACCAACACCGCGTAGAGCCACTTGCGCTCCGAATGCGAGTCGAGCGACTTCGGCCACAGAATCCACAGATAGAGCGGAGTCGTAAACCATAGCGCCAACCCGTGCTCGTTGATCTTGAACGGCGCTCCGAACGCGTGGCCGCCATCCTTGGGCGGTAACCACGGCAAGCTTGTCAGCGCTATGCCCATGTTTTTCGCGAGGTAGTGATAACCGACCAGCCCCCACTTGAGCATGCGCGAGCGCCACGCGACGTTGAGCAGTTCGTGGTCGAAATAGAGGGGCGTTGGCCTCGCGTAGCGCACGAAGTTCAGCCACGCGACGACCGCCAGCGCGCCCGCGATGGGAGCGGCGAAACTCGCGCATCGCCAGAGAAATGCGGAGACGTCGAGGCGCTGCCAGCACTCTCTCAGCCGTCCCGGGAGGGATCCTTGACCCACTGCAGGAGGGCCTCCTTTGAGCGAGACACGAAGGGCCTCTGCAACGAACAGAATGCCGGACAAGGCGATCGAAGGCCGCGTGAGCCACGCGCATCCGAGCGCCACTCCAGCCATGACAGGCTGCTCCGCATCGAGCGCGAAGAGTGCGAACATCGCCGAGAGTGCGGCGCCTAGCACCAATGCGGCAAACCAGACGGTGCCTTCGACCGCCGTGAAAAAATAGACGGATCCGAAAGCAAAAAGGAGAGCGATAACGACGTTTTGGAATTCGCTGCGAGGCGACCGAGACGTGCGACGAAGCTTCTCGAGCACCAGAAACACGACGGCCGGGGCGAGGCCAGACAGCCACACGACGAACTGCCCGTCGTCGAACGCCTCCGGGCTCCCGGCCAGCCACACGAACGGGAGCATGAGCATGGCGGGCAGCGGGGGAAAGCTCACGAACGTTTTCCCCTGATACACGGCGAAGTCGTTGTTCATCGTGTACGAGGGTGGGCCGCCGGGCAGATCCTGCCGGCCGTGCAGCCACGCGTCCGCTAGGAGCGCATAGTGGTTGAACGCCGTGTGATGCAGCAGGCGTTCGGGCCCCGCTACGGACGCGAAGACAGCTGTACAAAGAGCGTAGACCGCAAAGGCAAGAACCACTCGTCGGGCCCGAGAATCGGCACTGAGCCGCAGGCCTGCCCATTGAAGCGCTGACAGATTCCTCGGGGTTGAACCCTCGTCCGGGGTAGCCATTCGGCGCGCCACGCTATCATGGGAGAACGACCATGAAAGCGCTGGATTCCCGTGGCGGCAAAAAAGAACCCCAATTCGCGTCCCCAGGCGACTCGTGGGTTCGCGCCCGACTATCGATTCAATTTGACGTCGGTCGTCACTTGCGCCAGAAGCTCGCTAGCGAGCGAGATTACGTCACGGGTTTCGTATCCGCTGGCGCGTAGCTCGCGATAGATGCTCTTAGCCAGGATGGACAGCGCACGAAGATCGCGTCCGCTCGACTTCTCAACGAAGGGTAGTGCCATTGCTTGCCGATGCGACGGACTCCTTACAAAATGTATGCCTAGCCCAATCCGACACGATCGTTCGAAGAAACTGGCCATCGCTCGAAGCGAATGCGAATGCGAGTGCGCGTCGAGGGGCGAGTTCGGAGCGAACGCGGATTCGCACATCGCGGGGGTCGTCGTTCGGCGACCGAGACCGAGGGCGAGCTCGAGAGGGGCCGTAAGACGCCCCCCTCGTCGATTCGCGGGCGTACGCCGAATGCTCATTCAGTTGACACGTTGCTCAGCGTCCTTCAACAATCGACCTGGCGGCTTTTCTCAATCGACAAGGGAGGCTGGAGGCGCAAGCTCTTGCGTTCGACAGACCGTGTGACAGCCACTCATGTTCACAATCGTCATCAGCGAGAAGGGCGGAGCTGAGCGTCGCGAGACGTTCGAAAAGACGGAGCTCAACGTGGGTCGGGTGCAGGGCAACGACCTGATTCTCTCCAAGGGCAACGTGTCCAAGCACCATGCGCGGCTGCTGGTTCGAGACAGCCGCTTCGTCGTCACCGATCTAAAGAGCACGAACGGGACCTATGTGAACGGGCGCAAGATTGCGCAAGCGACGGTCGTCCGCGATGGCGATAAGATCTATGTTGGCGACTTCGTCCTCAGGTTGGAATCGGGGGACGCGCCGCAGTCGGTAGCTCCGGGCGGTTCCGCGGAACTCGAAGACTCGACCTCGAGGTCGCAAGCGCGGACGGGAGTCGGCTCGCGCCCTCCTCCGCTTGTTACTACCGCGACGTCGGGCGTGCGCGGGTCGGCCCCCCCGTCTTCGAGCGCCCCACCACCGATGATCGGCCAGGTGCGCGCCGCGCCTTCGCGGTTTCCCGGCCCCCCAAGAGTGCCGCAGCGAACCGAACCGAAAATGGTTACGGGCGCTGTTCCCACGCCTGCTGCACAGGCGTCGTCGGTGCCACCGCCCTTGCGGTCGAGCGCGCCGCCTCCACCTGCTCCAGTTCGTTCGACCCCTCCGCCGCCGCCGCTCCGTTCCAGTGCGCCGCCGCCGCCCCAAGCGCGCCTCCTGCCCCCGCGCACCGCCGAGGAAGCGGCGCGGCAAGCGGATCTGGTGGCGCTGGTCGATCGCCTCGCGCGCGCGGTCGATCTCTCGGTGTTAGACCGCGAGCCTGTCGTGGGTCCCGAGATGTCAGCCCGGCTCGAAGCAGCGGTTCGGGAACTGATAGCGGCGATGGTGCGTGACAAGGCTCTGTCGGAGGGGTGTGACGTCGAGCGACTCTCGCGCGATGCGCTGCGGGAGCTTGTCGGTCTCGGGTCCCTGGAGACACTGCTATCCGACGACTCCGTCGTCGATGCCTACTTGTCGAGTTCCGGCCGTCTCTTGGCCGAGAACGCCAGCGGCCAGACCGTCGCCATCGTTCCCTCGTTCTCGGGAAGTCCGGCGGTGGCTCGTGCGGTATTTCGGCTTGCCCATCGATCTGGGGAACCGAGGCGCGATGGCGAGGCCGTGATCGAGCGTCGACTGCCGGGGGGAGCCCAATTGTGGGCGTTCTCACCTCCGATAGCCCGCGAATGGGCGGTCGCCTTGCGGAAACCGAGGCGAGTCGAGCTATCCCTTGCAGACCTTGTTCGGGCGGGAGCGCTGTCGAAATCGATTGCGACGTTCCTCGAAGCTTGCGTCGCGGCATACGTCAACGTCCTGGTCGTCGGGCTGGGATCCGCGCAAGTGGCTGGGATGTTGTCGGCGTTGGCCGCGGCCGTGCCTCCCGGAGAGCGACTCATCGTACTGCAGGACACGGAGGCGATTGGGGTCGGGCAGGCGCAGGCCATCTCGCTCATGCTCGGCGATCGAGGCACCCAGGCTCTCGAATGTGTTCGCGCCGCATCGAGATTTGGTGCCGATCGCCTGCTCGTGGCTTCTTTGGCCGGACCGATGGGCGCGGCCACGATCGACGCCATCGGAGAAGGGACCGAGGGAGTGTTGGCGGGGCTCGGGGCTCCGTCGCTGCGGCATGCCTTGGCCAGGCTGACCTCTCACGTGGCTCTGTCTCGACCGGGCGCGTCAATCGATGCGGCCCGGGAAGCTATCGCCGGGGCGTTCGACGTGCTTGTCGAAGTCGCCAAGCCCGAAGGTCGACTCAGGGTGCTTCGTGTGGCTGAGGTCGTGGGAACCGACGACCGCGGGATCGGCTCGCGCGACCTCTTCGTGTATCGCCCGGATGCGGCAGGTGCCGCAGGCGAAGCAGCCTACGTGGTGACCGGGACGTCTCCTCGCTTTTCGGCGGACGTGGTGGCCCGAGGCGGTCGGATCGATCCAGCGATGTTTCGACGCAAGTAGACGGCGAGTGTCGTCAGGACGCCGTAGGACCGGCGTGTTGCGGGAATGCGGCTTTGGTGCGTAGAGTTCCTGAGCGATGGGTGGGCTCATTTTGGTCGTCTGTGACGATTCGGTCAGCCGGGGCGTGCTGGTCGAGTTGCTCGTCGGGGCTTCGTTCCCAAGGGTGGCTTCGGTCACCCGGGCTCTCGGCTTCGAGCAGATCAAACGCTCGTCCCCATCGCTCGTCGTCCTGGATGTCGGAGAGCAACACGACGACGCGATCGAGCTGCTCGGTCGCATCCGGGGAAACGTCCGTACGCGGGAGACTCCGGTCGTTGCGGTGGCCCATGTCGGCTCGGACGAGGCGCAAGCGATCGAACGAGTTTTCGAGGCAGGCGCTGACGACCTGGTGCGCAAGCCGTACAATCCTGCGGAGCTGGTGGCGCGGATCCGCGGCCAGTTGCGGGTCCGGGGGATTGCAGAGGCCCTGGCCAAGAAGGAGAGGGACGCGCGGGTCGTCCTCGAGCTCACCCAGGCTTTGGCGTCCAACCTCGATTTCAGGGGCATTCTGTTCACCGTCACTCAGCGAATTGCCGACGTGGCTCGGGTCGACCGCGTGAGCATTGTGCTCGTGAGCGACGGCGCCGACGTCGGTTACGTCGTCGCAGCCAGCGATGACCCGCTGCTTCGCGATCTCTCGATCGACTTGTCGAAGTACCCTGAGATTCTCCAAGTTCTTTCGAGCCGACAACCGCTGGTCATTGCAGACGTGGCGACCCACCCGCTTCTGGAGGCCGCGCGACTGTCGGGCGCGACAAGCGCCTTCAGTGCCCTCGCCTTGTTGCCCATCCTGTACGAGTCGCGGCCCGTGGGCGTGCTCTTCCTCCGCGCCAAGCACAAGTTTCCGTTCGGCGATGAGGAACTCGAGCTCTGCTCGACCGTCACGAGCGCGATGGCGATCGCATTGCGCAATGCGCGTGTCTTGCAAACGCTTCGCGACCAAACCCAACAGGTCGCCGTGGCCCGTGTGGAGGCAGAGCGGCGATTGCTCGCTCTTCAGCGATACGCCGACTTTTTTGAAAGCGCTGCAGACGGGACCCTGGTTATCGACGCCGATGGTTCGCTGCTGTTCTCCAACCCGAGCGCTCGAGCGATCACAGGATACAGCGAAGGCGACTTGCAGAGCTCTCGTCTCGTGGATCTCGTCACCAGCGACGACGGAGCTCTGGCGATCGAACTGCTACGCGGGTTCGTCCGCGGGGAGTTTCCAAGGAATGTCGATCTGCGCATCCGCAGGAAGAGCGGCGAGCGTGGCGTTGTCAGCGTCAACTTCAATTCCGTGCTACGCGAGGAAGGCGTCGTCCTGTGTAGCTTTCGCGATGTGACGGCCGATCGAACGGTCGAACATGAGCTGAAGAAGACGAGGGACTTCTTGCAGCGCGTGATCGACGCGTCGGTCGATGCGATCATCACCGCCGACTTGACGGGTCGGGTCTTGGTCGCCAACCCCGCGGCGGAGCGTGTGTACGGGGTTGCCGTTTCCGAGCTGCTCGGGCGAGACGTTCGTACGCTCTATCCGGAGGGTGGCGCCCGGGAGGTAATGCGGCTCATACGCGCTGCGGGAGGCCAGGTGCGCGGCCTACGGACGGAGGTGTTGGCTGGCGACGGAGAGCGCATCCCAGTCTCTCTCTTCGCCGCGCTGCTGCACGAAGAGAACGTTGCTATCGGGACCGTGGGCATCTTCACGGACTTGCGCGAGAGGATGCGCATGGAGCAGCGGCTGGCCCAGGTGCAAGCGAAATTGCTGGCGCAGGAGCGCCAAGCGATCGTCGCCGAGCTTGCGGGCGCGGCGGCCCATGAACTAAACCAGCCTCTGACGAGCGTCATGGGATATGCGGAACTGCTCAAACGGCGTCTGGAGCGCGACTCCGAGGCTTGCTCCGCCGTTGAGGTCATCTCGATGGAAGCGGAGAGGATGGCCGAGATCGTCCGCAAGATCGGGCGAATCACGAAATACGAAACGAAGTCTTACGTCGGGCACGCTCGCATCCTCGACCTCGACCGTTCGGTGGCGTCTCATATCGATGAGCAGGCCGTGGGCGCGGCTCCGCGCACTCCGCGGTGAAGGCGCCAAGCCCGCGGCCCCGCGCGAGAAACCCGTGACGATCCGCCACTCTTGAGGCTTCGCCCCCTGAAAGGCGTTTACACGAGCTTTCGTGGTCAGCTACGGTTCCTGCCCACGTCTCCCATGTCCGACGCGAAGCGAAAATCTGGCGCGCGTCGTCCGGCGCGCATGGTCGTCTATCTTTTGATCGGAGCCTTGGCCTCTGCGGCAGCTCCCCTTATGGCGGGCGGCCCGCCTCCCGGTGTTCACGGAAAGGTCATTGGGTGGGAGAAGCTTGTTTCTCAAACGTATGTCGATGCGACGCGGTCCGATGCGCACGGCTACACTTGGCGCGAGCCGTCGCCGACCGTCAGACAAGAATTTCGCAAACTCACGGCCAATGTATCGCGTGACGTGTGCATCGTCGCGCTCGGCCCCGGGGCGGCGCAGCCGCACGAGCCCATGATGGTCCGAGTGACTGGGGGGCGTGCCACGCCTTCGACTGTTGTGCTCGCGCCGGGCTCGCGCTTGAGCTTTCAGAACGAAGACCCGTTCGAGCACGTTCTCTACGAAATCAATAACCCGGCGTGGGGCCCCAATCCCACCGCTCCCAAGTCGAGCCGCGAGTGGATGGGGACTACGCCCGGCAGGCACGTGATACGCGACCAGTTCTTTCCGAGCATTGAGATGTACGTCGTCATCGAGCCCTCTGCAGTCGAGCTCGCGTTTCCAGACCACGACGGTGCCTTTTCCATGACGCTTCCGACCGGGGACTTCACGCTGAAGGCATTCTTCGAGGGCAAGCAGGCCGGCCGAGAGATGCCTTCGGTGCACGTCATCGGCGACAGAGGGTTGGAGCTTCGCGATCCGCTGATCCTCGGAGGCGACTCGAAGTGATGATCTTATCGCGTGTCTGGTACCTGGTTCTCGGGCTCGCGGTCGCCGTCAGCCTCTACGTGGTGTACTTGGCGGTTGGCCAGTACGACCGCCAGAACGCGCGTGCGCTCAGGGAAGCCTTGGCATCGGACAGCCAGACCGTGGAATGGGCTCTCCGAATTGACTCGCGGAGGCACATCGATGCTCTGCTCCCCGCGAGCGTGGACCCGACGCTCCAACAAGCGCTCGTGGCTGCGAACCTCGTCAAGGAAGGCAAGCTTCCCGACAAGCTCAGGGCCGATTCGAAGAAAGCCCTATCCACCATCTATCAGTCCATTCCGGCCGACTGGCGAGGTGATGCACTCTTTGCGATCGACCGCGACGGTCGCGTCGTGGGCCAGTATGGCTTCGACAGTTGGGCCACGAGCGACGACTTCGAACTCGGCGGGTATTCGGTCGCAAACGACGCGCTCCACGGCTGGCTGCGCGACGACGTCTGGGTGTTCGGAAGCAAGATGTACTTCGTGGCAGCACGGCCTGTCGAATACGATGCGACGCAGCGCCCCGCAGGCGCGGTCATTGCCCTGCAGGAGGTAAACAAGCACTTTGTCGACGACCTGGCGCGGCGCACGCGTACGAGCGTCGCGTTTTTTGCTGGGGGTCGGCGCTTGGCGGCGGGCAGTGCCGCCGAGGGGTTCGACGAACAGAAGTTCGACGTCATCGCGAACGACCTAAAGACGGTAGACGACAAGACCTACGCAGGGGGTGCACGCTCCGAACCCAGGATGTTGGGCGAAGATCTCGGCGTTCTCTATGCGCGTCTGCCCGGCGACGGTTGGACTCAGGGTGCGGGCTTTGCCGTCTTGCGCGCGCAGACGATGCTCGGCGGGCCGTGGGGGTTTGTCAGCGGAGCGGACGACAAGGATAAGTCCAGTGTCCCCGTGTTCTTGCTCGGTTTCGTCGTCCTGTTCGCGGGCGCAGTGGGATTCGTCCTGACGTGGCTCGAGCACTCTCTCCCTCTGCACGAGCTCGCAAGCCAAGCTGCGCGGTTCAAGGCGGGCACGGCCGAAGGATTGCGTGTCGCGCGCTTCCGCGGCGCATATCGGATGGCGGCGCAAGGAATCAATCTGGGCATCGAACGAGCGATCGAGAACGCCGGAGGGCTTACTCGCAAGCCGGCCGACCTGGAGTCCATTCTCGGCCCGACCCCGGCCCAGCCTGCCATGAGTGCCTTTTCTTTTCCCCTCGGCGATGGGGAGCCAATCATCGAACCGAGGCGCCCGCCGCCGGTCTCGCAAGGGGTTCGAGTGCCCGACCCGACACTTCCGAATGCAGCCGCGCCCTTGCCTCCTGTGCGGCCGCCTCCAGCGCGACCCGCTGAGCCCCCCCCGCTCGAGCCTACCCACGGCGGCGCTCGGCCGCCGCTGCCCGTGTCTGTGCCGCGGCCGATGTTCGACCGCGAATACGATGAGGAGCGAACGGTCGTCGGTGCGGCCCCCGCCGATGTGATCGCGCAAGCCACCGGGATGCACGACGCCGTGGGGGACAACGCCGAATGGATGGGTGTGTTCGACGAGTTCATCCGGACCAAGGCGGCATGCGGTGAGGCAACCGACGGACTTACGTTCGAAAAATTCGTGCGTACATTGCGCAAGAATCGCGACACTCTGATCGAGCGCCACGGCTGCGCCCGAGTGAGATTCGCGGTCTACGTCAAGGACGGCCACGCGTCGCTCAAGGCGACTCCCGTCAAGGAATGAGCTAGCGGTCGATGCCTGAGATTCGAAATGTCGTCGTGATCGGGTCTGGGCCGGCGGGCCACACCGCCGCCATCTACTCAGCCCGAGCCAATCTTGCGCCCCTGATGTTCGAAGGCCTGTCGCGCGGTGGAATCCCGGGCGGTCAGCTCATGACCACCAACGACATCGAGAACTACCCCGGTTTCCCCGAGAAGATCTCCGGCCCCGAGCTCATGAATCATTTTCGCGAGCAGTCGCTCGCGCAAGGCGTCGAGATCCTCACCGAAGACGTCGAGAGGGTGGACCTATCGAAGAGGCCCTTTCGAGTGTGGCCCACAGACGTCAAGGACCCGGTCGAGGCTCGGGCGATCGTCCTCGCGACGGGCGCGCAAGCCAAATGGCTTGGCCTGGAGAGCGAGGCTGCGCTCCGAGGGCGTGGCGTGAGCGCGTGCGCCGTCTGTGATGGGGCGTTCTTTCGCAATGAAGATGTCATTGTCGTCGGCGGAGGGGATACGGCCATGGAGGAGGCTACGTATCTCGCTGGCTTGTGTCGAAGCGTGACTCTGGTCCATAGGCGCGAGGAGTTTCGCGCGAGCCGAGCGATGCAGGAGCGCGCGAAACGCCATCCCAAGATCCGCATTCGTACGAACACGGTGGTCGAGGAGATCCTCGATGTCGAATCGCAATCCGTGACCGGGGCGCGATTGCGAGATGGGAACACGCAGACGTCGTACACGGTCCCGGCAAAGGGCTTTTTCGTCGCAATCGGGCATACGCCCAACAGTGATCTGGTGCGGGGGCAGCTCGAACTTCACGACAACGGCTATATCAAGACCCAACCGGGGTGCAGCCGAACGAGTGTCGAAGGCGTGTTCGCTTGCGGCGATGTGCAGGATTTCACGTACCGTCAGGCGATCACGGCAGCCGGGAGCGGTTGCGTTGCGGCGCTCGATGCGGAGCGCTGGCTCGGCCATAACCCCTGATTGCCCGCTGGCTCAAGCGTCACCCGCGGTTCGTGATGCACTTCACGCTGACGTACAGCTCGTGGCTCAATCAGGTGGAACGATGGTTCGGGGAGCTGTCGAACAAGGCGATCCGGCGCGGATCCCATCGCAGCGTCAAGGAACTCGAAGATGCCATCCGCGCCTACCTCGACAC
>JBEKXD010000065.1:0-27991 GCA_049512415.1 Polyangiaceae bacterium
GCGGCACTTTCTTCGATACCCGCAACAAAGCCAACGTCACCAAGCGCCTGCTGCGCCGTCTCGAAGACATGGGGGTCCACGTCGCCCCCGTACCCGCCCCGACCTGAGTTTCGTTCTAGGCCCGGTGTCTTTCGGCCGATCCCTTCGCGATCCCGGTGGCGAGCGTCATCGCCTGCGGGAAGTAGGCTCCGGGCGACTCGCCGTCGGCCTCGCTCGGTCTCCGGCCTTCTTTCCAATAGGTCCCACGAAGCGTCCGTTGGCAGATGGAGGAGGTTCAGGCTGACCGTCGGGTCTTTCAAGCGCTCGGTGAGCCGCGCGAAGCGGTCTTGTGGCCGTGGCGGGCCTGGGGGGGGGTCCACGGCGAGATGCGCTGCAAAGACATCACTATCGCCACGATGGGTGGCGGGACCGAGCGGCGTCCGACGTTCTCGAACAAGTCTGGGAGCGTCTCGTCCGCGAACAGCCGCTGACTCTGCCGCGCCAACAGCCGGTAGATCGACGTCGCGCTCAGTGGCGACTCGCAATGCTCACGGGTCGACTGGTACCTCGCTCGCAGGCGTGAAGCCCAGGCTCATGGGTCTGTTAGCGGTTTGTCCCCGCCGCTCCATTCACCCTCGCCAACCGAATGAATGGGCTAGTCTCCGGCATCTGAAGTGGAGTGAACCTGGGCGAGCTGCTCCGTGCCAACGTCGCCCGCGTCGCACGCGGTGCCCTCAAGAACCACGGGCTCCACAAAAGTCGCGACACTTCAGAGACGGGACACTAGAAGGGGGGTGATTTTCGTCGAGACCGAGTGAGGCCGGAGGCGAGTCGCGGGAAGCGTACTTCCCGTGCGGGAGCACGCTCGACGCCGGGATCGCGAAGGGATCGGCGAAAGGCACCCACTTCTAGAGTATCGTGGCGACGGCCTCAAGAAGCTGTTGGAGGTCTGCGCTCGAGTGTGCCGCCGTGACGGTGAGACGCAGGCGAGCCGACCCTTGCGGGACCGCGGGAGGGCGGATCGCGCGGACGAGAAATCCGAGCGTGCACAGAGCTTCCGCGAGTCGGAGGGCTTCGGCGTTGGATCCGACGATCCACGGAAGGATCGGCCCCTCACCCGGTACAGACACGCCAAGCCTCGTTAAGCCGGCGCGCAGCTCGCGGGCGGCGACCAAAACCGCCTCCCGTCGGAAGGGCTCGGCATTGGCACGTCGGATCCCCGCAAGAGCGGCCGCTGCAAGGACTGGGCTCATGCCGGTCGAGAACACGAACGAGCGAGCCCGATTCCAAAGCCACGCGACGAGAGTTGGGGAGCCGGCGACGAACGCACCCGCCGCACCGAACGCCTTGCCGAACGTTCCGACCAAGGCGTCGGCGCGAATGCCTTTCTCCACGCATAGCCCGCGGCCTTCGGGACCGAGGACGCCGAGGGCATGAGCTTCGTCTACGATCAACGCAGCGCCGTGGCGGTCGCAGATTGTCCGGAGTTCGGAAAGGTCCGGGGAGTCGGCGTCCATACTGAAGTAGGACTCGGTCACGACGAAGCTGCGCCGCCCGTCGGCGTGCCCGAGGCGCTCGGCAACGGCCGAGGCGTCGCGGTGGGGAGCGACCGACAGGTGGGCGCGCGCGAGCCGGACGCCATCGATGATCGAAGCGTGACAGAGGGCGTCGATGACCACGAAGGAGTGGCGGTCGAGCAGGGCGGAGAGCAGCCCGACGTTGGCAGCGTAGCCACTGGAGAAAGCAAGAGCCTGAGGCTGATCCACCAACAAGGCCGCTTGCTGCTCGAGAGCGATGTGGAGATCTCGGTCCCCGCACACCAGGCGAGAAGCGCCCGAGCCCGATGGGGCGAGCGGGGCTGGCTCGGAAGCCAACGCGAGATAGTCGTTGGAGCAATATGAGCGCGCCGGATTCTCGGTTCCCGCCGGCCGCGACCGAAGCTCCCCGCGGTCCGCGAGGTCCGCGAGGCTCTGCTCGAGATACCGAAGGGCCTGCGAAGGCGAATGTTTCACGTGAAACGTCACCGGCCGGCGTCGCCACCCTCAGGCGGATCGAGAACATGCTCGACCCGAACCAGCAAGCGGCGCAGCAAGTCTCGCGTCCTCCGCTCGACCGCCAAGCGCCGATCGCGCTCCACCAGGGCGTCGTTGGCAAGCGCCATCGCTACCAAGAACAGGGTATTGCGCGATGACCCTAGCTCGTCGAATTTGGCACTAACCAATGAGGCAGCGCGGCGCACCTCGTCTTCCGGTGCAGCACTGACCACCCGATAAGTCTGCCCACCCACGTGCAGTTCGAGGCTCCGGCGCTCCATCGCGGCCCGAAGTTACTCAGTCCGTCCCAGCGTCGGTGGCGGTCGTGCTACAAGCCGGGTCGGTCGCAAGATTGGGGTTTAGCACCAGCGTCGGATTGCAGGTCGGGTCCGAGAGGCACTGACTGCAATCCACCGGATTGTCCTGGCCGATGAGACAAGGCACCGAAGACGTCGTGCTGCTCGCTACCGAGCCCAAGCGACAGTTCGGCAGGAGGTAGCACGGATCCTCATCCGCGGCCAAAAACGACACGAGGCAACCCCAGCAGACATCGATCGGAAACTCGAACTCGTTCGACTCGACGTACCTGCCGCCCAGCGTCTTGCCAAAGACCTTCACGTACGTGACGAGCCGGACGACTTCGTACGTCCCCAGGGCGTAAAGCGAGCCCAGCTCGCTGAGCTGCGGGGACGCCTGGACTACGTCCGAGTCGATCGTACGAACGCTGAGCAATCCCCACGATGGCGTTCCGCCCGATGCGGCGGCGATCGTCGCGGCGGACAGGGTCGTAAAAGACAGGATTGGGTTGCCCTGGCCGTCGGTAACACGCACCTCGGCACCTTGGAGGTTTACGTCCGACGTCTCGGTTTGAAGCTGATTGGGGCTCGACTGGGCGATGAGCTGATTGCCCACCAAGTATTCGGCCCAATAGGCCCCGCTCAGCGAGATGTCGAGCGACCCCTGGGTAATGTATGGCTCGGTCGGATCGGCCTTGAACGAGCACTGCTGGCCGGCCGACACGAGCCCTGGCTGGAGCACCTGCTGGATGAAAATGCTGCTGTCGTCGTGAACGCAGCCAGAAAGGCCAGCGGTACAGACCAGCGCTGCAATCGTCGTCCAGATCGCTCCGCGAGCGCGCATCATGAGGGCTCTCCATCGGCTGGTTAGGCCGCGCAGGAACTATGAGCGTACCTCTCCACGGCGCCCAGTGCCAAAATAAGGACGCTATCGGAGCATCGCGCCCCGAAGGTCTTCGAGCCCGACTTGTACGACGCTCGCGTGCCCGTCCCCACGCACGACCGGGAGCCTCACAGACCCCCGCGTTCGCTTCTTGTCAGCCAATACGTATGGCCACGCGGCCTGGAGCTCCGCGCGATCCACCTCGGTCGGAAGACCCAAGACTTGGAGCAGGCTTCGAACCCGCTCGACGAGCCCGGCCGGTGTCCATCCGAGCGAGGTGGTGGCTCGCATCTCCGCAAGCACGCCCAGCCCAACAGCCTCCCCGTGCAACCAGCGCGCATATCCAGAGTGAGCCTCGATCGCATGACCCGCCGTGTGGCCCAGATTGAGCAGGGCTCTCGTCCCCGCCTCGCGCTCGTCCTGACCGACGATCCGGGCCTTCGCTCGGATCGCAGCGCGCACAATGGGCGCCAGGGCGGCCGCGTCTCCACGAGCGACGTCCACCGCTGTCCTCTCGAGATCGCACAACAGACCGACGTCGGTCGCGATGGCCACCTTCACCACCTCCGCCAATCCAGCTCTGCGCTCGCGGTCTGGCAGAGTCTGAAGATGGGCCAGGTCGGCCACGACCGCGCTCGGTTGATGAAACACCCCGATGAGATTCTTTCCCACGGCATGATCGCATCCGGTCTTGCCTCCGACCGACGCGTCGACCATGGCGAGGGTGCTCGTCGGCACCTGGACGAAGCGCACGCCGCGAAGCAAACACGACGCGGCAAAACCGGCGAGGTCGCCGACAACGCCGCCGCCGGCGGCTACTATCAGAGCATCGCGGTCGACCCCCGCCCCGAGCGCCGCGTCCCAGATCGTGCTCACGCCGCCGAGGTTCTTGTGCGTTTCCCCGGGAGCCAGGGTCACGCGGACGGTCTCGAGGCCCAGCGGCGAGAGCGCGCCCTCGATAACGCTACCCCGTGCGCGCCGGACATTCGAGTCCATCACGAGGACCAGCGCCGAGGGTTCCAGAGCCGCGACCGCGTCCCGGAGGCGAGACGGCTGGTCGCTGCACACATCCACGCAGTAGCTGCGGGTGCCGAGCGCAACGGCCAGAGGATCGCGCTCCACCAGCTGCGCGATCGCTTCTACAGCAGCCTCTCTGCCCACGCGGTCCGTCGCGATGGATAGGTGGCATTCCGAGTACGCCGGCGTGCGGTGCGCGAGCAGCTCTCGCGCGTGCGACAGGGGGTCGCTCACGTTCAAGTTCGGGCGCGCGGCCAGGTCGCGGACTCGCCCTAATATCGTCTCCGGAGAGGCGGTGAGCGTGACGACGAGAGCGCGATCGATCGCGAGACGACGCACGCGATCGGTCGTCACGGTGCCGCCGCCGAACCCAAACACCTTGGGAGCGTCGTCCTCCAGCAGAGCCATGACGAGCGCCGCCTCGCGATCCCGAAATGCGGCCTCTCCCTCGCGTACCAGCAGGTCTCGCACTCTTGCGCCAGTCGCTCGCTCCAGCTCCGCATCCGTGTCGACGAAGGGCAGGTGAAGACGTTTGGCGACGAGAGGTCCGAGCGTACTCTTGCCGACGCCCATGAACCCGCTCAAAATAACGGACCGCATCCCCAATCAATACTCCCTAACTTGGGCGCGATACCCGTCGACGTTGCGCACGAGCTCTCGCATCGAGTCCCCGCCGAATTTCTCCAGCACCGCGTCGGCGAGCACCGCGCACACCATCGCCTCTCCCACAACGCTCGCCGCGGGAACTGCGCACACGTCGCTGCGCTCGAACGCAGCTTCGTAGCTCTCCTTGCTGCTCACGTCGACGCTTGTCAGGGCCCGCTTGAGCGTCGCGATGGGCTTCATCGCGGCCCGGCAGACAACCGGCATGCCGTTGGTGATTCCCCCTTCGATGCCTCCCGCTCGGTTGCTGGGACGCGTGAAGGCGGCCGCTTCGGCGTCGTATCCGATGGGGTCGTGGACGCAAGAGCCCCGCGCGCGCGCGGCCTCGAAGCCAATGCCAACCTCGACGCCCTTGATGGCTTGGATGCTCATCAGGGCCTGCGCGAGGCGCCCATCCAGTCGACGATCCCACTGCGCATGGCTTCCTAGCCCCGGCATGATCCCGCGGGCGATGACCTCGAAGACGCCTCCCAGTGTGTCCCCCGCGTGCGAAGCCAGCAAAATTGCCTCTCGCATGCGAGCCTCCGCCGGAGAATCCGCGCACGCGAGGTCGGATTGACGCGAGCGCTCGCGCAGTGCGTCAAGGTCTCCGACACCCGCCGCATCGACGGGCCCAATCGCCACGACATGGGCAAACACATCGATTCCGACCAGGGTGAGAAGCTTGCGGCACACCGCTCCGACCGCCGTCCGAGCTGCGGTCTCTCGCGCACTGGCTCGCTCGAGAATGTCGCGAAGGTCGCGGCGGTCGAACTTGATTCCGCCCGCGAGGTCGGCGTGGCCAGGGCGCGGTCTCGTAACGGCATCGACCGGTGCTGGGAGAGGCGCAGCGGACATGCGATCGAGCCAGTTTTTGTGGTCCGCATTGAGGATGGAGAGGGCGATCGGCGATCCGATCGTCGCGCCGTCCCGCACGCCCCCGACGATCTCCACGCGGTCGGTCTCGATTCGCATGCGGCCGCCTCGTCCGTACCCCTGCTGCCGGCGCGCGAGGTCTGCGTCTATCTCCGCCGCGAGAAGCGCGAGGCCCGCGGGAATCCCCTCGACGACTGCCGTCAGTCGCGGACCGTGAGATTCTCCGGCGGTCATCCAGCGAAGGTGCGACATCTGGCCCAAGCTACCATGCCCGCTCGAGGACCCTCCTTGATGATCTTTGCCATAGGCTCGCGATGAACGCGTCGGACCTGCGCATGAGCGAGACCCGCGACGGTTCGGTGCGCTTCGGCGTCAGGGCGCAGCCGCGGGCACGAGCCAGTCGTGTCGTCGCGCTGCGGGAGGGCGACCTCGTCGTTCAGCTCGCCGCCCCGCCCGTCGACGGGGCAGCCAACGCGGAACTTGTCGAGCTCCTTGCGCGAGTGCTGTCCGTGCCCAAGCGCGACGTCGAGGTCGTCCGCGGCGAAACGGCCCGGTCGAAGATTGTCGAAGTCCGAGGGCTTACCGTGCCAGAGGCGCGAGCTCGGATGACTTCCGCCTTGGGGTAGGGCCCGCCCCCCGTCTGGCGCTACAGTCGCCGACTGTGGCAACCACCCTGGCCTTCTCGAAATACGAGGGGATCGGCAACGATTTCATTTTGATGGAAGCGGCGAGCGACCTTGTCCTCACGCGCGAACAGGTCGTGGACTTGTGCGACCGTCATTTCGGCATCGGCGCGGACGGCGTGCTTCTCGTTCTCCCGCCGCGCGCCGACGGGTGCGCGGCGCGCATGCGGGTCGTCAATGCCGATGGGAGCGTACCGGAGATGTGCGGCAATGGTCTTCGGTGCGTGGCTCTCGACGCGGCCGAGCGTCAAGGCATGGCCTCCGGGGTCCTGCGGATCGAGACGGACGCAGGAGTGCGTTCGTGCGATGTACAGACGATGTCCGGTCGCGGGTCGCTCGTCACGGTCGACATGGGGGTCGTACGAGCGCTCGGGCCTGCGCGGGTACAGCTCGGCGAGCAGGCGCTCGAAGTCGAACTGGCCGACGCCGGCAATCCACACGCTGTTCTGTTCGGCCCGTATGAGCGCGAGGAAATCGAGCGTCTGGGGCCTGCGATCGAGAAGCACTCGATGTTCCCGCGCGGGACCAACGTCGAGTTCGCGCGCGCGTCGCCGCGTGGGATCGAGCTCACGGTCTGGGAGCGAGGCGTCGGGATAACGCTCGCGTGCGGAACGGGCGCGTGCGCCACAGTTGCCGTCGCGGCGCGCGCCGGCCTCGTCGACCCAGGGGTTGCGGTCGCGGTCCACTTGCCTGGGGGAACGCTTACCGTCGCGGCGGATGCGGCGGGCGCGACGAGCATGAGCGGCGCCGCGCGGCGTGTCTTTTCAGGCACGATCAAGCTCTAGAGCTCTTTGTGGAAGTGGGAGCGCTCAGCCCTCGACGATCGTTCCTATCGCCTCACCGAGTACGACGCGCTTGATGTTGCCCCGCGTCGCCATCTTGAACACGCGGATGGCCATGTTGTTGTCGCGGCAGAGCGTGACTGCCGTCTGGTCCATCACGCCGATGCGCTCGTGCAAGAACTGGTCGAAGGTCATGCGAGTGTACATCTCGGCGTCGGGATACTTGGCGGGGTCGTGCGTGAAGATGCCCTCGACCTTCGTGGCCTTGCAGAGGCACCCGGCGTGTATCTCCATTGCGCGAAGCGCGGCCGCCGTGTCCGTTGAAAAATACGGATTGCCTGTCCCAGCCGCGAGCACGACGACCCGGCCCTTCTCGAGGTGCCGAATGGCCCGGCGCCGGATGTAGGGTTCGGCCACTTGCCGAATCTCGAGCGCCGTCATGACCCGTGTCGGCACGCCGACTTTCTCCAGCGCGTCCTGGATCGCCAAGGCATTGATGACCGTGGCGAGCATGCCCATGTAGTCGGCTTGGGCTCGGTCCATCCCAGCGCTCGCGCCCCTGAGTCCCCTAAAGATATTTCCGCCGCCGACCACGAGGCCGACTTGAACGCCTAGGGCGTGGACCTCGGCGAGTTCCGCCGCCGTGGCGCGGATGACGTCTCCGTCGATACCGAATCCGCCGGTGCTCCCGCACAACGCCTCGCCGCTCAGCTTGAGGACGATCCGTGCGTACCGCAGGCGCGGATCGAGTGCGGGCGGCGCGAGGGTGACGTCGTCTCGGTCACTGGGGGACGGCATGATGACCGAGTCCACCGATTACTCTTGCCAGGCGACCTGCGCAATCGTCATCGCTCGCTGGCCGCCTTGAATGGCTCGTGTAGCGTCTCGCATCGGGGCGTAGTATTTCGGCCGCGATGAGTCGTGCTCGTGGTGCGTGCGCAGTCGCTCTCGCGATGACAATGTTGGCCGCGAGCACTGGGTGTCCACGCAAGGCGACGCCGCCCGACGCGGGCTCTGCCACGTCGTCAGCCGCCGGACTTCCGTCCACCCAGGCCTCGCAAGTACTAGCGCACGTCGGCAGTCGCACGATTACAGTCGGCGATTTCGTCGCAGCGCTCGAGCACATGGATTCGTTCGACCGCATGCGATACCAGGCCCCCGAGCGCCGCAAAGAGCTCCTCGAGGAGATGATCGACGTCGTCCTCTTGGCCGAGGAGGCGAGGAGCAAAGGCTACGACAAGGACCCCGCGGTCGAACAGGAGACGCGACAGATCCTGCGCGATGCGGTCCTCAAGGAAGTCCGTGCGGAGTCGCCGAAGCCCTCCGAGGTTCCGGAGGCCGAAGTTCAAGCGTACTACGAGGCTCATCGAGTGGACTTTCGCGACCCCGAACGCCGCAGGGTTGCCGCGATCGTGACGCGCACGGAGGCAGCCGCGCGCGCAGCTCTGGCGGAGGCGCAGTCCGGGACCGCGTCGGATTGGGGGGTGCTCGTGCGCAGTCGCTCGACCGACCCGTCCGCGGCTGCGTCCGGACCGCCAGAGCTCGCCGGCGACCTCGGCTTCGTGAGCCCGCCCGGGGATTCGCGCGGCGTCAACGGTCGCGTCCCCGACGAGGTGCGGGCGGCCGTCTACGAGATTGCCGACGTAGGGGGTGTGCTCCCGAGGGTCGTCGCCGCGGACGGCAAGTATTACGTCGTTCGGCTGCAGAGCAAGACGCCGCCGCACGACCGGACACTCGAAGATGCATCACGGATGATTCGCGTGAAGCTCGCGCAGGAGAAGATGCGCGTGCACGAAGAGGAGTTCGTCGCGGGGCTCGAGAAGCAGTACCCCGTCACAATCGACGAATCAGCGCTAGGCGAGGTGAAGACGGCGCCCGCCGACGCGGGGAGGTAACTGGAGCTCAAAGACCACGGGCTCGACGAAAGTCACGACACTTCAGAGATGGGACACTCGCTTGAATCTAGAGACGCGCCGCGGCTTCGCGGAGTCGCCTCGCCGCGTCCGTACCCACGATGTCGCCGTGGCCCGGGATGATCCGGATCAAGCCATCCTGGGCGGCGATCTTCTCGAGGTCCGCGCGCAGGGCCTTGCGGTCCTTGGCGAACAGGAGCGAGGTCGTACGCGGAACCGAGAGCGTGCCCGTTGGGTAGAGCATCATTGCCATGAAGCCCGAGAGCTTCGGGACGTTGAGCACGGTGTCGCAGAAGACCGCGGAGACCCCGTCCGGGCTGTGAACGAGGACCACGCCCTCGCGGTCGCCGATGCCTTCGATGTTGCGCAGCGACACGCTCGCGTCCACGGGGACGTCCGCGTAGGTGCCCGCGCAGGGTGTGGCCTTGGAGGCGAAGCGAAGAGCCCCGCTAGGGGCGTACGCCCTTGCCTTGGGATAGCGCTCCTGCATGATGCGCGCGTCCATTCGATGAAACCGGTTCGGAATGAGGATCGACGCGACCTCTCCCCATGCGTCGATGCGCGCCATGCTCGGTGCGTCGAGCGCGATGGCGTTGTGCACGAGGACCCTTCCGTCCCCGAGACGCACCAAAACCATCACGCGCTTATTCATCGCACTCATTACGCCCTCGACGCGCCACAGGTTGGGGGCGAGCTCCTCGATCGGGGAGTGCGGGAGAACGGTCCAGGTCTTGTATCCGACGGGCATGATGGAGTGAGACTACGGTTGGTTCGGGTTCTTGACTGACAATCGGCGTCGTGCCAGCGCATGAGGCCCGGTCGCGCTTCGTCGGGAGCTCGCGGATGCGGCGGCGGACCGGTTCGTGGAGGCTCTAAGGCTGCGACCACGGCTGACGAACGTTATAGCCCCAGCACCATTCGCCTCCGAATGAATCCAAGGCGCATGCGTAGGGTACGTCCCAGCCCCAACCCGCCGCGACCTGGGTGTACGTGCCCGAAGGCGCTATCGGGTACGCACCCGGGAGACCGTTGCCCCAGCAAACGACCGTCCCGTCTGTCTTGAGACCGCACGCGATGACGTCGCCAGCGCTGATCTGCGCGAACTCGCCCGCGGGAGCGCTCGCCCCAGTGTCGGGGCTGTAGCCGTCCGTGCTCATGAAATAGCCCCAGCAGGTGACCGCCCCGCCTGTCTTGAGGCCGCACGCGAAGTTGTACCCCGCACTGATTCCGGTGAACGTCCCCGCTGGGGGACTGCTCTGCCCGAATTCGTTGTCTCCCCAGCACGCGACCGTAGCGTCCTTTCGGATGCCACACGCAAAGACGTTCTGGCTCGGACTCTGGCCCCCCACCGCGACGTGGACGAACGTTCCCGCTGGCGGAGCGCCAGCGTCGCTGCTGGCCAGTGCGCCCCAGCACACTTCGGACCCGGCAGCGAGCACACCGCAACCGTTATTGGCGTCCAGCGCGCTAATCTCGGTAAACGCGCCTGACGGCAGCGTTCCCACACTGGTGCCGCTGCACGCGATTCCCCCGTCGCTCTCGACTCCGCAAAGGGCATCGCCCCCGGGGCTCAGTTGACTAAAAGTCCCGGTCAAGAAAGGAGGCGCCGACGCCCAGCAATCGACCGTCCCGTCGGTCTTGATCCCGCATGTGCCCCCTTTGCCGAGGGCCGTCACGGGACCGATCGGCGGGCTCCCCGCTCCGGAGAACCCATCGCCCCAGCACCCGAGCGTCCCGTCGGCTTTGATCCCGCACGCGTAGAAGTCGCCGACACCGATCTGTGTGAACTGTCCTGCGAGCGGAGCAGTTTGACCGTACTGGTTCGAGCCCCAGCACGCGACGGTACGGTCGTCTCTGATCCCGCACGCGAACCAGAAGCCGGCGTCGACCGCGATGAACGTGCCCGAGGGCGGGCTGCTTTGGCCATATTGGTCGTTGCCCCAACAGGCCAACGTTCCGTCGCTCTTGATGCCGCAGGCGCTATCGGCCCCCGCGCTGAGTGCGACAAATGTACCGGACGGCGGCGTGCTCTGTCCGTAGCTATTGTCGCCCCAGCAGGTGACCATTCCGTCGGTGCCGATCCCGCACGTGTAGCCTCCAGAGTAAATGTCGTCCCCTGCGCTGACGGCGACAAACGTTCCCCCGGGTGGATTGCTCTCGCCCTGAGTGTTGCCTCCCCAACAGGCGACCGACCCGTCGGTATTGATCCCGCACGCGTGGTACCCCGTGGCGCTGATCGTGATGAAAGCTCCCGCAGGGGGCACTCCTTCGCTGCCCCAAGGCGCGCCCCAGTTCACGACCGTCCCGTCGGCTTGGAGCGCGAACGCAGAGCAACTCGCGGAGTGGACTTCCACGAAGGAGCCGGACGGCGGAGGGCCTCCACCGCACATCGCGTTGCCCCAGCAGCTCGCCGTTCCGTCCGCCCTGAGCGCGCAAGTATCAGTGAAACTCGCGCTGAGGGTCGCACGCGACGGGGCAATGCCCCCGTCGTTTGTCTCAAGTCTCCCAGGGCCGGCCTCGGCCGACACTTCGGCTCCGATGGCTCCATCGTAGACCGCGAAGCTCGAATCTACGCCCTGGGCGGGACCGATGCTTGGGGGCGTCGCGTCCCCGCCCGCGGCGGCATCGCTGAGGGTTACGCTGGTCGTCGCTTCGCTGCACGCCACAGCCAACCCAGCCAATACGGGCAGCACGTAGATCGCCAAGCCCCGAACCCCAAGCTTCCAAGCAACTTGCATACGCATCAACTAAGCAAGTGACAGTCCAAAGCGGAGAGCCTTGCATACACGCGTCTCGGCACTGAGCATGTGCCATTTCGTGCCAGGGCCACGACGCGTCTGTCAGCCGTCGGAGCGCTCTGCCGTGAATCGGGCGCCAGGGCCCCCGCCCCGCTGCCTACCAGGACCCGGGAGGGTTTCCCGATGCGAACGGTCACTCCGCGGAGCGACCGTTCGCATCCTTTGCGCGATCGGCTTACTTCACGCCCGCGTCGACCAAGCAGGTGCTGTAGGTCAGGTTCGGAGAGTTCTTGGCCGCGGTAAACGTGCTCGCCGCGTACGCGAGCTGGGCATTGACCGCCGTGGTCTGCGCCGCAGTGAGCACGGGCGAGCCGTTGGCGACGAGCGCCTGGTTGATCCCCACGACAAACTCCTGCGACAGAGCCGCGAGGTCGGCCGTCGTGAACGGGAGCGACGCGAGCGCCTGCGGGATGAGAGGAAACGCCAGCGGGCCGGGCATCACGTTCGCCACTTCGCAACCGAAAAGCTGCGCCACGAAGAGATTGACCTGCTCGCTCCACTGGATGAGCACCGTGTCGGTGAACAGGTTTGCGATGGGGGCATTGTTCCACTGACCGAAGCGGCAATCGACGTAGTTCTCGTTGATGTAGTCGTTCTCGATGTCCGAGACCCACGTGGAGAAGCGGCCAGCCGCGCAGTCGAACGTCGTGACGGTCGCGCAACTCGACGGCTCGGTGATTCCGAAAAGCGTGTCGAACGTCGGGCAGTATTCGAGCGGCGCCGGCGAGCACTTCGATCCGACGAAGTTCTCGGTCTGGCTCTTCGTGATGTTGTTGAAGTTCACGGCGCTCGGCGCGAACGAAGCACATGCTTGGGACAGGTTGAGCGAGTAGGAGCCGGGGTTGACCGAGAACGTGTACGCGCCTGTCTCGTCCGAAATGCGCGTCGCCTGGGTCGAGCCCGTGAGCCCGACTTTGACTCCAGCGACGGGCAGGCCGCCCGAAGTGACCTTGCCGCTGATGGTCAACGAGCCGGACGTGGCTCCCGTATTCGGTGCCGGGTAGCAGTTCGTGATGGGATCGTTGCCGGAGCCGATGAAAGTCGCCGTCTGGTTGCTCGTGATGTTGTTCAGATTGATCACGCTCGGCGAGAACGCGAGGCAGCTCGGCACTCCCGGCGTCACCGCGGACGTAAGCGAATACGAACCCGGCTGGACAGCGAAGCTGAACGCGCCAAACTCGTTGGTCACCTGACTCGTCCGTGCGTTGCCCGCAAGCGAAATGGTCACCCCGGATACGCCGTAGCCATCCGATTCGACCACGGTGCCGCTGATCGTGATGAGGCCCGCGTCCGCGCTAGCATTGGCGCCGACGACCGCCTGATGCGTCGACCCGGTAGCTTCGTCGACGGCGACGGCGCCGCCGCAGCCTGCCGCGAGAAGGAACGCGCCCGAGAGGCCGGCGAGGCGACGAAGACCGCGAGCCGGGCGCGCATCAATGGACAAACTCATGTAAATGCTCCTCTGACATGTGGGTTGGGCGCGTGCGTGTCGCCATCCTTGCGGACGGCTGAATGCGCGCACGCATCACCTGCACTCGAGTGAGCTCCCACGCAAGGAAATTGGCGCAACTTCTCGAGGACATCACCCGTTTTGCGCCGACTTGTCACAGAGCGCGCTGTCTTTGGGTCCGCTCAATCATCCTATCGGCGGAATGTCACAGAAGGAGCGAACGTCGGGAGCTTCGGCCCAACGGAACGTGTCATCGCCGTCGGAACAAGAACAGGTCTCCCGGCACACGCTGACTCGCGTCCTGGCGAATCGTCGTTTCGGTGCGCGCCAACTCCACGAATTCACGCCCCATGTTCGAGCGAACGTACGACGGCGTGTGAGCGAATCGTCCCGACGGGAGCAGGCGATACGCGCCCGGATCGGCCAGAGTCTCCACGCTGAACGCGAAGAGTCCTCCCGGCCTCACGGCGGCTGCGACCGCCGCGAAGAGCGGCCCCAGATCGCCAAAGTAAATGAGCACGTCCGCAGCGACCGCGAGGTCGAACTCCCCGGGAAACCGGTCGAGCGCTGCGATCAATTCCTCGCAGACGAGCACGTCGTAAAGCCCCCGTTTCGCCGCCTGATCGAGCATCTTGGACGAGAGGTCGATGCCCGTGAGACGCCGAGCAAGCGAGCGCACGAGAGGTCCGCACAGCCCGGTGCCGCACCCGGCGTCCACGATGTCGTAGAGGCGCTCCCCGGGCGACGCCTCGCGCACCAGGGCGGCGAGCTTCTCGGGCACGTCGTAGCCGAGTACCCCGACAAGCTTGGCGTCAAAAACCTCGGCAAAGGCGTCGAAGCTCTCGACGATGTAGTCCGGCGGGGAGCGCTCGAGGGTTGAATTGCCACTGAGCGAGTCGAACAGATATCGGGCGGAAGCGCTGTCAGGGCACATCGCGACGAGCTTGCGGGCCAATCGAACGGCCGCGTCGACGTGTCGAAAGCTCGCGAGAAACCAGCTCGCGCCTTGCAGAAACTGCACGAGTCCCTCGTCCGTCTCCTTCTGTCCCTCCGCCACGCGGAACGCGAGGACCGCGTCCTCGATCGAACGCCCGTCCAGGACATCTCGCAGAAAATGCGATCGATGAAACATCGCCCGGTAGTGGCCGTTGGCGCTGTCGGCTTCGCAGGCCGCCGCGTAGGAGGCTCGGGCTTCGGAGATCCGCCCAGTCTGGTAGTAGAGGCGACCCACGTTGGCCAGCATAGCGGCATCGGATTGGCCCTTGGCCATGCACGTCGCAAAGCACTCGATCGCTCCAGTGTAGTCCCGCAGCTCCTCCTTCAAGAGGCCAAGGCACTGCCACGCAAGTGCTGAGTCCGGCCGCTGCTCGAGGGCCACCTGATAGGCGCCCAAGGCGCCGACTGCGTCCGCGCGCTTCTTGCGAACGAGGCCGAGAAGAAGCCAGGTGTCTGGTTGCTCGTGCGACAGCGCCAGCGAGCGCTCGAGACTCTCCGCCGCTTCTGGAAGACAATTCGCTCGGTCGAGGGCGACGCCGAGATGCGTCCAGGCCACCGCATCATTCGGCGAGAGCGCGACAGCGGCGCGCAGAGCGCTCATGGCCTCGGGAACTCGGTTGGCCGCGAGGAGGCCCGTTCCCCAACGCTGGAGCGCCTGCCCCACCGGAATTCCCGTCGCGAGCAGGGCCGCCAGCGGCGCGTTGGCGAGCGCCCAGGCGCGCAGGGTGTCTGCCGTAGGCAGGGCAGGAAGCTCGGGCATGACAGGCCCTCCGGAGTATGGCCGGATGCCAACCTCGGTGGAAGCGCGCGTCCGAGGTCGCCGTCGAACTCGTGGAGGATGTGTGCGCGCGCCGATTACACCGAGTACGAAACGAATGGAATCGGGCACTCCGGACCGTTCGGGACAGCCCCTGCGCGAATTTCTGCCGCGCGTCCGGCGCGGACGCGAGTGCATTCGGACTCACGCGCGCGTACCATAGTTTCTTTGGTCGGTCGTGAACGACGTTCGACGTCGAGCCAGCGGAAGACAGCGAATTGCTTCCCGGACGCTTAGCCCTGTACGCCGCGGAGAGATTCCAATGCACATATCTTGTCGGACGCTGCTTGCCGCGCTGGCGGGTGCGGCGATGACCTCGGTGTTGGCTGCGGTGACCGTCGGGTGCGCTTCGAGTGACTGCTCGGAAACGGCCACGTGTTCGGACAACGACAACGTGTCGGACGACAGCAGCAGCCTGCCCGAAACAGCGGAGGGTGACGTCGTCGGTGACCAAGCGTTCGCCGACCGCAGTCTGGATGCGCCGGCGAGCGATGTGATCAACGACTTCACGGTCGACCAGGAGCCCACCGAGGACACCACGACTGAGACCACGGCTCCAGATTCGCTGCCCATGCCGGACAGCGGCGGTTCCGACGCGGACGCTCAGGTCGGATCGGACGTCGACGCAATCGAGGAAGTGAATGCTGACGCGGCTGACTCGACCGTCCTCCGCGACGTGCAGGAGGAAGATGTGGCGGACGCCGATGCGACGCTCGAGGCGTCCGTGGAGGCTGGTCCCGACGCGCACGACGCCAACGCGGACGTCGTCGATGCGAGCCCCGACGTCGCGGACGATGTGGTCGACGCGGCGGATGCACCCGAAGAAGCGGACGCGCCGGCCGAGGCGTGCAACGCGACCCCCGGCTTCGAGTGTGTTCCGGCTGTCCCTTCAGGCTGGACCGGTCCCGTGACGTTTTGGACCGCCGCGAACGGCTCGGCGACTCCCCCCTGCCAGACCGCGCTCATCGACGCCTACGAGGGTCTCGACGCCTCATCCGACACGTGCCAGTGCGGGTGTATGCCCTCGGGAGTGACATGTTCGGCGACGGCACAAGTCTATTCAGACCTGGCGTGCGCCGAGCCGTGTGCCGCAGTGGCTGAGGTCGACTCGGGGTGCAACCCACTGCAAAATGCCACCCAGTGCGGCAGTCAAGGCTCCTTCGTGCCCACGCAGCCAGAAGCGTCCGGCGGAACTTGTGTTGCGCAGTTTGTGCAGATGGACGCAGGCCCGCCCACGTGGGCCACGGCCGCCCGGCTATGCAGCGCAACTGCGACCGGCGACATGGCCAGCTGCAGCAGCGCCGCGCAGTGCATGCCAGCGCCTTCGGCCCCCTATACGTCGATGTGCGTTTACCAAAATGGCACCGTCGCCACGTGCCCGACGGGATTCGACCACACGGGACCCACGGTCCTCTACAGAGATGCGACGGATGACCGCGGCTGTTCGGAGTGCACCTGCGCGGCGGCCCTCTCCGCAGCGGGTACATGCACCGGGAGCGTGAGCCTCTATGGCGGTACCGACTGCGCCGGCACTGCGGAAACCTTCACGTACGAAGCCGGGGTTGCCTGCCCGTGGCACTTCAACACGATGGCCGCTGCGGCTGGGTCGGTGCAGGGCGTTTTTACCCTGGCGGACGCGGGTGCCTGCGGCGCGCCCACGGCGAAGTCGCAGCCGGAAGGCGGCGTGGTGGGCGCCAATCCCCTCACCGTGTGTTGCATGTGAACGCCGCGCCGAGACGTCATCGCAGTGTCTGAGTCCGCCCTAGATGTGCACTCTCGCGCACGAGGCGCGCGCATCGCGCTTCTCTCATTGTGCGCGCGGTCTCTTTGCAATCTACTACGCGCATGAAGTTTCGCCCGATCGCTCCGCTCTTCGCCATCGCCCCGCTGCTCGCTTGCTCCAGTTCGTCGGGTCCGCCTTCGTCCGCTGCCGATGCCCAGGCCGAAGATTCGTCGATTGTCGATGCGACCACCGAGGCGGCCGCATCCCCCGACGCCTCCCAATCGGATACCGGTACGTCCGGAGGCGACGCCGCGAACAGCAAGGACGGCTCGACACCCGAGGCGTCGACGTCGGGTTCCGATGCCTCCAACGACGGTCCCTTGCCCGAATCGTCGTGGAATCCGGCGACCGCCGCCATCCCGACGAGCCCGTTTCTCGTGGCCGACCAATTCGGCTATCGAACGACTGCCGAAAAGATCGCGGTGGCCCGTACCCCAGTGACCGGCTTCGACGACACGATGTCCTTTACGCCCGGCACCACGCTCGACGTCGTCGATGTCGCCACAGGCCAAACGGCCTGGAGCGGTGCCCCGGTCGCGTGGAGCTCCGGTGCCACCGACAGCGATACGTCCCACGGCTCGGGGGACAAGACTTGGTGGCTGACCTTCACGGCGCTGTCGACTCCGGGCACGTACGTCATCTTCGACCCCACCAACAACGTGCGCTCGTACCCATTCCAAATTAGCGATACGGTCTACGCAAACGTCTTCAAAGCCGCTCAGAAGATGTATTACTACCAGCGCTTCGGCATCGCGAAGGAAGCGCAGTACGCGGGCGCGTCCTGGGCCGACGGCATCGCATTCCTCGGGGATACGCAGTGCGTGGACTTCCTCACGAAGAGCAATCCCATCGACCTCAGCGGCGGATGGTTCGATGCGGGCGACTATGACAAATACACGAATTGGGCGGCGAGCGACGTGGTCCAGCTCCTGCGGGCGTATGCGGAGAACCCCACGGCCTTCACGGACGACGTGAACATTCCCGAATCCGGCAACGGTGTGCCCGACATTCTCGACGAAGTGAAATGGGAGCTCGATTGGATGAAGCGCATGCAGGACGGCGCCGGGACCAATGGGTCTGTCTTGAGTGTCGTCGGGGAAGTGGGGCCGTCCAGTGGTGCCGTTTGGTCGCCTCCGTCGCAGTCCAACGCGACGTGCGCGTACGGCGAGGCCAGCACGTCGGCGACGACGAGCACGGCGTGGGCATTCGCCTATGCCTCGATGGTCTACAAGAATGTGCCTCTCTACGCGAGCTACGGCGCCGACCTCCTCACGAGAGCGGAGAACGCGTGGACTTGGGCTCAGGCCAATCCCTCGGTTACGTTCTACAATAACCAAGGAAATACCGCGGGACTCGCCTCGGGTCAGCAGGAAGTGGACTCCGCAAGTCTCGCTGAGATCCAGATTCAAGCGGCGGCGACTCTCTTCGCGGCGACCGGAAACGCCGCGTACCAAACGTATTTCGACGGCCATTACGATCTGAACAGCGCGACGACAGACCTCAGCGGCTATGTCGGCCCGTGGGACCTGGCGCGATACGACGCACTCCTGACGTATGCGACGACAACCGGGGCGACCGCGACGGCCGCGAGCCTCATCAAGACCCAGATGCTGGCGGGCCTCAACGCGGGCGATAACTTCCCGGCCTTCGCAGGCAACGAAGGCTCGTATGGCCCCTACCTGGCGCAGTTCGTGTGGGGCAGCAATCAGACCCAAGCGTCCCAGGGCCTGCTTTTTACCTATGTTCCGGTTTACGATCTCGATTCGACGAAGAGCACGGCCGCGTTGACGGCTGCCGAGCGTCACGTCCACTACTTCCACGGCGTCAATCCGTTGTCGAAGGTCTACCTATCGAACCTGAGCTTCATCGGAGCTTCGAACTCGGTGACCTCCTTTTACCACTCGTGGTACGCGCCGGGCACCGTCTGGAGCGCCGTCACGGCTACGACGCCCGGGCCAGCGCCGGGATATCTCGTGGGAGGTCCCAATCCGAGCTATGCGGTTGACGGCTGTTGCCCATCGGGGTGCGGGTCGTTCGATTCGGAATGCACGCCCCCGAGCCCCCCCGCAGGCCAGCCCCCCATGAAGTCGTACAAGGATTTCAACGACGGGTGGCCGCTCGACTCGTGGGCAGTGACGGAGCCCGACTTGGGCTACCAGGCTGCCTATGTGAGGCTGCTCGCGAACTTCGTTCACAACTAAGTCGATTCCCGCGACGACCGAAGTCTCTCATCACCCCACCAAGGCCCATCGCAAGCGCTGCATTTGCGATCCCTCGTCTGGCGGAGACGGTCTCTCGCCCCCGCGAACCGCGTTTGCTCCTCTGCGAATCGCGTCTTCAGCGTTGCGATGTCCGATCGCCCCCCCGGCTATGCGCCCTCACGCCGTTGCGATGCGCAATTTTCTCCGCCGCGACAACCCGCGAAACATACCCCGCTTCTGCGGAAGGACGTGCGGGGAGGGGCGGCGGGTCGGAGCGATGGGATCCCCTCCCGCGCTAGGCGTGGCGCCCTCGCCGGTCGACGACGAACGCGTGCAGATGGGCTAGGCGGTGCGCCAGCAACGGGTTCGAGACGCCGTCGAAGCCCGGGTGCTTCAAGAGAGCTGGAAGCAGCTCGTCGAACCATCCCTCTCCCCCGAAGTACGGCCACTTCTCCGGCCCGAACACGAAGCGCCTGGCGACCGTCGCCGAGTGGGGATCCGAGCTGAAACCGACCGTCTCCCGGCGGCCGAACAGGCGCACAAGCCGGTCCTTCAGCGTCTGTCCGGGTGCCACCTGGAGATCGGGCCACCACGGGACGTCGAAGTAGACGTGCTCGCGCACACGCCCTAGCTCCCAGAGCATGGGCGCTAGAACGCTCGTGTGCCACAGAGGCGGCGGCGCGATCGAAAGGCCACGCAGCCTCCCGAGCCCCTGCAAGAGACTTACGCCCCAGTTGCCCGGATTGCACACGGTGACGACCATCACCTTGCGGGCCCTCCCCGCCAGCGCCGCGAGAAACTCGCGAGCGTCGTCGATGAAGGCAACTGCGTGGTAGCAGACGACCATGTCCGCCGCCGGCAGGCTCGAGATGAAGCGCACGCTCGGTAGCACTGGGAATTCGACGGTCGCATTCGGAGCGGCCGCAGAGTAGATATCGCGCGCACGCTCTGCCGACGCGGCCGACAGATGTGCGGACACGACCGGGAGCCCGCGCCGAGCATAGCCCACCCCGTGAACGCCGCCGATCCCAGCCATTCCGTCGACAGGCCCCTCGAGCAGACTCTCGACTCCGTAGCGAGCCGCCCAGCTTTCCATGCGCTGGTAAAAGCAGTAGCGCTCGTACGCGGTTCCGAGCCCTCGGTCGTGCATGACAGGCGCGCTCATCGATCTCACTCGCGGCGAAGGCTGGTGGCGAACGTGCGGCGGATACCTTCCTCGTAACCGACGACTGGCGAGAAACCCAGCAGGCGCCGCGCCTTGTCGCAATTGAATGACACGGCACGAGTCATCACGTCGAGCTTTTCGTTGTTTATGGGGGGCTCTCGTCGCAAAGAAGGCGGCACGATCGGACCTGTGCGATCGATGAGCGTTGCGACGGCGCGTGCGAGCCGTAAGGGTATGCGGACCCGCAGAAGTCGCCGACCGAGCGCGCGGGCCGTCAGCTCCGAAAGCCGGCGGAGCGTGATGGTCTCTGGGCCGCAGAGAATGAAGTCCTCGCCCGAAGCCTCCGGCCTATCGCACGCGAGCTTCGTCCCCATGACGATGTCGTCGACGTGTGTGTGGTGGAGAACGTTCTCGCCGTCTCCGACGATCGCGTAGGTTCCACTTTTGATCATGCGTGCCATCTTGTCCATCATCCCATTGCGGTCGCCGCTGCCGTAGACGATCGTCGGGCGCACGATGACGGTCGCGAGGAGGCCGCGCTCACATGCCGCTCGCACGGTGCGCTCGGCCTCGACCTTCGTTTCGGAATAGAGAGTGCGCGGGGTGAAGGGATGCCCCTCCGTGATGGGAAGGTTCTCGGGGAACCCGTAGACACCGACGGAGCTCACGTACACGAAGCGCTGGACCCTCCCCCTCGCGGTCTCCAGCAAACGGGCTGTCGTGCCGACGTTCGATTGAGCGTAGGCCTCACGAGATACGCCGAAGCGATGGCGGATGGCGGCGGCGTGCACGAGAGCGTCCGCCCCATCCAGAAGGGACGGGGTCGCCCACACGTCGTCGAGAGTCCGTGCACCGAATGCATCGGAAGGACCGGGCGCGCGAACGACCGGCAGAACATCCTGCCCGTCCGCGCGCAGCGAGCGAACGAGGTGCTGGCCGAGGAAGCCAGAGGCTCCAGTAACGACGTATCGACGGGCCATCCGATCGCTCTACGCCTGGTCGCTCCGCCCGAGATCCCTACCATGAGCGCCCGCCCAATCGCGCTCTTCGTCGCCCACGTACGTACGAGTCGCCACCGGCCTTGCGCGGATTCGGCCGAAATACTCGGACGTTCTACTTCTTCGCCATCCACATTCGATCCAGCGAGTACGCGCCGCCACCGCGCACCACGACGATCAGGGCCAGGCCGAGTGCGAGCAGGTGGTACTCGTAGCCTTCCCCGTGCTGGGTCCCAGTCCAATTCATGAAAAAGCCCTGTCCCGCATGAACCATGAGAATCGCAACGAGCATGACCACCGCAATGCCGAACGCTGCCACTCGCGACAGGGCGCCCACAATCAATCCGAGCGACCCAAGGAATTCCGCGGCGATCGCGAGGACGGCCAAGACCGCAGGAATGCCGAGCTTGCCCGCCATGAACCCGATGGTCGCCGAGAATCCGTGGCCGCCGTACCAGCCGAGAGCCTTTTGGGCGCCGTGCGGAAATATCACGATCCCGAGCGCGAGGCGCGCCAGCAGCGGCGCGGCGTCGTGACCGGTGGCTACGAGACGGCTGAGGAGCGCGTTGATGGGCGCGCCGCCTCCAGGTCGGGCTGACGCGGCGGTTTGGTTGGCGATCGCGTGCATGGTGGTTCTCCTTGACCGCACCATGGGGTCCCATCGCCACGCGCGCCAGAGGCGTGTCTTGGGGAGCACGTCACCCTAGGATAATCTCGAACCGAAAGGGCTCATGCCATGGCGAAATCGGGTGGAGTGGGCGGAAAAAGACGTGGCCGCGCCAAATGGGTCGCCTTGGTGCTTTTTGGCGGACTCGTGTTCCTAGCTGTCAAGGTGGGGTGGGCCGGCTTCGCGTGGGCGCACATCAAATCCGCCACGGTTCCGCGCGATGACGCTCTTCTCGCGTGGATTCCGGCCGACACGACAGCGGTTGCCGTCGTCGACCCGCATCAGGTGAGCCCCAAGACCCTGGGCGCCGCGCAGGGCGTCGTCCGCACTTCCTTGGAACGCCTTCGATCCGACATCCAAAAGGCGACGGGAGTCGATCTGGCCTTCGACGTCGACAAGGTTGCCGTGACCCCGAGCCTCCTCGTCATGCGCGGTCGCTTCGATGGCGAGCGGATCACCCAGAAGCTTGCCGAATACGGGTATGTTCGCGCGGACTATCAGGGTCGGCACACGGTCGTGCGCGCGGGCGAGGACGCGCTGTTCGTATCGGACGACGAGGTGATCGTTTATGGAGACGAGGCCTCCATCAAGAGCTCGGCTGACGCCCGCGCGGGAATATCGCTCGCGAACGATGACCAGATTGTGGCCAGGCTCGCGCAGATTGGTTGGAATCACGCGCTCATTGGAACGGTGCGGCTCGGGGCGGACCGTCCGAGTCTGCGGGCCATGATCGCCGGAACGTCTGGGCCGCATGCGGTGACCTTCGGACTGCGCGCGGCGAAAGGAATCCAGATTGACGCGCGAGTCGAAGTGGGCAGTGCGACGTCTGCGGAGGAGTTCGGAAAGCTGCTCGAGGACAAGCGCATGACTGCCGGCGAAGCGCTGCGAAGCTGGGGACCGGACCTGGCGGCGCAGATCGCCGAGGTGGCGCGCACAGCCACGGTTCGTGTCGATGCGCCCTCGGCGACGGTGCGCTTGAACGCCACCGTGTCGCCGGATTCGGTGGATGCTCTTTACAAGGCTGCGAGCGCGTCCCCGTGGGTCGCGGAGACGTACAAGACGTATCGGTTGGCGCAGCTTCTCGCCCCCAGTCCTTGAGCATGCGCGCACTTCGGAGACCGATTGATCCGTTACTCGCATAACAGGCGGTCCTTGTCGACCGAACACGCGGTGCGACGGCATTGCCGCTTGGTGACAAACTTGCCATTCACGCAGCTAAGCTCAGACCCCCCATCCATCGAGCAGGCCACGCGCTTCGGAGTGGGGCACGGATCTCCCTCGATCGCGACTCGGTCATCGCACCGGACGCTGGCCTCCTCTTTGTGAACTTGGCATCCGTCGGGGCCACGGCACGACGATGCCGCCTCGAGAATGCCTGCATGGCATCTTAGCAATGTCCCGCCGTCGAGCGAGCAGCCTTCAGCGCCAGCCGTGGCGCAGACGTCGCCCAGCTCGCCGAGCCGCATATCGCACCTCACTCCGGCGTCCTCCGCCGCGGAACACTGCCTTGGGCCTCGGCAATGGCGCCACACTACGAAACGGCCCGACTCGCACACGAGGGCGCTCGCTCGGTCGGTCGAGCAGGCAAACGACGAGATTCCTGTCGGACACGTGTCGCCGATGGCGCCGATCGACGTGTCGCACATGCCCACGTCCGCACGGCAACCGAGTGGGCCGCCGCACGGGAGCTCCAAGAAGGCGTTCGAGCGGCAAATGAGCGCGCGATCGGGAGCCGAACACACGATCTCATCGCGGCGGGTGCACTCGCTTCCGACGGCTGGGCGACCATGGCACCCGAGAACTGCGATTGGCGCCGTCATCGCGCCGAGTCCAGCCAATATGGCGATCGCGCTGGCAGGCAGATTGCGGCACAAACGTCTAGCCATGGGGATCCCACCCTGGACGCGCTGGCAGGAGACGCCCGGGACGGCCACTTTCTCAAGCGAGATCGCGCGCGTCAACTGCGCGTCCGAGCGCCGGACTGGAGGAAGCGCGCGCGCCGTCCAGTGACGCAGCGAAATCGTCCGAGGCCGGCCGGGGGAAGGCGCGGGCTTCGACGAAATGAGGCTCAAGGGTTCGGCACGCGCTTCGCTGACATCCTGGGCATCCATGCTCGCCATCGCACTCAGCGCAGCTCTCGTCGGGTTACAGACCCATCCGGTCCGGGTCGAGGTCGAGGCAATGCGCGGCCCGCCCTGTTTCGAGCTCGTTGGCCTCGCCGAAGCCGCCGTCCGCGAGAGCCGGGTGCGCGTCAAGAGCGCGCTGGCGCAGGTCGGGGTGCTGATCACAGAGCGTGCGCTCGTCGCGAACCTCGCACCGGCGGACCTCAAGAAGACGGGGACCGGATTCGACCTGGCAATCGCCGTGGCGGTGCTTGGCGCTGTGGGTGTCGTGCCAAGGGAGGCGATGAGCGAGACGTTGTTCGTCGGGGAGCTCTCGCTCGAGGGCACTGTCCAGGCGCTGCGGGGCGTTCTTGCACAGCTCGTCGGCGCTCGCGCGCTCGGCATCGCGCGTGCCGTCGTGCCGCGTGCCAATGCGACCGAGGCTGCCTTGGTCGAAGGAATCGACGTGCGCTCGGTAGGATCGCTGCGCGAGCTCCTGGACGCGCTCGCCGGCCGCTCGCGCCTTCCGCCTGTGATCCGGGCGCCGAGCCCGGAGCCCCCACCGATTGTCGACGACATGAGCGAAGTGCGAGGCCAGGCGGCGGCGCGTCGCGCCCTCGAGATCGCAGCGGCAGGCAATCACAACCTTTTGATGATCGGTCCGCCCGGAGCCGGAAAGACCATGCTCGCGCGGCGCCTTCCGGGAGTGCTGCCGCCGCTTTCACCGGATGAGGCGTTGGAGGTGAGCGCCATCCACAGCGTAGCGGGAGTGCTGCCGGCTGGAATTGCGATCGCCCGGATCCGTCCCTTTCGGGCTCCGCATCACACAGTCAGCGAGGTCGGGCTCGTCGGCGGCGGTGACGGTCCGAGGCCGGGCGAAGTGAGTCTGGCGCATCACGGGGTGCTCTTTCTCGACGAGCTCGCAGAATTTCGCCGGACGGCTCTCGAAGCCCTGCGCCAACCTCTCGAGGACGGAGTCGTGACGATCTCGCGCGCGCGGATGAAGGCGACGTTTCCCGCACGGCTCCTGCTTTCTTGTGCCATGAACCCCTGCGCGTGCGGTTGGTATGGAGACGGGACCGGACGGTGCGCGTGCTCGCCGGAACGTATTCGCGCATATCGAAGTAAGATTAGCGGTCCGCTGCTCGACCGTATCGACATCCATGTCGCATTGCCTCCCGTGGAACTCGCCGCATTGCAGGGTGGAGCCCGCGGCGAGTCGAGCCAAGACATTCGTGCACGGGTGCAAAAGGCGCGCGCCGTGCAGCGATCCAGAGCGGATTGCGCGGAGGTCAGTGGCTCCACCAACGCGGCTCTCGCGCCCCGAGACCTGGAGCGCGTGGCGAGTCTCTGCAACGCCGGAACGCGCCTGCTGTCGGCCGCGGTGGAGAAGCTATCGCTGTCCGCCCGAGCGTACGGAAAAGTCCTGCGCGTAGCGAGGACCATCGCCGACCTCGAGGGGTCTGACGCCATTCGCTCGCATCATCTCGCCGAGGCCATCGGCTTACGGGTGCTCGACCGTGGAGCACTTGCCGTCGCGGCGTGACCGCTACCCCGTGTGGGGACGCGCCCCGGCGGGCCCGCACGGACTACGTGACCTTCGGGGCAATTGGAGGAGAACGAACCCCATGTTCGAACAGATTGCAGAGAAGATGCGTGTACTCAAGGGCGTCATCCAGGCTGTCGAGAAACAGTTCGGAAAGGGTTCGGTGATGACGCTCGGCGACGAGGAATCTCCCGAGCCCGTCGCTACGATCTCGACCGGTTCGCTCACGCTCGACTCGGCGACGGGCATAGGGGGCTATCCGCGTGGGCGTGTCATCGAGATGTACGGTCCGGAATCCAGCGGCAAGACGACCTTGGCGCTTCACGCCATCGCCGAAGCACAGAAGTCGGGCGGCGTCGCGGCATTCATTGATGCCGAACACGCGCTCGACATCACCTACGCGCGAAACGTCGGGGTCGTGACCGAGAAACTTCTCATCTCCCAGCCCGACACGGGAGAACAGGCGCTCGACATCACCGAGATGCTCGTGCGCTCCGGAGCGGTCGACCTCGTGGTGATCGATTCCGTGGCAGCGCTCACTCCAAAGGCCGAACTCGAAGGAGAGATGGGTGATTCGCATATGGGACTGCAGGCCAGGCTGATGAGCCAGGCGTTGCGCAAGCTCACCGCAGCGTCCTACCGTGCGAACACGACGCTGATGTTCTTGAATCAGCTCCGTCAGAAGATCGGCGTCACGTTCGGATCTCCCGAGACGACGACGGGAGGCAACGCGCTCAAGTTCTATGCTTCGATGCGCTTCGACGTGCGCCGCATCGGTCAGGTCAAGGTCGGTGACGATCCAGTCGGCGGACGAACGCGCGTGAAGATCGCAAAGAATAAGTGCGGTCAAACGACATGTTTACCCGCCGTTTTCAGCCTACTTCCCGCACCAATTCCTCTACCGGACGCCAGGTGAACGCCGGCCTATGCCCCTGCGCGATCCGCGCCTGCGTCGCCAGGTGCCCGACAAGTTCGCGCCTGGCTTCGGGCTTGGCGAGCTTCCACGCCCGGGCGATGACGTTGACGGATCGGAGCGTCTCCCGTCGCGCCTTCCGGTCTAGGGTGGGCATGAGCCGTTTCGCCTCTTGCTCAGCGGCATCGATCTTGAGAGCGTCATCGTCCAGCTTGCCCAGCGCCGCCCGGAGTTCGTCCCGCGTCATGAGCTCATCGGCGAACGCGTCGAGGTACTTCTCGCGCCGACGCTGGAGCTTGGCTCGGCGGTCCGCGTAGTCTGGCTGTGGCGCCGCCTGGACGGGCTCAGGGGCTCGCGCGAGCTCCTCCCGCAAGTCTTGGAGCCTCGCCACGATCAAGGGCTCCGCGGCCGCCTCGACGGCCTGGACGGGGACGTAGCCGGGGCAGCCCTTGAAACAGTGGTAGTAGAAGCGCGTGTAGGGGAGGCCGTTCCCTCCCCCCGCGTACGCCGCTGACATCCGCGCCCCGCACTTGGCGCACGTGGCGACGTCACGGAGGATCCATCCACTCGTCGCGGACGGCGCTTCCCGTGGCCGAGCTCCCCCCAAGCGCCTCGCCTTCGATGCCGCGCGGGCCCTGGCGAACGTGTCGGCGTCGACGATGGCCGGGTGTCGAGCCTTGATCCACTGGCCGTGCGCGTCCTGTATCTCGCCCAGGTAGACGCGTTGTCCAAGCACGTGGTGCACGCGGTCGCGTGCGATGCCGAGCGCCCGGGCGATCTTCGTGAGCGAATGCCTTGCGATGCAAAGGGAGAACGCCCGCCGCACGAGTTCGGCCTCGTCGGGGACAACGACGAGCACGTTCTTGTCCGCCCCCTTCTCGCCCTTGGGGAGACTGCGGCGGTAGCCAAACGGCGGTAGCCCCTCGGAGTAGAGCCCGTGATCGCGCAGTCGCTTGCGCGTCCCCACCATGCGCTCTTTGATCCGCTTGTGCTCCTCCCGCGCGAACGCGACTCGGAAACTGAGTTGCGTATCGCCTTGCGGCGTCGACGCGTCTAGCCCCTCCGCGACGGCGTAGAAGTTCGCGCCGGCCTCGAGGATTTCGCGGATCGATTTGAACGAGAACTCACCATCGCGCGACCACCTATCGAGCTTGTCGCAGACGATGAGGTCACCCTCTCGAACGTCGGCCATGAGCGCGCGGATCTGTTCGCGTCGTTCGATCTTCTCGTGCACGGCGCTTTCCGCTTCGACGTAGAAGCGGGCCACCTTGAGCCCTTGTCCCTTGGCGTATCCTGCGATTGCGTCCTGCTGGTCTTGCAGGGACGATCCGCGCGCCTGCTCCTCACTCGAAACGCGGGCGTAGCCAAGAACTCGGCGCGGACGAATCATGTGCAACGTTTACCACCGGGCGCCCCTTGCGCCATAGATACGCGCGGTCGATCATCGTCCG
>JBEKXD010000066.1:0-27499 GCA_049512415.1 Polyangiaceae bacterium
CGGAGGTTGCAGCTACGTTATCACTGGCGGGGGCCCGGTCTGCGAGCGGGCCAATACCACGGCAACAGGAGGCATTCAGGCGTGCAATTGAGTGCCCGCCCGACGCCCGGCATGGGTCACGCAACGCACCTTCAGATGGACGCTTCGCACTTTCTCCGGGATCGCGCGTCCGTCGCGAGCGCTGACCTGGAGTGTCGCAGAGCGTGTGCTTCACTGTAACATCGGGATGGCGTCACTTCCTCTTTCTCTCGCGTCCGGCACTTCCCCTCGCCTTGCTCCGTTGACCCGGAAAGAGCAGAGATCTATGCCCGTTTGCGGCGATCCCAACCGGCGCATGGCGGTTCGTGGTCAGCGGCTGGCCTTGGTTTTGCTTGAACCGGCCGCACCGAACCTTTTACCCGCGAGGGCATCTCCATGAAGTTTCATTTCGAACAGGCCGCGTCTCTTCTTGCCATCGCGATCGGGGCCATCGTGTTGGCGTCGTCGCTCCCAGCTCGCGGGGCGCCGCCCGGGGGCGTCCCTTGCTCTGCTCGCGCCAACGCGGTCCTCGCCAACGCCACGCGCATCTTTGGTAATGCGGGCTCCGGCGTGGACTCGTACCAATCGAGCCTCGGTCCGTACGGCGGCGGCAACGTCGGCGACACCGGCAACGTGCAGGCGGGGACGACGATCGCTTTCAACGGCGGAATCATCGCGGGGGCCGAGATTCAAAACGCGCCGGCCGGACTTGTGGTCTTCCCCGTTCCTTCGGGCGCGACGAATCTCCCCCTCGGGTCGACCGCACCGGGCAACGTGAACATCAACAGCGAGGCACAGAGCCTCACGCTCGTCCCGGGCACGTACGTCGCGGCGAACCTCAATGTCAATTTCCCGGGTGCGATCAACGTTTCGCCCCCGGGCCCTGTCGTGATCTGGGTGACGGGATCGCTCGATCTCGGAGGAAGCGAGAATCCGAATGGCGTTCCCGAGAATCTCCAATTTCTGGTCACGAGTTCGACTCCCGTGGACATCAACGGCAACGGCGCTCTCTTTGGATTCGTCTACGCGCCGCTTTCGACGGTAAACGTCAATTCGAGCGTCTTCGGATCCGTGGTCGGGAGCTCGGTCTCGCTGAACTCGGGTGGGGCCGTCCACTTCGACCAGGATTCGATCTGTCCCTTGAGCACTCCCGCCGTCATAAGCAGAGGCTTCTTCACCACGTGCGCCGTCAGTCAGGCCGGCGATGCCAAGTGCTGGGGCGTTGGCACGAGCGGCGAGCTCGGGAACGGACTGGCGACGAACAGCCTTGTTCCGGTCGGCGTTTCAGGGCTCGTCCACCACGCGATCGACGTGAGCGCGCCCCAAAATGGAACTTCGTGCGGTGTCACCGCGAACGGCGGAGCGGTGTGCTGGGGGCGCAACGATTTCGGCGGGCTCGGCAACGGGACGACGATCCCGAGCTTGACGCCCGTCCCGGTCACGGGCCTTTCGAGCGGCGTGACCGCCGTGAGCGTCGGCGGCGACTCGGAAGGCGACCAGAGCTTCGCCTGCGCTATCACCGCGGGCGGCGCCGCGATGTGTTGGGGCAGGAACGATATCGGCAATCTCGGCAACGGCACGACCATCGACAGCTCCGTGCCGGTCCAAGTCACGGGACTCACGAGCGGCGTGACGTCCATCTCGGCCGGCGAGGGCTTCGTCTGCGCGGTCACAGCGGGCGGCGCGGTTATGTGCTGGGGCGCAAACATGTACGGGACTCTGGGGAACGGCGCCGCGGCGACCAGCTCGTCCGTTCCCGTGCAGGTCACGGGGCTCACGAGCGGAGCAGTCGCCGTGTCCGCAGGAACGGACGCGGCGTGCGCGGTGACCGGCAGCGGTGGCGTGGTCTGTTGGGGTCAAAACGAGGGTGGCGCACTCGGCAACGGCACGACGGTGAGCAGCTCGGTACCCGTGCAGGCCGCGGGACTGACGAGCGGAGTGAAATCTGTGTCCGTAGGCCGAGGGGCCGACACCGCTACCTCGTGCGCACTGACCACGAGCGGCAGCGTCTTCTGTTGGGGGTCGGGCAGTTACGGCGCGCTCGGAGCCGGCGCGAGCGTCCTCAGCAGTCTTGTTCCGATCGAGGTGCCTGGTCTTGCCGGAGCCACCTCGCTCTCCGTCGGGTGGGAAGGAGCGTGCGTCGTCTTGGCGAGCGGGGGCGCCGAATGTTGGGGGCTAAATTCCGCTGGCGAGCTAGGAAACGGCACGACGACCAACAGCTTCGTCCCCACGGCTGTCCTCGACTTTCCCTGAGGGTCGGAGGGACGGCGTATCACGCGCGCATGGACAGAGCGCCTTGCGCCATGGCTGGGCGCTTCTTCAAGACTCTCACCCCGTCGGAGGAAGTCGAGTCAGCATCCGTCCGACGAGCAGGATGTCGAGCGCCCGTAAGACGTCATTGGCCGTGATACTGGGATCCGACTGCGCCATCGATTGAAGAAGCTCTCTCACCGACTTGGGCCGGCTGGCGAGGTCGAGGATGCGATGCGCGATCTCCGGCCAACGACCCCGCTCGAGCGCTGGCCGGCGCACGGTCGCACGACCGATCACCGTATCGAGCTGCGGCCCCCAGGTCTGCATCGGGATTTCGTCCGGTTCGGCGGCTTCCATCCCCGAGAAGATGAGAGGAATGAGCTCGAAATCGAGGGGGAATTCGACATGCGGACTCGTCTGGCCAGCAAAAAACGCGAGCTTCCCAGCCGTCCATCGAAACAGGCCCACGATGCGGTCGCGCCCCTGATCGCGAATGGCGCGAAAGACGTCGAGTGAACTGACGAGGCCGAGCGAGACCAGCGTCTCGCCCATGCGCCCCCCATATCTCGGCAGTACGGCCAGCGAGAAGTCCAACTCCTCACGCGAAATCGTTCCGTGGCGCACGAGGTATTGCCCCAATAGTTCGCTGGCGTTGTTCGACGCCACGTGGTGAAGGCGCCCTTGCAGGAAATAGAGCTCCTTGCGACCGCTCTCGCTCGCGCTCGATCGATCGGAACGAGTCGACCGACCCGGCTCGGGCGGTCCCTCGGCAAAGAGCACCCCCGTCGCGTCCGTCTCGAGCACGTGGAAGAGTATGGACAGAAGCGCTTGGAACGTCATCTGGTCGGCAAAATCGGGAGCGCCAAGCCCCGCCAAGCGGTTCGTCGTGACGGACTGCGGCGGCAAGAAGCGACACAGATCTTCGATGAGCTCGACTTCCGAGGCCGGGCGTCCCATGTATTCGACCCGGTCGCCCCGCCCAATTTCTCCCGTGGCAATCGCTTCCACGAGGCGAGCGAACGACCACGGTCCAAAGCGGGCGCCCGATCGCGTGACAACGAATGAGGGGATGGGAGCGTACTCGCCCGTGGGTTTCTCTTCGTCCACCGCCGAGCTGTGGCGAGCCGAGATGGCAGCGCGAATCTTTCCAGCGCTCTGTCGAACGGATCGGATCTGCTCCACGGAAGGAGCGGACTGGACCCAGCGAACGAGAGCGCCAATTTCGCTGCGCGAGTGAACGGCCCCCCCATCGAAGGGCTCGAGCTCCCTGGACAGAGCCTCTGCGGTGCGATAGCGCTGCGAAGGCTCGCGCGAGAGGGAGCGCTCTAGTACGGCAAACAGGCCGTCCGGAAGCTGCGAGCGCGCTTCGACCAGTTCGTCGATACGACAATCACGAATGGCGAGGAGCACCGCCAACTGACCGCTCCCGCCGAAGAGCGGCTTGCCGAGCAGCATCTCGGCTAGCACGGAAGCCACCGAGAAGAGGTCCGCCCGGTGATCGAACGGCTCGCCGGCGACTTGCTCGGGGGACAGATAAGCGAACTTCCCCTTGAGGAGCTCGCCACCGCTCGGACGCCGTGGGGCGCGGTTCATGGCGCGTGCTATCCCGAAGTCGCCGAGCTTCGCCCGTCCCTGAACGGACAAGTAGACGTTCGAGGGAGTCACGTCTCCGTGAACGATGCCCGCAGGGTGGCCTGAGGGATCGTGCGCAGAGTGGACACTGGCGAGTGCGGCGAGCACCTCACGGGCGACGTGCGTCGCCACGCCGACTCCCAGCTTCCGGGCGTGGCCGCTGAGACGTCGCAGCAAGCGATAAAGGTCACATCCGTCGACGAACTCCATGGCGAGCCAAGGCTCGGAACCCACGGAACCGGAGGCATAGACGCGGACGACGTTCTCATGGTGCACGAGGGCGTGCAAGGCCGCTTCCCGCTCGAACATGGTGCGTCCCTCGGGATCTGCAACGAAGTGCGGCAGGAGGCGCTTGACGATGAGCTTCTGCGGCTCGGCCGATGGGTCGAGCGGCCGAGCCATAAAGACCTCCGCCGTACCGCCCACCGCCAGACGTGATTCGAGCAAATAAGGACCGAACTTGACCGGACCCCCGGACAGGGGGCGCCCCATACCCTCGGAAGGAATTTCGCCCGTCGCCATCGCGTCCCAGAGTGTATCTATGCCGAGCGTCGAGGTCACAAAATGGCGACCGGTACCCGATGAAACAGTCCCCGCCGCCCCCCATGCGTCAACTTCATGGCGCCTTGACGCTCCTCTTGTGGCTCTCGGCCGCTGCGTGCAAGAGCGGTCACTACGCACCTATCTCGGCCGGAACGCCCTCCTCCGAAGCACCGCCGACGGCGCGTCTCGTGTTCGTCACGGACCTCGCTGGCGTAGTCGAGCCGTGCGGCTGCACGCGCAACCAGCTGGGAGGAATCTCTCATTTTGCCGCGTGGGTGACGCGTGAGCGCTCTCGCATGCCTGCGATGGTCATCGCATCGGCCGGACCGCAGTTTTTCACGGATCCACGACTCGAGGGCGACAGCGCGGACCAGGCCCGCACCAAGGCGGTCGTGTTAGCACGCCTGATGCGCGATCTCGACTGGGCAGCCTTTGCTCCGGCAGGCGGGGACTTAGCCGACGGAGCGGAGGGGCTAGCGAGTCTCGCGCGTCTTTCGGGTGCGGCGGCTCTGAGGTCGGAGGATGCCGTAGCCCCGTGGGCGACCGTGTCGGTGCGTACCGTGGGTGCGCTCCATGTGGGTTTCGTGGGCGTTTCGGCTGCCGGGAATGCGGCGGCTGCGAAGGCAGCGCAGGCCGCGGTTCGCCGCGAGGTCGAACGCGCGAAGGCCCTGGGTGCGAATGTCGTCGTCGCTCTCGCTCCGGTAGGTCGCGGTGAGGCCAAGCGCCTCGCGGATGCCGTCCCGGAGCTCCTGGCGGTGGTCGTGGGCTCGGCCCAAGCGACGGGGGAGCAAAACACGACAGCGCCTGAACTGGAGCGGGTCGGAAACGTCCTCATCGTCCAGGCTGCTAATCACCTCCAGAGCATCGCCGTGCTCGACCTCACGCTCGACGGGAAAGTCGAGGCCGGCGCTCTCACTCCACTGTCGGATGGGACGGGGATCGAACTGGCCGCATCGCGCGCCTCGGTCGAGCGGCGGCGCGACGAACTGCGAACCAAGATCGCCTCATGGGAGCGGGATCCTTCCGTCCTTCCACGCGACATCGAGGCACGTCGACGAGATCTTGCCGACCTCGAAGCCGAACTGGCGCGTCTCGCGGCGGCGCGGACTCACGTCGTGGGCAGCTATTATCGGATTGCGGTCCAAGAGATCCGCGACAACCTCGGCACAGATCGGACTGCCGACCGCGAGCTTCTTTCTTACTACAAGGCTGTCAACGAACACAACCGACAGACGTTCGCGGACCGGAGGCCACTCGTCCCCAGCGCCGACGAGTCTGGTTACGTGGGGGGCGAGGCTTGCGCTGTCTGCCACGCGGGGCCAGAAGACGTCTGGTCTCGGACCGCTCACGCGTCGGCGTATGCGACGCTCCAGAAGGGCTTCAAGGAGTTCAATCTCGAGTGCGTTGGCTGTCACGTCACGGGCTACGAGAAACCTGGCGGAAGTACGGTCACGCATGTCGACAAGCTCCGCAACGTCCAGTGCGAGTCGTGCCATGGACCTGGTTCCAAGCACGTCCTCGCGCCTCAGGTCGCCAACATCGTAGCCCGACCGGATCCCGCGACCTGTCTCGATTGTCATCGGCCGCCGCACGTCGAGAACTTCGATGCCGCCCTGCGGATGGCGGACATCCTCGGTCCCGGGCACGGAGCCCCGGCGCAACACTGAGAGGATCACCCTATTTCGCGAGAGCCGCCGCCCCCCCTGAGAAGGGCAAGATCGACTTGAGGTCTTCGTCGTTGAACCGGAGCTGGAGTCCAAGGAAATAATCACGCAAGTTCGGCAAGAACACGTTGTCGACTCCGCCGTAGAGCCAGAGATTGTGGAGGAACTCATACGACAGATACACGCGGTAGCGCGGCTGCGTCTCTTCGCTGAAGCCGAACAGATCGTTGACAATCTCGAACCGGTCGCGAAGAAGATGGATATCGAGCCCAATGCCGCCGGTCGATTCCTTCAATCCAAAACGACCGGTGAATGGGCCGAGGCGTTTGGCAAACTGCAATGAGAATCGGAACGAGTCCGTCGTGGTAGTCGTGATGGTTCGGTAGTGACTCGGCTCGGTCGTGTTGGTCGTATCGACGCTGGTGTCGGTGATCGACGTCAAGCCGCGCGGGTCGTTGACGAGCTCGATGTCCCAGTACCGGTCCTCGCGCGGCTGAAGTCGCAACTCTATGTAGCTCTTGATGCTATTGGCAAGAAAGTTGTAATCGCTCCGCAAGCCCACGATCGTCTGCAGCCGAGTGAGATTCTGCACGTAGTCGTTGACGCCCTCCGCGACGCCCTGCACCTCGTCGACGAGCTGCGAGTCCTTCGTCAGTTTGCCCACGGTGCCCTCGCCCCGGTCAATCCGTCCGGCAATCGTATCGACATGACTGAGGGCGCTCTCGAGACTGCGACTCGAACGATCGAGGTGCTCGATCATGTCGCGGAGCTCGCCCTTCTGGCCTTGGGGCGTTTGAGCCGCGGTGGCCATCATTTCGCGGACCTGGTCGGTGACGACTCGAACGTTGAGGAGAATCCGGGCGATCTCCGGGTCTGCGGCACGCGTGATCTGCTGCACGTTGCCTAGGGTTTCTCGGATGACTTCTCGATTCTCGTGAATGACCTTGTCGAGGGCGTCGGAAGCGTCGGCCACGTTCTGGAGGATCTGCTTGATGTTCTCCCCGCCTCGCTCGGTCCCGATCGAGTTCGCGAGTTGCTCGGCAACTCTCGCGACATTGTCCGCGATCTGCTTCACCTCGTTCATGAGTTCGCCAGGCGTCGTCTCTGCCGCGATGACGTGGATCTCGTCGCCGTCACGAAGGACGCGGTGGTCGGCCGTGCCCTGGGTCAGGACGATCACCGCCTCTCCGAGCAGCGAAGTGCTCTTCTTCCCGAGCGTCGCATTCTCGTACAAGGTCACGTCATTTCGAACGCGAACGTTGATTCGCGCCCGACCTGCCTCGAGCTTGATGGTCTCCAGGGAACCGATGGGGATACCGGCGATGGTGACGCGGGAATGCGACGCCAGGCCGGTAGCGTCCTCGATGAACGCATGCACCGCGTAGCCGCTGGTCCCGCTGACCTGCGGGCTCACGAACCGGTACACGCCATATCCGGTGGCCCCGGTCAGCACGACGAAGAGCCCGACTTTGGCAGCTTGCGCGCCCCGTGTCATTCGGAGGCCGTACGCTAGCAGGTTTGTCGCCCGGGTCCTCGGTTCAAGGCTCTTCGTAGATCACTTCGCCATCGGGGGGCTCGCTCGCGGACCCGACCGGTGGCGCCAGCGGGATCCGGTCGAGCTCCACGTCGAGTTCCGACCGACGCCGATCGAACTCGTCTCGGCGAGAGCGCGGAATCGTATGGAACCCGTCGAGGCGCAAAGTCATGGGGTCGATGAAGACGCCTCCTCGCCGAATCCCAAAATGCAGGTGTGGGCCGGTCACCCGTCCCGTCTGCCCGACGTACGCGACGAGCTGCCGGGACTCCACATGCTCGCCCACGCGGAGGCCTTGTGCGAAGCGCGACAAGTGACAGTACACACTCGTGATGCCGCCCGTGTGCGCGATTTCGACCTTGTTTCCACACGGTCCGTCGAAGCCAGCGCTCGTGACGATGCCGGCTGCAGTCGAATAGACCGGAGCCCCAACGGGGGCGGCAAAGTCGACGCCGTTGTGGGGCATCACGACATGGAGCACGGGATGCATCCGGTGGGGATTGAAGCGCGACACGATGCGCGTGAACGGCAAGGGCGCGCGAAAGCCGCCACGGCCCGGTTGGCGGCCTTTCGCGTCGTACCAGCCGCGGTGCGCGTCGTCGTCGAACCAGTACACACGCACGGCGGCAGCGTTCGCCGGGGCGGGCATGTACTCGACCGCATCGAGGCCGGTCCATCGCGCGAATGTTCCGTCGACGTACTCCGCCGTCGCGGCGACGCGAAGCCGCGCGCCGGCACGAAGATCCGACAGCTCGGCGTGCCCCTCGAGCGCGTCGTCGATCATCGTGAGGAAGTCGTCCACAGGCGTGAGCCCTGCATCGGCAAAGGACGCTCGCAGATCGAGGCCGACGACGACCGACTTGTGCACGCGAACGGACTCGACAATCAGTCCGAGCCGGCGCGCCACGAGCCTCGGGCCCCCACCCGCCTGATCCTCCTCGCGCGCCTGCCACACCTCCGAGGGAGCCGCTACTATCTCGTAGGCGATCACGCGACCGCTGGCCTTGTCGCGCGCCACTGTGAATGCGTCCTTGGGTGCAAAGTGGTCCACGTCCCGCACATCGGCGAGCGAACGTGCGACGCGCTGCGCTTCGCCGAGAGGCAGACCGGCCGAGGAAAGCGCGGTCAGGAGCGGGCGCCGTCCTATGGTACCCTCGATGAGCGCGACGCTCGCGTCGTCCGCCAGACGCCCGACGCGCCAGCGAGAGAGGCGGGGCGCGGAAGCTTCTTCCACGGCACCATCGCTCGCGTCGACAACGTCATCCTCGCTTCGGACCTGAGCGCCGATCGCGGCACCGGCCGATGCCGCCGCGAACGCCTGTTGTGCCCCCTGTGCACCGCTCCCTGTCGTGTCGAACCGGGCCACCGCGATGGCCACCAAGACCGAGCCACCGGCGATAGCGAGCGCAACGCGCACGAGTGGCGTGCGGTCGGACAGCAGGCGACGCACAGCCCCGAACGCCGAGGCGGCCACCATTCTTACTAGCGGCGCGAGTGAGAGCGAGCGTATCGCGCCCCACGTCGATACCGCCGGTGCGGTCGAATGCGCGCCTTCCCCGACGTCGGGCGGCAGCGCTGTCGATCCGGCGCCCGCTGGGCCAGAAGCCATGAGCTCCGGAGTCTTGCGCTCCGCACCGTTCACTAGAACACAGGCCATTACCGGGAGAATCCTTCGCGCGCAACCACTTTGCCGCGACTATCCACCAGGGAGACACGCCGGGGGCGTCACTTGACGACGGGATTGCTCGCCACGAAGGGGGCCCGCACGCGCAAGGTCCGCAACCCGAGTTCCGGCGGTATGGCAGGCAGAGGCGACGCACGACGCACGGCTTCGGCACAGTTGCGGTCGAACTCGTCGATGCCGCTCGGTCGCAGCGGCGGCCAACCGACGGCGATGCGACCGTCGGCCGCGATCGTAAACTCGAGGATCACCGTACCCTGCTTCAAATCGAGGAGTGCCGCCTTGGGAAATGCGTTGGCCCAAAGCGGCTCGATGCGCGCGTGCATTTGCCTGAAGTAAGGCATGAGGCGTGCGTCGGTGGTCCAGTAGTCGAAGACTTCGGCGTCCCCGAGACCGAGCGGACGCGAACGCGAACCCGCACCGACCGTGCCCGCAGCTCCTGGCCCCCCCAACCCCGGCGATCCGCCGACCCCGGAGCCGAGGACTCCGCCTGCGGTGCTCGCGTGCACGAGCGCTCGCACAGTCGTGGCGACTTGTTGTTCGGAGTCGACGTCGTCGCTCGGCCGGCCCACGTTGCGAGCCGGCATAGCGACCGGCCCCTCTGTGACCGACGGCCGCTCGCTCGCGATCGGGGCGGCAGTTCTATGATCCGCGCCGGGGCGCGCCTGCGCAACGCCGAGTCCGGGCGCTGCGTCGGACGCGCCACGGACCTTTCCGCCATACCGCCCGGGATCCTCCGACGGGCGAGGATCGCCGTCCGAGCTCCTCGGAGTGCTGGGCCGGCGAGACAGCATTTCGCCCCGACTCGGAAGTGTCGGAGCGTAAGAGCGTCGCTCGCGGACCGTGCCGAGACCGCTGAGAATGAATGACAGTTCGGTCGGGTGGACTGTCGCCCTTCGATCGTCCCACGACTGTCGGTCGCGCGAGACACGAAGCCGTTGGATCTGGTCGCGGTCGAGACGGTTCATGAGCTCCGGAGACAACCGGAGACGCTCGTCGCGGTCGGCCAGATCGACCGCCGGCTGGTCGACGTGCGCTTCGCCGCCTCGGCCGCGCTCGTGCGTGTCCACCCGGGGGATCGCGTCGCCACCCCCAAGGACCGGTGGGGACCCCACAGGGTCGGGCACGTCGGCAGGGGTCGCCACGGAGGCGGCGAACGGCAGGTCGAGATCGAGTTCGTTTGCGGCCGTGCTCCCGGCCGGCCCGTGGAGCGGCGGGGTGAACGTGAATGCCCGCTGCACGTCGGTCGAGAAGCGGACCCCGCGGCAGGAAAGCGCGTAGGACACCACCCCGTGCATAGCCACCGACACGACGAGCGCAGCCGTCTGAACTCTCAACGCTGTGGAGGCCACTTCCTCTCTTCCCTCCAATACTCAGCGTGCACCCAAAGGATCCCGCCGGCTACCGTCAGACATCCTCGACATCGGAACGGCTCGCTCGCGCAAGGACTTTCGCGAATCGACGTTCGGTGTTGGCCACGAGGGTCGCCGCGAAGTCTTCCGGCTTCAGCCCACGCAGGCGGGCCAAGTGCGCGGCGGTGTGCACCAGATACGCAGGCTCGCACCGCTTCCCGCGAAACGGAGGCGGTGCCAGGTACGGACTGTCGGTCTCGACCAAGATCCGGTCCGCCGGCACCCAGGCGGCGACCTCCGCGACCGAACGCGCGCTCTTGAACGTGACGATTGCGGAAAATGAGATGTCGAACCCGAGGTCGAGGACGCGCGTGGCGAACGACTTGTCCTCGCTGAAACAGTGGATGATGCCTCCGACATCGTGCGCGCTTTCGCGCTCTAGAATCTCGAGAGTGTCGGCAGCCGCGTCCCGCGTGTGGACGACAATCGGCTTTCTCACCTCGCGGGCGAGAGAAATGAGGCGGGAAAAGACGCGCTGCTGGACGGGCCGAGGGGGACCTTCGTAGTGATAGTCGAGCCCGATCTCGCCCACGGCGACGACCTCCGGGGCGGTCGCGAGCGCGCGCAACGCCGATTCGACTTCATCGCAGTACGTCGCTGCGTCCTCGGGGTGGACGCCCACGCAGGCTCCCACGCGGTCCGGCGATCGACGAGCCAGACCGACAGCGTGTCGAGCCGATCCGAGATCGGGTCCAACACCGACGACGACGAACCCAACGACACCGGCAGCGGTCGCGCGCGCCATGACGGCTTCCGGCCCCTCCGCGAAGTGTTCCGGATCCAGATGGCAGTGAGCGTCGATGAGCTGGACCGAGTCACCCAAATTCCGAAAACCGCCTTCTCATCAGCAGGCTCGCCGCGTCGGTCGCACATTCTCGGCAGTAACCGAAGCGCTCTCGCAATCGGTCGATCGCCGCGGACGCCGCGGCGCGACGAGCGTCGTCCATTCCGACTCCGTTTTCGCGCACGACGATGAGGATGTCCCGCGCGAGTGCCGCGACTTCCTTGCGCCTCTCGGCGAACATCGACTCGCGCATCCGCCGCAAGTGTTGCGGGAAGACGGCTGCGGGGTCGAGCTTTTCGTTCGGGTGGTCGATGGCCCACGCGGCGATGGCACTGATGAACTGGCGGCGCCAGTCGAGGGCCTCGCCCTTGACATCCAGTCGCCGCTCGAGTTCGGTCATCATCTTCTCATCCGGTTCCTCATACCGCTGAGTCACACGGTTGTAGATGCGCTCTTGCTTGACCCAAACGCTCACGTGCTGCACGTACCGGTCGAACAGTTCTCCGTACTGAGCTTCGGACACCAACCCGCTCGCCACGTAGAATTCGTACTCGGAAGCGTCGAGCAACCGCGAGAGAAGTGTCTCTCGAAAGAGCTTGACGTCGTGGTATCCGCCGACGAGGCAGTCCTGCTGCAGCCACTCGAACTCGCTCTTGCGCTGACAGAGTGCCTCGAGCTCATCGAGCACGGCCAATGGGCTGAGACAGCGGAACGCGGGCGATTGCGCCGCGTCGAGCAAGGCGATGCGCATCTCTCGGGGGCTCGCGCCGATGCGCCCTTCGTAGATGGGATAGGAGTCGCTCTCCGTCCAGATGTCGGCGATGGCGGACCGGAGGAGCTTCTGAGCGTCGGCGTCGAGGCGATCCGGAGCCTTTCCGAGCGCGTAGAGATCCGCCTTCTCCACGGCCGTGATCGTCGCAAGAATCGCTCCCGACGCGCGAGGATACCGGTCCGGGTTCGGCTTTCGCATGCGCGTCAGCGTCGCAAACCACGCAGCAATCTCCGTGGCGTGGGGAGCGACGTGGCGCTTGACCTGGGGGGCGACCTGCGAATCGTAGATGAGTTGCTCGTCGCGATAACTTCGCAGGTAGGGCACGTGAACGAGCTCGAGCCGTCCGCGAAAGCTCGGGAACTCGGCGTGCTCACGGAACGCGTCGAGGTGAAGCTCGTTCGCACTCCCCATCATCACGCAATTGAGCTGTACGTTCTGCGCGGGAAGCGATATCTCGCCCGTTTCGACCGAGAGCTGGAGATACTTGAACGCGTCCAGGGGACGCTTGAGAAGATCGCTGAACTCGAGGAGACCTCCGGCGGCATCGACGAGTTCCCCCTTGGCTTCGTACAGCGTCACCGCCTGAAGGGACGCGGGCAACGCCTGAAGCGAGCGGTCCATCGTGATCTGCCGCTCCCCTGCGTCGACCCCCAGCTGGGGACCGATCGTCACTGCCCCCACGCGATAGCGCCTCGAGATGAAGTAGCGCTCGACCTGAATGTGCTTGAGCACCTCCGCATACGACCCATCGTACGAGGAAAGCAGCGCCTCGAAGACCTGCTGACTCTTGTGCGACAGCTGCCCTCGAAGGATCCAGTCGCTCGGAGGATCGGATGCGCTCACCCTCGCGTACGCGGCCTTGATGAGCTCACGGCGCTCGGGAACCGGGATTACGAACAAGGGGTGATCGCGGACCTCCACGAGGAGTTTCGCGTCGATTTCGTCGTCCGGCAGATGGGCGTACGAAGCCGCTCCCCCCGGGATCGACGCGCCGGTTCCCTGTCCGAACCCCAGAGAGCCACGCAGAGTCGTCTGCGACGGGAACACCCAGTGAAATCGATACAATGCTCCTTCGTCGAGCGTCGAATAGTGCTCGAGCGCCGCCATCAGGCACTGCACGATCGTCGACTTCGAAGACCCGTTCGGCCCGTGCAATAAGATGAGTCGGTTGGGGTGCGACTCTCGAACGAAATTGGACAGGGCTCGGTAGATCTCGTCTTGGACGTGCTCCTGGCCGACGAGCGCTCCGCGCGCGAGCGTGTACGCCGGGTTCGCCGATCCGTGAGCGGTTTCCCAAGGAAGGTCGAAGAGATCATAGCGAGTGGCTTCGCCCCAGGGTCTCTTGACGACTCGCTTGCCGTAGTGATCGAAGACGTCGCGCAAATACTGGCTGGCGTCGCGCGAGAACCGCACGGGCACTCGCTCGAACAAATCCAGAAACTCGGCAAATGAGAGCACGCGCCGAGCCGCGCGGAATCTCTCTTCCACACGCTCCGCAATGGCCTTCACCTGCGATGCAGCGTCGCGCGGGTCGCTCATGGCCACGAGCCTATCACTCTACGGCAAGGGCAACCGCGACCGGGACGTGCTCGAGCTGGCAGTTCTGAGCCGAACACACGCTGAACTTGAACGTTCCCGACAGTTTCTTGGCCGCGCGGTCCGAAGGCGTGAACGCAGCGGCCATCGCTCCCGTCTTCTCGTCGTGTTGCGACCAATTGCCGGCCGCCTTGGAGAACACGTTGGCGCCCGCCCCATCGAGGCCCTGAAACGTCACGCTCGGCAGTGGATCTGCGATGAACTTGTAGGGGTACTCCTCGTTGACATGATAGGCGCCGACTGCGACGAGCGTCAGCGCAGCAACACATTTCGCGCCGACGGTGCACGGACCCACCTGTTCGGCATCGACGAAGTAGTTATTCCCACAGGCGGCATGGACGCATTGGTTTGCGGCAGATCTGGCAAGCGGCAATTCCCCCACCCCCGCAGAGGTCCGACTGTCCCGTCCACACGCGTTGGCAGAGAGTCCCGATAGTGCCGCGAGAACGAATAGTCTTCCGAAGATCATGGCCTTCGCCACATAGCATCGGGACGACGACTCGTCACTTGACGTAGAGCTCGAGACGCGGTCCGCGCCCGTGACGGCCGGACGCGAGAGCGAAGGCCAATCCCGTGAAACTCGACCCTTGCGCCACGATTCCGATCCCAAGCTCTCGACCGGCGGCAAGGCCTTCGCGATCGCTTCGACTGACGTCGGCGATGACGGATCGCACGTCGATGCGGACCGTCTGCGGTCCCGATGGCATTACCTTTGTCCACGGCAAGCCCGCATCCCGCAACCTCGGACGGGGTGACCTCGCGACGGAAGCTCCATTCCACGGACTTACGACGCGTTCTGCGTGTAGGAATATGGGCGCGGGATCGACCTCGATGTCCGACGCCCGATCGAGCAGGACGAAGGCCTCGAGCACGCGGCTCTCGGGCGGTAGCGCTACAGCGAATCTGAGCAGCACGGTCGCTGCACCGTCCGCCCTTCCGAAACTCACCGTCTCCGCCGCGCCGCACTCTGCGATCTCCGGCTCGGCCGCGCATGCGACCTCGACGGGGCTGAGCACCCACCGGCGCGCACCTTCGAAGGCCGGCACCGTACCTCGGCGCAAGCAGAGACCCGCGACGCATGCCGAGTCGACTCCGCACTCCTTCTCGCCCGCACATAAATAGTAATAGTGCGCTCGGGCGCAGCCCCACGAGCATGACAGCAGGGCAAGCGCCCACTTTACGCCCGGTCGACGCACAGACCGGTCAAAGAAGCTCAAGCGTCCGCCGTGCGAGCCTGCATCGCGTGCCGGGAGTGCGCGAACCAGCCTTACAAGGCTTCGCGCTCGCGCCGCAGCAAGCCATGACGTCAGCCTGGCGCAGAGCGGCCAGCGGGCCACCGTCTACGGTTCGCCCTTCGTCTTGAGTTTGCTCTCGTTGTCCTGGATGAATGCCCGGATCTCATCGGCCATCCCCAGCAATTTGTGCCACTGCTCCTTGTAGAGCGTGACCGGAAAGCGCCCTAACCCGTATACAGAGAGGCCGCCTTTTTCCGAAACCTTGAGAGACGTCGATCGACCCGGGCGCTTCTTGAGGCTCTCGTTTTCCGCACGAAGGCGTTCGAGTTCAGCCTTTATGTCTTCGTCAGGCATCCGCGGCAACCTATCTCCCCCGAGCAGTCACGGCAACAAATGCCGAAATAAAGGGAGAGTGCACCTGCGCGGCGGCGCAGAACAACCCCGACTCCGGTGCTATTACCACGGCATGCTGTCGACGCGGCAACCCACGGACCACTCCGTTGACAAATTCGAGCGCCTTCGGGACCTGCTTCGCGGGCTGGGATCGGTTCTCGTCTGCTACTCCGGCGGAACGGACAGCGCGTTCGTGCTCGCGATCGCCCACCAGGTTCTCGGAGAGCGCGCGATCGGAATGACCGCAGTATCGCCGAGCCTCGCCCCTTTCGAGAAGGAGGCCGCCATCGCCATCGCAACCCAGATCGGCGCCCGCCACGAACTCGTGGCGTCGCACGAGATGGACAGACCGGGGTACGTGGAGAACGGTGCGGACAGGTGCTTCCACTGCAAGAGCGAGCTCTACGACATCGCCGACAAGAAGCGGCGTGAATGGGGGCTCGCCCACATTGTCAGCGGCACGAATGTGGATGACCTCGGAGACTATCGTCCCGGCATCGAGGCGGCCAGGAGAGCGGGCGTTCGCGCCGTCCTCGTAGAGTGTGCGTTCACCAAGGACGACGTTCGCCGTTTCGCCCACGAGCTCGGCTTGTCGATATGGGACAAGCCCGCGAGCGCGTGCTTGTCGAGCCGTCTTCCCTATGGAACGTCGGTCACGAGCGAACGGCTGGCCCAGGTCGGTGGCCTGGAGGCCGAGCTCCGCATGCTGGGGTTGCGCCAGGTTCGAGTCCGCTGGCACGCGCTCACGGTCGCGTCCTCTCGCAAGGCGTCCGACGTTGCCGAGCGCGACATGTCGCTCGCACGAGTCGAGGTCGCGGCCTCCGAGATGGCGAGAGCTTTCGACGCTCGTGAGTCCATCGTCGAAGCCGGCAAGAGATTTGGATTCGCCTATATTACGCTCGACCTCCAAGGATACCGTCCCGGTAGCCACAACGAGGTGTTGTCAGGGCGCTCCCTTCGCGTGGTATGACGCGCGCCCCTGCCGGCACCGTCTCACAGTCCCGGATGCTGCAGCCTCCATGTCGTGGCCACACCTTGGACGATAGGGATCCTCAGTCCGGGATTCGGATGCGTCCGAAGAATCCCCAGCAAGGGATTCGCACCCGAAGCTCGCTCCAGCGCGGCGAAGAAATCCAGCAGCGCTAGCCCACCGGCTTCGCTCCAACGATACGCTACGGGCGCTCGCGCCAGCCCCGCGTAAAGTACGTTGACGCAACCGGCAGAATCGGCCGCAATTTCGTTCGGCTGATTGAAGACATTGCCGAAATTCGTCACGATGCGCCCGAGTTGCTCCAGCGCTGGGCCCAACCCCGCGGCTTGGCCATTCGCGCACCCGGTATGGCCCAAGTAGTGGTGGGCGAGCTCGTGGCCGAACGTGAAGCCAACGATTTCGTCGAACATCTCGTGGGCCCGCGAGATGCGACGCACGTCGACCAGCGCCTGCGCCGGGAGGATTCCAGCCGGCAGTGCGGCCCTGCCTCCGCCTTGGGAGACCATCCGAGGTGCCGTAGCACCCACGTAAGCCCCATACGTCTTGGTTCCATATAGCTCGTCCGTCGAACGTGTCTGGGAAATCGCGTCGATCGCTTCGAGGAGCCCCTCGGTGGCAGCCACGAAAGGCGCGCCACCGTCGTCGCATCCCGCAAACGCGTTCACCTCGTTCGGATTGGGATCGAAGACCAGCGGGACGTTCACGACGCGAACACGATTCTGCGCGCTGAGCCGACCGATCAATTCGATCTCCACGGCGCGAACCTCGGCCTGCCACGCGAGCGGCCCGACCAGAGCTCCGAGGAGGGGACGGGGCGCCTGCACCTGCGCTTGGTTCTGCGGGGGCGCGGGCACGGAACCATATACTGGCGGTGGTGCCTCGGGGACAGGGGGGGGTTGCGCGTAGGGCGCTGGGGGGCCGTAGTAGGGCGCGGGCTGGGGGTAATACGGCTGGCTTGGCGGAGCCTGCGGCGGCACGTTCTCTTGACATCCGGCCACGATGGCCGGAACTAGCCAGCGGCAAAAACGCGAGCAGGCACTCCTCATCATCGATCGAGAGTCCTATTCATCCCCGACAATGGTTGCGCCAGACTCTCCGGGACGCTCCGCAACGCCTGCGCGAAGGCCCTCGCGTCCTCGTAGCGTTCAGCCGGATCGAACGCCAACGCTTTCTCGATAATCCGGCGAAACGGAGTCGGGACGAGCGCCATCGCCTTTTGCGCGTAAGGCTCGAAGGTCCGGGCGGAATCGGACACGCCGTCCCCCATGCGAATGAGTCCACTCGGCAAAAGTGGAGGAGGAGGCTCCCCGACCAACGCCTCGTAGAGCACGGCACCCAGCGAAAAGAGATCGCTTCGCCCATCGACATCTGCGCTGCCGCGCTCCTGCTCGGGGGACATGTACCCCGGAGTGCCCAGAGGGCCCCCCGTCTGCGTGATGCGCGTTTCTTCCCATTCGACTCGAGCGATCCCAAAATCGAGGATTTTTACGCGCGCGCGACCTTCGGGCCGAGTCCTGTCATGGACGAGATAGATATTGGACGGCTTGATATCGCGGTGAACCACGCCCGCGGCGTGAATCGCGGCCAGGGCATCGCACACCTCCAGCGCAATCGGAATGAGTTCTCCCGGACCCAGGCAGGAGCCGGCCCGCAGACGGGCCGCAAGCGTCTCGCCCCTTAGAAGCTCCATGGCCATGTATGCCGTGCCATCGGGGAGTACGCCCTGGTCCAGCACTTCCACGACGTTTGGGTGCCATGACAAGCCGAGCGCCGCCGCCTCACGCCGGAGCCGATCGCTCGCCACCGCTTCGTGCGCGGCGACCGCTCGGAGCAGCTTGAGCGCCACAGGGAGGTTGTCGACGACGCGGACGGCTTCGTAGATGACACCCGTAGCTCCAGCCCCCATCCTGCGGACGATCCGATACTGCCCACCGGCCAGAAGACCGTCGATCTGGCCGGGCGCGATGCGGTCGCGACTCTCTTTGAGCGACAGGCTGCGTTCGAGCGCCCGAACGCGGAACGCCTGCGCGTCGATCTCCGCTCGCCGCACGCGCAAGCGCACGCGAAAAAGACCGAGTCCGGCGCCGATCGCCGCCATGGCCATCGTCATCAGACCGAGCGCCACCCACCCGACGCCTGCGACCACGACCAGCGCGCCTACGGCCCCACCGATCAAGGCTCCGAGACCAGCATTGCACTCCGGGCGCGGCGCCGGCCACCGCACATCGAACTCGCGAGACGCTCCCCCGGAGGCCCCCGGTCCATCCCCGGGCGCGGACGCGACTACTGCGGTCGCTCCCGGCCATCCAAAGAGCGTAGGGACAGCGGCGAGCTCGGCCGAGCGAGCGGCGTCGAGCAGTCCATCCGCCTCCAGCGACGGATCGTGAGCGATGGTCATGCGCCCGCGCCACCGGCCCCGCTCGGACACGATCGTCTCCCAGCGCACAGTTTCGCCCAATTCGCCTTCCAGGCCGTCGAGTTGCGAAAACGCCTCGGCTACCGAGGTGGATCCGCGGAGGATCCGCAGACACGCGCCGATACACTCCGGCGAGACCAGCATCGCCGGCAGGCGAGCGAGCGAGTCGCGAGAGCTCGCCCCTACGAATGCGGCCAGGGCGCGGTACCGCGTCTCCAAGGGAAGCATTCGAGTTTCGTCCTCGATATCGTCCCGGGTCATGCCGATGGCCCGCAACCATGCTTCCGCCGCGGCGCGACCGCTGGTGTCGACCAGGATGCGATGAAGCGCCTTGAGTAGGCTGGCGCTCGCCTGACCCATTGGAAACGATCGTCGGTTCATGAACGGCGGCGGACACGCGCATCGAATGGGCGGGCGTGCTCCTGCGCCCCTCATGCTATCGCACCCGGGGACGGATGCATCGCTCGCCGGTCGGAGGGTTCGTTCAACGTCTGTCGGTCGCATTCGTGGCGGGTCACGAAGTGGCGCTCCTAAAGGTCCGCATGCCGGCGCCCCGTGGCGGGGACGCCCGCGGTCAAAACGTCGCGGTCATTCTCGCCGCGTCGCACGGGCTCGCGATTTTGGACGCACCCACTGCGGCCCACGTCCGTGACGCGATGCACTGCGCTCCGTCCCCCAACCAGCCGCGATGGCGCGCACGTATGGGGGGGGGGCGGGTCGTCGCCATCAGCCGAGAGGGCCTGGAGGTCGCTCGGGGCGAACAGACCTCGCGCGGTGTCGGGGACCAAGGACTCAGCCTCCGGCTCGACGACGCGAAGTTGGACGTCCATGAAGGAGGGGAGGACGAGGACCTGTCGGCGCGCGGCCCAGCGATCGTGGAAGCTCTCGGCGCGCGGGGTCTGGACAATGCTCGCAACGCCCTCCGACAGGCCCTGCGCACAGCCTTGCGTCGGGTGGAGCGGCGCATCGCTGCCGTGGCCGCCGATCTCCATCGCATGGCGTCCGCCGACTCCATGGCTGAACACGCTCGACTCTTCGTGGCGGAGGCGGCACGCGCGCGGCGCGGAGCCTCCGAGCTCACCGCCCTCGATTGGTCCACGGGCGAGCCGAAGACGGTCTCAATGCCGCTCGATCCGGCACACGGCGCGGAAGAACAGATCGCAGCCATCTTCAAGCGTGCGCGACGATTGAAAGACGGGTCAAACATCGCTCGAGCGCGCCTCGAGGCCTCGGAGACCACACGGACGAGACTGCTCGCGATCGCCGCCCAGGTCGAGACACCGGCCGCCGCCGAATCGACGTCCGCCCTGCAAGCCCTCGCTCGACAGGCCCGCGACGCGGCGCCTCGAGACTTCCGACAGAAGCAGTCGGCCTCGGCGTTGTCCTCGCAGTCCACTTCGAGACAGGCCCCGCTCCCGCCCTACAGAGTGTTCGCGGCGGCAGGCGGAGCGCGGATCTTGGTCGGTCGGTCCGGCAGTCACAATGATGAGCTGAGTTTCCGCGTGGCGCGTCCGCAAGACTTGTGGTTGCACGTGAGAAGCCGCGCCGGAGCGCACGTGGTCGTCCCCTTGGACCGTGGATCGAATTGCCCCTCCGATCTGCTGGTCGAGGCCGCGCACCTCGCCGCCCATTTTTCGGACGCCCGAGACGAGGACCGAGTGGAAGTCGAGTATACGCCCCGCAAGTACATTCGGAAGCCACGTGGCAGCGAAGCGGGGGCCGTGCTCGTCAGCCGTGAGAAGGTGCTGCTGCTTCGGCGTTCCGAGAGCGTCTTGAGAGGGCTGCTCGATCGGGAGCTCGAGAGGTAAAGTTCGGACCGATGCGCCGCCGATGCATTCCTTCCGCCCTGACCGCCGTGGTCGCATGCAGCGCGGTCGTCTGTGCGGCGGTGCAGTCTTGCATCACCGTACCGCCACCCGACCTGGCGACCTCGCCCGAGCACCCTCCGATCATCGACGATGACGGCGCCGTGCCCGTCGAAGGCACCACGCTGGGTGCTTGGCCTGCGACGCTCTCGATTCCCATAGAGCTTTTCGACGCGGATGCCAGCTTCGAGTACGAGGTCTTCGTGGACTACGACCCGATGACGACGGTGGCCCCCGACGTCGGTCCGATCCTCGTACGGATCCCTCCCAACCTCGTCGACGGTGGAATCTACCTCCTTGAGGTCGAGACGCCGGCCGCGCCCCTGGACGGCCTCTGCCACAAGCTCGAGGTCGTCGTCGCCCACGCATTCGTATCGGTCCACACGCCAGATAGCGTCGGCGGCGACAGCATTGGGTGGTGGGTTGGGCCGAATGGATGTCCCACGAGCTGGCAGCAAGACGGTGCGTTCCCAGCGGATGCACCTTACGACGGGATCCAGCTCGTTCCCGACTCGGGAGGGAGCGAATGATGAGACGCTCCTCGTGGCCCCTGCCTCTACTCGTAGTAGTTGCGGTTGGAGCGACGTGGGTGGGCTGCGATCCGATCGCCCCGAGCGTCGAGCCGAGTTCGATGACGCTAAACTCCTGTCCCGCGCATTCGTGCAGTGCCTATCAGCAGATCGGGACTTTGCCAGAGTGCAATGCCGGCCTCTGCAGCGTGTGCGAGTTCGCGGAGAACGCCCAGTGCATTTCGCAGTCCTCTGCGGGAGTGCTCCTCGTGTCCTTCCCGACCGATTCGGCTTTTGCCCCCGGCCTCACGTATGCCATTCCCATCGACCAGCTCTTCGCGACAACGCCGACGGCCACGTGCGCACTGCCCGCTTGCGTGACACTTCCAAACATTGGGGTGGTGCGTGGCGACTATTCCGTGACGCTCCAGGAGCAGAGCGACCTCGGATGGTACCTCGGCAATCCGCAAGGGGACACGGTCCTCCCAGCCCACGCGACGTATCGACTCCTATGGCCTCCAATCGCAGAGCCGAGTCCGTGCGTCGCTCCCGCCGAATCTACGCAGCTGCCCGTCGTGCCCGTACTCTCCGACGAGTTGCTGTTGGCCGGCTTGGCGCCCGGCCCGTCCGATGGCGGGAGCGTCGGGTTCGAGGCCGTTATGCAGCCCGGCTGCTATGAGCTCACGCTGACGCCGGACTCTCCGTTCGATGAGGCGTTTCCACCCCAAGTGTCACACGTTACCGTATCGGAGCTGGTTCAGGACGCCGGATATCCGCTGACCCCGGACTTTACGACGGGCACTTCACAGGATCAGCAGAAGACACCTCCAACCTTTCAGGTGAGCCGGCAGGGAGGGCTGGACGGATGGACGGCCTTCCTGCGCGACACTGCGACGCTGCGACCCGTGTCGGGCGTTCGGCCACTCCAAGGAGTCACGGTCGCCCCGCTCGTGCTGGCAACCAGCCACGTGACCGCGCCGGTCGATGCCCTGACGGGAACCGAGCTCGTGATCGCGCCACCCGCTGGGCAACCGCTGCCGACAGAGCATTTGCCCGCCATGGGAGACGTGATCGAAGCCGACGTCTGCTATCCCCCGATGCCGGATCCGGCAGCGTTCACGGTGACGGTGACCGACGAAGAGACGGGCGCGCTGGTCGATGCGGATCTGCTGTTTCAGGCGACCGTCATCGATGTGTACCCGCCGGGCGTGCCCTGCGTGAGTCCGGTCCTCGCCGACGCGGGCTTCGACGGTGGCGCCAGCGACGCCGCGCTCAGCCCCAACGCGGCAAACTTCGAGTTTACGGCGCAGGGACGAACGAGCTCCGACTCGGGCGCAGGCGCACCGGGGCTCGGCGTTCTTCTCCCACTGGGGGAGTACACGGTCGTCGTGCGGCCGCTCGATTCTGCGCATTCTGTCGGCAGTCAATCCCTCGTGGTTTTGCCGTCGAATCCAGATGAAGGCCCCCGCGCGACGTCATTCCCAGTGGCCCCTGCGGTCACGGTCAAGGGAGCGGTTCAAGTGGTCGATGGTCGGCCACTCAATCAGGCTACGGTGGTTGCCATTCCTCAGCTCTGTGCGGACGGGGTTCCGACAACCGAAGCGTGTCTGCCTCGCGCCGGGGCGACGACGACGGACGTCGACGGGTCGTATACGTTGACTCTCGATCACGGCACCTACGTCCTGTCCATACGCCCGCTCGACGGCACCGGACTGCCATGGTGGACCGAAGCTTTCCCGATCGACAACGGCGCCGTCTCGGTATCGGCTTCGCCCGTAGCCATCCCGGCGCCGATCCACGCCAACGTGCAGTTGGTGGATCCGAGCGGTAATGCGATCGTGAACGCCATCGTCCGGGTCTATACCTCGCCCGACGCGGGTGCTGGCGGGACGGGGCCCGTCGAAATCGGGCATTCCATCACGGACGACACGGGGAACTTCGATCTGGTGCTAGCCCCATCAACTCGGTAGAAGGCCTTCTATTAGCCCGTCCGGCTGCGAAACGACCGGCTGCTAAACGGCCTCGTCGGCCATCTAGTCGATTCTCGCTGCGACCGACGTCACTCATCACCCCACCCTGGCTTATTCCGCTGGTGATAGGCTTCCCGAATCGGACACGACGTTAGACGCCGGATGATTGCTCATCACCGGCAACATCGCAGACCGTGTGGCGCGAAGCGGCACGACCGCTGTCCATGCCGCCCTGTATGTCGATCACAAGCAGTTGGTGGCCACCTTCCCATTGCGCAGTATCTGACGTAGGGCTTCCTAAGGTCGGTCTCGCCAAGGCGAGACAAGGACGACCGCTTTCAGCGATACTGGCTTCAATGGCAGCAACATGGAAAGCGGGCGCGACTGGGCGACGCACGAATGGGCAAATTTTCTCGTACTTCGGAGGGTTGATCTTCCTCATCGCCCTCGCCTCGCCGGTTGGCTACCTAGGCGACATCTCGACCAGCTACATGCTGAAGAATCGCCTTCATGCTACGGCGTCGGAGGTTGCGGATTTCCGCATCTACACAGCCATTCCGGTCTACTTCGCAGTCGTCTTCGGGTTCATCCGCGATCGCTGGAATCCGCTCGGCCTCCGCGACCGCGGCTACCTTCTCCTTTTCAGTCCGGTCACAGCCGCCGCCTACGCGTGGCTTGCCTGGCGCCAGCTGACGTTCGCGGGACTGATGGCGGGGATGGTCATCGCAACCCTGTCCTTTCGCTTCGTCGGCGCGGCCTACCAGGGTTTGATCTCGCTTATCGGCCGCAAAAGAATGATGTCCGGCCGCCTCGTGACCGTTTGGCAGATCGTCGCGTCGATTCCGGCGGTGATCGCCGCCGTCGCGTCCGGCTGGACGGCGAGGCATCTCAATCCCCGGCACACCTTCTTGATGCTCGCGGGGTTCGCCCTGGTCATCGGTCTGCTCGGCCTCTGGAACCCGAGCGCTGTTTACGCGCATGCGTACGAAGCGCCGGATGCCCGAGGTGGAAGACTCGTGGACGATCTCAAGCGGCTCTTGAGGCACCGGGCGATCTACCCGGCCATCGTCATCAACTTCATGTGGAACTTCGCTCCGGGCTCCGCCACCCCGCTTCAATATTACTTATCCAACGAGCTTCACGCGAGCGACGCGGTCTACGCGAACTTCAATGCGATCTTCGCGGCATCGTTCATCCCGACATTCTTTGCCTACGGCTTTCTCTGCAAGAGGGTCGCACTTCGGAATCTCCTCTTTTGGGGCACTGTCGTCGCGATACCGCAGATGATTCCCCTCGCCTTCGTTCATAGCCCGCAATCGGCGATGGAACTCGCGGCGCCGATCGGACTCATGGGAGGCGTGGCGACCGCGGCCTACTACGACCTGGCGATTCGCTCCTGCCCGCCGGGCCTCCAGGGCACGCTGATGATGGCGGTCGACGGGGTGCTGGTGGTCAGCGCTCGCGTCGGGGACCGGCTCGGCTCGGCCATCTACGACGCCCACCCAGGGAGGGGATTTCTTTACTGCGTGGTTGCAACGACAGTCACGTATTCTCTGATCATCCCAGTCATCTTCCTCGTCCCACGACGCGTCGTGGCGGCTGCCGACGGACACGTCTGGCCCAGCGTCGAAGGCAAAGCGCTCGCCGATGTCGCCGAACCCACTTCGGACCCGGTCTCCAGGCGACCTGATGAGTCGAATCTGGCCCCCTGAGCGGTTCGTTCAGGGCGCCACCGGGGGTCGACGGTCGCAAACCCCCTTTCGCGAGTGATTCGCGCGGGGAACCGCGTCACGCGTTCCGTCCATGATAGAATCGCCTACGATTCATCGAAGGAGAAAACCTCATGGCGAATCCGAACAGTGGACGGTTCTGCTGGCATGAGTTGGTCACGTCCGGTCTCGCGGCGGCAACGAAGTTCTACGGAGAGCTGCTCGGTTGGACGTTCCGCGACAACTCCAGTTCGGTAGGGGGGACGTACCGAATGTTTTCACTCGGCGACACGAGGGTCGGCGGCGCGATGGCGGCGCCAGCGGGCGTGCCGTCGGGGTGGCTCGTCTACGTCGCCGTGGACGACACTGACTCGGCAACGAGGCGGGTCGCAGAGCTTGGTGGCAAGATAATGGTACCAGCTACTACGGTCCCGGACATGTTGCGCTTTGCATGCGCATCGGACCCGCAAGGAGCTGCGTTCGGGATCCTCCAGCCGCTCGGTGCGGGCGCGCAAGAGCCTCCCTACGAAGGGCCCGCGCGCCCAGGCACGTTCTGCTGGGACGAGCTCCACACCCAGGACATGCCGGCGGCGAGGAAATTCTACGGCGCCTTGTTCGGATGGACGGGCGTGGGCAAAGCAGACGGCAGCGAGGCGTACTGGCACTGGAAGCACGCCGACAAGGAGATCGGCGGAATGACATCGCAGATAGGTCAGCCCAACGTGCCTCCGCACTGGCTCGCATACGTCGCGGTTTCCGACGTCGAAGCGCTCACGAATAATGTCGCTTCGCTCGGCGGCAAGGTACTGATGCCTGCGACGGAGATCCCGAAGGTGGGGCGGCTTTCGGTCGTCCAGGATCCGACGGGCGCGGTGTTCTCGCCGTTCCGCTCAGCCCGCGTCTGAGGGCTGAGCGATCGGGGGCGTCTCGATCGATGGACCTCTTGAGGGCGTCAAACTCGCCTTTCAAACCTCCAGGTGCCGCCATGAACTCGAGCCGAACGTTCGCCTGCGAAGCTGCCAATCCCCTCCCCCTTCCGTAGGCGGGCTCTCCGTTGACGCTGCGGCCCGCGTTATCGCATAGGTCGAGTGCCATGGCGACTATGGACGACCAGCGTCGCAGGAGGATCCTCTCGGACCCGAAGATCCTTCGGCGCAAACGCCGATCACCGGAACGGCGAATAGTAGCAATCACTCGACGAAGATCGACCTCCAGACCGCGTATCAGGCCCTCATCGCGCCGACGTCGAATGCGGTTCCGAGCGCGGGTTCGGTGAGCGGAGTCGCCGGCCCGGGAGCGAGCACACCGGCCACGCCGCCTGCTGCATGACCCAAGCATGAGTGGAAGAAGGCCGGTGTATTTCGGCCGAACCCGAGCGAGGCCGGCGGCGAGTCGCGCGGAGCGTACTTCCCGTTACTTCCCGTACGCGAGCACGCTCGCCACCGGGATCGCGAAGGGATCGGCCGAAAGACACCGGCCTTCTAAAGCACGAGGACCGTTCGCAAGCTCACCATGGCCGCTTCTTCGCTGCCGGGAAGATAGGCCCAGACGCTCACCTCGTAGAGGCCGCGTTGGCGGCTCTCGGCCACGGGGACTTGGATTGTAAAATGGGTCCCGGCGACCCGCACCGCGACGGCAGTTTCAGTCCCCGTTGGCCAGTACACGCGCGAAGGAGTCGGGACAGGGTACGTGCGCCTCCGGTTCGCTTCGGCGACCGGCAGCGGACCGGGGACCTTGGCTCGCGCGAAGCCCACCGCCGCGAACCTGGCCGGCGCCGATAGCGTTCCCTCGACGCGCAGCGTGGACCCGACCGGGGCCTCCCGCGCAATAGGACTATAGGTGCCGTACGCGTCCGCGAATTCCTGCGCAATACACGGCACGGGGATCTCGGTTGCCTTTCCGAGCGGTTGCGCCACACCAATGCCCACGTGCGTGTGCCATCGCCCGAGGATGTTTTTTCGATGGCCGTCGTGCGGTGGCTGCTCGTCGAAGAACATAGCTTCTGCGCGTTCGATGTGGACCGGGTCGATCGTCGGCGTGGGATCGAGCGCTCGTGCCCGCTCGTCCGTGTAACAGCTCGCATTCTCGAGGACCATGTCGGCTCCGCCCGCTTCCGTCATCCGCTGCTCGGGCACGGATCCGTCGCTCCCGTAGTGCCCCAGGTATCCGAGGCGAGCCATGTCCTGCGCGTGACGCAGCCCCGCCCTCGTCGGGGCTCCTTCGTCGATCTGCACGGGGGCAAGCCCCATCGACGCGCGGTCCCGATTGATCAGAACCAGCATGTACCGCTGCGCCTGCGCGATGGTGAGCCTGCCCGCCGGACGTTCGACAGGTCCCGGCGCCCTCGCGGAGGCGACATCATTCTGCGGGACGGCCGATCCTGGCCGTGTGCAGGCGCTTAGGCCTCGCGCGTAAATTATCTTGCCAGGTTGAGTGAATGGGTGTTCACGCTTCCGCATGAGGCGAAACGAGGGAAGTGAAGCCGCCATCGTGACGAAGTACGCGGTTGTGGGGCCGTTGCT
>JBEKXD010000067.1:0-28413 GCA_049512415.1 Polyangiaceae bacterium
CGCAGTCCGGCGTTACCGCCATCGTCCAAAAGCCCCGTGCGCGACCCGCACGCCATGACCGCGCCCATCGCCGCGCCGAGCGCGACTGCCTTGCCTACCCTCGTGCGCATCGGCGACTCCCAGCTTCAGCGTACGGGCGGCTGTGTAGCACGTCGGCTGCGGCGCCGTTCCGTTTGCGCGACGGCCCGAGCAGGCCTCGCTCGGTCCATGCGAGCTACTTGCCGACTGTCCCCTCCTCGCGCGCCCACCGCGCCAGGAGGAATAGGCCGGCAAGCATTGCGTATCCGAGCGCAAACTCCGAAGCCCGGCCCAGCCCAACGTCGGCCACCGTGTCGGAGGGCGTGAAGCGATACGCGTGAATCAGCCCGACCGCGCTGAGCACGGCTCCGGCCAGCGCCCAGGCCGCCGCGCGCGTGAACCGCCGCTCGATGATCTCCACGGTGAGCGCGGCCCATATCGTGCTGGTCAGCAAAAATCCCTGCTCCAGCGCGAACGCCCCGCGGGCGGCGACGTCCGCTCGACCGAGCGCCTCCACGACCGAGGGTCCCATGGGTCGGTCGGTCGTGCCCAAGCCCCCCGCGCGGAGCCCTACCTTCAGCATCAGCGCTCCCCAGGCCGCGATGCCGGGAAGAATTCCTATCGCCACGGCGGGTGCGTGCTCGCGAGGCGTTGCCTGGAACGCCTGCGCCACCATGACGATGCCAATCCAGAGGACGATGGCCATCCCCGCCTCGATGGGGATGAGCGTTCCGAGGAGCGCGGCGGCGCCGCTCAACCCGACGACCGTGAAGAACACGGCGTTTAGCACGGAATAGCCCGACCGAGCTCCGAGGGCCTTCCACCCGGGGTGTCCGATGTAGATCGTCGTCGGGAATGGAGAACCGAAACAGGCTCCGACGACGGTTCCGATCCCATTGGCGACGAGGGACGGGACGGTCGGGAAGTCGTCGCCGGCCGCGGCCGCGCTGTCCAGATTCTGAAGCGACCCGACGATCCCGAAAAGCCCCATCGGGACGATGACGACGAGGTAGGAGAGCGCGTGTCCCTCGGCGAGTCCGGACGCGATGGCGCCGAGCGCGGGCACAGGCAGTTTGAGCCCGAGCTCGCGGGCGGCAGCCCGGATCGACGCATCGTGAACGGGCGCCAGGCCCACCGTCCACGAGAGGGCGGTGCCGAGCAGCACGGCCACCAGTCCGCCGGGAAGGCCTGCGGGAAATCGAACGCGACCGAAGTAGGTCAAGAGGACTATTCCGAGCGGCGCAAAGGCGACGACCGGAACCGCAAACGTCCGGAACAGGAACCCCGCGGCGATGAAGGTGACCGCGATCCCGGCGAGCGTGGACAGCATGGCCGCCCGCGGCGTCCAGCGCCGCAAGGCGACAGCCGCCCAGGCGCCTGCGCCCTCGATCACCCCGGCCCCTAGAGCCGCGATGATGCCCGCACGGAACGCGACCTCGGAGGCTTCGCGGCCGGACGCCCCGGCGCTCTCGGCGGCGACCTTCGCAGGCAGCATGACGAGGAACACGAATCCGATGAGCGAGACCGTGTTGATGCCGTAGGGCAGGGCGCAGACGTCGGTGCGCCCCGTCCTTAGCGCGAGCCGGCGAGCTTGCACTGCGTAATAGAGATTGCCGACGACGAGTGACGCCGAGATGCCCGGGAGCATCCGGCCGAACACGAGCTCGGGCGAAAACCCGAGGACTCCGGAGCACAGCGCGAGGACGAGCAATACCTGAATCAGGTTGTCGAGCGCCAATCCGAAGAAGCCGTCGACGTCGCCGCGCGCGAACAAGGGGAGCGAGGGAGAGGACTGCGACACGATGCGATCCACAATAGGCGAGTCACGCTTCGGAGGGCGGTGATTCTCGGACCGTCAAGAGCAGCGCACCCAGCGCCCCCGCGCTCGCGAGCGCGAAGCCTCCCATCAGCACGGCAACGGTCCACTCGACGGGCACAACCAGTGGCACGAACAGTGCGCGGCCGAATGGCCTCCTAGAAGACAGGGTGCGTTCTTCAGTCGGCCCGGTCGGTCACTCCCTCCCCGATCCTCGCAGGTACCTGCAAGGGAAACGTCTCCTCCAAATAGGCGTCCACCCGCAGCAGGCGCTGCGTTTGCCAGAGCACGTGCGCCAGTGTCCAGGCTTGGGACGGGCGCAAGCCCACGAGCCACCGAGCCCAGTGCGCGGCGTGTCCCGCGCCGAGGACATTTCTGCGCCAGCATTCCACGAAGAGCTCGAAGAAGCGGCGGCGACCGAGGCGTGGCTCATAGAGCACGTGGTGCATATCCCACTTGGACCAATCCCGTTCGACGATGCGCGGCTTCATGCGCTCGAAAAGCGGCGTGCCCGGCAGGGGCGTGAGCACGGTGTACCCGAGGCGCGAGAGCTTGAGTCGATCCACCAGGCTCCAGAGCTGCTGGAAGTCGTCCTCGGTCCAGTCGGGATCGACGACGAAGTTCCCGGTGACGCCGTAGCCCAAACTCCGCGCGACCCGGACGCCTTCCTCGGTCGCCGCGAGGGTCATGTCCTTGGATAGCCCTTCAAGACCGGCCTCGGTCGGAGCTTCGAATCCAAAGAAGAGATCGAATTGACGCGCGACCGGGCGCCACAGCTGCAAGAGCTCCGGGCTCCGGGCGACGGTATCGAGGCGGGTCTGGACGAGGACCCAATCCTTGTGCACGCCGCGCGACCGCAACACCTTGGCCAGGTCCCCGCTGCGGGCCGAGGGCGCGAAGAAGAGGTCGTCCACGACGAAGACGTTCCGGCCGACGGCTTGGAAATCGGCGCACACGAAGTCCACGGCCCGCAGTCCGTGGCGCCGTTCGTGCAGGAGCGCCGTCGAGCAGAAGCTGCACCTGTAAGGGCAGCCGCGCGCCGTCTCGACGGCCCAAACGGGTCGTTTGTGCACACACAAGTATCGCCCTTGAAAGGAGCGCACGAGGTGCCGCGCCGGTTGCGCAACCTCGTCGAGGTCCGTCATGTCCGAGACCGCAGGCCCCACTTCGAAGCACGCGCGGCCGCGCCCCCGGCAATGGCGAAGCCAAAACCCCCGCGGCGCAATTCTGCGTGGGTGCGCGTCCACGAAGTCCGGGAACGTCGCCTCGCCGTCGCTCACACACAGCGCGTCGACCTCCGGCTCGAAGAACGGATCGGCGTACAGCGCGACGACGTGTCCCCCGAGCACCACCGTCGCCGAGGGCGCTGCTCGTTTCACCGTCGCGGCGGCGGCCAGCGTCGTCGGGATGTCGACCGTGTGCATGCAGCTCACGCCGACGATGTCGGGGGCGAACGAGCGGACGACGCGCGCCAATGGGGCAGAGAAGCGCTCGTCAATGATTCGAACGGCGTGTCCGCGGTGCTCGAGCGACGCCGCGATGAATTCGAGCCCCAGCGGTTCCACCCGAAAGAAGGGACCGAGGCCGAACCGCTCGTTGGGCGACTTCGGGCGGACGAGCAGAACGCGCCGGGGGGCTCGAGGCACGGCGCTAGGCTGACACGATTCGCTCGATCCTCGCCATCACGTCCGGCGTGAGGGCGTCGGCTACGTCGAGGGCCTTCATGTTCTCGACGACCTGCGACTTGCGGCTCGCGCCGGTGATGACAGTCGATACGTTGGGGTTCTTCGCGCACCAGGCGATCGCGAGCTGGGCGGTCGTGCAGCCGAGACCCCGAGCGACGTCCGCGAGGGCGCGGACCTTGTCGATCCGCCCGGGCGCGAGCGTAGGCTCTTTCAGCCAAGCCATGTCGGGCAGGTCGAGGCGCGTGCCCTTCGGGATTCCGTCGTTGTACTTTCCGCTGAGCACGCCCGAAGCGAGCGGGCTCCATGTGGTCGTCCCGTACCCCAGGGTGTCGTAGAGAGGTTGGTACTCCTTCTCGACGCGGTCACGAACGAAGAGGTTGTACTGGGGCTGCTCCATGACCGGCGGCGTGAGTCCGTGCTCGATTGCGAACTTGTGCGCGCGCAGGATGTCCTGCGCCGGCCACTCGCTCGTGCCCCAGTAGAAGACCTTGCCTTGGCGCACCAGGATGTCCCAGGCGCGAACGGTCTCGTCGATCGGCGTATTGGGGTCCGGCCGGTGGCAAAACGCGAGGTCGACGTACTCGAGCCCGAGCCGTCGAAGGGCGCCGTGAAGGCCTTCGATGACGTGTTTGTGACACAAGCCGGAATCGTTCGGTCCGTCTCCGCCCCAGAAGATCTTCGTCGACACCACGACGGATTCGCGCGGCCACCCCGCCCGCCGAAGGGCCTTGCCCATCGCGATCTCCGCCTGCCCGTGGCCGTAGGCCTCGGCGTTGTCGAAGAAGTTGACCCCGGCGTCGTAAGCCGCGGTCATGCACTCGAAGGTCACGTCGTCGCCGACTTGCGAGCCGAACGTGACCCACGCCCCAAGGGAGAGCTCACTCACCTTGAGTCCAGAACGACCGAGCCTACGGTAGCGCATGGAGAACCTCGGATGGGAGAGTGGAATCGACTTCGGGAGGTCGGCTCCTTTGGAGCCGCCGCGACGGTGATAGCTTTCGCCGAGCCGCGCGGCAACGCTAGACGCGCAAGGCCTCGACGAGCTCCAGCATGTCCGCGGGCATGGGCTGATCCCATGCCATGTCGCGCTCGGTGGCGGGATGAAGGAATCCGAGCTCCGAGGCGTGGAGCATCAAGCGAGGCGCCTCGAGGATCGGGCCTCGATAGTGGCGGACGTAGACGCGCTCGCCGAGGAGCGGGTGACCGGCCTCGCTCAGATGGATGCGGATCTGATGGGTGCGTCCGGTTTCGAGCTTGCACGCCACGAGCGTCGCTCCTCGGAGCGTCTCCACGGCCCGGACGTGCGTGATGGCTTCCCGCGCTTCGGAGGGGGGGCGGCCGTGGGCGGAGCCGCGAATGCCGTCGCCGCGGTCGGCCAGCAGGAAGCTGCGCAGGGTCCTCGAGCGCACGTCGCCGTGGGCGATGCCCAGGTAGACACGGTGGACCGAGTGCGCGCGAAATTGGCCCGCCAAGGCCTTCTTCGCGAGCCAAGAGCGCGCGAACACGACCAGGCCGCTGGTCTCCTTGTCCAGGCGGTGGACGATTCCGAGCGCCGGGCGCCCGCCTCGGGGCGACTTGCCGTGCCGCTCGAGCCACGCTCGAACTCGGGCTTCGAGGGTGTCGGTCTCGGTGTCGTCGTAGGGCACCGTGCTAACTCCGGGGGCTTTGCGCACGACGATCACGTGGGCGTCGACATGGACGACCGCTCCATCCTCGAGCTCCGTCGCTCGCGCCCGGCGCGCGCGCGCGTTCATGCGAAGCTCGTCTCCCGCCTTCACGCGCCACGTGGCCTCGGTCGTGACCGCGCCCGCGACCGTAACCTTGCCGCTGGCGATCCAGTCGCGCGCCTTGTTCCAGCTCGCATCGAAGAGAACCCGCACGGCGCGGTCCAAGGGGCCCGCGAGCGTCGGCGGAACAGTGGCGGACTGGGGGGGACTCATGCCGAGGGCTTTCTAGCAGGGCGGACCGCAGGTAGGCTCGAGGCGCCATGGGCCAGGCCCCGGGCGCCACGCCGACACTGCACCTCATATGGCTACCCGCCGGGGCCGAGCAAAAAGCGTGGCGTGTGCTCTCACTTCGAAAGCACCCTTCTTGACACTCTGTCCCCGCGGTCCGCACAATCGCCAAAAGTCCCGCGCATGCGCGGAGCGGAGAAAGCCTCGTGCCGAAGACACTGCTTGCGGTCGATGACAGCGCGACGATGCGCAAGGTTCTGGAGATCACCTTTGCCGGTGAGGACTTCCACGTGGTCGCAGCAGATAGCTCGCAGAGCGCTCTGTCGAACCTGCGTGAAGAGCCAGCCCTCGCGATCATCGACACGGTGCTCGATGGCGAAGACGGTTACGCGCTCGCCAAGGAGGTTCGCGCGCGCATGGCCCACGTGGCCATCGTTCTGCTGACGAGCCGATTCAGCCCGTACGATGCGGCGCGAGGTCGCGAATCGGGGGCGGACGAGTATTTGGATAAGCCTTTCGACACGCAGGCCCTCATCGACAAGGCTCGGAAGGCTTTGGCCACACGAGAATCGGCCAAAGCGGTCGCTGCCCCTCCGCGCCCGGCGCCCATGCCTGCGGCTCCCCCGACCGCACAACAGATTCCGGCGGCCCCGTACCGGGCCGGGGTGGTCCCGCGAATAAACCAGCCGGCGATCGCGCGCCCGGCGTATCCGACCCAGCGCACTCACACGCTGAGCTTCGCGGGGACGGAATCGAACGCGCCGCCGGCGCCTATCGCTGCAGAGCCCGGTCCCTCCGACGTCGGTGCCCCCGAGGCTCCGCCGCGTCCGGCGCCCCAAGAGCCCATGGTCCGGACCATCTCTTCCACGCAAAGCGCAGTCGCGTCCTCGAGCGACGTCGCACGTCCGTCGGATGTGAGAGTGTCGCCGGGGGGGCTGTCGGCTTCTGCCGTGTTGGACGGGGGCAAATTGGCCAACCTCGGCCTTACCCCGGAGCAGACGCAGGCGGTGCTCGCCCTGTCGCGCGATGTCGTGGAGAAGGTCGTGTGGGAGGTTGTCCCGCAACTCGCGGAATCGCTCATCCGCGAGGAGATAGCGCGCCTCACCAAGGAGTGAATGGGTTCGCAGGCGGGCCGGAGTGGGCCAGGAGGGTCGTAGCGTGACGGATCCCGCCGACGAGCCGACGAAGGACATCCCGCTCAAGACCGTGGCCGGAGTGATCGAGCGGCTCGAAGAACTCCTCGACCGAGTGCCGATCGACGTGGCCAAGGACCTCCGGGCCCGAATCGCCACTCTGAGGACGCTCTTGCTCGACAAGCGGCCGCCCGCTCTCGTGCTTCTCGGTCGGCGCGGTGCCGGAAAGTCGTCGCTGGTGAACGCTCTCTTCGGAGCGAAAGTCGCGGAGCTGGGGCACGTGACGGCGCAGACGGGCCGAGCGCGGTGGCACGATCTCTCGCGTGACGGCGCGAGCATGTCGATCCTCGACACCAGAGGATTTCTCGAGGGGTCGGCGCCCGCGGAGCTGGACTCCGCCCCGACGGCCCTGGCGTCGATCGCCGTCGAGCTCCGGCGCCGCAGCCCGGACGTCGTCGTGTACGTGGTCAAGGCTAGCGACGTCGACTCCGCCATCGACGCGGACCTCGACCAGCTCGAGAAGCTTCTCGACGAGATCCGTCGGGCGCACGGCTTGGACCCGCCGCTTATCGCCGTGGTGAGTCACTGCGACCTGCTCGAGCCCAAATCGGTTCGCCTGCACGAAGAAAGTCGTGAGACTCCTGACGACATCGCTTCAAAGAAGCGATGGGTCGCCATGGCGGAACAAGCCCTGTCCAGCCGATTCGGCGAGCGACGCAGGCTCGATCACGTGGTGGCGACGCTCGGCGTCTCCTCGTACATGTCCTGGCGCGACGACGGCTCGCTCAGGGCCGACGAGCGATGGCGCGTCGATGAACTGGCTCTGGTCCTCTTCCGCCACCTTCCGGACGCCGGGCGGGCGGAGCTCGCGCGCGCGACGGGCGTACGCAACGTGCAACACGAGTTTGCCAAGGCGCTGACCAAGGCCACCGCCGCTCTGTGCGCCGCGATAGCCGCTGCGCCGATCCCGATCGCCGACATCGTGCCTCTGACGGTCCTGCAAGCGAGCTTGGTCACGTCCATCGCTTGGATTGCCGGCCGATCGCTCGACACCCGCGGGGGACTGGAGGTGATGGCCAGTCTCGGCGTGAACGTGGGTGCCGCGTTCGCGCTGCGAGAGGCCGTGCGGGCGATCGTGAAGTTCGTAGCTCCCGGGGGAGGGAGCGTCGTGTCCGCGTCGATCGCCTTCAGCGCGACGATGGCCATCGGCACGGCGGCCCGCGCGTACTTCATCGACGGAGTGTCGCTGCGGGACGCACGACGCCTCGTTCGGCGGAGCCGTTAGTGCGCATTGGGGGCGAAACGGCGTGCTAAGCAGCTCGGCGCGATGACTGCTCCCCGCCCCGAGCCCCTCCCCGGGCTCGACCAGCCTTACGATCCTTCGACTGTCGAGCCGCGCTGGTACGCGTTCTGGGAACGCAATGGCGTATTCTCGGCGAACGCCGCTCCGGAGGACCCGCGCCCCGTCTACGTCGTGGCGATGCCGCCTCCCAACGTCACCGGAAGCCTGCACATGGGCCACGCTCAGCGGTGCACGCTCGAAGACGCGCTCGTGCGCTGGCATCGGATGCGCGGCTTCAATACGCTCTGGCAGCCGGGGATGGACCACGCCGGAATTGCCACGCAACTCGTCGTCGAAAGGCAGCTCGCGCGCGAGGGACTGAGCCGTCTCGGACTGGGCCGCGAGGCGTTCGTCGAGCGCGTATGGAAGTGGAAGGCGGAGAGCGGTGGCCGCATTGCGGTGCAGCAGCGCGAGCTCGGTGCGTCTCCGGACTGGTCGCGGTCCAAGTTCACGATGGACCCGGACATGGGCCGCGCGGTAACCGAAGCCTTCGTCAGATTGTACGAGGAGGGACTGATGTACCGGGCGACCCGGCTCATCAACTGGTGTCCGGAGTGCCGCACGTCCCTCAGCGACCTCGAGGTCGAGAGCGAGGAAGGGGCCAACGGGGAGCTCTTCGAGTTCGCCTACGAGGTCGAAGGGGGCGGAGAGATCGTCGTCGCCACGACACGGCCCGAGACGATGCTCGGCGATACGGCGGTTGCGGTGCATCCCGACGACCCGAGGTACAAGACCCTGCACGGCAAGTTCGTGCGGCACCCGTTCGCCCAGCGCCGGTTTCCGATCATCGTGGATCCCATTCTCGTCGACCCCAAATTCGGGACCGGGGCCGTCAAGGTCACGCCGGCGCACGACTTCAACGACTTCGCGACAGGAAAGCGTCACGGGCTCGAGGAGATCAACATTCTCGAGCCGGACGGCACTCTCAATGCAAACGGAGGTCCGTTCGCAAAGTTGGACCGCAAGGAAGCGCGCCGCGCAGTCAAAAAGGCGCTCGAGGAGCGGGGGCTTGCCCGCGGCGTCAAGCCTCACAAGCTCACGCTGCCTCGATGCCAGCGATCGGGCGGCGTCGTCGAGCCGATGATCTCGACGCAGTGGTTTTTGAAAATGCGTGGGATGGCGGACGCGGCGCTCGAGGCCGTTCACTCGGGCAAGACCACGATAGTCCCCGCCGAGTGGACCAAGACATACGACCATTTCTTGGAGAACATCCAGGACTGGTGCGTCTCGCGCCAGCTCTGGTGGGGCCACCAGATCCCGGCGTGGCATGGGCCGGACGGACGGGTGCTGGTGGCGCGAAGCCGTCCCGCGGAATGTGGACCCGACGTTCCGGGGACCGCATGGACGCAGGACTCCGACGTGCTCGACACATGGTTCTCGAGCGCACTCTGGCCCTTCTCGACACTCGGCTGGCCGGAGCGAACCTCGGCGCTCGAGAAGTTCTATCCGGGAAGCGACCTCGAAACTGGGTACGACATTCTCTTCTTCTGGGTCGCCCGCATGATGATGTTCGGCTTGCATTTCATGGGCGAGGTGCCGTTCCGGCGCGTACTTCTCTCGGGCCTCATCGTCGACGAGACCGGCGAGAAGATGAGCAAGGTCAAGGGCAACGTCATCGACCCGCTCGATCTGGTGCACGGGGCCACGTTCGCGGAGATGGTGAAGAAGACGCTGTCCGGTGCGCCGGAAGGGGAGGCCCTCGCCAAGTTCAAGAAGGCCTACCCCTCGGCGGCGGCGATGGGAAGCGGCTTTCCCGCTTTTGGCGCCGACGCCGTTCGCTTCACGCTCGCAACGTACCCGCCGAGCAACAAGCGCATCGCCCTCGCTCCCAAGCGAATCGAGGGCAATCGGCATTTTCTCAACAAGGTGTGGAACGCCGCGCGCCTGTCGCTCGAGCTGCTCGGCGACCCCGCGTGGCCCGAGTCGCCAACGGATCTGCCACGCGGGTTTGTCAATCGCTGGATTCGCTCTCGCTTCGCCGCTGCCTGCGAGACGGCGCATTCGGGTCTCGACGCGTTTCGAATCGACGAGGCAGCCAACGCTGGCTACCGGTTCTTCTGGAACGAACTCTGCGATTGGTATCTCGAACTCGTCAAACCGGTGCTCCGGGACGCCTCGCCAGGGGCGGCGGGCTCCTCTCCTGCTCCCTCGGCCGAGACCATCGCCGAGACGAAGGCGACCCTAGCTTACGTGCTCGAAGGAAGCCTGCGGCTTCTTCACCCGCTCATGCCCTACATCACCGAGGAGCTCTGGCAACGGGTCCCCAGGCCCGCGTCGCGCGGCGTGAGCATAGCCTTCGGTCCGTACCCGACGGCCGCGGGCGAGCGCAGCGCGCTGGACCCGAACGTGGACGCTCACATGGAGCTGCTCCAGTCGACGATCTCAGCGGCTCGAACGATCCGAAGCGAGCACGCGGTGGACAAGTGGGCCGAGGTCCCCATGCGCGTGCGGTCGGCGGTTCCAGCCGTTCGGGAGTTCCTGCGAGATCACGCCGATGCGATAAAGCTTCTGGTAAAGACGAGCGGCTTGCCCGTCATCGAGGAGCCCTCGCAAAATCGAGCGACGGGGACCGTCGTGAGCGCGTGTGCGAGCGCCCTCGGGGGGGCGCTCGAGGTCCATGTGAACCTCAAGGGGCTCGTGGACGCGAATGCCGAACGAGCGCGCATCGAACGCGAGATGAAGAAGATTGACCGTGAGCTCGGGACCCTCGAAAAAAAGCTCGGTGCCCCTGGCTTCGTGGACAGGGCCCCGCGAGAGGTCGTCGACGAAGCGCAGGCGCAGAAAGCCGCTTTGATCACGTCTCGCGCGGGGCTCGAGTCGGCGCGTCAGCTTGCCGAAGAGCTGTGAACATGGGGCGCGGGGCTCCGGAGGGCTGCGTTGGACGCAAATCGGCCCGCCGTTGACGATTTCGCGAAGGTTTCGCGAAAGCCGCTCTATCCTGCCGCCGCTGCACCCGTCTGGCGGCAGTCATACGTTTCCTTCTGGCCTCCATTATTGAGCTCATGGACCCTGTCGATCGCAGCCACGCACCGCCTTCCACTCCGCCGACCGCGCCCGCGCGGGAACCCTCTGGGCCTGCGCCGAACGAAGTTGCCGAAGGGGCATCGACGTCCGATGACGGAACGCAACGGACCGCGCTGATCTCGGGGATCGAGGCCCCACCGGCCCCCAAGCTGGCGAATGTCGCCGGCTCCGTCGGAGTGACCAAGGAGGCGTCTGCCTGGCGCGGCAATCCGCTGCACGGGTTGCGCGGAGGGATCACCGCCGCTCTGGGGTCCTTTTTCGCCCTCATGCTAATGGCCAAGCACGGACAGCTTCGGTGGGGCGTTCCGCTGGGCGCGCTGTTCGTCGGCGTTGCGTCGTTCGGCGTGATGGACTTGCTCGGGTCATTCGACGATCCGGACGACCGGGTGGCGCACAAGACGACGCTCCGCGAAGTGAGAGCGCCGCTCGCGGCCTTCGTGGCGCTGTTCGTCCTTTTCGTGGGGTCTCTCTCCTTCGCGAGCGCCGGCCTCCTTTTCGGTCAGGTCTTCTGGGGAATCATCGTCACGCTCGCCTTCCTGGGGGCTGTCGTCGCACTGTTCGAGCTCGGGCGTGTCCTCGGCGTCTACGCTCACGACGAGACGGGCGCGGCGCGTCCCCTCTGGGAGCGGCACGGCTTCTGGGTCATCGCGCTCAGCGCAGCCCTGCTCCTGCCTTTCATGGGGAGCTTCTCCCTCTGGGACCCTTGGGAAACACACTATGGAGAGGTCGCGCGGGAGATGCTCGCCCGCGACGATTGGATCAGTCTGTGGTGGGCCCAGGACGGTTGGTTTTGGAGCAAACCGGTGCTCGACATGTGGATGCAAGCGATCGCCATGGCGACGCTGGGCATCCACTACGAGCCCGACAAGATGCTCATCGGCACGGGGACTCAGCCGGTCTGGCATCCGGAGTGGGCCGTGCGGGCGCCCGTCGTGCTCCTCACGATTCTGGCGGCGTATCTACTCTACAAGGGGACTTCCAAGGCGATCGGACGGCGCGCGGCGTTCATCGGGAGCCTCGTGCTCGCGACGATGCCCGACTGGTACATGATTGCGCACCAGACCATGACCGACATGCCGTGTGTGGCGGCATTGACCGCGTGCATGGGTCTCGTGCTGATCGGACTTCACACGCCCCAGGCCGAGATCGTGCGCGCGTACGAGGTCAAGGTGGGGTCGATGCGCTTGCGCCTGACGGGTTGGCACCTCGTGTTCGGCGCGGTGCTCGTCTGCGCGCTTCCGCAGATTCTCTACCTTGTGTCACGCAACTGCGAGCTCGTGTGGAACGCTGGGGGAGCCCACGGCTTCCGGTGGCACTGGGACGAGTTTCGCAGCGGTTCGGGCGGAGGCAACTGCGGGCTACCTGGAAACGAGGAATGCCGGACGACGCTGCCCGCGACCATTCCGCACTCGACGGGAGCCAATCCCGAGTCGTTCGGTCCGATGATGTGGCGTACGATCGGAGCGTTCGAACCGGGCGTCCAAGCTCTGATTTGGGTGGCGCTCGGCGCGTGGCTGCTCGCGATGAACTGGGGCGAGCGCAGAGCCCAGCGCCTCTACTACTTGGGCGCATGGTTTTTTGCCGCGATAGCCACGCTGGGCAAGGGACCCGAGGGTGTCGTCTTGCCGATGGTGGCTACGTTCGGGTATCTGGCGTTTTCGCGCCCGAACGATGACTTCCTGACGCGTCTCAAACGCCTGGGTCAGGAGCTCACGCGCTTCGAGATCGTCGGCGGGTTCATCGTCCTGCTCATCGTCGCAATCCCTTGGTACGTGGCGATGTACGTTCGCCACGGGCCCCCGTTCACGGACCGGTTGATATTCCACGATATGTTCAACCGGGCGTTTCACCACGTCCACGACACGAACGAAGGCGACGACACGAGCATTCGCTTCTATCTCTGGCAGCTCGGCTACGCGCTCTTTCCGTGGACCGGGCTCGCGCCAGTAGGCCTGATGTGGTGGATGCGCCGGAGCGATGCGCCCGAGCAGCGCAGGCGCGCGGATGCGGGGATCCTATTTTTCGTCTGGTTTCTCTTTGCCTTCGCGCTCTTTACGTACATGGGCACGAAGTTTCACCACTACATTCTGCCCGGAGTGCCGCCCGTGGCGATGCTCATCGGCATGGTGCTAGACGACATGCTGGGCGATGGGCCCCTGCCGAGCCGAATGAAGCTCGCGCGGTATGCGGTTGCGATGACGGCCGGTGTGGCGTTGCTCGTCCTCGGCGTCTCGTGGACGCTGCCTGGATCGTTTCTGGGGACCAAGCCCGACGGGGCTTTGGCCAGCCCGTCGCTGGGGCTCGCGATTCCGGCCATCGTGGTCGGGTGCGGGCTTGTGGCGCTCGCCGTGTGGCTCGCACGCGGCCACGGCAAAGCGAAGGCGGCTTCACGCGACGCGGAGCAGGCCTATACCTCGCTGGCGATGGGTGTGTCCGCCGTGGCCGCGGGCCTGCTGCTCATCCTGGTAGGGCGCGACCTCGTCATCAAGCCCGAGAACGCGGATCAGCCGGGCGCGATCCGACTGCTGCATCTCTTTACATACAACTACCGGCGCCCCTGGCCGGATTCGCTGGACTTCTCGGCGCCCCTCACCGCCTTTACGGTGGTCGCCATCATCGCGCTGCTGGCACTCGCTGCGGAGCGGGCCCGCCGCCACGCCGTGGCCGCGGCGTGCGCGGTCGGGGTCGTCTGGGGCGTCTGGGGCCTCGACGTGTATTTGGTCAAGACAGCTCCACACTGGGGTCAGCACGAGGCCATCGCGGCCTACTACGCCGATCGGTCGTCGCCGGACGAACTCTTGGTGGCGTACCAGATGAACTGGAAGGGCGAGAACTTCTACACAGGCAATCGCATCCCGGCGTTCGTGTCCACGGGCGCCACGTTCACGTCATGGCTGAAGAAGAAGAAGGAAGAGGGCGTCAAGGTGATGTACCTCATCACCGAGCACGGCCGCATCGCGGGCATGAAGAACGAAGTGGCGGCGAAGTCGTACCGGGAGATCACGGACAAGAATCTGTGCAATAAGTTCGTGGTCGTCCGAGCGGAGCTCTGACGAGCGAGTCCTTGACGAGGGTGGCTGCCAACGGTAAACGTGGCCGCCTCGCACCTTCCGGTTTAGCTCAGTTGGTAGAGCAGGCGGCTGTTAACCGCCGGGTCGCAGGTTCGAGTCCTGCAGCCGGAGCGATTGTTCCGGAGCGATTTCGCTCAGTTGTGCGGACGACTGACCGACAGGTTGTCCCGTCGGAGCTCGAATCGTCACGGGTTGTGACGATTCCCGGGGCTGGGCCCAGGATCATGATGTCAGGGTCGCATGGACCGAAGTCTCGGTCCGCCCGGCACTCCGGCACTTCGATTTGCGGCATGGCGATTGCTCGGGCCTCCGAGGTGGATTGGACTCGACCGGACAAGGTAGGTCTCGCGGTCACCGCGTTGCTGCTCCACGGTTGCGGCCCCCCGCTGCCCGACTGTAACTCGACGCTCGAGTCGGATGCGAGCATGCCAGGCCTTGTGAACGACCCCTTCGTCGGACCGCATACCGGAACGCTCACGTGGCTGGAAACGATGACGACGACGTCCGTCGCCGTAACGATCTCCGTCGCGGGCCCGGTCTGGAGAAACTATGACCCATCGGGAAGTGCTTCATGTTCAGGGTACACGGTCGCGCTCGACATGAGCGTGCAGACCGGCGATGGGCTCGTTCAGAGCCCGCCGCAGACCGCATCGTCGTCGGTACCCGTCGACACCGATGGTGGGGTCGAAGTGAGCAACCTGGACATCACCGTCGATGCTGCGCGACTCCTCGACGGAGGCGTGGCGCCCGAGCAACCCAACTTCGCTTCGCAAACCCCACGCGCCGATCTCACGATATCACGCCAGAACGACGGAGCCGCAATGAGCGGGACACTTCGAGTCACCGGCTCGGCTGCGAGCGTCACCATTGCAACGCTTGCATTCTGAGGAGAACGCATGCACGGAAAGATTCTCCTGCTCCTCGCGACCACGATGTTCACGCCAGCCTGCGTCTGGTCCACCGGGACGAGCGACGCGGGCGCAGGGGCCGAGTGCCAAGCGGACGTGACCTTTCAGGCGGGGGACCGGGTCGAAGGCCTCGATCCCATGGCGTGGATCGCCCAGTATTGGGGAAGTTATCAGGGCACTCTCGTGTGGTCCGCGGGGGGTCAAACGACGATCGAGCTCACCACGGCGCAGGATACGGGCGAACCGGTCACCGGGCAATGCGCGGGGGGGAAAGTCGTTGCCATCTACACGTACGGCCACGCGGTGTTCACGAGCGCGGACGGGACCCTGAGCGTGACATACGACACCATCATCGGCGGACCCTTGCCCGATTCGCCAACGACGAGCTCTACCGCCTTCCAGGTCACCGGGATCCCCATTTCCGCGCAAAGCCCCGTCGCCTCACACATGACCATCGACTTCTCTCGGTATTCGACGCAAAGTAACCTATCGCTGTTTTTCGACTGGCCCGTCGACACAGCAAAACCAGTCAGCGCAGAGCTGACATTCGAGGGGTACCCGCTGCAAGCCACGGGGGTGATAGACTACATCCTTGTGGCATCAATCACGTTTCCGTGAATATTGGTGTCTTTCGGCAAGGGGAGGTTTTTCGCGCCCCGCCTCGGCCCCCGCGCCTCGAACAGCGCCACCGTTCCGACGCGCTCCGTCCGCACGTCGGTGAAGCTCTTCTCCAGCGCCCCCCTTAGACCCTCCTCGGAGTCTTCCAGATTGGAGAAGATCCCCTTGCGGTTGTAGACGCGGAGTAGGATCCGTGCGAACGCGTTGCGTCGGGCATGCTTCCCCAGGATGGTGGAGCCGAAGAGGACTCCGCCTTCATCGAGCGCTGAGGCGAGCCGGGCGACGGCTAGGGCCTTCTCGGCCATGGTCCCCGGGAGGCAATGGAGCAGAAAGGAAATAGTCGAAGCACTCTGTCAGGGGCAGTGGCTCGAAAGCGTCGCGCCTGACCGCCCGCGGGGCGTAGCGCGCGATGCGGCGGGTGGCATATGCCAGGCTCGACGGATTGAGGTCGAGGAGGGTGATCTCCGGAGTGGCGGTCGGGAAGTGACAGCGGTCGAGGTAGAAGCCGGTACCGACCCCCACGTCGAGGTGCCGGCGCCCTACCAGGCGATCGTATTGGGCCAGGATGCGCCGGGAGGGGCAGCGCCAGGCCAGGCTGCAGGAGAGACCCAACACGTAAGCGTCGTAGATGCGCAGCACCCAGGGCGAGTACATTGCCTGGCCGGCTGTGGTGTCGTGCGATGGGAGCATGGAGGCCGGAGGATACACCTCCCCTCCGCGCGCAAGTATGGCCGCCGCGACAAACTCGAGAGTTCGGGTCAGCCGCGGCGGTCGTGTGTGCATCATCGTCCGCCGATGCAGGTCCGGTAAATTGCCTCGGTTCCGGTCGCGTGGAGAACAGTGCAGAAGTCGCAGCGCGTCCCAGAGGGGAAGCAGTCGCAACTCAGGCCCCGGCCGTCGCGTTGCCCAAGGCAGGAGGCAGGTCGCGCGCGGCAGGCGTATGTGGTCGGCAGCGAGCGAACATCGGTGTTGAGAGTCTCGCAGTAGTCTCGCCGCGCATCGCACAAGATATTCCCGCATCGAAGTAGGGCCGACTCGCCAGCCGTCCCCGTGCCAACTCCAGGCATTGATTCGTGGCTCTCTGCACCATGAACACTCGGCGTCCTGGGCCTCGCCGAGACGGCAGCCGCCACGATAGCCATGATCGTCACGGCAGGGACTACAGCCCAGCGCACGCCGATCTCCTCTCCATGGCCCTCACCAGGGCGCTACGCAGTGAGCAGTGGTTGGGTTCCACGCACACTCCGACGGGCAGGTCGCCCGCGTCCCCCCAGTAGCCATGGCGCCGGCGTAGCTGCCCGTCTGCAAGGCGGAGAGTGGGCTGCTCACGTTCACGCCCGCCGCCGATGCCGCACGGACGGAACAGTGAGCGGTTCCGATCGATCGAACCGCGTTCGAATCGACGCTGTAGGCAGAAATGGTCGTATCAAGAGTACCGACTCCGCTCGCGACGAAGAGAGACTGCGTGAGGTCCTTCGTAGTACGAATCCCGAGCTGAATGTACGCGATCGTATACTCTGTCAACAACGGTGACGGGTTGATGGTCGGATCGTCGGTGCCCAGCGCGAGCGCGTCGGCCTGGATCAATTCGAACGCATTTCCAAAGGCCGAAAAGCCGCCGTATTGATTGTAAAGAGTATCGAACATTGCCACTTCCGGGTCATACCCAGGGAGGCCCGCGACAGCCATGCGTTCATGCTGGGCGGTCGCGGCCGCAAGCAGAGTCGGGTTGCCCTGTTGCGTGCCTATCGCACGCATGACGTATTCGTCGAGCGCGTTGGGAAACGGACTGCGATGGTCCGCCCACCAGTCTGCGGGCCAGCCCCCGTACGCGATCTGGCCCGTGAAGTTGTTGATCGCTTCATGCAGTGTAAGCAGATAGCCCCAGAATCCGGGGATCGTCACTTCAGATACGGGATCGGTAAAGCTGCCCACAATGGAGGCAATACCAAGCGTCTCGCCGAATCCGAAGGCAGAACAACCCGCGCACGCATTCCCCAGAGGATCGTCGTTCACTTGGAATACGAGGGGACTGCTGGGCGTCACGTGAACGACGGATTGCAGTTCGGAGTACACCGCATCGCCGTAACTGAATAGATTACTAATCGCGGCTTCGTTGGCAGCCACGGACCATAGGTTGCTGTCGACACACCACCGCGTCATGTTAGAGCTGTACACGAGTACGTAGTCGACCGATACGGAATCGTTGCTTCCCTGGGGAGCCATCCCGCAGTCGCCGATGACTCCGGTGGTCGCCGCAATGGAAAACGTATTGGTCCGCGTATTCACAGTCAACGTGTATTCACTCATCGCGGGATAGCTGACTTCGAAAGTCTGGTTGGACGCGACCAGAGAACCGCTCACTGGCGCCGTGACGGGAACCGAGGGGTGTTGATCGGAATAGTAGGCCTGGGATGTCCCGTAGCCGTCGAGCTGGTTCGTCGATACGATCAAGCACTGGTCCGGCGCGCTCACGAGCCATGACTCGGTCACCGCGTACGTCAGCGTAAAGGTCGCAGGGTCAGCCGTCGGTTTGAGACGGTTCGCTTCGCTGATATTCCACCCCGTAGCGTTGCACTCAAAGTAGAGATACGGAGAGCCGATCGTGAGAGCGGACCTAGCCTGCGACACGCGTTCCTGGCGATCTGGACTTGAAGTGGACGAGCAGGCTGCACCGACAATCGTGCTTACGACGCCGGCCATGCGAACTCTCGGTAGCCATCGATCGAGTAATGTGTTCATGGCGTTGCCTTTCCGTCGGATCCGACGCCCAAGTGCGAGGTGCGCGACCATCGCGTTGTCGCCGCAAGGGCTCTCCGGCCCGGCACGCGCCGAATGTGCAGACCTCGTTCCATGGGTTTGTGTCCTGCCAATCCGAGACAATCCGCCGAGGTGTGCCGCATTTTGCGTACGGCGGGGACGCGCCGGCGTCCGCGGCGGACGAAAGGCAGCGCTCGTTGTCGTCAGGCGGGGTCCATCGACCTTGAACGTTCGCCTCGCTCCGATACTTCCGTGCTCCGTCGCGCGCCCACAAGAGAGGTCGGATCAGTGGCTGGCCGTCAACAAGTCGTAGTTGTTCTTCACCGTCAGCACGAGGTTCTCCGCATTTCCGTCGTCGACGAATCGGTCGAGCGCGGCGTCGAAGATCGTGCTGAACGCCTGCGGGAAAGCCAAAGGCCAGTCGGGCACGAGCCGTCCGGCATCCTCGGCGTCAGAGAACTCTTGGAGGGTATTGCGCGCAAAGATGTCGTAGGCGCCCGAGTCGACGTCGCTTCGTGCAGCCAACGTCCCTTTGAGGGGATAAAAGGCGTTCTGTCCGCTCGCCGACCCCCACACCGCCAAGAGCGCGAGGGCGCCACTGCGGTTCTTGGCGCCGACGGGAAGCACGAACGAATCCGTGGTGAAGATGAACGTATCCTGCGAGTCAGGGGCGGGTATCTCGCCGAAATCCTGATCTGCAACGGCCCCGTCCTTTAGGAACTCGCCGAGCGCCCAATCGCCCATGATCGTCATGGCTGCGTGGCCTGACACCACGTCGAGAACGGCGTCATTCCACGCCTCACTTCGCATGAGGGTCTTGTCCGCATAACTCACGATCGTCGCAAAGCATTCGACAGCGCTGTTGAATATTGGGTCGAATGTGGTGCCGTCCGTGCCTGCGAAATAGCCGTTCACTCCCTGCACGAACTGAGCGTAGTAGTTTGCTTGTCCTGCCGCGGCTAGGCACGACTTGAATATGACCTCGAGCGTCCAAGGTACCTTGTCGCCGATCGCGACCGGTCTCAATATCTTGTCTTGGAGCGCCTGAGCGACCTCGACGAACCCGACGAGACTTGTGGGAGGCGTCAGCCCATTATCGTCGAACAAATGCTTGTTGTAAAAGAGGACGTTGACTCGCGCGATGTCGACGGGTACCGCGTAGACATGACCGCTGGCCGTAATCGCCTGCCAGACGACGGGCGGGACCACCTGCTTCCAGTTCTCCGCGGTGGCGAGGTCGTCGAGCGGAACGAGAAGGCTGAGCGAGCCCTCCGGGGCGTATTGCATCAGCTCGGCACCGCCATTGATCTGAAACAAGTCGGGAGGATCTCCGAGTCGCATCCGGATCTGTAGCTCGTCTTGCGCATTGAGCGAGTCCTGCGCCGCGGCATTCGTGACTTGGACGTTTGGGTTTGCCTCGGCGAAATTCTTGAGGACCGCATCGAGCGCTACCTGCTCGGCGCCGCTCACCCACCAACTGTAGATTTCGACCGTCGATTCCGGCGCGCTCGTAGCGCACCCGGCGAGCGCGATCACTCCCAAGCCCTGCCAGAGGCGACGGCTCATGAGACAATCCTCCGCATTCGTCGCTGGCGCTGCCGAGGCCAGCGCGACCGGCAGATAATACCACGAGCCCTCGTCTGCGTGCACGCACTTCCCGATTGAGCAAGGCCGGCATAGGGGACGAAGAGGGCGTTTCTTGACCGGACCGCCATCTTCGTCGTGCCCGGCGGCGTCCCGGTGCGCATCCACCCTGGCATCAGTCTCTCTTCGACAGCAAGCCGCCCGCAGGTCGGCGAGTAGTGGGGATGATGGACATTGACTCCGGACTCGCCGCACACCACGCTGGTTCGTGCGTATGCGGTCGCTTAGGAAGCTCGCGCGCTCACTGCGGTCGGACGGCGTCCTTCGCGGCTGCTTCGGGAGCGCGTTGCTCGTTTTCGGCCTGAGCTGTTCGCTGGCGACCAACGCCGATCGCTTCGAGGATGGCGTGTGTCCGGCGGGCACCAAGGCCTGCAATGACTCGTGCGTCTCGCAGAATGAACCCGCGTACGGATGCAGCCTCCCTGGCTGCGCCGCATGCGATCTCCCAAACGCCGTTGCCGGCTGCACTCCCGAGGGTAGCTGTTACATAGCGAACTGTGCAACAGGCTATCAGGATTGCGACGGGACGATCACGGATGGCTGTGAAATAGATATCCAACACGATGCGCTCAACTGTGGCCAGTGCGGATGCAGGTGCGGGACGGGGGAAGCGACTGATTGTACCTCTGCGCAGGTCGTGTCCCCCATAGCCAACGGCACTTCGGGATGCAGTCGGGGCGAATGCACGGTCGGCTCCTGCGATCCTGGTTGGGGCGACTGCGACGGAAATCCAGCCAATGGCTGCGAAACCAATACAACAACGAACTCTTCGTGCGGTCTCTGCGGCGTCGTATGCGCCGCGTCGGCGGCGTGTGCGTGCACGCTTCTGGATGGATCGACCGGCTGCTCGTGCGAAGCGGCCGACGGCGCCACCGACTGACAGTCCCGTGCCGCGGACTTGGTGCTACCTATCCGTGCGCCGCGCGTCAAAAGGACACTTGCCACCACAAGGACGGCCTCATCGACAGTGTCGCGGCTGGCGAAGCGTGGAGTGCGGCTCTGGGTGCTGCCTGCGTCCTGGCATTCACTATTCTGTCAGGGCGCGTCGCGAAGATCAGGGCGCTCGTCACGAGCTCGGCTATCGCGATGCCCAATCCGACGTCGGCCGCAAGGTACTCGTTTCTCATGGTGGTGACCTTGTCCCGAGCACAGAAGGGTGCGCATCCGCTGGCTTCAAGGTCGCTCTTCGCGCTGTTGCCGAGAACGCCTGCGATTGCGAAGCCGGCAATTCCTGATGCACCGATCGCGGCCGTTATGTACACAGAGGGGGGAACCGGGCGGTCCGTCCGGACCAAGGCCGAGTCTTGCGTGCTCTTCGGTGTCGTCCATTCGGCCAGCACCAGGCGGTTCTTCTCCCCACCACGCACGATGAGTCGCAGCTCAATTGCGGAGGTGCCTTTGCGTTCGAACCTGGCGACGTGAATCCCGGGGTCGATCTCGATTGGACGACCATCAATTTGGCGAGCCACCTCGTGGCCGTCGATCGTTACCGATGCATCGAAGACGGGGACTCCATCGCTCCGCGCCTCGAACACGAGTGACGGAACGTCGAGCTCCACATCAGCCAGCCACCTTACACAATCAGATCGCATTATGGCTGGGCAATCCTCTCCTCCGCATATTCTAAGTTGTGCGCGCGCCACCACGAGCTCTCCGGCACGCCGCCGTAACTGAGATGCCTCGTATGCGTCGCGGCACGCGCTCTTGTTCGCGTCGCTTGGTTCCAGTGCTCGCGCTGGCCCCGACGAGAGCATCGCGACAATGACTGCGGTTGCCGTCACGCGCCCGAGTGCACTGAGGCGCGGATCCGCCGGGCCGCTGGGCCCGGTCCAGGGGACGCGACTCACGGGGAGCACGGCGCACGGGCTCGGATCGGACACGGTGACGCCATCCGCTTGAATTCCCTCTGCACCACGGCTGTCCGATGCTTTACCCAATCATTAGAATCATTGCACGCCCGTGGATAGGTCGACGCTGAACCCGAGGGAGCGGGCCCATGAGCAAAGCTGTGGGGTTACCACGACGCGGATCCTATAGAGGGAGCATGCCCTTGCCCCTCGCGGAGTCTGACATCCGGTCCTTCGTTGACGAGCTACTCCTGGCGACGTCGTTCGACGATGCCGCTCTGGCGACGCTTCGGGCGCTGGAACGGGTGGCGGCGAACGCATTGACGGGGAGTCCTCATCAGCAGAGCGGACGCATCGTTCGGAGCGTCCTCCACGAGCGGCCTGCCGATGGCTACCGTGGACTCGCTGTGCTTGAGGCCGGGGCGCCAGAGCTTTCGGCGCTGGGCGCATCCAATGCGTCGATGACGTCGACGACCGCGTGGCGATGGGTGGCCGAGACACGGCGCGCGGTCTCGATCGACGTGAACGTCGGACGGGCGCGGCTTCACGATGGCGGGAACCTCTGCGGATCACTGACGCCATCGGAGGCTGAGAGAAGCGATTTCAACGGCGCCGAAACTCGCCTCGGTCTCATGGCGCGTGACATCACGCACCTATTGGTTCTGCCGCTTCGCGGGACCTTGGCGTCTGTCGACGGCATGGTTTCGATCGAGGCTGCGTGCCGACCTGCGATTGGCCGATCATTCATCTGGGAGCACTGCGTAGATTCTCTACAGCTTATCGCCGACATCGCTTCCCCGCACCTGTGCGCACTGCCCATCGCTGCGCGTCCCCGCGTTTCCGTCGACCCCTTCCTTCCCGTGATCGGGCCCTCGATGGGCGCGCTTACTGCGATGCTCGCGACCTTTGCTCAGCAAGACGAGCCAATTCTCATTACGGGGCCGACGGGCTCGGGAAAGTCTCGTCTCGCACGATGGTGCCATGAACGCTCGCCGCGCAAGGGCAAACCTTTCGAAGTACTCGACCTTTGCGCGGTCCCAGAATCGCTTCAAATGGCCGAGCTGTTCGGGTGGAAGAAAGGGGCATTTACCGGGGCGACCCGAGACAAACAAGGATACGTTGCGAGGGCCAAAGGGGGGACTGTCTTCATTGACGAAATCGACAATCTAGCGCCGAGGGCGCAAGCTGGAATGCTGCGCGTTCTCGAGGAGCGCAGATATCGAGTTCTTGGGGATGAGGGATCCGAAGTGACAGCGGACGTGCGCTTCATCATCGGCACGAACGCGAGCCTGCGAGAAGCGGTGCGCAACAAGCACTTTCGTGAGGATCTTTATTATCGAATCAACGTGCTTCCCGTGAAGCTTCCGCCGCTCAAAGAACGGGCCGACGAGATCTGCGCGTGGGCCCGCTACATGGCTGGCCGGCGCCACGAGACGCTCGGCTCAGGGGAAGGGGTCTCGATCACACCGCGCGCCGAACGAGTCCTACTATCCTACGACTGGCCTGGCAATCTGCGCCAACTCGACAACATCGTGCGGCGGACCTACGCGCTCGCCCTCATGGCGCTCGACGGGCATCCGGGTCCCAGGCTCATTCTGGACGAGCAGCACGTTCGACACGCGATCGCCTTCGAGGATCGTCACGAGGACCGGTCGCTGTGCGACGTCCTTGTCGCCGCGGCGACGTCATTCGTGGACGAAGCAGTTCGTCGCGGGCCTGGAGCCCTTGACCTCGATCTGGCCGACGCGTTCAAGGGCTTCGTCCTGGGAGCGGCGGCCGAGAGATACGCAGGAGGTCGCGAAGAGACCTTTGCGCTCTTCGGCCGGGACAAGCTCGCAAAGAGCCGCAACCATCACAAAGTGCTCCGGCGGGAAATGGATCGCGTGGAGCGCTTTTGTCGCGCAATTGGCGAGAGTCGCATTCCGTTCTCTGGGCTCGTAAGCGCGTGCGAAAACGAGGCATCGGGCGACCCTTCGAGAGCATGGCCGGTCCCGCCTCGAACGGACTCGGATGGCGCATGACGCGGGCGACCTACATGCATTCACGACGGATCGTCTTGATACCCCGAGAATCGATGTAGAACGGGTGCCCGCAACTCGCATCCCCTGACGCCGTTTCACTGGGCGTCTCCGACGGCATGGGACTGCCCCTCGCCGCTGTCGACGCGAACAGCCGCGGGACGCCAGGCGCACGAGGATGGTCATCGCTGACAGCGCGCGATCGAACGTCTGGGCGGCCCTGCGCAGCGACTACGCCGCCGCCGTCCACGGCACGAGGCCTAGTCTCATCCACCCACAAAGGGGGCGGCACCTCCTCGGGAGCCGATGCACTTGCAGTGTCCGTCGCGATCGCAATCGCGGGAACCCGCGGGGTCCACCGCCCTGCAATGGAAACAACGAGAAACGCGATGGCGCCGACGCCAAGCGCAAGGCGTATAGGTCTCGCTGCAGCGCGCGCAATCGCCGGCGGGAGCTGGCGCGTCAGGATCGCCGCGGAATCCGGCCGCCCGACGGAGGCGATGGTTGGGGGTGCAGCCAAGGTTGTGAGGTCGCGCACCAGTTCTGCCGTCGAAGGATATCGGTCCTTCGGGTCGAGACGTAGGCAGCGTAAAACGACGTTCTCGAGGGCGGGGGGGACGTCGGAGCAGAACCGCGCAACGCGAGGCTGGGGACCGCAGAGCAACGCAGCGCACACCTCCATCAGCGAACGTCCGTCAAACGGGACCCGGTCCGTTAGTAGCGTGAACAGCGTCGCGCCAAGCGACCAAACGTCGGTCCGTTCATCGACCTCGTGCGGTGTACGGATCTGCTCCGGCGACATGAAGTGTGGCGAGCCCATGACACGATTCGAGTCGGTGACGTTGTCCGTCCAGTCCTCTCCATCGAGCACTTTCGACAAGCCAAAGTCGAGCACTTTGATGAACGGCAGCCCCCCCGGCCCCTCCGTTAGAAACAGGTTTGAGGGCTTGATATCTCGATGGATGATCCGGAGAGCGTGAGCCTCCGAAACGGCCTCGCACGCCTGCAGTGCATACTCGACCACCTCTGGCGCAGGAAGTCGGCCGCGGCGCCCGAGCACAGCGGCGAGGTCCTCGCCATCGAGGTACTCCATGACGAGGTATGGAAGACCGGTCGGCAGCGCGTCGACGTCCAGGATGCGCGCCGCGTGGTCGCCCTTCATGCGTCCAGCGTTCCGGGCCTCACGGATGAAGCGGCGGCATACGTCCGTGTGAACAGCAAGCTCCGGCCTAAGAAACTTCAACGCCACTCTGCGTTGCATCAGCACGTGCTGGGCTGCGACCACGTACGCTGCTCCTCCCTGACCGATGATCCTTTCAACGGCGTACTTCCCGCCGACGAGGTCGCCCGGCTTGGCCGTCCCAATGATGATCGCCATGCTGCCCCTATAGGGTCAGGAACTCACGCGCACTGTATCGCTCAAGCGAGCGCAGCTAGTCTCGGCTCGGTGGGCAACCTTGGCGCGAGGTGCTGCGACGACCGTCCGGACACTACGGGAGGCCGTACCGTCCGGAACGCCTGCGCGGGCGACGGCGCGAGAGCCGGACTAGCCTGGGCCTTCCATGAACAAGCAACGACTGGAAGCCTTCAGCGATGGAGTCCTGGCCGTCGTGATCACGGTCATGGTCCTCGAGCTCAAGGCACCTCGCGGAGATTCCCTGGCAGCGCTCGGCCCACTCGGCCGGTCCTTTCTCGCATACGTCCTTAGCTTCGTGTACGTCGGGATCTACTGGAACAATCACCACCACCTTCTGCACACGGTCAAACAGGTGACTGGCTCGATGATGTGGGCCAACCTTTTTCTGCTCTTCTGGATTTCGCTCTTTCCATTCTTCACCGCCTGGGCCGGCCAGGTTCCCGAGGCCCCATGGCCGACAGCTCTCTATGGAGTCGATCTCCTCGCGGCAGCGCTTTCGTGGCTCCTCTTGCAACGAGAGATCATCCGAAGTGGCAGCTCGTTACGAAAGGCGATCGGAGCCGACCTCAAAGGGAAGGTCTCGGCGGGCCTTTACACGATCGGCATCGGCCTGGCCTTCTTCAGGACGTGGATGGCCGACATCGCTTACGTCGCCGTCGCGGCGTGGTGGGTCGTGCCCGATCGACGGATTGAGCGGACGCTGGATGCAAGCGAGTGAGGGGCTGGGCGTTCGGGGGCAAAGGCCCCAGACTTGTGCCTCTCGGATTCACATCGGTGGCGCAATGGGGGCTGGTCGCGGCGCATGGCGGCATTCCCCGGGTACGCATGGCCCCTCGCCGTGCGGCGCCGGAGTCCCTAGGCTCCGCCACAACAAGCTAGGAGAAGCCATGTCCGAAGGTCGCCGCCATGTTCACGTGGTCAACGTCGAGGAGATCCGTCCCGACGAGCAGTCTCATGGTGGATTTGGCTTTCGCCGCCGGAGGCTCGGTCCCGAGGCTGCCGGTCGCGGACTCGGCTGTTCGCATTTCGAGCTACCCCCTGGCAAGACTTCCTTCCCGCTGCATTTCCACAGCGCCATCGAGGAGGCAATCTACGTTCTGGAGGGTCAGGGTACCGCCCGGATCGGCAAGGACCGCGTGGAGGTACACAGCGGCGACTACGTGGCGTTTCCAGCCGGCCCGGACACGGCCCACTCGCTGACGAATACGGGCACCGAGCCGCTTCGCTACCTGTGCCTCTCGGGAGCCGCGACGCCGATCACGATGGACATCGTGGGTTACCCCGACTCGAAGAAGTTTGCGTTCGCGTCCGGCGTCGACCCGGTCAAGGGCTTTCGCGCCGGCGCGTGGGTGATGAAAATCATCAAGGAGGAGCAGCCGCCGGTCGGCTACTACGATGACGAGCCGCTTGCGAACGAGTAAGTCCGTCCAGGCGTCTGGAGATGCGAGTACTCTGGCGCGGCTCCCCGACGTGAAAGAGAGGCGCGAGCACAAGCCCGAACAGAAGCGTTCGCGGTCAGGAGGCAGACCCAAAGCTATCGACGGACTCACCCAGGAACTGAGCAAGTCGCTGACGCTCGTCGGGGGCGAGCACCTCACCTAGCACTACTGCGAGAGGTTGATCGGGAGCGCGCGGCAACGCGAGGCCGGGGGGCGTGGTCGCATGTCGTTTGTTTCTTACTGTGTCCTCCATACTTACTCCGAGAAGTTGTCCCTGGCGAGCGGAGCGAAGTAGACGGCCCATGACGTATGCATTCGATGCAGAGGCCGAGGGCCGACTGCGAGAATACCTATTTGGGAAGATTGGACAACACCTCGGTCGGCGCGAGCAGAGAGAATCGTTTGCGATTTACGCCCATGGCATCGTCGGTGATGGCGAGCGAAAGAGCGTGGAGCCGATTGCGGCTCGTGCCACGGGTGAGGGAGACGAGTGCGAGCGAATGCAGGCTCGATTGCTCAACTTCCTCAGAGACAGCCCATGGGATGATCAAGCCGTTCGGCGCGAGGCCGCCCTTCACGCCATCCGTGCGCTGCAGGAGCAAGAGCCGGTGACCACATGGATCATCGACGATACGGGCTTTCCAAAGCAGGGGGAGCATTCGGTCGGTGTGCAACGACAGTACTCCGGGACGCTCGGCAAGATTGGCAATTGTCAGATCGGCGTCAGTCTGACGATCGCGACCCGGCATGAGCACGTTCCCATCGACTTTGCTCTCTATATGCCCCAGTGCTGGACGGACGACGCTGCTCGGCGCGAGAAGGCGCGCGTGCCCGATGACCTGGTATTCAAGACCAAACCGGAGCTCGCCCTGGATCTCATTACCCGAGCCATGGACGATAAGATTCCCGGGGAGATCGTGTTGGTGGACACCGCGTATGGCAACTCAAGCGAGTTCCGCAATACCGTGCGAATGTACGGATTGGATCTCGGCGTCGCAGTCCAGGCCAACACCAAGGTCTGGCGGCTGGACAAGAGTGACCGCCGTCGAGGAGACCCTGTGGGCGCCCAAGACCTCGGACTCCAACTCGGTCCACGCGCCTTTCGGCGACTCACCTGGCGTGTCGGCGCCGGTGGCAAGCTCTCCTCACGCTTCGCATTCCGCCGTGCCCGGGTGGCGCACGACGACGGTACCGACGCGGGCGATCGAGAGCCCCTGTGGCTCGTGATGGAGTGGCCCGATAGTGAAGACGCGCCGACGAAATTCTTCCTCACAACGTTGCCGCGTCGCATGACCAAAAAGCAGATCGTGCGCATCATCAAAGAACGCTGGCGCACCGAGCGCGCCTACGAGGAGCTCAAGGGCGAGCTCGGCCTGGACCACTTCGAGGGCCGGTCGTTCCCAGGCTGGAATCACCATGTCACCGTCGTGCTCTGCTGCTACGCGTTCATCGTATCCGAACGTGTGCGGCATTTTTCCCCCTCGTCGCGATGGCAAGGTGATCCCAACGCGATCTCGTTCGCGGCCTGAACGCCACTTCGCCGACTCGTTCATCACGATTCGCCTCGCCATCGCTCGGTCCATCGCGGTCTGGCTCCCGCGGTGCCCCGTCTGTCACCGGGAACGCGCCGATTGCGACGACCCCCCTCGCAGCCACCGCGCCGGGACCCGACCGGCTCGATCCTATTCGCCGTACCCGATCAACCTCTCGCAGTAGTG
>JBEKXD010000068.1:0-26872 GCA_049512415.1 Polyangiaceae bacterium
GACTTCGATCCGACTCTCACGAAGTCGATGGACGAGGCCATCCTATTGCGGCGCCGCAAGGGGGATATGGCCGGTGTGGAGCGATTGCTCAAGATTCGCCTGGAGCAGGCGAAGCAGGCCCAGGATCGTCCGGCGATCGTGCGCGCGCTCGATCAACTAGGGGATCTCTATCGCCAAGACCTGCGCGAGACCGACCTCGCGATTGACGCGTACGAGGCCGCTCAGGCCTTCGATCTAGAGGGCGCAGAGAGGGCGGAGCTACTGTCCGATTTGTATTCGCGCGATCCTTCGAAGTACCTGGACAAGGCTGTCAAGGCGCAAGCCATCGTCCTCCGACGCAACCCCTATCGCCTTCAGAGCTACAAGCTGCTCCGGCACCTGTACACGGAGGCGCGCCGTCCGGATCCGGCGTGGTGCGTGTGCCAGGCCTTGAGCGTACTGAACCGGGCGGAGCCGGACGAGGAGAGATTTTACCGTAAACATAGATCAGAAACGCCGGCTCCAGCCCAGGCGGTGCTCGACGAGGAGGATTGGGTGCGCCGCCTGGCTCATCCGGATGCGGATCCGCTCGTCACGCGTCTCTTTGCGTCCATTCAGCCAACGATTGTCCGCGCGCGTACCCAGACTCTGGAGGCACTCGGCTTCGACCCCAGCTATCGCATGACGATTGGACCGGATCAGCCGTACCCGATCGTGCAGACGATATATTACGTGCTGGGCGTATTTGGTGCCTCTGCGCCGCCGGTGTTTCCGAGTCCGAAGGAGAACACCGCGTTGGGGTTTGCCCATGCTGTGGACCCTGCGATTGTCCTGGGACGCTCCGCCTTCGACAACGTGGTGGCCAACCAGGCGCTCGCGTTTTCTGTGGCGCGCCATCTGGCGTATTTTCGTCCGGGATACTACGTGAGGCATCTTGTCTCTACGGGGACCGGCTTGAAGGCGTGGCTCTTCGCTGCGATCAAGCTGTGCGTCCCGCAGTTCCCGATTGCGCCGGACCTGGACGGACAGGTCGTCGAGGCGCTCGCGCATATCAGCACCGACTTCCAGGGCGCGCAGCGGGAGATGCTTGCCAGCACCGTGTCGAAGCTCCTGCAGTCCGGTGCGGCGATCGACCTCAAGAAGTGGGTTGGAGCCATCGACCTCACCGTGGATAGGGCTGGTTTCTTGGTTGCGCACGACCTTGGAGTCTCATGCGAGGTCATCCGCAACACTGAGGAGGCATCCAGCATTCCAGTCAAGGAGCGGATTAAGGAGCTTGTCCTCTTCAGCATCGGAGAAGAGTACCTTGCCCTGAGGCAGAAACTTCGGATCGGCGTCGATTCGTAATCGGCGCGCGTCTCGGGCCCAGGGCGCGATTGGAATCGAGGGCGTTCAACAATGAGTCTTGTCCGGCGTCGATCTCTCCACTGCGAGAAGCTGCCGGAGGAGCGACACCCCGAGGCCGGGACGTACGGATGCGGACGCAGAGGGTCGGGTAGCTCTGGTCGCGCCCGGGAGCGCTGGCCGATGTGGTGCCGGCTCGATGCCAAGCTATTGGTTGGTTTGTGCGCGCTTGCCAGTCTTCTCGAGGCCATCGGATGTTCGCACTCTCGAAGAGCGCCCGCCCGGACGGCAACCCGGCGGGTTGGGGACTCGCCAGTGGCGACTTCCTTCGCGAAGGACGCGGGTGCACCGATCGCGAGCGGTCCGCCGCCCAATTGCAACGTAGTGCTGCTGTCGGTGGACAGCATGAGGTCCGACATGCCGTGGGCGGGGTACGACCGCGCCATAGCGCCGCGGCTGACTGAGCTCGAGGGCCGGTCCGTCAGCTATTCCGAGGCTTACGCCGTGTCGTCCTACACGTCTATGAGTCTAGGCGGCCTTTTGGCAGGAAGACTGCCCTCCGAGCTGCGTAGGAGCGGGTATTTCTTTGGAACGTATCCGAAGGAAGCCTTTTTCCCTCGCGAGCTTCAGAAGGCAGGGATCCATACGATGGGCGTGATGGCTCACAAGTACTTCGCTACGGCAGGGTTCGACGTGGGATTCGACGAATGGAAGATCACGCCTGGAATCGTCTTCGATCCGATTACGGATCGGGAGGTGACGTCGCCCAAGACCGAGGAGATTGCGGAGCAGCTTCTCAATGAGGAGGAGAATGGTGAGAGGAGATTCTTTCTTTGGACGCACTGGCTCGATCCGCACGACATCTACGTTCATCACGATGGAATTGATTGGGGCAAGCGAGATCGAGATCGGTACGACGGAGAGATTACGTTTTCGGACGAGTATATTGGCCGTCTGCTGGACTTCATGTCGTCGAAGCCCTGGGCTTCGCGCACCGTGATCATCGTGACGAGCGATCATGGCGAGGAGTTCGGCGAACATCGAATGATGCGTCACGGATTCGAGTTGTGGAACACCCTCGTTCACGTGCCGCTGTTCATCTTCGTGCCGGGCAACCTGCCGCGACGGATCGACGTTCCGAGGAGTGGACTCGACATCGCACCAACGATTCTAGAGCTGTTTGGGCTCGAGCGAGGTTCAACTCTCGAAGGCACGTCGCTCGTGCCAGAGATCTACGGTGCCCCCGCTCGTCCTCGCGACGTGCTCGTGGATCTGCCAGCAACGAGCGACAACGCCCGGCGTAGGGCGCTCGTTCGAGGCGCATCGAAGCTCATTTGTTTTGGGGGCGAGAGCTACTGCATGCTCTACGACCTCACGACGGATCCGCTTGAACAACATGGGATTTCCAAGGGAGAGGAGTTCGCTGCGATGAAGGCGAGATACCGAGAGCTGCGTGCCTCTATCAAGGAAGTCGTGCCGTACGCGTGCAACGTCGGATGTCTCGAGGGCGCCTATCGGAATAGGCAGTGACCGAGTCATGCGAATAGTCGTCGTTCCGTGCCTTCGAGACAACTACGCGTACCTCGTCATTGCAGCGAGCGGTGACGCTGTGGTCGTGGACGTGTCGGATGCCAAGGCGGTTCGTGACGCCCTCCGACGTGAGGAAGCGCGGCCCCGAGCGATCTGGTCGACTCACCATCATGCGGACCACGTTGGCGGGAACGAGGAACTGGCCTCGGAATACGCTTTGGAGGTCGTGGGGCACGAGTCGGATGCCGGACGCCTGCCCGGTTTCACGCGCGGGGTGCAGCACGGCGACGTCGTCGGTGCAGGGGAGATCCGCGGCCGATGTCTGCATGTTCCGGGGCACACGCTGGGTGCCGTGTCCTATGTCATCGAGGAAGACCGTGCCGTGTTCACCGGGGATACCCTATTTTCGGCTGGGTGTGGTCGCTTGTTCGAGGGCACGCCGGCCCAAATGGTCGCGTCTCTAGCGAAGCTCGCTGCGCTTCCAGGGGATACTCGCGTGTTCTCGGGCCATGAGTATACGGCAGGCAACCTGCGGTTCGCGGCGCATGTGGAGCCATGCAATCAGGCTGTGAGGGCGGCGAGCGCGCGCGTCGAAGAGATGCGTCAGCGGTCGGAGCCTACGGTCGGCACGACGCTGGACGAGGAGCTGCGCACGAATCCCTTTTTGCGTCTGTCCTCCGACGAGCTCAGGCGGACCCTCTCGATCCCATCGGCGTCCGATGAAGTATCCGCATTTGCCACGGTTCGACATGCGAAGGACTGCTTTCGGTAGCCACGCAGCCCTTTCGATCGGCAAGAGCGGTGCCATGGATCGCCTACGCTGGCTTGCGCTTGGCCGGTTTCGACGAGGGCACATTGGGGGAGCGGGAGCGGCTCGGCTTGCGGCCGACCTTGGCTGCATCGAAGGCGGAGGGGCACAAGTCGTTCACGGAACAGTCGCCGCATCGGGGGCGTCGCGCTTCGCAGCAACGTCGACCGTGAAAGACGATGACATGGCTCGCGTGATCCCACAGGTCGCGAGAGAACAGCGCGTTGAGATCGCGCTCGATCTTCTCGGGCTCCGTGTTGCGCGTCCACCCGAGGCGTTGGCTCACGCGCGTGACGTGCGTGTCGACAACCATCCCCTCGGAGCATCCCCACGCTACGCCCAGAACGACGTTGGCCGTCTTGCGTCCAACGCCAGGAAGACTTACGAGCTCGTGCAGGTCTCGGGGTACCTCGCCGCCGTGCGAGTCGACGATGGCGCGCGCCAGCCCGACCAGCGCCTTCGATTTGGCTCGAAAAAATCCAAGAGTCGAGATGAGCGGTTCGACGTCGCGGGGCTCGACTTTGGCGAGCGCGACCGCGCCGGGGAAGCGGGCAAATAAGGCCGGCGTCGCTTTGTTCACGGCGACATCCGTCGTCTGAGCACTCAGGACCACCGATACCAGCAGCTCGAACGGAGAGCGATGGTCGAGCTCGCAATGAGCCGTCGGATGCTGAGCGGATAGGCGTTCGAGCGTAGCCGCCGCCCGACGCGGAGCCAGGCGAAGCCGAAGCCGGCGGTCTTTGGCGGAAACGAACGGCGGCGCGGTGGAGCTCATTGGAGGCGAACGATGGTCAGTTGCTGGCGGGCGGCGACGTCGCGCCTTCGGGCGGGGCCAAGCTCCCTCCCGGTGGGTTGCTCGTGCCGGGGGGTAGACTCTCACCGCCTGTTCCATCGAGCCCATCGGTGCTCTCAGCGAGTCGCTCCAGGGCCACGATGCGCTCTCCATCAGCAAGGGTCATGAGCTTGACGCCTTGCGCATTGCGACCGGTCTCGCGAATCTCGTCGACCCTGGTGCGCAACGTCTGCCCTCGGTCGGTGATGAGCATGACCTCGTCGCCGTCCTTGACGAGCTTGACCCCGACCACGGGCCCGTTGCGCTCGCTAGCATCAATGAGGATGATGCCCTTCCCGCCTCGGTTCTGCGTGCGAAACTCTTCGATCGACGTTCGCTTTCCGAAGCCGTTTTCGCAGACCGCAAGCACGTTGGGCCGTTCGGGCTCGCTCACCACCAGGGCCACGACCTCGTCGCCATCGCTGACGTCGATGCCTTTGACACCGTGTGTGGCTCGGCCCATCGGGCGAACCTGGTCTTCAGGAAATCGAATGCACAGCCCGGTCTTCGTCGCGAGGATGAGGTCACCGGCGCCATCCGTCAGGTCCGCGCTGAGCAGCTGATCCCCGTCGTCCACTTTGACGCCTATAATGCCCTTCTCGCGAAAGTTCTCGTACTCGTCGACCTCAGTCTTCTTGATCTGGCCACGTTTCGTCACGGTGACGATGAACTTTCCTTTCTCGATGGCCGGTACGAATGCCGTTGCGGCCACGGACTCCCCGGGGTCGATGCCAATGAAGTTCACGATGGCCCGTCCCTTGCTCGTGCGCGCTGCAAGTGGAATCTCATACACCTTCTTGACGTACACCTTGCCCTTGTCACTGAAGAAAAAGACGTATGCGTGCGTCGAAGCCACGAAGAGCTGCGTCACCCAGTCCTCTTCGCGCGCGTCCATGCCTATTCGCCCTCGGCCCCCGCGCCGTTGAGCGCGGTAGTCTCGCGGGCTCGTCCGCTTGATGTAGCCCGCGTGCGATATCGTCACGACCATGTCCTCTTCCTGAATGAGAGCTTCGTCAGGAATGTCGGCCTCGCTGTCCAGAATCTCGGTTCGACGCTTATCGGCATACGTCGTGCGAATGCCCTCGAGCTCCGAGACGATGACGCCATCCAAAAGCTCGGCGCTCGCGAGAATCGCTCGGTAGCCCGCGATCGCGTCGCACAGTTCTCCGTATTCCGTCGCGAGCTTCTCCTGCTCGAGACCGGTCAATCGCGAGAGGCGCATTTCCAAGATAGCCTTGGCCTGACGCTCGGTCAAATGATATGGTGTGCGTACTTTGGTGGCCTCGATCTCGCTCTCCGGTCGTCCCGCCCGTCGAACGAAGGCTTCGAGGCCAAGCAGCGGAAGCTGCATCAGAGCGTGGCGCGCGCCCTCGGTATCTGGAGACTCTCGAATCGTGCGAACGACGATATCGACGTCGGCAACCGCGATACCGAGACCTTCGACGATCTCGCGCTGCGCTTCCGCCTTGCGCAGATCGTGTCGCGTACGTTTGGTCACGACGTCGCGTCGGTGAGTGACGAACGCCTGGAGCGTTTCCTTGAGCGTGAGAACAGCGGGCCGTCCCTGGACGATTGCGAGATTGATGACTCCGAACGACGTCTGCAGATCGGTCTGCCGATAAAGCTGATTGATCACTACCTGAGGCAAGACGTCCTTCTTGAGTTCGATGACGAGTCGAATCCCATCGCGGTCGCTCTCGTCTCGCACCTCCGAGATCCCGTCGATCTTCTTCTCCCGAACCAGTTCTGAGATGCGCGCGGCCACTCGCGCTTTGTTGACCTGGTATGGAATCTCGGTAACGACGATCTGCTCGCGGTCGCCGCGACCCTGCGACTGTTCGACCACGGTCCGCGCGCGCATCACGATCGTGCCGCGTCCCGTCCTGTACGCAGAGACGATCCCGCTGCGGCCGTGAATCAGCCCGGCAGTCGGGAAATCCGGGCCGGGAATGATCCGCATCAGCTCGTCGATGGTCACCTCCGGGTGGCGCATCAGGTGCACCGTCGCGTCGACCACCTCGCCGAGATTGTGCGGTGGGATGTTGGTGGCCATTCCGACGGCGATGCCCCCCGAGCCATTGACGAGAAGATTGGGCAGTCTCGCGGGCAGAACGACAGGTTCCTGCTTGGTGTCATCGAAGTTCGATGCGAAGTCGACGCACTCGCGATCGATATCGTCCAGTAGCTCTATGGCGAGCTTGGTGAGCCGGGCCTCCGTGTAACGATAGGCGGCCGGCGGATCGCCATCCACAGATCCGAAATTGCCCTGTCCGTCGATGAGCGGGTAGCGCATCGAGAAGTCCTGCGCCAAACGCACCATCGCGTCGTAGACGGCGGCATCGCCGTGGGGGTGATAGTTGGCGATCACGTCACCGACGATCTTCGCGCTCTTGCGGTGTGCGGTCGTTGGCAGGATGCCCTGCTCATGGGCGCTGTATAGAATGCGTCGATGGACGGGCTTCAGGCCGTCGCGCACGTCCGGTATGGCGCGACCGATGATGACGCTCATGGCGTAGTCCAGGTACGAGGTGCGCATCTCGTCCTGGATGGAGACGGGTATCTTCTGCTGCGGCGATGCGGGCGGAGGCGGGGAAGACGTGGAATCGGCCATGCGTGGAGCCAGTTTTAGTCTGCTCCATCGCACAGGTCGAGAGGTGGCGCCTTCTCAGCGAGCGGACGTTCGCGAAGCCGTGTGGACGGCGCACGGGGCTGCGCCGCGCGGGTCGGATCCAACGCCTGAACGCGCCCGGACAGTGTGCGCGATGACAGGGAGAGAACCGCCAGGACCGCTCGGGCTGCCCATCGAGCGGCCTCCGAAGATCTCCTTTCTTGCCTGGCGGCCATCGCGTTCCCCGCCGCTCGTCTCCCGGTTCGGCGCCGTCCTGCTAGAAGAAGTTGCCGATCGTGAATTCGAAGTCGCTGCGGTTTTCGTATGGCAGAGGCGACAGCGGGAAGCCCCACTCGAACCGAAGGGGTCCGAGGGGCGAGAACCAGCGAATGCCGAACCCCGTGGACGTGCGCAGGTAGCCAAGGCTCCCCGGGAAGGAGAAACAAGGTCTCACGACGGCGTCGAATTGCGGCGAGGGGGCCGTCTTGCAGTACTGATCTTCGGTGTTCCAGGCATTGCCGGCGTCGAAGAAAACGACGCCGCGGATTCCGACCGAGTCGAGGATGGGAAACTCGAGCTCGAGGTTCTCGTACGCTTCGAGGTTACCTCCAATCTGGGCGCCGTTCGGGATGGGCGCCGAGTTCGGATCGAGCGCCGTCGTGAGAGGAAGCCTCGGGGTGATGGTGCGCAGGTAGTAGCCTCGTAGGTCGAGGATGCCACCCAGAAAGTACCGTTGAAAGATCGGGACCCCCTGGGGGTCTGGGCTCGTGATGAGGCCTAGCTCGGTATTGAGCTTCAGAACGAATCCTGAACCTGGCGCTCCCGTGTTGCCCCCCAGCGGATAGTAGAAGCGCCCCGTAAACCGGTTGCGGATGTAGTTGAATTCGCTGCCCAAGGCCGCGCTGGCGATCTCAGTAGACGCCTGGAGGAAGACTCCGGACGTCGGAAAGAGACGATTGTCGCGGGTGTCGAAAGTTAGCGTCGGCCGCAGCGAGACCACTCGACCGGAGTTGAAGAGGTTGGCGAGCGGAAGCTGCTGGTACACGCTCGAGTAGCCACTGGCCACACCGAACAAACTGGTGGTGGCCTGCGTGTCGACTGAATCCCACTCGACAGTGCTTGTCACGCCGAGACGGAGCCACGGCTGAGCAAGCGCGTATCCGAACGTCAACGAGCCGCCCACACTCCGGCGCGTGAAGTTCGTGAACGCGTAGAGAGTGTCGTAAAGTTCGACGTTGGTACTCCAGTCGGAGTCGAGGAAGTACGGCTCGAGGAAACGCAGCGTGATGAGCTGACGAAGCGACGAATACTGCCCTTGCAGCGCGAGCGACTGTCCGTTTCCAAAAACGTTGGCCTGTTGAACCTGCGCCGTCAGGATGAAGCTCTCGATGGAGCTGAAGCCCGCTCCAATCTGAAACGTCCCTGTGGCTTTTTCAGTGATTTCGATATTGACGACGATTCGGTCTGGGGCCGAACCCTGCTCCGTTGAGATATCGACCCGTTCGAAGTAACCGAGTGCCGTGACTCGGCGCTTGCTGTGGTCGAGGCGTGTCTCGCTGAAGAGCTGTCCCTCCTCGATTTCGAGCTCGCGGCGAATGACCTTGTCGCGCGTCTTGTTGTTCCCCTTGACCTCGATGCGCTCGATACGAACGGGCGGGCCCCGCACGATCGGCACCACGATGTCGACCTCGTTGCGGGTCGGGTCGAGCTCCGTTTGAGGCTCGGCCTGGACGTTGGCGAAACCGGCGTCGCGGTAGAGTGTTCGAACCGCCTGAAGATCCTTGATGAGTTCCGCGCGATTGAAATAATCTCCGGACTGCTCGCGAATCATCTGGCGCAGTGCCTGGCGACCGCCAAGGGGGGGAACCTCTCGCCCGTCCGCGTCATGTTCGTAGACGCGAAGTTGGCGAATCGTGTAGCGCGGCCCCTCACGGATGACGACGGCGATGTCAATGCCCTCGCGGTCCGGCGTGAGCATGACCCGCGGCGTGCCGATCTGAACGCTCAGGTATCCCTTGTCATAGTAGAGGGCGCTAAGCATGAGGACGTCTCGCTCGAACACGTCCTGGCGGTACGCGCCGCCGGATCCGAAAGCGAAGAAGCCTCCGTTTCCGGTCTGCATCTGGTCGCGGAGCTCGTGGTCGGGCACATGCTCATTGCCGACGAACGTCACGCGCCGGACCGTGACGGGCTGGTGCTCGACGATCTTGAACTTCACGACGACTTCATTGTCTCGCCCTCGAGCGATCTCGTAGCTTACGTCGGCAAGAAAGAAGCCCTTCTCCGCGTACGCATCCTTGATCTTCTGCACGCTTCTGTTCGCCGACGGCACGCTGAGTATCGTGTTGGGCTTGACCTCCACGACCTCGGTCAGCTTGTCGTTCTCGATTTCGACGTTGCCCTCGTAGGTCACCTCGCGCACGTTCGGTCGCTCGCGGACCACCACGCGCAGGACGACGCCCCGGTCGTTGGTCGACAGGTCGACCTGGATGTCTTCGAAGAAGCCCGAATCCCACAACGCGCGTACGTCGCCGGTCAGTGCGTCCGCCTTGAAGATCTGTCCGGGCTTCTCCCGCATGTAGGAAAGGACGTCTTCGCGCGTCACGCGCCGGGCGCCCGTGATGTCGATCGCCGCGATGGGCAGTCCTTCGGCTTGCGCCGTGGCCGTCGGGGGCAGCGTGACGGTCGGCTCGGACGACAGTGCGGCGCTTCCGGAGGCACTCCCAGCGTCCGAAACCGGAGCCGTCGCTCCTGGCATGGAAGCGGCCGGGGAAACGGGAAATGGGCCGGCATCTGCGTCAGCCGCTCGCGCCGGGCGAACGGAAAGTAGCGCGACCAGCACTTCTGCCATGACGGCGAGCAAACGGACGATTCGCATCGGAAGGTGCGCGACGAGCGGGACGCGCCCCGCGGCGCGCAACAAGCCCACGCTGCCTACCGCACCGCGACGGCCCGGGTCAACCCAGTGGAAGCGCGCGTGGTCGCCCAGATCGTCGCAGCGACGACGAATGTGAGGGGGACGAGGAACATCGCCATACTCATTGGGGCGTGATCGGCGACCAAACCGAGGAGCGGAGGGGACCAAAGGTCTCCGAAGAGATGGATGAGGAACACGCTGGTGGCCATCCCGGTCGCGCGGAGTTCTGCAGGCACGCTGCGCAGGATCGCAACATTGACCGGTCCGCTCAGGAGAAAAAGGAAAGCTTCGCAGGGAAACGCCCACAAAAAGAAGCCGCGTGCAGTGGTCGCCAGGATGGCTAGCGCGGCGAGGGGCGCACCAAGCGCCGCCGCCCCGGCGCATATGCGCACGTTACGTCTCGCGATCGCCAGGTCTGATTCGTCTCCCGTTCGGAGGAGGGGCCCGATTCCCGTCGCGGCGAGGATCGGTCCGGATTCTCGTCCGGCCGCGTCCCCAAGCCAGCCGCCCACAAGCGTTCCGACGAGCCCAGCGACGACGGTCAGCGTACCGAACTGGACGCTGGCATAGCCCTCATCGAGGCCGTAGCGCGCGTGCAGGTACTTAGGCCCCCAGAATGCAAAGCCTCCTATCGCGAAAGTGTAGGCGCAATAGCCGGCAACGACACGTCCGTACAGCGCCCTGCCGCGGAGTGACCCGTAGGGTCTGATTCGCGCCGCGGCCGAGTCGAACGATGACTCTGGCGGGTCCACGATGAGCAGACAGAGAAGCGCAAGAGCGAGGCCGGGCGCTCCGGCCACGAAGAACGCTGCGCGCCATCCGTGGGTGTGCAGCACTGCGCCACCGATGACGTACCCAAGCGCGGAGCCCACGGGAATCGCGGCCGAGAAGACCGACATGGACCGGGCTCGACGCGCAGGCGCCGCGCTTGCGTCGATGAATGTTGGCGCAATGGCTACGTAGCTCGCTTCTCCCACTCCGACGAGGGCGCGCGCCACGAAGAGACCGGCCGCCGAGCGAACAAGCCCCGACGCCACCGTCGCGGTGCTCCAGACCGCAATCCCGATTGCGAGCAGTCGCTGGCGGCGACCGACACCCGAACGGTCGGCGAGCACGCCGAAGATCGGGCTCGTGACGAAGTATCCGACGAGAAACACGGTTGCGAGCGATCCGGCAGCAAGACTGGACAGTCGGAGGTCGCTCTGGACGCGGGACAGGACCGCGGCCATCACCGTGCGGTCGACGTAGTTGACGAGATTCAGCCCGGTCAGCAGGACGAGGATCGCGCGGGCGCTCCGAATATGGCCCGGAGCGGCACGCAGTGCGGCGCTCTTGCGACTACTCGGCCCCAGGGGATTCACGCTTGCGACGGTAGCAGTTCGCGCAGCGCAACGGGGATCACCGCCGTGCTTGACACCCGTTCACCCATTCCGCTAGCCGTTCGTCCGACCGCCATGCCAAATCCCCCCGACGCCTCGCAGCTAGAGGCACAGTCCTCGGAGGCGACGCCGAGGCGACGCGCCACCGCCGAATCGATGGCGGCACGCCAGCGTGAGATCTCGGTCAGCGAGTTCTTTACGAAGAATCGGCACCTCTTGGGGTTCGACAATCCCGCCAAGGCCCTCCTGACAACCGTCAAGGAGGCCGTGGATAACTCCCTCGACGCCTGCGAAGAAGCCGGCATCTTGCCCGCGCTCCTCGTGGAAATCCGGGAGGTGTCGTCGGCGGTTGCGAAAGAGCCCTCGGCGGCGCCCGCCGCCTCGCGCTTCCGGGTGATTGTCGAGGACAACGGGCCAGGCATCGTAAAGCCACAGATGCCGAAGATTTTCGCGAAGCTCCTTTATGGATCGAAATTTCACCGACTCAAGCAGTCGCGTGGACAGCAGGGAATCGGCATCAGTGCAGCGGGTCTCTACGGCCAACTCACGACGGGCAAGCCGGTGGTGATCACGAGCAAGACCGGCAAAGGCCGACCGGCCTACCGGATCGAGCTGCGAATCGACACCAAGCACAATCAGCCGGACGTCGTGAGCGAAGCGACGGTCGACTGGGGCGACCTCGAGAGGGCCGGGGGCGTGGCGTTCGATCACGGGACGCGAGTCGAGATCGAGCTCGTCGCGGCTCATCGCGGGGGACGGACGGGGGTCCAGGAGTATCTCGAGCAAACGGTCGTGGCGAACCCACACCTTGCGCTCACGTACCTGTCTCCGAAAGGAGAGAAGTTCGAGTTCCCGCGCGTCACGAGCGAGCTTCCCCGAGAAGCGCAAGAGATCAAGCCGCATCCGCACGGCGTTGAGCTCGGGATGCTCCAGACGATGCTTCAGGACTCCGGTGGGCAGAGCGTCAAACAGGTCCTCGTGTCGGATTTCTCTAGGGTCTCCCCGGCCGTTTCCGAAGCCGTCTGCAAGCTGGCTGGAGTCTCGGCGCGAGCGCGTGCGGACACGATTCACGGCGAGGAGCTCGAGCGCCTTCATCACGCGCTCGGGCAGGTGAAGGTGATGGCGCCTCCAGCGAACGCGGTCGTCCCCATCGGCGAGACCTTGCTCGTGGAGGGGCTCAAGCGGCGGTTTCCCCGTGCCGACTTCTACGTCTCCGCGACTCGCCCGCCCGCGGTCTATCGCGGCAATCCGTTCGTCGTCGAGGCCGCGCTAGCCTTTGGCGGGGATCTTCCGCTCGACGAGCCCGCGGAGATCATGCGTTTTGCGAATCGCGTTCCGCTGCAATACCAGCCGAAGGCTTGTGCCATCAGCGAGAGCGTGTATCAGACAAACTGGCGGAGTTATGAGCTTCAGCAGCCCAAGGGCAGCTTGCCCGTCGCGCCCATGGTGATCGTCGTTCATCTGGCCAGCGTGTGGGTACCGTTCACCAGCGAGGCCAAGGAGGCCGTGGCGCACTACGACGACCTCCTGCGCGAGATGAAACTTGCCGTTCAGGAATGTGGCCGCAAGCTCGCCGCACACATTCGAGCGCGCGCCCATGCGCAGCGCGAGGAAATGCGCCGCAGCCTCTTTGAGAAGTACATCCCGGAGGTAGCGAGCGCTCTCTCGGAGATCATGGGAGTTCCGGCAGATGCCCTGGAAAAGCCATTCCTGGCGGCTCTGCCCAAGTTTCTGCACATCGCGGACGGCGGCAAGGTCCGGCCTCCGTCAGGCGCGCTCGCAGCGGAGGCTAAGAAGCCGGCGACCGACGGGCCTGGGGTTCGCAGAAAGGAGCGCCGGACCAAGCGAGAAGCTCAACTCTCGCTTCTTCCGGAGTAAATCATGGCAGGCAAGAAGAAATCGGCCTCCAAAGTCACCGATCGCGACGCGCAGACGCTCGCGAAGATCCAGCGCCTGGCCTCCGACGTCGTAGGGGACGTTCGAAAGGGGAAAAATCCTGCATTCGACATTCGAACGCGCACCCTGTCAAACGTGTCCTTCAATGCCAAGCGAAAGATCATCGAGCTCGGAGATCGGACGCAGTCGCGTGAATTCTTCAATACTTCGATGGCGAGGAAATTCATGCAGACTCTCCTCGTCGCGAGCGGATGCAAGACGTTGATCGAGGAGGGCAAGACGATCAGCATCCGCCAGATGTTCTATATGACCAAGCATACGCTGCGGGGGACGACCGAGAACACGTTCGAAGATCAGAGCGAGAGCGACCCGATTATCGAGGATATCGAGGTGGGGCTGGATGCGCTGCGCGAGGAGCTGCACCTGTTCGCAAACCGTCGTGGACTGGTCGTTGGCAAACTCGTCGTCGAGGACGCGGGGGACACGATTGATTTGTCGCGCATGGGGAGAGGAGGGTGGGGGATTCCAAGCATCTGCGAATCGGACGCACTGAGATTCCTCAAGAATTCGGCGGAATTCATCCTCATCGTCGAGAAGCAGGCGGTCTGGCACCGTCTGAACGAAGACCGCTTTTGGGAGAAGTACAACTGCATATTGATGACGAGCGAAGGCCAAGCCGCGCGTGGAGCGAGAAGGCTTCTGCAGCGGATGGCGAGCGAGTTGCACTTGCCCATCTACGTGCTCGTCGACAACGATCCGTGGGGGCTCTACATCTACTCGGTGCTCAAGCAGGGCAGCATCAATCTCGCCTATGAGTCCATGCGCATGGCCGTACCGAACGTACGATTCCTCGGCATGAGCGCGTTCGACTACAAGAAGTTTCAGATGCCCAAAGCCGCGGAGATCAGGCTGAGCAAAGAGGACATCGCTCGAGCTGAACAGATGAAAGCGTACCCGTGGTTCAAGGACGCGAAGTGGCAACGGGAGATTCAGGGGATCGTCGACAACGGGTTCAAGATGGAGGTCGATTCGCTCCTAACAAAGAGCATCTCCTTTATCACGGAGCAGTACATCCCCAAGAAACTCAAGGACCGGGACTACCTGAGCTAACGGGCTGAGAAAGATTGGACCGGACTCTGCCAGGATGGACCGTGGCTCCGGGAGCGAGACGCAGGACGGGCTGGGGGTGGCGATTGCCGTGGTGCGTGGCGGACGGTCGGTGGGCGCCCGGTCGCTGTCCGCGGGGATCTCGACTGTCCGATCCTGCCGGCGTTCATGCTCCACTTCGCCCCACTCGCGTGCGACGAGACGGGCATATTGCCTCACTTCGGTCGCGCCTGCGGGGCCACCTGCGAATGGACACGTGTCGTACTGGCCCGGGGGCCGTCTCCCTGCTATGCGCCGCGATAGGAACTAGGGATGAGTGCCTGTCGCTGGATTGGAAGTCTTGGAGCGCATGTGGGCACGTCGACCCCGGCGGGTCCGGTCCGTCGCGGTTTCTGGTCCGCGCAAGCGGTGTGCGTCGTGGCGTTTGCGTGGGCGAGCGGGGCGTGCCACCGGTCGCAAGCGGCCGAACAGCCCGAAGGGCGCGATCCGCCGCCGGGGGAGGTCTGGCTGACGCCGGAGCAAGTGCGCGCGGGAAAGATCGAAGTCGATAGCGTTCAGTCGAGGGACGTAGACGACACGATCCTCACGAGCGGACACGTCGTGCTCGACGACCTCAAGTCCGGACACGTGTTCTCTCCAGTCACGGGTCGAGTCGTAAGAATCGACGCCCAGCTCGGGCAGCACGTGAAGAAGAACGAGCCGCTCGCGGTCATCGAGTCTCCGGACATCGGCAACGTCGTGAGCGATGTTCACAAGGCGGAGGCGGACCTCATCGCCGCGGAGCACGACTACAAGCGGAAGAAGGACCTATTTGAGCACCAGGCTGGGTCAGCGGCCGACTTGGAAGCGGCTGAGGACAACTGGCACCGGACACGGGCCGAACTCGAGAGGGCGCGTCAGAAGGCGTATTTGCTCCGACTGGGCAATGCAAGTGCCGTGACGCAGACGTATACGCTCTCGGCGCCAATCGATGGAGAAGTGCTGATGCGCAACATCAGCCCGGGTATCGAAGTTCAGGGCCAATATGGCGGGGGTACGGCTCAAGAGCTCTTCACCATCGGAGAGATCGATACGGTCTGGGTCCTCGCCGACGTCTACGAGATGGACCTCGCTCGTGTTCACGTCGGCGCACCGGTCGTCGTCACGGTCGTCGCCTATAAGGACAAGGTGTTCAATGGCCGGGTCGACTGGGTGAGCGGCATGCTCGACCCGGGCACGCGGACGGCGAGGGTTCGGTGCACGTTCGCGAACGAGGAGAGACTCCTGCATCCAGAGATGTATGCGACCGTCCAGATTTCGGTCGACGAAAAGCGAGCGCTGGCGATTCCCCGCAATGCCCTACTCCGTCTCGGGGATTATCGCGTCGTGTTCGTGCAAACGGGGGAGGACGGCGGACGCGTGAAGTTTGCGCGCACGCCGGTGGACGTCGATGAGGGCGAATCGAGTCCCTGGTTAGAAGTCAAGCACGGGCTGGAGTCGGGTCAGAAGATCGTCGTGGGTGGCGCGATCCTGCTCTCACAGCGCTTGTGACGGGACGTCGAGAGGCGCTGAGGCCGTCGCCCACCGGCGCGGAGAGTCAAAGCTCCAGCGAGATTCCGACCGCCGCGCCGAGCCAGAACGACGGAGTCTGGGCGACGACGCCCGACGGCAATGTCACGAGGTCGTGCGCCAGGGGGAGCCAAGATGCGCGAATCCCGGCGAGAGCCGAGATCCCTGATCGTCGAGGCGGCGCCACCGTGGCACCGATTTCGAGGCCCGGGGCGAGGACGGTAGCGTCGGACGGAAAGTGTGGGCTCACGCCCTCGTAGTGTTCGACGACCGCTGTCACCCCGAAGTCTCCGCTGATTTCGAGCTCGCCGACCTCGGACCGTGTGCGAACGCCCGCCATGGCGGGCACGCGGCTCACGGACCCTCGAAACGCCCCGTCCTGGAATTCCAGTCTCGGCAGGTACCCGATCGACGCCACGCCAGCGATCGCGCCAGCACCGACGCGAACGCGCAGCTCGCCACCCCACATCGCCAAGGCGGGTGCGTCCAAGAGTGGCGGAGACACTGCGCCGACGGCGAGCGCCTCGAGCCGAACCATCCGCCTGGCGGGACGGCCTCTAGGGGGAGCTTCCGCCACCTTCTGCGGAACTGGGCGGGCGAGGGCGCGCGGCGTCGTCGGCTTGTCCACGGGAGGCGCCACCGGCACGACGTCGGGGCCAGGAACGGGGTTCGGGAGTGGAGTCGATGCAACGGACGGAATCGTCCCCGCGTCGGCAGCGGTTGTCGGCCCACCTAGGAGGATCTGCGGTGGGAGGAGCGCGAGAACAATGAACTCGGCAGCAAAGCGCGTTCGCTGCTCGCAGTCGCGGGACCGATCCACGTACGTCCGCTCGAGCCCACCTTGGTCTGTCGTGACGTGGACGCGATACCGGTCACCCTGATCCACGATATCAACGTGGCCTTTTGCGGAGAAGAGTTGTGGCGCCGCGCTCGGAACCAGCTGCGCGATGTACGACCACACGGCGTCCGGCGACGGGCAAGTATCGGTGCGAGCTTCGGCCGGCCCTCCCGCGTCGTCCGCGAGCGCGGCCCGGCTCGCGCCGACGGCCACACCAACACTAAGTGAGAGCGCCCACGCTCGGGCGAGGCGAGGCCGTCTGCTGCGAGCCATGGCGGCGAAGCCGGGTGGAGCGTACACTAAGGACCTCCCAAGGTGTGAGTTCTCTTTGAGCGCGAGTTCACGGCAAGGTTTGCGGCCAGCGGTCCCTTCAAAGGATGGGATGGAGGCAGGCAATGCAGTGGCCCATGATTGGTCGGCCGACCGCCTGCTAGGCACGCCTTTGACGTCGTCCCGCGCCCTGGAGTTCGAAGACGTCTACGGCCGGTTTTTTGACGAAGTCCGCCGTTGGATTCGGGCCCTTGGGGGGCCCGAGGCCGACCGGGACGACCTTGCGCAGGACGTTTTCCTGATTGTTCACCGCTGCCTTCCCGCGTTCGACGGAGAGAACCTTCCCGGATGGCTCTATCAAATCACGCGCCGGCGTGTGCGCGACTTTCGGCAGCTCAGGTGGTTCAGGCTTTTCTTGGCGGGAGCACGCGCCGACGAATCGCTGGTCAGCCCGAACGAAAGCCCGGAGGCGGCCCTGCGTAGCCGCGAAGAGGAGCTGATGTTGACGCGGCTCCTCGCGAAGTTGCCTGAGGCGCAGCGCGCCGCCTTTGTCCTCTTCGAAATCGAGGGTTACTCGGGGGAGGAAATTGCTCGGCTTCAGGGCGTGCCGATCAATACCGTGTGGGCGCGTGTCCACAAGGCGCGAGTGAAGCTGGCGATCTCTCTGGAGCGTGCGGGCGAAGGTCGTGCGGAGCGGAGGGTGCGGCGTTGAAACGATTGGTCGAAGAAGACCTGGAGCTTGGCTCCGCCCTGCGGCCCCTGGCCGACCTCGTGCGAGGCGTTGCGCCGCTGCCGGCCGATCCAGTGGGGCAGCGCAGTATGCTCGCGCGCCTCCAGTGCGCTTCTCTCGACAGTTCGCGCTGGTCAGGATTCGAGCCGTTGCGGCCGGGCAGGACGTCGCCAAGCGTTCGCCGGCAGATTTGGGCTGCTGGTTTTGCCGCAGTGCTGCTGAGCGCTGTCGCAGCGGCGAGCGTCGTGCGTTGGCACGGGCACGTGCCCTGGGCCTCCGGGCGAACCGGGTCGGGTGCCCTACCAGTTCTCACGGCGGGCATTGCGTCCTCGTCAGCGCTCCCGATGTCTTCCTCCGTGCCCGCTGCGTCTGCGGAGCCTGAACAGGCTTTGGTCGAACCACCGCCGGCGGTCGAGGTCCCCAGCGCCCGATTGAAGCTCGCGACCAAGGGCGCCGATCGCTCTCCCCATCTCCTCGGGGCGGGGGAGGACCCGACGCCCGTTCTCGAGGCCATCGCCGCCCTTCGCGACCGCGGTGACGCGGTTCGCGCAGGCGCACTGCTCGCCGACCACCTCAAGGCACACCCTCGGGGCGTTCTGGCCGAGGATGCGCTCGCGCTCTCGATAGAGGCGGCCATCGCGCGCCACGATGCGCGCGCGGCTTTCGATCTGGGTCACCGGTACCTGTCTCAGTTTCCAAATGGTCGATATCGAGCCTTCGCGGCGCGCGCCTCCGAGCCGTGAGGGTTACACGGGCCGGGTGCGGTCTTGACACCAAGTGGGTCGACGTCCCGTCAAGTAGGCGCGGCACGCGCGGAAGGTCGAGTCAGCTTTGGGCCACAGAGCCGCCCGCGCGAAGAAGAAATGTGAGCCGTCGCTTGGGCGTGCTGCATCTGCCAAGCTAGGAGCTGTCGCCTTCGTGAGTAATCCCGACCGATCTTGGAAGCCGCCGCGCCCGATCTCTGCGCTGCGCTTGGTGGGGAGTGGAGAGCCTGAACAGCTCGACGACGCGGGGCTGGTTCGCGCCCTCGTGGCACGCGAAGAGTGGGCGGCCACTTTGGCGTGGAATCGGTTTGGCTCGATGGTCTACGGAGTCCTGGACAGGGCACTCGGGAGCGCCGCCGAGAGCGAGGACCTCACCCAGGAAGTGTTCTGGCACGTGTTTGCCGCGATTCGAACGCTCCGAGATCCGAACGCGCTCCGCAGCTTCATCTATTCCTCTGCCATTCGGATGCTGCGCTCCTACCTGCGGGCGAAGCGCGTGCGCCGCTTTTTCCTACTGTCGGACTCGGGAAGTGTGCCTGAGCGCGCCTGTCAAGCGCCCGATACCGAGGGCCGCGATCTCCTGGACCACTTCTATGCCAAGCTCGACGCGCTCGGGGCCAACGACCGGACGGCGTTCGTACTGCGGCACATCGAGGGCCTGAGCCTGGACGAGATTGCGAGCGTGACAGGCGCATCCTTGGCGACGGTCAAACGGCGAATCCGGCGGGCCGCCCAGCAAATCGACCGTATGATCAGCGCGGACCCCGATTTCGCGGAGTACAGGGCTGAGCGGAAGGCGGCAGATGATGCCTAGCGGCACCGAGCCTTGCCAGGGCGGTCCGTCGCCCGAACTGGTGGCGCTCGTCCATGCGCAGCGAGGGCACCTGTCCGTCCGTCAGCGTGTGGCCGGCGCTGATGCACTGCTTCGCCGGATGCGCAAGTCGCGGTCAGAGTATAGGACTGCCCGTTGGGCGCGCGCCGCCATCGCGCTCGCCTCAGCGGCCGCTATCGCCGTCGGCGGTGGCGTGTGGAGTCGCGTGCTCGACCGTGGGGCGATGGGGCGTCTCTCTTACGTGGTAGACGGCGCGTGCGTCGCCCGGGGAAGCCTCATTGATGTCAACGAGGCGAGCGAAGCGCGTGTGCGGTTCTCGGACGGAAGCGACGTGCTTTTGGGGGGCGGATCCCACGTGTCCTTGCGGCAGATCGACAGTTTCGGTGCGCGCGTGTCGCTGTTCAACGGAAGCGCCTACGTCGATGTCGTGCATCGAGCTGGGGCTCACTGGTATTTCGATGCGGGGCCCTTCCTCATCATGGTCACCGGGACCGCGTTCCATCTCGGCTGGGACGCGGCCAAGGAGGAGCTCGACGTGCGCATGGATCGGGGATCCGTCGAGGTGACCGGTCCGCTTTCGGATTCGGCCCTCGCCCTGCGGTCCGGCCAACATCTGGTCGTGCACGTGCGCGAGCGGGAGACGCTGATTCGCGAGCGGGACGAGGATGCGGCCCGTCGATCCCCTGACTCAGACCGGATGGAGGCATCCGTCGAGACGACGGACGAGGCGTCGGCGAGTCCAAGCGGCGCTGTCCCCAGTGCGAGCCCTCCGTCGGGCGTTCGGACACGAGCGGCCGTTGACGGGGCCCAGCAGGACCGGCGGCACGGGCTCTCAAAACTGGACTGGCCCAGGCTTCTGGCGAGTGGCGACTTCGAGTCCATCCTGGGTCAGGCTGATCGGATGGGTGTCGAAGGATGCCTGACGACCGCGAACAGCGCCGACCTTTCCGCGCTGGCCGACGCCGCGCGGTACGCACGTCGGGACGAATTGGCACGCAGCGCCCTCTTAGCCCAGCGTCACCGATTCGCGGCGGGTCGAGCTGCGTGCGACGCGGCCTATCTTCTCGGCAAGCTCGAGGAGACGGATCAGAATCCGGATGCGGCGCTGGGCTGGTACGATCGATATATGCGCGAGGATGCCAAGGGACCGTACGCGTCGGACGCGCTCGGCCGAAAGATGATAGTGACCCAGCAACTCTACGGGGACGCGCAGGCGCGTTCCGTCGCGACGGAATACCTTGGCCGCTTTCCAGAAGGGGCTTACGGTTCTCGAGCGCGGGCGCTGACCAGAGAGCCGTGAGCGCGCGCCGCCGGCCGTATGTCGCGGCGGTAGCGTTCGTCGTGGTCGCCGTCGTCTTTCCGCGTCGCGTGGCCTCGGCCGACCCTGTGCTCGTGCTGATCGCCGAGCCCACGGGCGGTACGCCGGTGTCCACCGAGGTCGCAAACCGAGTTCGCGGCGAGCTCATCGCGGATGGCTTTCACGTGGAGCTGGGGCCTTCCGTTCCCGACGCCGACCGCACGGGCGCATTGCGACGAGCTGGGCGCGCGGGGGGCGCGGCGATCGTCGCCGGTCTGTTCGTCGACGACAACACTGGGCGGATCGATATGTACTTGCTTAACACGTTCTCGGACGGGGTTGTTGCGCGGCGGGTCGAAGCCCCTACAAGATCGCCGGACGAGGGGCCGCAGGTCGTTGCGCGCCACGCGGTGACGCTCCTGCGCGCGACCTTGCTCGATTTCGTCGTGGAGGGTTTGCGCTCGGCGTTCGCTGCGCCGCCCAAGCCTCCCTCGCGCCTGTCCAGCCCTGCCGCTCCGCCGCCCAGCCAGTCCCGCGATGACGCCTCGGAGCGCCGGCCGTCCCCGCGACTGGCAGTGGAAGGCGGGCTTGGAGTGATGGGCGGCTTCGGAGGGGTAGGCCCCGCGGTCATGCCCGTCCTGCGATTTCGACTGGCAGCCACGGAGAACTTGCAAGTCCGTCTGATGGGTGCGGGCCTGGGAGCGGCACCATCGCTGCAGGCGCAGACCGGGTCGGCTACGGTGCAACAAGATCTCGTGCAATTGGATGCGATCGTTTCGGCGGGCCGAGGGCGCTGGCCGCGTCCACTGGCCGGTGTTGGAGTCGGTGCCTACTACGCAGGAGTGACGGGTAGCGGCACCTTGCCATACCAGGGACACGACGACAGTGCGCTCACACTGGCGGTAGCGGGAGCCGTTGGATTGGGAGCAACCATCGCTCGCGACGTCGACCTGTCCCTTGAACTGCAAGCGCTGGTGGCCGAGCCGGGAGTGGTCGTGCGATTTGCCGATGCGACCGCGGCGCGACTGGGTCGGCCGCTGCTTTTTGCCACATTCACCGTCACGGGGTGGATGTGATCGGGTCACGCGTTCTCGGACGGGCGGTCATCGCGCTTGGGGCGGCGCACTGCGCGTGTGATTGGGAGGAGCTCGACGCACTCGCTCCCTTGGGAGGCGACAGCGGCGGGGAGACGGACGAACTGGTGTTCACCACCGATGCGCCGCCAGGCTCTGACGTGTCCCATGACGAGTCCGACGGCTCGCGTCTTCTCGGCGGGGACGCGCAACGCGAGGATTCGACGCTGGCCACCGACGTGATGGGAGGGACTGACGTTTCCGACGGTGCGCCGGGCGAAGCCTCCACGTCTGGGCTCGCGTGTGCAACGGCCAGCTCGCCAGCCACCGCCCAGTGGACGTTCGACACGACGATAGAAGGCTGGGCGTTGCTCAGCGGCAGCTCTGACGCCACGCTGACGTGGACCGGTGCTGGCAACCCCGAGCCCGGTGCCCTCGAAGTCGACGGCACTGCGAGCCCGACCGATGGGGCATCGACGATCCCTGCCTACGCGGTCGTCAATGAGACGCCGTCCGTCGATCTCGGCGGGCACACGGTGTCAGCGTGGCTCTGGCTCGATAGCGGGACGAGCCCGTCCATCAAGCTCTTCGTTCAGACCGGTTCCCTCTACGTCTGGGCCGACGGCGGATCCATCGTGCTCTCCCCGCTCACGTGGACGTGCGTCACCCTCGACGTGTCCTCGCCGGCTTACTATTCGCAGGACGGCGTCTACGACCCGACGAGCGTTGTCCGGATCGGGTTCGAACTGGATCAGTCTGCGCCGTATCGGCTCTACATCGACAGTGTGGGGTATTAGTCTCAATTGGGAAGCTGGACCTTGCGTGCGGGCGGGGCGTGAGCCCGGCCGGGTTCGCCCTCCAGGGGACTGACCTCGAAGCACCGTGCGGTCGCACGAACGCGCGCCGCCTGGTCCGTCGGCGCCCGCGTCACGGCCAGCAGAAGCTCGAACAACGCATACTCGGGCGAGTCAGGCGGCGGCGATGCGTCGAGGAGGCGCTTTACCCTGTCCATCACAGTGTAAAAGGGGGCCATGGGCGGACGCATTGTCGTGAAACGATCGAGAGCGGTCGAGACCGGGTCATCCTTGCGGCCGAGACCGGATTTCAGTTGCGTCTCAACACACGTTGACGAGGCGGATCGTGCCTCGCCTGCCCCTTTACGTATGCACTACAGGTGTAGAGGTACGGTCTGCTATGGGTCCCGGGAGGCGAACGAAGCTAGTGGCAACGGTCTCAGCATCCTTCGTGTTCGCAATCCCGGGCATGCGGGCCCGTACGATGTCGATGAGGGGGCCAGCGATGGTCGCCGCGTGGCGTCAGCCCGCGTTCAGCCGCGACACGGAAGGCACACCCCGGCCATGGAATTCAACGGATGGAGTCTAAAATGAGAGCGACGCGAACGAAGGTATTGGCCGGCTTGCTGGGCCTCATTTCGCCCGTCACTGCGCACGCAGCCACGTGGTACGTGTCCCCCACGGGGAGTGACACGGCCGCGGGGACGGAGGCCGCGCCCTTTGCTAGCTGGGCGCGGGCGCAGACCGCTGCGTCGGCCGGGGATACCGTCTACTTCCGCGACGGGACGTATACGTACACCGATGCGACGTCGACGTGTGGGAGCACGAGCGCCACCATAAGCGACGTCGTCCTCAGCAAGAGCGGCACCTCGGGGAACCCAATTAACTACTGGGCGTATCCAGGGGAGCACCCGCTGTTCGATTTCTCGGGCGTGAACGACACGAGCAAATACTCGTGCCGGCAGGTCGGCGTCAACATGCAGGCGGACTGGCTCTACCTGAAGGGGCTCGAGTTCAAGGGAGTGCTGCAGCTAAACAGCGACAACCATGAGTCCTGGTGCGTGTACTTCACGGGAGGCAGCAACAACATCGTCGAGCAGTGCGACGCACACCACAACGAGGGGCCTGGCTTTTTCATTCAAAAGGGCGGAAATAACCAGTTTATCAATGATGACTCCCACGAGAATGAGGACTTGCTGACGTCGAACGGCGACGGGCAGAGCGCCGACGGTTTCGGATGCCACCCGGATACCGCCGGGGACACGGGCAACATCTTCCACGGCTGTCGAGCGTGGTGGAACAGCGACGACGGGTGGGACTTCATCAAGTCGCAGGAGGCGTGCACGGTCGAGTACTCGTGGGCCTGGTACCAGGGGTACAAGCCCGATGCGCTCAGCGGTGGCAAGCCGGTGGCCTTGGCCGCAGGCAATGGAAACGGCTTCAAGGCGGGGGGTTACGACCTTCCGCCCTCCGACGTGCCGGCGAGCCCTCCACAGCACATCGTAAGGTTCGACGTGGCCTTCCTTAACAAGGCCAACGGCGTGTACGCGAATCACGGTCCTGTGAATGCGTACTTCTACAACAATACGTCGTACAGCAACGGGACCGACTTCGACATGCTGGGTTACGCCAACGGGGCGGCGCTCGCCGTCGGGATCTTGAAAAACAATGTGGCGTACGTGGGCAACCTGATGGCGGACTTCAGTGTGGCCCCCGGAACCGACACCATTAGCGAGTCGTACAATTCGTGGGACAGCAACATGAACTTGACGCTGTCGAGTGCGGACTTTCAAAGCGTGGCGGTCTCGCCTCCGGCTTCATGTCCAGCAACCTACACGCCGGGCGGGACAGCCTGTTGCTCGCCCACAGACATGACCTGCTTCGCAGGGATGGCGAGCGCTCGCGCTGCCGATGGCAGTCTGCCAATCTTGCCGTTCTTGCGCCTTGCGGCCAACAGTCCGCTCATCGACAAAGGCGTTGACGTAGGCCTGCCATACAGCGGCGCGGCTCCCGACTTGGGGGCCTTCGAGACCGGCCTGGCCTACGATGGCAATGACGGCGGTATCGCGAGCGGAAGTTCGAGCGGCGCGACGGGCAGCTCGAGCGGCGCGGCGGGCAGTTCGAGCGGAGTCGCGGGCAGTTCGAGCGGAGTCGCGGGCGGTTCGAGCGGCGTGGCGGGCAGTTCGAGCGGAGTCGCGGGCAGTTCGAGCGGAGTCGCAGGCAGTTCGAGTGGTCTTGCCGGATCGAGCAGTGGCAAGAACGGTTCGAGCGGCGCGGGCACGTCGAGCGGCACCACAGGCTCCAGCGGCGCGGGCACGTCGAGCGGCACCACAGGCTCCAGCGGCGCGGGCACGTCGAGCGGCACCACAGGCTCCAGCGGCGCGGGCGGGTCGAGCAGCGGCACAGGGATCACGAGCAGCTCGTCGGGCACCGCGGGCACTTCCAGCGGAAGTTCCTCGAGCGCGGCGACGAGTTCGAGTGGGACGTCGGGCGCGGGTAGCTCGAATGGAGGTAGCTCCAGCGGTCCGGTGACGGGCGGGTCGAGCGGCGCGTCGAGCAACGACGGGGGTCCCGCTGGCGAGGCGGACAACGGCGGTTCTAGCAGCGGCTGCGGCTGCCATACGGTGGGCGGAAGTACGGGCGCCGGAGGAGCGGGAAGCGCTTCGCTCGTTGCCCTGGGGCTCCTTGGCGTCGTGCGTCGACGCCGCGCGGTTCGCGAGCGAACCTCGAATTAGAGCATCGTCTCATCCAATCGAAAACCGCTTTAGGCAGCGAAGGCCCCCGGGGAAATCGCTGAGGGGAGCCGTGGGCTCCCCTCGGAAGGGGCTGCCGTGTCGTATGATGGCTCCTCTCTGGACGTGGACATGAAGAGCCTGTCAAAGTCTTGCGCCACCGCGGCGCTTGTCGCGCTGAGCGGTTTCGCGCTGTACGGGTGCAGGTCGAGCGCTACGAGCGCGGGTGCCGGAGATGCGGCGTCGACAAGGTCCGAGCTAGAGATTCCGCGACTGACTTTGACTCGGCAGGACGTCGAGGCGATTACGAAAATCGACCTGACGAGGCCTGATCACGACGCTGGCGGGAAACTCCAAACCATCACCTTGGAGAAGCGAGACGAAGCCTGGCAGATCACAGCGCCCATCAGGGCGGTGGCCAGCGTCTCGAAAGTGCACGAACTGCTCGAAAACCTGAGCCTCGTTAGCGTCAGGCTGGTCGTCGACGAGAGCGACCGCTACTACGACGACTTCGACCTCACCGAGCCGAAGGCCCTGCACGTCGTGGCGTGGAAGGGAAAGGACAAGCTGCGCGATCTCTTTTTCGGCAAGACCGACGTACGGGGACAGATCACGCGAGTGTCCGGCGTCCGCGGGGTGTTCGCCGTGACCAACCGGGGCCCCGGTGGCTACTCGGGTTTCCTGTTCACGCGCAATCTCCGGAGCTGGCGCGAAACCTCGATTCTGAATTTTCAAGAGGACGACGTCATCCAGGTCGAGGTCACGAACAAGCACGGATACTTTTCGTTCCTGAGGGACGGCGATCGATGGGCAGGATCGCGGACCCGACGCGATTTGCATGGCCAGCTCGGAAAGGCCGACTCCGCGTGGAGCGCGTTCGATGAGACCAAGGTCGGGGACTTGCTTCGAAACTACCGATCGCTCGGCGCTGACGACTTCGGCGAAGACTACGACCGATCGGCCTCCGGCGTCGACAGCGCCGAGGAAGCCGGTGGGGTCATCCGCATCACGCTCAAGGGCCGGCCCGATCCGCTGACGATCCGAGTGGGAAAGGTCTCGACGAGGCAGACGCCCTGGGCCATCAAGGGGAACCGATGGGCCGTCCAGGAAGGCCGCATCGATACGCTCTTCGTGCTGTCGCCCTACACCGCGGACTGGGCCGTCGCCGATGCCAGTCGATTCGAGCGAACCCATGAACGGGTGGGTGGGAGCGACGCAGCCAGACCGCGGCCACTGAATTCAGCCAAGGGAGATTGAGAGGAGATCGGGCCCCCTGAGTCCAAGTGCGCGGCCCGGCGGAGGACAACCATGGGTTCCCTTCCGTTGACGGGCTGGAGCGTCCACAACGAGCTGTCGATGTGGTCCGGCCCCCCCCCCGGCGTCAGTACAGGCCGTTGGTGACGGTGACCGCGTTGGAGGGGATGGTGACGGTGCCTGAGGTGAGGCCGGTGCGCGAGGCGGTGACGGTGATGTTGCCCGGGGTGAGGGTGGAGCGAACGAAGACGCGGTTGATGCCGCATTCGGTGTTGAGGTAGAGGTTGTTGGTCGAGCCGAGGACACTTTCGTTGACGCCTCCGCGCCAGATGCCCGGGCC
>JBEKXD010000069.1:0-26682 GCA_049512415.1 Polyangiaceae bacterium
TCCAACTTCTAGCCGGGCTCTTTGCACCATTGCCGTTACCGACCTCCGACCGCCACCGCCCCCAGTATACGGGCTCCACGTTTCATGCGTCGCGGTCGGCCCCCGGACGGTGGGAACTTCTAAGAGAGCCACGCCACCGTCACGCCCTCCCCGCCTTCGTCGGCAGGCGCTGCCCGGACCCTTGCCACGTACGTCGACTGAGTGAGCTCCCTGCGCACGGCGTCGCGCAGCGCTCCCGTACCGTACCCGTGAAGAAAGAACACGGCGTGAGTCCCGGCCCCGATGGCTCGATCGAGAAAGCTCACCGCCATGGCGAGAGCGTCGTCGACTCGCAGACCGCGCAGGTCACACGTATTGTCCCTCGTCTGAGTCGGCGCCTCATCGAGAGGCTCCGCGCGAGCCGCGACCCGACCGCGATCCGGCACTCGAACCGGGGCGACCTCGGGCCTCGCCGCTCCGCGCAGCTCGCTCACGGCTACGATCAGCTTGAGCGCCCCAGCGGCCACACGCACGTGGTTGTCGCCGAGCACGTCGACCACATCCGCCTCGGCGCGGAGACGCTGAACCCAGACGCGCATCCCGCGCCGAAGGTCGCTGCCGCGAAGCAAGCCTCGGGGCTCTTCGATCGCCCCGACGACCGCCTGCGGCTCGAGCTCTCCACCGACTGCGACCTGCCCCGCCACTTTGTCGATCGCGCGCTGGGCCTCCCTGAGCACGTCCGGTTCGACCCTCTTGGCGCGCAGGCGGGCTTGTGCTGCGCGAAGGTCTTCCCGCGCGCGCCGAATCTTGTCGATCAACTCGCGCCCCTCGTCCGACAGCAGCCGATTCTCCCGACCCTTGGCAGCCACCAGTTCCGCTTCGAGTCGGACCCGCACGAGTTCCGCCTCTCGCTCCCGATCTTCGGCGGCCGATCTCGCGAGCTCAAGCGCCGCCCGCTCGTCGTGGAGCTTCTTCACCACCGTCTCGAAGCTCAAGTCCTCGCGCGTGAGAAAACGCTCGGCGCGGTCGATGACCGTCGACGGCATTCCGAAGCGCCTGGCTACCGCGAGAGCGCTCGAACTGCCTGGCACGCCCATCGCCAGCATGAACGTCGGCGTCATGGTGGCGATGTCGAAACCGACGCTCGCATTGAGAAAGCGAGCATCGACGAGGGCGAGCGCCTTGAGTCCCTCGTAGTGCGTCGTCGCCGCCACAGCTCCGCCACGAACGCAAAGGCTGTCTAGCAGCCCCGCCGCGAGCGCCTCGCCCTCGCGCGGGTCCGTTCCGCCCGCCACCTCGTCGAGCAAGACGAGCGCCCCTTCGGTCGTCTCATCCAGGATCGCTGTGATGTTCGAGATATGGGCGCTGAATGTCGAGAGATTCTTGGTGAGGCTTTGATCGTCGCCCACGTCCGTCAAGACGACGTCGAAGATGCCGACTGTACTGCCCTCGCCGCAGGGGACGGGCAGACCGGATCGGACGAGCAGGGCGGCGAGCCCCATCGTCTTCAGGGCGACCGTCTTGCCGCCGGCGTTTGGGCCGCTGACGACCATCACGCGCCGGGCCTCGAGACGCAGGTCGCTCGGCACGACGGTCGGAAGGTCGAGCGCCAGCAGCAGGTGCCGGGCCTGGACGAGCTCGAGCCGGGGAGCGTCGACGACCTCGGGGAATAAGAGAGAGGCGTCATGGGCGAGCCGGGCCGTTGCTGCCCGGACGTCGGCGAGCGCGAGGGCGCGAGCAGCCGCCTCCACGCTTCCGAGGTGGTCGGCCACGAGCGAAGTGAGACGAGCGTAGACAGCCTCCTCCTCGCGTCGCACATCCGCATCGAGCACCTTGAGGCGATTGCCCATCGGGATGACGGCCCGCGGCTCGATGAACAGCGTGGCTCCACTCGTACTTGTCGCGTGCACGATCCCGGGAAAGCGCTCGTGCGAATCGCTGCGAACCGGAAGAACCCACCGACCCTCGCGCTCGGTCACGAACCGATCGCGCAAGACCGACTCGTGCCGAGCCATCAGGTCTTCCATCCTCGCGAGCATGCGCTGCCGGGCGGCATGCCACTCGCCCCGGAGCTCGCGCAACCGAGGGCTCGCGCGGTCGTTCAGGGTTCCGTCGGGATCGAAGCTGTTCGCGATCTCGTCGGCGACGTCGTCGAGCGTAGGATCCGTCGCGCAGGCCGAGTACAGGGCGGGAAGGTCCGACCGCCGAGAAGCCAGAAACCGGCGCAGCCCACGCGCCGCCGCGAGCAGGCGTCCGACGGACAAGAGCTCCGCGGGCGAAAGCACGCCCCCGATGCGCGCGCGCTCGATGGCATCGCCCACGTCGTCCACGTCACCGACCGGCAGTGGACGCGCGTTGGCGAGCAGTCGCGTCGCTTCGGCTGCCTCGGCGAGAGAGGCACGAATCCCTTCGCGCGTGGTCTCGAACGGAAGGTGCAGCGCGAGGCCGCGACCGAGCGGGCCCGCGCAGCGTCCCGCGAGGGCGGAGCGCACGCGGTCCCACTCGAGGTCGGCGCGCGTCTTGGGGGGGCAGGGATCTTCGCGAAGCGGGTGCACGGAGGGACGCGGCGGAAGGGTGGAGGGGGTTTGAGTGTACGCTCAATCGTCAGGGGGGAGCTATGGCGGGAGCCAGTCGTTTCGTGGTGGCGGTCGGGGTCGCGGATATGATGTCTCCTCCGACGGTGGACTCGCATGCGCTTGCACGTGAGACCCGACGCCAGCAAGCCGCGTTCGCTCGCCGTCCCTCTTGAACCTTGGCGACAGGCCACCTACTACAGAGGCCACGATGCGACCTCGGTACCCTCTCTGGGTCTGGTGTTCGGCGATGACCGCGGCCTGCGGAGCGCGGACGAGCATCTCGCTCGACTCGAACGATCCGGACGGGCAACCGGCGGGTGCGCTGTTCTCCTCCTCGGGATGCGAGCGCGGCACGGACACGCAGTGGCCACCGGTGCGCGGCGCGCCCACGGCACCCGTGACCATGGTCGAATACGGCGACTTCGAGTGCCCTTACTGTGGAGAGGAGGAGCCCATCGTAAAGGCACTCCTCGCCGCATACGGCGACAATCTTCGCCTCGAGTGGAGGAACTTCCCGCTCACCGAGGTCCATCCTCACGCCGAGGCCGCCGCGATCGCAGCCTGGTGTGCGGGTCAGCAGGGGGAATTTTGGCCCATGCACGACACGCTTTTCGCCCACCAGGATGCACTCGATGACGCGAGCCTCCAAACGTATGCGGCGGCGCTCTGCCTGGACCTGCCCACGTGGATCGCGTGCACCGCGAGCCCCGAGGCGGCGCAGGCGATCGCCGTCGACGTCGCGCTTGGACAATCCTTGGGGGTCTGGGGCACGCCGACGTTCTTCATCGACGGCGTCGAACGAGTGGGCGCTTTGCCGCAGGCCGACCTGGCGAACGTGATCGATGCCGAGCTCGCGCAGGCAGGAGTCGGCGGCGCGGCGAACGGCGATCCGTAGCACCGGGAAGGCAATCTATCTTTCGCCCGGCGCCGCTCGATCCGAGAGATGAGGCCACGCCTCATGGCAGCGCCACGACATCCGGGACGCGCGACAGCCAAGTCTCTCTTCGACCTCGCGCCGTTGAGGTCTCCACCCGCCGGGCGTCGCGCCGGATGTATGTCACACAAGGGTGCTTGCCCCAGGTGGGAACTCTCGCCAGTTCGCGCCATTGCTCGGAAAACCTCGGATCCTCCAGCACGGCTCGCTGCGAGGCCGAGAACGGGAGCCCAGTATTTTCGTCCAGGACGACGATGGCAGCCACCGGACGGGCTGCGAAGAACTCGGAGCGTGCCGCTTCGCGGAGAAGCTCATCGCCCGGAAAGAATGCCAGCCGGGCCGAGGTACGGTCGACGAGACCAAATCCGTCGAGGAACGCGACGTCGTCCATGACGTACGGCAGCTCCCCAACATCGACATGCGCGACGACGTCGCCAGCGCCAACGTAGGGCGCGAGCTCGCCCAGAAAGTGGGTCGGCATCCAGTCGAGCGGATACGGATCGACAAATGGATGGCCTGACGGTGTCCAGCGCGTCAAGCGCTCGTCGACCCATTCATTGTCGCGCCACGTTTGGTCCACCGCGTGATCGAACGTCAGAGCCGGCTCGAGCAGGAGACCCGCCCCGACCCACGCAATGACCGGCAGGGAGCGTATGGCGGCCAGCGAACACGCCGCGACAACCGCTGCGAGCGGCAGGCTCGCCACGAAAAGTCGCCGATTGGGCATCCAGTCACCGCCTGCCATCACGGGAAAGACCAGCGACGCGGCAAAGAGTGCCAGGGCGAGCCGCAACGCCGGCCTTTTTCGCGCGAACAGGCACGCGAAGAGCGGAGAGGCCACGAGAAAGACGGGCCGACGTGCGAGAGCGTTCGAGAGGTAGCCGAGACCCGTGTAGTCCTTGCCGTCGACCGCGTGCATTTTCGCCCAGAACGTGTTCGGGACGAGATCGTGAAAGTACACGGCGCGAACGAGCGTAAGAGCGACGATGGGTGCGGCCGCGCAGAGACCTAGCCTCAGTGCGTGGCGCACGCTGCGGGACGACGCGAGGACGCCTACGGCCGCGAACAGGGGTCCTTCGGGACGGATCCAAGCGAGCGCTCCGAGCGCGCAAGCCGCGATAGGCCCGGACCGCCGTCGCCCGTGGGCTGCGATGGCGACACATCCGACACACGCCAGGGCCCAGATTGCGGTGTCCATCCCCGACGACGCCCATGCTCCCAGATCGGCGTCGAGCGCGAGGGCAACGACCGCCAGCATGGCAGCCACTCGCTTGCCGGGCACCGCCCGCCGAATCGCGAGCCACGTGACCGAAGGAATGCATGCGGCCGCAACCAGCGAGGCAAGCTTCGCCGCACCGGCTCCTCGAAGTCCTGCTTTCCACAGCACCGCCAACACCAGCGTCCACGCAATACTCGACGTTCCCTCGACGCGCACTCCGCGGTTGAATGAGACCTCCCCGTGCTCGGCCAGAGCGCGGGCGTAGCGAAGGAAGATGAAGAGGTCGTCGATGGTCTGCCGCTCGGCGAGCAGCGCGCGTCCAACTAGCAGAGCCGTCGCGACCGCGACAACGGACACGACCAAGCTTGTGCGCCACGTACCCGCTGGCAAGAAGCGATGGAAAGCGGATACTTGCACGTGCGCCGGCCTATCTACGACTATCATGGAGGAATGCAACCGAGCGACACACCCGCGCGCGCGGTCGCCGCGCGAGTAGCGAGCTGGCTGCTCGAAAGGGGCCGGACGCAAGACGCGATCGCCGTGTTGGCGGCGTGGGCCGCAACGGGGCCCAACGACGCCGAGGGCCAAGACCTGCTCGCCGAAGCGCTCCGCATCCATCCGAGCGACCACCTCGCGAGGCTCGCGTTCAAGCACATGGAGGGGCTACCTGACGACTTCCGACTGCTCGAGGCGGCCAAGGCCCGCTGGTCGCCGGCTGAACTGGAGAGACTCGAGCGCGAGCGAACGCGACCCTCGGTTCTGCGCGCGCAGGTTGGATTCAACAACAACGTCAAATACAAGGACCAGACGTTTCACATTCAAACGGAAGACAGCGGCCTCGACCGACCCCACGTCATCACTCACCTTTTCGCCGACGGCGGACGCGTCATCAAGAGCCATCGACGATCCTACGCGTCCGAGCTTCATCGAGACGATATCGGACCCTTTGTGCGTCAGCTCATGAAGGAGCAACAGCTCGAGATGGCGCTGTCGCTGCGCGACGGCGGCTTCGACGGCATTCTCGAGGGCCGAGCCGTGGGCGGTTTGGTGGAGCTCGACTACCCGCCCAAAGTCGACCTGCAACGACTCGCGACGAAGAAGAAATCTCGCGTTCAGGCCGATGGGCACAGCGCCAGCCCTACGCCTCCCGACACTTTGCCTCCGCTCGGCAGCGAGGCACTTTGTGCCTATTTCAGGCTCACCGTGGTCCGCAGGTCCGACCGCGTCCCTGCCGTGTACGAGCCTCTGGGCACCGAGGCAGTCATCGGAGCGACAGGAGCTATTGCGCTGCCGGACGAGCCCTTTTGCCACCCGCGGGAGGCCGCGGTTCGGGTTCGGGGGGGCAGGCTGTGGCTCTACGACTTCGAGTCGGGTAGCGGAGTCTTTCTTCGAATCCGGGCGCCCACAGAATTGGGACCTGGCGATGAGTTCATCGTGGGTGACCAGCTGCTGCGCATCGACCGAAATCCGATTCCGCACGATGCACCCGACCCGGGTCCGACGTACTTTTACTCGTCGCCCCGATGGCCATCGTCCTTTCGCGTCAATCAAGTCTTCGAGGGCGGAGCGCTCGGCGCCTGCGTTCTTGCGCATGGAAACACACTACAAATAGGCTGCGTCGCTGGCGACTTCGTCTTCCCGAGCGACCCGCTCGTCAGCCCCCAGCACTGCCTGGTGGAAGAGCAAGCGGGGGTCGTCGTGCTCAGTGACCTCGGATCGCTCGCGGGAGTCTTCGTGCGCATCAAAGGACAGCAGGAGCTCACCGAGGGCGACGAGATCCTCGTCGGGCGAACGCGGATGATCCTCGCTCTCATTGAACCTCTGCCCGGCGAAGAGCGCGCTCACAGCGGTTGACGAGCCTGAGCGCCCCAGCACCATGTTCGCCCGGCTGTGTCCACTGCGCAGGCGAACGACCCCCCCGCGGTGACCTGTGTAAACGCCCCCGCGGGGGGCGTGCTCTGCCCGAGGCCGTTATCGCCCCAACATGACAGCGTCCCGTCGGTTTGGATGCCGCACGTGAATTGATTGCCCGCGCTTACGTCGCTGAAATAGCCGGGCGGCGGCGCGCTCTCCCCGACGCTATTGTCGCCACTGCAGGCGACCGTTCCGCCGCTCCGAATCCCGCACATGTGCGACCAGCCCGCGCTTATCTCGCTGAACGAACCGACGGGCGGCTCGAGCAGACCTTCGTGGTCGTTGCCCCAGCAGACGACGCTACCGCCAAGCTGTACTCCGCAGACGAACGTGTCGCCCGCGCTCATCGATTGGAACTGGCCGGTCGGTGGCGAGCATTGTCCAAAGGAGTTGTTGCCCCAGCAGGCCACAGTCCCATCTTGAGCTAGCGCGCACGCGAAGCTATCGCCCGCGCTGACGTCCCTGAAAGCGCCCGAAGGCGGCGAGCTCTCGCCGGACGTCTGATCGCCCCAGCACGCGAGCGTTCGGTCGATCTGCAGGCCGCACGCGAAGGCATCGCCCGCGGTGGTCTGTCCGAAAACGCCCGACGTCGGGGAGAGGGCCCCTGCGCCATAGCCGTTGTCGCCCCAGCACGTGACCGTGCCATCCGCCGCGAGCTCGCACACGTCCTGCCGCGCGCTCACTTGCGTATAGGTTCCCGACGGCGGGGTGCTCTGGCCATTGCGGTCGTCACCCCAACAGACGACGAACCCGTCGCTGCGAATGCCGCAACCGTGCGACGAGCCCGCCGCGATCTGGGCGAATCTTCCGGCGGGTGGCGCACTTTGCCAGTAGTCGTTGGCTCCCCAGCACGACGCGGTCCCGTCAGTTCTGATCCCGCATGCGAACGTGGAGCCCGCGCTGATCGCGACGAAGGTTCCTTCAGGCGGCGTGCTCTGGCCGAAGTCGTTCGCGCCCGCGCACGCCAGCGTCCCGTCGGTCGCGAGGCCGCACACGAATCTGAAGCCTGCGCTGATCGCCACGAACGTCCCCGAGAGCGACGCAGGTTCCACGCCATCTTCGCCCCAGCAGACCATCGTCTGATCGGTCCTGAGCGCGCAAGCGATCGAATCGCCCGCGCTGACGGCGACGAACGCACCCGAAGGAGGCGCGCCCAGTGAAAGAGTGGGGGCGCCCCAACATGCGAGCGTCCCGTCCATATTGACGGCACAGCCGAAGTTCGTACCTGCGCTGGCCTGAGCCGCGTTCGGCGGAGGCGACGGAGCGCTCGACGCACCGCCGTCACCCCAGCAAGTCAGCGTGCCGTCTGCCTTGGTCGCGCATGCGCACGGCGACCCCGACGTGACGTCCCTGAACGATCCCGAAGGCGGGGTACTCTGGCCCAGATCGTTCGCGCCCCAGCAGGCCACGGTTCCGTCGCCCCTCAGGGCGCAGCTAAACCCGTCCCCCGCAGATATACTTCGCGCGAGCTGGACGCTACCGATCGATGACGACTGCGTTCCAGCGTCCATGGAAAGCCCACGACCGTCCACCGATGGGTTCCAATCTCCGGCGCCGTCCAGCTCCGTCCTGGCTCCGCACGACAACCCGAGCACACCCGCAGTCGCAACGCCTAGAGCCCACCCGTCGATGGCCATCACTCCAATCTGATGGCCACAAAGCCGCGCCTTTGGGATTCGAAAACCGCGATCGCGAGCGAAAATTCTATGCCGCGGCGTTGGATCGGTGAAGCTTCGTGGGGAGCGTGTGGTGACCGCACACAGGGCAGTTCGGCATTCGCTCTCCGCCGAGCTGTTGCGCCTCCACCTGCTTCTCCTCGTAGGCGCGCTGGATTTCCTCGAGAGCGGGCGGTAGCGCGGCCGGCTGAACACGCACGGCAGCGGCTTCCGACCACGTGCCGCGCCAGCTGCAGATCGTGCAACGGAGCGATTTATCCATGGCCGTGACTATGGCCGAAGCGCCCGCTAGAGGGCAAGGGCCGTCGCTCGAAGGCCGGTGTCTTTCGGCCGATCCCTTCGCGATCCCGGCGTCGAGCGTGCTCGCGCACAGGAAGTACGCTCCGCGCGGCTCGACGCCGGTCTCGCTCGGTTTCGGCCGAAATACACCCGCCTTTTTCCATTACTACCGTGTCCGGAAAGCGACTCGTTCACGCATACGTGGCCTTGATGGCGACCTTGACGATACGCCCGCAGTTCACGCCCCGGATACTCCCAGCACACGTATCCTCCACTTCGAAGGACCCATTTCCCTCTCGAAGCCCGCGCATGACGTCGTACGTGACGTCGTGACCGCCGTCGCGACAATCCCGGTCACCGCAAGGGAGAAAGAAAAGGGCGGGAGCGCGGTCCACCACAACCACTCGCACGTGCTTCGTCTCCGACAAGGTCGACGAGCCTCGGCGCTCTTCCACTTCGAGCTTGAGGGACAGCAGACCCGGCACCTCCACCTTGAGGCGAAGGGCCTCGTCCTCCCGACGTCGGCGCTCGCTGAATCGCACCTGCGCTTCGCGGCTTCGCCCGCTCATCATGGGCGTCACTCCTCCGCGGGAGGCTGGGGGCCGGGCACGATTCCAGCGATGTCCGGGTCTTCCCCGGGAGCCGTCGTTGAACGGTCTTTGCTGGCTTCTTGCCGCTGCTTTCGCTTCTCCGCCTTCGCCCGTTGGTGTTCCTGTCTCTCGCGCTCCTTCTGCCGTTTGTTGATGCTTGGATTCATACGGAGGCCTCCGATGTTTCGTCACGCTCCACGCCGGCCAGCCAACGCCGACGTGCAATGGCATACGCTGTGCGCGCGACCTCTTCGAGCTCGTCTTGGGACTTCGCCTTGATGCGACGCACGGCCAATTCCACTCGGACGAGCTCTCGAACCTCGCGGAGCGTGCCGGGCCATCCGCCTGCAACGGGCCGTCCCTCAGAGCACAAATCTCGAAACCATCCCCCCACCCAAGCCGCAGCCACGGCCGCCGCCACCTGTTCGAAGTGGCGGCGACGCGCGGAATCCTTCATCGCTACCAATTGCTGCGACGTCCCCCGCCGCCGCCTCCCCCGCCACCGCCACCTCCTCCGCCCATTCGCGGCGCCCGCTCCTCGGCCTCGTTGACCCGCAACGCTCGGCCGTCGAGCGACTGTCCGTTCATCGCCTGAATTGCGCTCTGAGCTTCCTGCGGCGTCGCCATGGTTACGAATGCGAATCCACGGGACTGCCCCGTCATTCGGTCCGTCACCACATGGACTTCGCTGACCTCGCCAAACTGAGCAAACGCCGTGCGGATCGCGTCCTCCGCCGAATGGAACGATAGATTACCCACGTAGATACGATTGGACATGAAACGTCTCGATTCGCGCGGCACCGATCGAAAGCGCTCAACGCGCTGCATGCACCTGCCGTCCGATGAGCCGCGGACCAGAAAGGCGGGCGACGGCAGCGAATCTGCCGTTCAGTCGCGTCGCCCAATAGCGAGAGCCCGCGGTCTCAAGCGAATCGAGAGAGCGTGCGAAGCCGTGGTAGACGTGAAAACAGAGCTAGAGTATCCGAGCCTCGAGTTTTCGCAAGCTCGCTGTTCTCAGACTCGGGGGACCAGGATTTCCTTTCCGTTCATGTAAGAGACCAGAGCGCGAGGAAGCCTGACGGACCCGTCCTTAGTCTGGTGGTTTTCGAGCAGCGGGATCAGAATTCGAGGGCTTGCCACGGCCGTGTTGTTCAGGGTGAACGGGTGCGCGAGGGAGCCGTCGTTCGTACGCACGCGAATGTTGGACCTGCGAGCCTGAAAATCCCCGAGCGTCGAGCACGAATGGGTCTCGCAGAATGCGCTCCGTCCTGGCATCCACGACTCAATCTCGTGCTTGCGCGTCTGCCCGATCCCGATCTCTCCAGTGCACGCGATGGCGACCCGATAGGGAATCTCGAGCTTGGCGAGAACCGCCTCGGCATTGGCCAGCAATTCGTAGTGGTGGCGCTCGGCCACACCTTCGTCCGGCGCACAGAAGACGACTTGTTCTACCTTCGTAAACTGGTGCACACGGTAAAGGCCCCGCGTGTCCTTGCCGTACGCACCGGCTTCCCTGCGAAAACAGGGTGAGATTCCCGCGCACTTGAGGGGCAGCATGGTGGCGTCGAACGTTTCGTCACAATGCATACTCACGAGCGGCACTTCGCTCGTCCCGACGAGGAAAAGCTCATCTGCAGGGATCGCGTACGCCTCGTCTCGGCTGAGCGGGAAGAAGCCCGTCCCCACCATGGCACGTTCCTTGACCATCACGGGCGGGCAGACGATTTGGAAACCGCGCTCGACCAGCGTGTCGACGGCCAGTCGCAGGATCGACAGCTCCAGCAGCGCTCCGTCCCCGGTGAGCGCATAGGACCTTCCGCCCGCAAATCGCCGGGGCCCGTCCCAATCGACCAAGCCGAGCAAAGTCATGAGCTCCACATGATCCTTGGGCGTGAAGTCGAAGACCGGCAGATCCCCGACGCGGCGGAGCTCGACGTTATCCTCCTCCCCTTTGCCGATCGGGACGTCCGGCCGAGGCACGCTCGGCACGCGCAACATCAAGTCCTGGAATCGGTCGCCGATCTGCTTGAGCGCTCGCTCCAGCTGCTCAATCTCGGTCCGCACCCGCTTGCCCTCTTCCACCAGCGCCGACCGCTCCTCTTTGCTCGCTTTTGGGATGAGTGCGCTCAGTTCGTTCTTGCGGGCCCTGCGCTGCTCGAGGACGGCGAGAGCGTCGCGCCGCTCCTTGTCGACGGCCAAGAGCTCGTCGAGGTCGAGATCGAAGCCCTTGTTCTTGATGGCGGCGCGGACAACTCCGGGCTGCTGGCGGATGAATTGGATATCAAGCATCGGATGGCAGTCCGGGAATGCACCACGAGGCGCTCATTTTCAACGCATTTCGCCCCTAACTCTCCGTGCCCGACGGCAGGCGGGCTCGAGGCCGTTCGGCCCTCAGAGCCCGCTCGATGGATTCCAGACGCTTCCCGGATTCAGCCCGCAGGGCGCCGACCTCCGAAAGAACCTGCTCGATACCCACCTCGTTCTTGAGGTTTACACGGAAATCCGTCTCCGCCTGGGCTCGGTCCTTCGCCGATTGCCGATTCTGGCTCATCATGATGAGCGGCCCCTGGAGGGCGACGAGGATGGCGAGCGCCAGGTTGTAGAACGCATAGGGATAGGGGTCGAACCCGACGGGTTGACCCTCGGCGTTGAGGGCGTGTACGCCCATGCGCGGCGCGACGACGGGCATGTTGACGATAAACCAGGCCACGGTGAGCCCCATCACAAAGAGAATGAAAGCCCAGCTACCGTTTAGCTCCGCAACGCGGTCCGCCAATCGCTGACCCCACGAGAGACTCTCTTCGAACTCCCTCACGGCGTCTTTCGTGGCTCGTTGCCCGAGAAGAGCATTCGTCTCCCTCAGCCTGGACGCCATCTCGCCGAGAATCGTCATCGCAGCCGCCTTCGAGCGACCGAGGTGCTCCGCCAGATCGCTTCGCGTAAGCTCGAGCAGAACCGTGTCGACCAGAGCGCGGACGCTCGCACTGCGAGGCTTGTCGTCGAACACGGCGAGCTCGCCGAAGTACTCGCCCGTGCGCAATTCCGCGAGGACCACGACGGCTGAAGACTCGGTCGCCGGGAGAAAGACTCGCACGGCACCGGACTGGACGAGATACATGGACGAGCCGGCGTCCCCTTGACTGAACACCATGTCCCCGGCTCGGAATGCGCGCGCGTTCATTCGTCCGCCGAGCGCCTCACGGTCTTCATCCGAAAGGCTCTGAAACAAGGGAGTCTGAGCTAAGAGCTCGGCGAGCAGCATAGGCGGGGCCCATCGTTGCGCGACGGGGGTGCACCCGCAAGGTCGACGATCCATCGGGCCCGGCCCTGGGTGCGTCCTGTGGTAGGAAAGATGCGATGCGTCGGGCGATCCCGCTATCGCTTTCGCCGTCGCTCCCGCTGCTCTGCGCGGTCACGGCGTGCACGTCCCTCATCGGCGACTTCGAATGGGTCGCTCCGCCGGTCGACGCCGGCACGCGCGACACCTCGGTCGAGCCCGACGCAGCGGGTCCTGACGCACCAGACGCGACGGTGGTCCCGGTGGTGGGGACGCCTCCCGCTGTCTACGCGGGACAATCCGTTACGCTCGACGCGTCCAATAGTACGACTACGCAGGGAACACTGACGTTCTCGTGGGTGCTCGATAGCGTCCCGGTTGGCAGCGTTCTCGTCACCGATTCGCTCAGTTCGCCCCTGTCCGCCACTCCGACCATGGTGCCGGACGTCCCGGGCTCTTACTCGCTGACCGTGACTGTCGCCGCAGGGGGAGTCTCCGCTTTGCAGCAAGTTCTGGTCACCGCGGTCGCTCCCCAGGTCATGTTCGCGCGAGGCGGATTTACGGACGGCGGACTCGATGCGGGCGCTTCTCTCGACTACTTCCTCGCTGGTGTCGGCCCCGACGCAGGAGCCATGCAGGCGCTCATCTGCTCGGATGCCGCTGTGCCACCCGCGTTGGGTCGATTGGGAGCCTACGCCGGTCGCGGGTTCGACTTCTGGGAAGCTCCGGCGGGCCTTCCATCACGCTTCGCGGCGTTCACGCTGGAAACGACCGCAGACGGCGGCTACGCGAGCCACCTATGGGCTGGGACTTCCGCGGCGAACTGCCCGCCGGTCGATTTCACGACTGAGGATTTCGGCCCAGGCGCCCCGTTTGGGTCGGAACCAAGTTTCAGCCCGGACGGATCTCGGTTTGCCGTATTCGACAGCAGATGGAACATCGTGACGTACCCGTTCGATGGAAACGGCGACATCAACGTCGTTGCGGCGTACGGGGCTTCCTACGCAGACGCCGCAGTGGCGCTGGACGCCGTCGATGAACCGGTCGACTCGGGTTACATCTTGGAACCGCCACGCGTCGCATGGACCGCAGCCGGCACCCTCGCGTGGGCGCGTCCGCTCACGGCGGCTCAGTGGGAGGTCGTCTCCGCTCCCGATCTCCCCAGCGCCCCCCTCACCACGTACATGATATGTCCCGGCACTACGCCGCGAGAGATCGCCGTGCTCTCCGACGGCACGGTCATGGCGTCCTACCGAGACCCGTCGGGCTCGTACGGCCCCGGCGAAAACATATTGCGACTGAGGCCGGACGTGCTGCATCAATGCGGCCACGAGGAGTACGCCGGCAGTTCCAACTCCGCGTCCGTCGCGACAGACTTCGCGCTGTCTCCGGACGAAACGCAGCTGGCATTTCTCTGGAGGGATCCGGCCCTCGGGGACGGGGCCACTTGGCCTGAAGGCCTGCCAGGGGGATACGTGTTCGTCATGCCCCTGTCGACTCCCGGAGCCGCCGTTCAAGTGTCGGGCGAGCCCGCGCTCTACGGTCCGCGGTGGATTGCGGGAGGGGCCGCGCTCGAGTTCACCCGCCTCGACGGAGTCGCCGTCGCGACCGGCGACGTCGCCACTTCGGTCGTTGTGATGAGCCCCGACGCGAGTGCCGAGCAAGTCCTCGCGCAGGGCGACGGAGTCCAATCATTCGTCTCGACGTCCGGGAGCGCTGCGTGCGATGTGGCGTGGCGGACCGGGGGCCGATTTCCATGGGTCCTGGCGGTCGCTATCGTCGCGGTCGCGCGCCGGGCTCGCAGGCTGGCGAGGGTGTCCGCGAATCGCGATCCGGGCCGCGACCCCTGCCCTCACTTCACGAGGGTTCGATCGAAGGCGGGTGGGGACACGCGTACGTCCGTCCGGGACAGGCGATAGAGGACGTTCAGTCCGCGAAAACCCACGAGATCGCCCGGGCACGAGGCTTGATTGACGAATACGCCCATGCGCGTCTCAATGATCCCTTCCGTTCTCTTCGCCATTTTTCTCCGCGCTCCGAGCGCTCTCGCGGAACCGTGGTTTGGGTGGGGCGAGAACTCCTTGGAGGACCGATATGCCGACGGCGACTTCGACGAGGGCGACCTCGATGGAGCCGGCGCCGCCGGCCTGCGCCCCGGCTCCAACCAGATGCACGGCGGGACATGGCTGTCTCTCGACGGATTTTCGCGTGAGCTCCAGAGTGGACGAACCGACGTCGGGGGCTTCGTGATCGTCGGACTGGCGCTCGATCGGATCGCAGCGGGTGATGTGCGCCGTATCGAAACGCCCCGCGCCCCACCCGCGGAGTCGTCAAGCTCGACTCCATCGATCGCGGATCCGTCAAGCGCTGCGGCTCCACCATCGCCAGGCGGTTTAGTGAGTCCCTCCGACGCGCGCGCGTGCGTGCGCGCAGCCCTGCACGCGTCCGGACTCGACGCCGACGAAGAACGCATGGATGCCCTGGCGGCCAGAGCCCGCGCGAGCGCGTGGCTACCCGAGACACGCATGCGAGCCATGCGGCTGCTCGACACGACCCAGCAGGCGAACACGCTCACCACGACCGACGGCGTGAATTACTACGACACGGCGGGTGCCAACGTGGTCCTCGAGCTCCGGCTGACATGGCGACTGGATCGCGTCCTTTATTCCGGTGACGAGCCTACGCTCGAGCGATTGCGCCTTGAGCGCGAGCAAGCTCGGTCGCACGTGGCGACGCGTGTTATCGAAACCCTCTTCGCGTGGCAGCGCGCCCTGACGGATCGCGAGCAAGCGACGGTCGGTTCAAGACAGGAGACCGAGGCGCGATTGCGGGCCGCCGAGGCGAGGACCGTGCTCGACGTTCTCACCGATGGGTGGTTCACACAAGCAGGGCCGGGAACGGGACTCAGCGCGCAATGAGCGCTCGCTCATCTGCCCTACGGTTTACGGCCCCGGGAAGCCCGGTTCCACCTTCCAGGACGCCGCCACGCGCACGCAGTCGACTGTGGCGTGCTCGCCTTGCGGGTCGGCGCCGGTCACCTCGACTGTCGCGCGATCGCCGACAATCTTCGATCGCATCGTTTTCGGCCTGAAGAGAAGCCCGAATCGCCCGGCGGCGAGCATGTCCCACGGCTCGACCTGACGGCCTTGGAGCAATTTCGCTCGACGAGCGCGCTCGCTGAGATTGGCCCGGGAGACCGGTCCGAGAAGATCGTACACTTGGCGCACCACGCGCCGATCGTCGCCCGCCGCCTCCATCTGGTCCAAGAACAAGCGAACGGCACCCTCGGGCGTAGCGTCCGGAGGCGGGTGACTGCAGCCGAGGCTGAGCACAGCCACGAGGACCGCCCAACGCGCGCGTCGGCCCCGCATGTCCATCGTTGGGTCCCCTCCGACGGGCGGACCTGGCCTCAAGGAACCTCGACACCGCTGCCGAGCCCCATCGAGGCGCGAACCTCGACCATCGTCGCGCGGGCGATGCGTCGAGCCTTGGCGGCCCCGTCGCCCAGGGCCTCGAGGACTCGCCCGGGATGGGCTTCGACTTCGGCACGCTTCGCCCGCAGGGGCGTCAGCTCTCGCTCGAAGTTGTCGAAGAGGATCTTCTTGCAGTCGATACAACCTCGCTGCGCGCTCGTGCACTCGGCATGCGTTCGAGTGACCTCCTCCGACGAAGACAGGGCCTTGTGCATCGTAAACACGTTGCAGACCTCCGGGCGCCCAGGGTCTTTGCGACGCAGGCGTTGCGGATCTGTGAACGCTCCCTTGAGCTTGTCCCAGAAGGACTCCGGCGCCTCGAAAAGGTCGATGGTATTGCCCCTCGACTTGCTCATCTTCGTCTGGCCGTCGAGCCCCATGATGCGCGGCGCGTGAGAAAGACGAGGCAGCGGCTCGGGGAACGTGTCGCCGAAGCGATGGTTGAACCGGCGCACGGTCTCCCGAGCGAGTTCGAGGTGCTGCACTTGGTCTTCCCCGACGGGCACGACGTTAGCCTTGTAAAGCAAGATGTCCGCAGCCATGAGGACGGGATACGTGAAAATGCCGACCGGCACGTGCTCCTTGCCGGAGCTCTTCTCCTTGAACTGAGTCATGCGACCGAGATCGCCCATGGGCGTCACGCTCACCAGGTACCAGGCGAGCTCCGTGTGCTCGCGCACGTCGCTCTGCACGAAGAGAGTGCAGCGCGAGGGATCGATTCCGCAGGCGACGAGATCCCGGGCCATGTCGACAATTCGTGTCCTTAGCTGGGACGGATCGTATTCGCCCGTGATGGCGTGGGCGTCCACGACGCAGAAGAACAGGTCTTCGCTCCCATGGGCGACCTCGGACGCCCACGTGCGCACGGCCCCGAGCCAGTTGCCGATGTGGAGCTCTCCGGTCGGTTGGATGCCCGAAAAGACGCGCGGGCGCACCAGGAACTGCGAGGTCATAATTTGGGTCTATAGCAAGTCGCCGCCCTCAGTGGAGGGGCACCTTCTCGTAGACTGACCACCGGACGCCGCTCCACAGCGACCGGAAGGTCCCCGGCGGAGGCGCGAACCCGTGCCCTCGAACCAGGATATAGTCATAGTACGGAAACAGTTCTTGAATGGGTACTTGCTCGGGTGTCCACTCCCAGCGCAATCGAGGGCGTGTGCCGGGCGGAGGATACCGGTCTGGCTTGAATCGCACGGGCCAGTACAGGGCTCCGGAGTTGGAGAACTGAACGACTCCGCCTTTCCGCGCCTGATAGTAGGACACGAAGTGCAAGAAGGGGACGACAGTGACGATGCTGGAGCTCTTGTCATAGATGAGCCCCGCCACGTGTTTCCGGGGCTCCATGACGTCGATGGCCTTTTCGATGTCGCCTACCTCGTCCCGCTCGAACTGGATGAAGTGCGCGCACACGTTGACGGTCGACGAGACCGCGAGCCCCAATGCGAGCGTGGTGACTACGATGCCCCGAATTCCGCGCGGCATGCGGAGGAGCGGGACCAGACTCATGAGCCCGGGCACCGGGAACCGCTGAGAGAACAGCCACACGTCGCCGAGCATGTCGCCGGTCGAGAAGTACAGAACCGCACAGGCCACAGGGACGACGACGAGCGCACGAGCGGAGGGCTTGGACGCATCGCGATCGCCCTGGGCGAGCCCCACAGCCACGAGAGCGAGCAGCGCGAGCGCGATGAAGTGCGCCTCATCGCTCGTGTCGCGGAATACGTCGATGGACCAGGCCGGAAACCTCGCCATGGCGTCGCCATATGGAGCGTGCCGAAAGGCGGACTCCAGGGCGTCAGCGGACTGCCTACCCTGCGGCGAGCCGACGACCCACCAGGCCGCGGCTGCGATCGAAGGAATGGCCGGCGCGGCGCAGATCAGCCACTTGCGCGGGCGCCTCCAAGGGAACGATGCGGCCAGGCCGATGCCGAACAGTGCATAGGGGACCACGTGCGCATAGAAGAGAGCCAACGCGAGCACGGCGAGAAGCGCGGCGCGACCCCACGTCGGGTACTCGACGTGACGCACGGCCACCGCGAGCCCCGCGAACATAAGAGGAAGCCCGCACACGAACGGCAGCAGGCCGTAGAGGAACATCACATTGACGAGAAGGGGCACGACAAAAAGACTGAGGCGCTCGTCCTTGCCTACGGCCGCCAGCAGACTGCGAACGGCGAGAACGGAGCCAGCCAGGTAGAGCACCATCAGCGCGACGTTCGCGTTCGCGACCCCGAGCAGGTACGCCAGAAGGGAACCGACGACGTAGTAGAGAGCGTACTGCGTCCTGCCGAGGTTCAGGACGAAGTCCTGGCCAAAGCCGAACGCCGGGTCCCCGTAGCTGTGCACCTGGCGGAGAGTGGCCACGTGAAATGGTAAGTCCTCGAGCGGGGGATGCTTCACGATCCACGCCGGAGCCGACGCGAGGACTGCCACGGCCACGTAGAAGACCGTGGCCGCGCTCGGACGCAGAGGAGCGCTGCGGACGCGCACGGCCGCACGGCCGACCCATCGCCGGAGCGCGGTCAGGATCGGGTGGCGCACGAACACGGCCGCACAATCCCGCAATGCATTTCAGATTCCGTACTTCACGGTGTAGATGCCCCACGCGTCACCGGGCGATTTCTGAGTCTTGAAGTTGAGACTGTTGATCACCTCACCGATGCACTTGGTGACCTCCTCGTCGGACATCGACGACTCTTCGTCTTTCCAGGCCTTGACAGCGCCCACGTGGCTGACAACGAACTTGATCTTCGTCTCGCCTGACAGCGAGCGGTCGCGCTTCAGGCCCGCACGGAAGCACGATTGGATCCGGCCCTGGGCGCCGCGCACGATGACGAGAAGGTCCTTCTGCGCCATCTGGTGATACGCAAGCCACACGTCGTCCTGCGCAGGGGCTCCCGACGTCGCCGCAGACGCCGAGCCGGCCGGAGACGGCGTGGTACCGGAGCTCGCCGCGACCAAGTCGAGCACGCTGCTCGCCGACGGGGCGGCCGTCGCTCCCCCGCCGCCGTCCGTCGACCCGGTCTTGTCCGCGCTGTTCGGAGCAGGGGTTCCCCCGCCGCATGCCATGGAAATTACGGCCACTAGCAACAGTCCCCCGAGGACATTCGAGCGTCTCATCCTGGCTACTCCTCTCGCAAGGGGCGCGAGCCTACGGGGACGACGCCCGTTTTGCAGCATCAAAATGCCGCTTCCGGCGAGAGCCACGCCGGCGCCTACGAGAGAGCCACGGCGCGCGGGGCCCTGTCCTCGTGAGCCGCCGCCCGGCGCGCGTGGCGTCGCGATGTTCCCCTCTTCGGAGACGGGGTGTATCCCCTTTTCCAAGACATCCATGAACACGCTGTACGTCGGGGACAACCTCGCGGTGCTCACCCGGCACGTGGAAGCCGCTTCGGTCGACCTCGCGGTCTTGGACCCGCCATTCCAAAGTGGAAAGGACTACGGGCTCGCGCGCCGTGCGAGCAGCCCAGCCAGACCGACCGGGCCGGTCTTCACGGACACGTGGCGGTGGAGCCCGGACGCGGACGCGAGCTACCGTCGAGTGGTCGAAAGCGGCACGGGCGCAGCGGTCACGCTGAAGGCCCTGCGCACGATCCTCGGCGAGAGCGACCTGATGGCGTATCTCGCGATGATGGCCCCGCGGCTGAGCGAGCTAAAGCGGACGCTTCGCCCCACTGGAAGCCTCTACCTACACTGTGACCCCACCGCGAGCCACTACTTGAAGGTCCTGCTCGACGGCGTCTTCGGTCCGGACTGCTTCCGCAACGAAATCATATGGCGCTACCGGCGCTGGCCCACGAAGGCCCGGCGCTTTCAGCGCATGCACGACGTCCTCCTCTTCTACACGGCGTCCGACGCGGGCACCCACACGTTCAACACCCTGTACGGATACGAGACGCTCGCCGCATCGACACTAAAGACGTTCGGCACCCGTCGCCAGCGAGCCGATTTCTCGTCGGGCCACCGAAAGCCGGGGATCGAGCAAGCCGAGTCCCACGGGCCACCGCTCTCGGACTACTGGGAGGACCCCTCCGCACCCTTGCCCGAGGCCCCGCTATCGGACGGATGGGAGATCGGGGTCATCGCCGCGATCGGCAAGGAGCGTACGGGCTATCCGACCCAAAAGCCCGAGGCCCTGCTCGAGCGGATCGTCCGGGCGAGCAGCCACGAAGGGGACCTCGTTCTCGACCCGTTCTGCGGGTCGGGAACCACGCTGGCCGTCGCCGACCGGCTCGGGCGCCGCTGGATCGGTGTGGACATCAGTCCAATAGCCGTCGACCTCGCGGCCAAGCGTCTGAGTCCTACCTCGTTCGAGGTGAGGCGCGTGGCCTAGGGTTTCCGCCGCTGTTTCGTGTTAGCTTAGTTAGCGGAAACTAGGCGAAGCTTGTTTGGCGGGAGCCCTCATCCGCCTCGATGCGCGTCCCCAAGGGCCACAGACATGGAGCAGGGTCCGGAGCAACTGGCGGGCGTGGACGAAGGCGAGATCCTCGCGGGCAAGTACCGTGTGGAGCGCATCGTCGGCACGGGCGGGATGGGCGTCGTCGTCGCGGCTCGTCACATCGAGCTCGACAGCCGGGTGGCCATCAAGTTTCTGCTCCCGGCCTTCCTTTCCAATCAGGAGGCGGTCTCCCGCTTCGCCCGCGAGGCGCGCGCCGCCGTCAAGATCCAGAACGAGCACGTCGCGCGCGTGGCCGACGTGGGCACGCTCCCGAACGGCGCGCCGTACATGGTGATGGACTACCTGGAGGGCGAGGACCTGGCCGCGTGGCTCGAACTGCGCGGGCCCCTTCCGATCGACCAGGCGGTCGAGTTCATTCTCCAGGCGTGCGTCGCCGTGGCGGATGCTCACGCGCTCGGGATCGTGCACCGCGACCTCAAGCCGGCCAACCTCTTTTGCGTACGACGCACGGACGGACAGCTCACTATTAAGGTGCTCGACTTCGGCATTTCGAAGGTGAACGACCCGTCCGGGTTGTCATCGGGGTCGGTCACTCGAACTTCGGCCATGATGGGTTCGCCCGCCTACATGGCTCCAGAGCAGCTGCGGTCGGCGAAAGACGTGGACGGACGGACCGATATCTGGGGGCTCGGCATCATCCTCTTCGAGCTTCTCACGGGCCGCCAGGCGTTCGTCGCGGACTCGGTGTCGGCCCTGACGATCAAGATCGTGACCGAACCGACGCCCTCGGCGCGAAGCCTGCGCCCGGACCTTCCGCCGGAACTCGACGCCATCCTGTCCAAGTGCCTCGAGAAGGACCGTGCCCTTCGCTACGCGAACGTGGCGGAGCTTGGCATCGCGCTGCTCCCGTTCGCCCCGACGCGGGCCAAGGCATTCGTCGACCGGATCTCAGGCATCATCCGCGCTGCGGGGCTCGCGACCAGCGTGCTCGTCGTACCTCCCTCTGGACCGCCACCCGACCCGACGGGCTTCACGGGGACGCTGCCCGGAATAGGCGCTGCCCGTCCGGCAGCCGCGGGGCGCCGGATGGCGTACGCATGGGGCCTCGTGGCGGGCGGCGTCGTTCTCGCCCTGCTGGGTGCCGCGGCTGTAGCGGCGATGCGAACTGCGGCCAAGCGCGAGGGGCCCGTCGCGGCAGCGGCTCCGAGCACGACGCTGTCGCAGCCAGAGCGGGCTTTCGACCCACCCAAGTCTGACGACGCCGCGTCCAGCGATGCGACCCCAGTCGTCTTGGCACCCGTGACGCCGGAGCCTCCAGCCGGACTGCCTCACGGTACTCTACCGACGAGAACGACGCCCCAACGCCCCGGCCGTCCGGCGACGACACCCGCCGCCGCGCAGCCAGCCGGCCCGATGTCTCCATCCACGGTTCGCTGTGATCCGCCTTACTTTTTCGACGCGAAGGGGAACAGGGTCTTCAAGAAGGAGTGCTTATGATCTCAGGATCCATCGGGCGACGTCCTCTGGCGTTCGTCCTAGCGGTCGCGTCGTTGGGGCTCGCCGCAGCCTGCGCGAGCATCATTGGGTTTCCCGACGTCCCCGACGTTGCCGACGGCGCAACCTCCCCCGATGCGGCTCGCGACGTTGCAGCCGAGACCGCCCCACCGACCGAAGCGGGCAACGATGCGACGTCCCTGGAGGCGGGCGTCGACTCTGCCGACGACGTCGAGACCGCCGACCGAGGCCGGGACGTGCACGTCGGCGACGCCGCGGCGGATTCTGGGGCAGACGCAGCGCAGACAGACGCAGCGCAGACAGACGCAGTGCTGACTGACGCAGCGCCCGAGGCTGGGCGGGACTCGAGCGCACCCGAGACGGGAGCTGACGCGGCCAGGGAAGCCGCGGGGCCTCTGAGCTGCGTGGCGGGCGGTAACGGCGTGAGCACGTGCTCGTCGGGTTCTTGCTGCACGAGCCTCGAAGTCGAAGGCGGGACGTTCTATCGAACGTACACGCCGGGGGACTCGGGAGATGCCGACGCGGGGGATCCAGCCACCGTCAGCGGCTTCAGGTTGGATGAGTACGATGTCACAGTCGGGCGTTTCAGGCAGTTCGTCGCCGCGTGGGACGGGGGCACGGGATGGGTACCCGCGGCCGGTTCGGGCAAGCACACGTATCTGAACTCGAACAGCGGGTTGAATGCGGTCGGAGGGGGATACGAGCCCGGCTGGAATCCAGCAGATACTGCCAACATCCAACCGACGGACGCGAACTTGGGCTGCGCCGCGGACTCCGCCTACGCGACGTGGACGCCGACCCCAGGCGACCTGGAGCAGGAGAGCCTGCCTATCAATTGTGTCAACTGGTACGAGGCGTACGCATTCTGCATCTGGGACGGCGGTTTCTTGCCCAGCGAAGCCGAGTGGGAATACGCGGCCGCGGGGGGCGGCTTGCAGCGAGAGTATCCGTGGGGGTCGCAGGCGCCAGGGATTGAAAACAAGTTCGCGATCTTCGACTGCCACTATCCGGCACCCGACGTGCTCACGATCCTGACGAACTGCACCGGCGCCGCGAACATCGCACCGGTGGGGACGGCGGCTTCGGGCGCCGGCTTGTGGGGACAACTGGATTTGGCAGGGAATCTCTATCAATGGGCGCTCGACTGGACCGGTGTGTACGCCACTCCATGCTCGGATTGCGCCGAAGTCACCAATTCCGGCAACGGCGCTCACGTCATCCGCGGCGCAAAGTTCTCCGACGCTTTCGCGACCTTCTTGATCCCCACGCTCCGCTACTCGCGAGCCGCGATTGACCACGCCAGTGGAGTGACCGTTCGCTGCGCCCGAGCGCCGTAGGGCTGCGGGCGATTCACCGGTCTACCCCTCGAATTCCATCCGCGCACAGACGTGCGGGCGGGCGCTCGCGAATGCCTCGCCGCCCCTCGCCTCGGCTTCGTCGAACACCATGGCGATGACCCCGAGCCTTCCCGCCGGCGCTTCGTAGGCTCGCTGGACGATGCGGACAGTCTGACCGGCGAAGCACGGCTTCCGGTACGAGATATCCACAAAGCGACCCAGAGTCTCGGCGTCCCGGCCGAGGGAAGCGAAGCGCCGCAGAGATGCCTCCTCGATGATGCGCAGGTACGTGAGCGAGTTGACGTGCTTGTTGCTGTCGGTGTGAAGCAGGCCGAACGTGCGCGCTGCCGCCTCGGGACGCATCTCCGGTTCGAGAGCCATCGCGCCCTCGGGCAGTGCGGCCGATTGCTCCGGCGGCACCGGGTCGGCGCGCGTCTCGACCACCTCCGGCGCACCTTCGAAGTCCAACGTCTCGACGCGACGCCCCCCAGGTGGAGCGAAAGGTCTCGTGAGGACGTGCTCGGCGAGAACCCGTCCGGCGAGGGCTCTGTGGCCCTGTCCCTCGACGGTGCCGTACGTTCTCCCCAGCGTCGAGTGGATGTCGACCCACATGTCGAACATCAGTCGCCCGCTGTCGGTGCGCGCAAGCCGATACATCCCTTCGACGTCGAGCTCTCCGAGAACCGAGAACGGCCCGGGCTCGCCATCGACCACAAGGCGAGCTAGGACCGGAACGATTCGGCGCTCCCTTGGAACATCGCCGCTCGGCGACCGCGCCAGGATGTCACGCCAGACCTGGACACCAAGCGTTGTCGGCAGCGCACCGAGCACGATGCGACCATCCTGGCTGATGTCTTCGAATCGAAGCGGCGCGCGGCTCGTCGCGCGATGTCCGCTCGCGGGTCGGGTCGGGATCGTTTCCACGCGGCCGACCTTAGCGCGAGACCGACACCGGCGAAGGTCTATCCGGCATCCACACACCCAAGGGTTGCGTCGATCGATAGAGTCAAGTCAAACCGACAGAAGGCGGGGAGAAGGTCGCGGTTTTGCCTTGTCCTTGCAACCCGTTGGCCGAAACCGCTACGCTGGTTGGGTTGGCTCGATGACGCTGTCGACAAACCAGATCCTCGGCGTCCTAGTCCTTCTCGCGGTGGGAGCCCTTGCGGCCTACGTCGCGAAGGACGGGGCGGTCTACGTTATGGGGGTAGCGGCCCTCGGCGCGGTGGCCATCGCGTTCGCTGGCGTCGGCACCACGTCGGGAGTGGCGTCGCAACGCCTTCTCGCGGCCCTTCGCCGAGCGAGTGCCGGAGAGACCGTCGCCGTGCCCGAAGGAGTGTCGGGGGATGCGCGCGCCGTATACGAGGCTCTGGGGGGATTGGCCGAGCGCGTGCAACAGGAGCGGCAGGCGACCGCGGCCCGCGCGGAGCAGGGCAGTTCCAACGCGCAGACGATGGAGGACGTCGCGATCCAAATGGAGGCCAGCGCCGAAGGCCAAGTCGCGGCCGCCAAGCAGATGGAAAAGCTTGTCGCCGAGCTCACGAAATCGATCGACCAGATCGCCAAACACATCGAAGAGCTGACGCAAAACGCGGAAGAATCGAGCAGCTCCATCCTCGAGATGACGGCGACGAACGACGAGGTCGCCGAAAATGTCGGTGAGCTCGCCGGAAGCGTCCGCGAGACGGTGAGCTCGATCGAAGAGATGGCCTATTCGATCAAGGAGGTCGCCAAGAACGTCGACGCGCTCTCGCTGACGGCCGAAGAGACGAGCAGCTCGATGAACGAGATGGACGTCTCCATCGACCAGGTCCAGAGCAATGCGAACGAGACGGCCCGGCTCTCGGAGGAAGTGGCGTTCGACGCCGAGAAGGGCGCCGAAGCGATCCTGAAGACCATCAGCGAGATCTATCGCATCAAGGAGAGCACGCAGGAGGCGGTCTCCGTCATCTCGAATCTCGGCTCGCGCATCGAGGCCATCGGCCAGATCGTCAACGTCATCGACGACGTCTCGGAGCAGACCAATCTGCTGGCGCTCAACGCCGCGATCATCGCCGCCCAGGCCGGGGAACAGGGCAAGGGATTCGCGGTGGTCGCCGACGAGATCAAGGACCTCGCCGAGCGCGCTGGCGCGAGCACCCGCGAGATCACGGACCTCATCAAGACGGTCCAGGCCGAGAGCAAGAACGCGATCGGGGCGGTCGAACGGGGGGCGCACAACGTCGACCGCGGCGTCGAGGTGTCGAACGAGGCCGAGCGGGCGCTCAAGAAGATCCTCGAGAGCTCCCAGAAGAGCACGAACATGGTCCGCGCTATCGCGCGCGCCACCGTAGAGCAAGCGAAGGGCTCCAAGCAGGTGACCGACGCGATTGGCCGGATCGCGGAGACCGTTCAGCAGATCGCCGCGGCGACCGGGCAGCAGGCCCGCGGCTCCGAGCTCATCATGAAGAGCGCCGAGAAGATGCGCGTCATCACGCAGCACGTGGAACGCTCGGCCCAAGAACAAGCGCGGGGCGGCCGGCAGATCTCCGGGACGATCGAGAACATCTCCGCGAAGGTCGGGGAGCTCAGCTCGAGTCACAAGGCTCAATCGGTGGGCGGCCAGCGGCTGCTCGCCGCGCTCAGCCAGATCGAAGAGAGCTCGGTCACGCAGCAGAAGAGCGCCCGCACTCTGACGTCGTCGCTCGACCGACTGAAGCGGGCGATCGCGGGGTAGGACTCCCGAGACGCCCGCGGGGGGGGGAGCGCGCGCTTAATAGCAAAGGAACGGGGGCGTGCCGGTCAAGTGGCAAGTCATCCCGCTTGGACATAGGGCGTTGTCCGGGGCGCACGCTTGGGCGTAGCCATTGCAGGGACCGCTCGCGGGGCACGTCGTTCCCGGGTAGCACTGACTGGACTCTCCGCCGCAGTTTTGGGACACACAGCAGACCGATCCGGCGTTGCAGTCGTTCGGTCCGTCGCAGCAGAGAGTCTCCCCGGTGCCCCCGCATTGGGGACACATATCCGGCTCCGTGCATGTGTTGGTACATCCCTCGCTCGTCGAGCAGGATAGCCAACCGCACGAGACCTCGCCTGCCACCTCGGCGTCGCCCATGCAGATACCCTGCGGGGAGCAAGCCCCCGTAACGCAGTCCGCATTCGTGACGCACGGGAAACCAAGGCCGGCAAAGCAAGCGCCTCCCAAGCAGGACCCGGCCTCTTCCGCGGCTCCGTAAAAGCACGAGGTACCGTCAGGCGAGGGTGTCGTGTTGATGCATTGCTGGGTCCCCGACGCGCACGAGAAAGTTCCACCCGTCTGGCAAGTAGTGTTGCAGCTTCCGCCCGATTGGCACGAAACGCAGGTGCCGCTATTGCAGACTTCATTCGTGCCGCAATCGTAGCCATTCGGCTGAGCAGGGTTGGAACACGCCCCCGTGCTCGGATTGCAGGTGCCTGCGGCGTGACAGGCGTCGCTGGCCTTGCAGGTGACGGCGGGCGTTCCCACGCACTCGCCCGCTTGGCACGTGTACTGGTCGCA
>JBEKXD010000070.1:0-25196 GCA_049512415.1 Polyangiaceae bacterium
GAGTTCGGGCAGTTCGAGTTCGGGCAGTTCGAGTTCGGGCAGTTCGAGTTCGGGCAGTTCGAGTTCGGGCAGTTCGAGTTCGGGCAGTTCGAGTTCGGGCAGTTCGAGTTCGGGCAGTTCGACTTCGAGCTCGGGCAGCGCGAGTTCGGGTTCGAGTTCAGGCAGTTCGGGTAGCTCGGGAAAGTCGAGCAGCTCTGGCAGCGGCGCGAGCTCCAGTTCGAGTTCAGGCAGCTCGGCCAGTTCCAGCTCGAGCAGCTCTGGAGGCTCGGACTCCGGCTCGGCGGCTTGTGGCGGGTCGCCGTCGCCTAACCCGTTCGGCTGCTCGTTCGCTTGGGGCATCAACCAGGGAAGCGATCCAAGCTCATACACATACCTCCAGTTCATGTCGAACTGGGCTGGATACGATATCCCCGCGACCGGCATCTACACGTCCACGTCTCAGTTCGATGCCGGCGGTTGGCTCAAGACGATGGCTTCGACGTCGCTTGTCCCTGCATATTACGCCTATCTGATTGGATACTACGGGCACACCAACAACCTTCCCGACGGGAACCAAAACCCCGGGGGCCCCAACCTCACGACCGGCATGGGTGCGCTGCTCCTCGGCGTCGACAATGCGGCCTGCCCTCAGGGCCCGCCCGCGACCATCTGTGCCGACAACCTCATCGTCAAAGCCTACTCGTGGTATGCGACCGAGACCTATGCCGCGTGGAAGAAGCCGCTCATTTGGCTGCTCGAGGGGGACTTCATTCAGTACTCGGTGGAAGGCTCGCAGACCGACCCTCTCTCTTATGACCAGCTCGGGCAGCTCGCCGCTCAGATCACGATGGCCATCAAGTGTGCGATGCCGACTGCGGTCGTCGCCATCAACTATTCGACATGGATATCGACGAGCGAGTTGGACTCGTATTTCGGCGCGATAAGCACGGCCATGACGGCCCTCGGTACGAGCTACGACATGGTCTGGACGACCGGCTCCGGCAGTAGCGCCAGCGCGGGCAACGCGACGTACGCGGCGCTGCACACCCTCACCGGCAAGCCGATCCTGGTCGACGAGAGCTTCGGGCTGTCCGCTCAGTCCGACACGTGGGCGAACCAGACCGCGACTACGATCGATGCCCGCATCGCCGGCGGCGTCGTCGCCGCGAATATCACGACGTCGACGCCGACTTATCTCGAGACCAACGTGACGACCACGCTGGCGCCTTCAGCGCTGTCGTCGACGTGTCCTTGATCTGAGCAACTCCGGTCGGGCGGTCGCGGTCGCCGGGGCGCGAGGTCGCAGTCGCTCTACCGCGCCGCGATGTACCCGTCGGCCACCAAGAGCTCTGCCGTCAGAATGGCCCCCCCCGCGGCGCCGCGAATCGTGTTGTGCGATAGCGCCACGAATCGTGCTGTCGTTGGCGTGTCGACGCGCAGCCTCCCGATTCCAATTCCCATTCCGCGTCCCAGGTCACGGTCGAGGCGCGTTTGGGGGCGGGCGTCGTCTTCGAAGTACGTCAGAAACGGGTTGGGCGCACTCGGAAGGGCCAGCTCCTGTGGCCTCCCGACGAACTCGCGCCATCGCTTGACGATTTGCTCCTTCGCCACTTCCTTCGCAAACGACACGAACACCGCGGCCATGTGTCCGTCGCTGACCGGCACTCGAATGCACTGCGCCGTGAAGACGGATTGGCGAAGGGGAACGATGACGCCCTGGTCCATCGAGCCCCATATCTTGAGCGGCTCCTGCTCGCTCTTCTCTTCCTCGCCCTTGATGAAGGGGATCACGTTGTCGGTCATCTCGGGCCAGGACGCGAACGTCTTGCCGGCGCCTGAGATGGCCTGGTACGTCGCTACCGCCACGTGCTTGAGCCCGAGGTCGCGGAGCGGATGCAAGGCCGGCACGTAGCTCTGAAGCGAGCAATTCGGTTTGACGGCCACGAAGCCCCTGCGCGTGCCGAGGCGCTTTCGCTGCGAAACAATCGCCTCCGCATGCTCTGGATTCACCTCCGGCACCATCATTGGCACATCCGCAGTGGCGCGGTGTGCCGAGTTGTTCGAGACTACCGGGGTCTCGGCGCGCGCGTACGCATCCTCGAGGGCTCGCGTCTCCTCTTTGGTCATGTCGACGGCGCAAAACACGAAGTCGACGTCGCGGGTCACGGAGGCGACGTCGGACGCGTCGCGGACCTCCAGGCCGGCGACGCGCGCCGGCACGGGGGTCGTCATCGCCCACCGGCCGGAAACAGCCTCGGCGTACGGTCGACCCGCCGACTTGGCGCTGGCCGCGACGACGGTCACGGCAAACCATGGGTGCGTCTCGAGAAGCGAAACGAAACGCTGTCCGACCATTCCGGTGGCGCCGAGGACACCGACTTTGAGTGTGGGAGTCGACATGGATGACGCTGTATTTACCAGGGCCGATGGACGGCGCCACCGCCCGTGGCATCCGGCACAGGTAGAATCGACAGAAGGTCGGCGTATCTGGTCGAATTCGAGCGAGGCCGGCGGCGCGTCGCGCGGAGCGTACGACTGTGCGCCACGCTCGACGCCGGGATCGCGAAGAGATCGGCCGAGAGACACCGGCCTTCAAGGTCAGTCGAGCGAATCGGCGAGCGTGTTCACGTACACTTCGAGGTTCGTGTATCCGGGGCAGAGCGTCTGCGTGATCGCATCCGAGGCCTGGTTGGGGTTGAGGCCGTGGGCCGTTTCCCATGCGTCGGGGATCCCGTCGTCGTCGGTGTCGGTCAGCGCCGTGCCCCCGGACAGCGTGCCGTACCCGCTGTTGCCTAGCCCGGTCGCCGTTTGGTCCGTCCACAGCTGCCCCGTCTTCCCCAGCGACTTCAGGTCTGCGACGACCAGAGAGTCGACTTGGTCGCGGCTGCGCGGCATGCAACCGGCGTTGGCCAGTACGGCAGCGTACGAGTCTGCCGCGCTCGTGGTCGTGAGGCTGGCGGTGTCCGTCGAGTTCGCCTTCGTCGCGGTCGTCGTCCCTCCCGGCTGGCCCGCGTCCGTGCCGTTGAGCGTGCCGTCCGCATTGCTGTCGACAAGATTGCCGCTCGCGTACACCGTCTGTCCGCTGTCCATCTGGAAGAAATCATCGCCAGCGTCGGTCGTGGACGGTCCTGCGATGAAGTAATTGTTGATGATGTCGTGCCAGAAGCTGCCGGCCGTATCTCCGGCACAATAGGCATATTGGTAATTATAGACTACGTTATTTACATACTGGGTGTTGCTCTTGGCCAGGGGCAAGCGACCATGAGCGTTGGCCCAAAGGTCCTCGTACCAAGTGAAGAGCCCACCGGTCATCTCGGTGTGCGCGCCGAACTGTTGCCCGGTCGGGTCCGCGATGATGGAGTATTGCACCGTGATGTTGGTCGCGCCGACGGCGTCGATCGTGTCGTACTGCGCGAACTCGAGCGAGATGTGGTCCAAGATGAGATTGCTCGCATCGAGCAGGTTGATCCCGCTCTTCTTCGCGTCGGTGTCGAGGAGGCCCTGTCGGAATCGCGCGTAGCGGACGATGACATTCGTTGCGGCGTCGAACGAGACCTCGCGTCCCATGAACCCGATGCCATCGCCCGGAGCCGTTTGACCTGCGATAGTCAGGTTGCTCGTCACGGACACCGGCGTCTGAAGATTGACGTATCCACCGACGTCGAAGACCACGACGCGGTTTCCCGTACTGACGGCGTCGCGGAAGGATCCGGTGCCGCTGTCGCTCAGGTTGGTGACGTGATAGGCGGCGTATCCACGCCCGCCCGTCGCATTCTTGCCAAAGCCGAGGGCTCCGGGGAACGCTAGAGCAGTGCCGCCCGGGCATGAGATTCCGCCATCGCCCGATGGCGCCACTCCGCTGCTGCTGGAGCTACTGCTGCTGGCCGAGCCGCTGCTGCTGCTCGAGCCGCTGCTGCTGCTCGAGCCGCCGCTACTGGCCGAGCCACCGCTGCTGGCCGAGCCGCCGCTGCTGGCCGAGCCGCCGCTGCTGGTCGAGCCGCCGCTACTCCCGGACGCGCTACTGCTCTTCAATCCGCTGCTGCTTGAGCCACCGCTGCTGGAGCTACTGCTGCTAGCCGAGCCGCCGCTGCTCCCGGACGCACTACTAGTCGTCTTGGACCCACTGCTGCTGGCCGAGCCGCCGCTGCTCGCCGACCCGCTGCTGCCCGAAGCACTCGTGGCGCCCGAGCTGCTTCCAGCGCTCGACCCACTGCTACTCGACCCACTGGAACTGCTCGACCCGGCGGTGCCGCTGGAGCTGTTCGAACCGCTGCTGCTCGACGTGCCGCCGCTCGAGCTGCCGCTGCCGCTCGACGCGTTCGCGCTGCCCCCATCGCCGCCGGGGCTGGAGGCCGTACTGCCGCCGCAGCCGAGAGCACCAGCGCCGGGCCCGGCCGCGAGCACGCCCATGACCGTACCGAGCAAGCAAGCGTGCGCGCGCTTCCGCCGGGCGCCCCGAGGTTGGTCCTGGCCGGCGATCGAAGGCGCAGGGATGACAAAGTGCTTGATGGGTCTCATCCAATGATTCATGCACTAGATAAGGGGAGGAGAGGCAAGATGTTATTGTGGAGGCGCATCGGAGACGGATCAAAGATGCGGCAGGCCCTCATTTCTGCGGCGCCTCTGCAGCCTGAGCTGGGGTACTACATCTCCAGACACCCCGGTCAGGCTTCCGAGAGGGAGCAGGAAGGGGTGCTATAGGCGGGGGCAGCTACGTGAAGTTCGTCGACTCGTGTGACGTCAAGGTGATCGCTGGAACCGGCGGGAACGGGTGTATCGCGTTTCGACGGGAGAAGTACGTCCCCTTCGGCGGCCCGGCTGGAGGCGACGGAGGTCGAGGTGGCAACGTCGTGTTCGTCGGCGACGGCGGCAGGACCACCCTGCTCGACGTTGCGCTGACACGGACGCTCGTGGCGGAGAACGGCGAGCACGGTCGGGGCAAAGACCAGTACGGCAAGGGAGGGAGCGACCGGATCGTGCGCTTGCCGGTGGGTACGCAAGGCTTCGACGCCGCGACGAATGCCCTCCTGTTCGACGTCGATGCCGACGGCAAGCAGGTCATCGTCGCGCGCGGCGGCCGTGGCGGCCGGGGCAACATCCACTTCGCGAGTCCTGTCGAGCGGTCGCCGCGCCGCGCGGAGCCCGGCGAAGCCGGAGAAGAGCGCACCCTGCGCCTCGAGCTCAAGGTCATGGCCGACGTGGGGCTCTTGGGCTTCCCAAACGTCGGCAAGAGCACGTTCATTCGAGCGGTGTCGCGTGCTCGCCCCAAGGTCGCCGAGTATCCGTTCACGACCCTGGTTCCTCATCTGGGCGTCGTGGCCGTCGGCGACGACTCGAGCTTCGTGCTCGCCGACATTCCGGGCCTGCTTCCGGGCGCCGCGGAGGGCGTCGGGCTCGGAACGCGGTTCCTCAAGCACGTCGAGCGCACGCGGGCCCTGCTGCATCTGGTCACGCTGGACCCTTCGGAGGGTCGCGATCCGGTCGGCGATTTCGACGCGCTGATGCTCGAACTCCGCAAGTTCGATCCGGCGCTGGCGGCCCGGCCTCAGGTGGTCGCGATGAGCAAGGCCGATCTCCCGGATGTTCGGGAAGCTTGGTCTGCGGTTCGCGGGCGCTTCGCCTCGCGCGGGGTCGAGCTCCGGCTGATCTCGGCGGCGACTGGCGACGGCGTAAAGGAGATTCTCCAGGTCTTGTGGCAGCTGCTGCGAGCGTCCCCGGCGACGCCGGACCGTGAGTGATAAGACGGAAAAACCTACGCCTCGACGCCTCCGAAAGGCTAGGGGCGAAGGCGACAGCGGTGCGAGCTCGTTCGCGGCGCAATCCCTCGCGTTCGTGGTCGCGGTGGCCGTTCTGCCGTCTGGGGCGATGGCCGTAGCCGCGAGTGTGACGTCCGACTTGCGGTCTGCGCTAGGCTCCGCATCGCGGGTCGGAGCGCTCTTGCCCTGGGAGCCGTGGTCGCTCGCCCGAACGGTCTTGACGCTCGTGGTGCCCATGCTCCTCGCAGCGGGGGCGGCGTCGGCCCTTGCCACCGTGGCTCAGACCGGAGGGGTGGTTGCCTCGAAACGCATTGCGCTAGATTTCGGTCGGCTCAACCCCGTGCGGGGCTTCGGCGCACTCTTTTCGCCATTGCGCGCATTTTCGGTCGCGCGGGCGCTGGTGGCGAGCATCGCAGTGGCCTGGCTGGCCGAATCAGGGATACGGTCCGGCTTAGCGGACCTCGACCGCCTGTCCGGTCGGGTCACGTCGGTCCCCGCCGTCGTGTCCGAGCTGGCTTTGGCGCTGGCGTGGCGAGCCGCCCTTGTCGGCGGCGTGCTCGGCGTGATCGATCTGCTCGTCGTACGCCGTTCGTGGATGCACAGGCTCCAGATGACGAAGGCTGAAGTGAAGCGCGAACACCGGGAAACGGAGGGCGATCCTGAGGTCAAGGCGGCTCGCCAGCGCGCCTACCAGGAATGGATCGCCCAGGCCGTGGTCGCGAGCGTGCGCACGGCGAAGGTCGTCGTGGTCAATCCCACGCACGTGGCGTGCGCCCTCCGGTACGACGCCAAAGACGGGGGAGGAGACGACGCGCCCGTGGTGGTGGCGTCAGGGGAGGGAGAGCTGGCGGGTCGCATCGTTCGGGCTGCGCATGACTACGGGGTGCCGGTGGTACGAGACGTGCCTCTCGCTCGGGCCTTGCTTGACCTCTCCGTGGGCGACGCGATTCCGGAATCGCTCTACGAAGCGGTCGCGGAGGTCCTCCGCGAAATCTTGGAACACGAAGGTTCTGCCTAAGCAATGTGAGCTCGACCCGGTGACGCGGCGGCGCGCACCGGCCGAGCGGACCGAACGGCCCGTTTACAAATCCCGAAAAGCCTGGTACGTGAGCGCCGCCTATGCGACCGCGGTCCCTTCGGAGGGCCGCCGCCTCACCGAAACGCTTTCCCCCGCCGCGCTCGTGCAATCGCCGCGGGGGATCCACCGGATCGGCACGGCGATTGTCGCTTCTCGACGTCGCGCAAGAGCGTCGTCCACACACCAAACCCCCGAGAGGTACGCATGAAGTCCAACTCGCCCGGCGCCAGTCTGGGAGGCCGAATCACCAAGGCCTTGCTGGCGTCGCTCACGTTGTTTGTTGCCCTGGTAGGGGCTGGCTCGGCCTTTGCCAAGGGGGTGCCGGTGGTGGCTCCCCCGCACGGCGGAGGTGAAGACTCGCTCGCAATTCCCGGTGAGCTGGACACCATCCAGTTCTTCGGCATGCCGGCCAGCCGCCTCCTGCAGCTCGGATTCATCGTCACGGCGCTCGGAATCGTCTTCGGGCTGGTCATCTACAACCAGCTAAAGAACGCGCCGGCCCACAAGTCGATGAAAGACGTCTCGGAGCTCATCTACGAGACCTGCAAGACCTACCTTTGGACCCAGGCAAAGTTCCTCGCCCAGCTCTGGCTCTTCATCGGCGCCGTGATCGTGATCTACTACGGCGTTCTCAAGGGCGAGGGCGCCGGCATCGTCCTTCTGATCCTCGCGTTCAGCATCGTGGGCATCGCCGGGAGCGCGCTCGTTGCCCTCTTCGGCATTCGCGTGAACACGTTTGCCAACAGCCGTACTGCGTTTGCCAGCCTGAAGGGCAACCCATTCCCCTGCTACTCCATCCCGCTCAAAGCGGGCATGAGCATCGGCATGCTGCTCATCAGCGTCGAGCTCGCGTTCATGCTCGCGATTCTGACCATCGTGCCGCATGCGTATGCGGGCAAGTGCTTCATCGGCTTCGCCATCGGCGAGTCGCTCGGCGCCGCGGCCCAGCGCGTCGCCGGCGGCATTTTCACCAAGATCGCCGACATCGGGTCGGACCTGATGAAGATCGTCTTCAAGATCAAGGAAGACGACGCGCGCAACCCCGGCGTCATCGCCGACTGCACGGGCGATAACGCGGGGGACTCGGTGGGACCGAGCGCCGACGGCTTCGAGACTTATGGCGTCACCGGCGTCGCTCTCATCGTCTTCATCCTGCTCGCCGTGCACGATCCCGACGTCCAGGTTCACCTGCTCACCTGGATCTTCGTGATGCGCATCCTGATGATCGTGTCGAGCGCGCTCAGCTACTTCGTCAACGAGGCGATCACCAAGGCTCGCTACGGCGACGCCAAGAAGATGGACTTCGAGGCACCGCTCACGCAGCTCGTGTGGATCACGTCGATCGTTTCGATTGTCTTCACGTTCGTCGCCTCGCGCTTCCTCGTTCCGGTGCTCGGCGGGGACGACTCGCAGTGGTGGAAGCTCAGTACGATCATCACGTGCGGCACGCTCGCGGGCGCCCTCATCCCGGAGCTCATCAAGGTCTTCACGTCGACCAAGAGCGGGCACGTTCGTGAAGTGGTCACGGCGTCGAAGGAAGGCGGCCCCTCGCTCAACGTCCTCAGCGGTCTGGTGGCCGGCAACTTCAGCGCCTATTGGATGGGCATCACGCTGCTCGTCCTCATGGGGATTGCCTACTTCGTGAGCCAGATGGGCTTGGGCGCCACGATGACCATCGGGTCGTTCGACACGGCCCCGATTTTCGCCTTCGGTCTCGTCGCGTTCGGTTTCCTCGGGATGGGCCCCGTCACCCTCGCGGTCGACTCGTACGGTCCGGTGACCGACAACGCCCAGAGCGTCTTCGAGCTCAGCACGATCGAGACGATTCCGGGAATTGCGGCCGAGATCAAGAAGGACTTCGGCTTCGACGTCGACTTCGAGAAGGGCAAGGAGCTGCTCGAGGAGAACGACGGCGCCGGCAATACGTTCAAGGCGACCGCCAAGCCGGTGCTCATCGGCACGGCTGTCGTCGGGGCGACCACGATGATCTTCGCGATCATCGTGCTCCTGACCGACGGGCTCCAGAACCCGGACAAGGTCCAGAAGCTCTCGCTTCTCTACCCACCGTTCTTGCTCGGTCTCATCGCCGGCGGTTCGGTGATCTACTGGTTTACCGGCGCTTCGATCCAGGCGGTGAGCACCGGGGCCTACCGCGCCGTCGAATTCATCAAGGCGAACATCAAGCTTGAAAGCACGGAGAAGGCCTCGATCCAGGACAGCAAGAAAGTGGTCGAGATCTGCACGACCTACGCGCAAAAAGGGATGTTCAACATCTTCCTCGTCGTCTTCTTCTCGGCCCTTGCCTTCGCGTTCCTCGATCCGTTCTTCTTCGTCGGCTACCTGATCGCGATCGCGCTCTTCGGCCTCTTCCAGGCGCTCTTCATGGCCAACGCAGGCGGCGCCTGGGACAACGCCAAGAAGATCGTCGAGACCGATCTCAAGCAGAAGGGCACCGAGCTTCACGCCGCGTGTGTCGTCGGCGATACCGTCGGCGACCCATTCAAGGACACGAGCAGCGTCGCCCTCAACCCGATCATCAAGTTCACGACGCTCTTCGGCCTTCTCGCCGTCGAGCTTGCGAACGACCCTGCCCACCCGATCGATCGCTCGACGACGGCAGCGGTAGCTGCGATCTGCTTCGCCATCTCGCTCTACTTCGTCTGGCGCAGCTTCTACGGGATGCGCATTGTCTCGCAGCCGAAGGCGCCCGTGACCGAAGCGGTGCCGAAGCCGGCCGAGTAGTTCCGGCCTGGCCCGCGCGCTCTCGGCGCACGGTCCCCTACGACGGCAGATCCCGGTTTCTCGGGGTCTGCCGTCGTTGCTGTTTGTGGCCCCCATCCTGCGATATTCGGTGGGATGCAGATCCTCAAACCGGGGGTGAGAGCGCTATCGACCCGCCCGCCTGAAGACGCTGCCCCGATTCTCGACATCCAGGTGACCGACGAGCTCCCAGCCCGAGCTCGGCTGTCCGAGGGAGCTGCAAGCGGGATCTCCCGACGCGCAGTACGCCCAGGTCGCGTCGCTCTTCTTCAGTCGTTCGAGGTAGTCGGGGCCGGGAGGGATGTACACCGCTCGATTGGAGTACGTGTTGTTCCAAAAAAGGGCCATGTACACGCCGTAATCTTGCGGGAATGCGAGGACCGAACCGGCTGTGAGTTCCTTCTCGCGCGCCAGGCCCACCTCAAGGGTCACCGGCGAAGCATTCCATTTCTCGAGTTTCGGGCTGATCGCGGAGGCCGGCGTAAACTCGCGCGCAGGATAAGGGATCTTGGCGAACGCGAACGCCTCGGACCCCCATAGCCACGTGCGCGGCGTCATCCAGAAGAACGACACGATGGTCATCGCAGTCAGCGCGCCGACGACACCTTGGCCAATCCCGCGCAAGACCGGTCGCCCCACGAGCCAGGCGACCGTGGCGAGCGCCAACCCCATGACCGCGATCTGATAGCGCGGGATCCAGAGCACGGGAGTAGTCCGTACGCACGCCACGAACGTCAGCGCGAGCGGAATCAGGCTCCACGTCTCGGGCGCCGTCTGCCACTCCTTGACCCCTTGCAGGCGACCGGCGGCGTCGCGCGCGACGGCGAGGCACAGGGCTCCGAGGCCGAGGACGGTGAGGGGCAAGACGACCCACGTCATCGCAAGGCCGTATTCCCACATGATATCCAAGTACGGTGCCGAATATGAATATGGAATACGGAACAGAGAGTCCATGAAGTCCCAGAAGGGCAGGTTCACGTCGACGCGCTGAAAGAAGCTCTTCTCGGGCTGGTTCGCTCCCCACTCGAGTTCCCCGGGCCAGTGAATCCCCCAGCGCGCGCTTTCGACCTTGACGTCCGGCCACAACGGATTGTGGAAATGTACCCAGTTTCGCACGTAGGTCGTGGCCGCGATCCCTGCGATCAGGACGAAGCCGAGTGCGATGGCGCCGGCGACCGCCTTGGGCCGCCTGCGGGCTTCGCCGGAGAGCCGAACCATCGCCACGACGGCGAGGGCTGCGACGGGGACCACCGCCAGCGCCTTCGAGGCTCCCGCAAGGGCCAGGCAGACGGCGGTCAGCATGGCGTCGCGAATGCGAAAATTCCGACGTGTGGCGAAGGCCGCCCCCGCGAGAACGAACGCGGCATTTTGCGCGTCGACGTACGTGCTGCCGGTGACCCTCACGCACGCCGGCGTGACGACGAGAATGCACCCGAACGCCATGGCCATCACGGAGTCGCGAGAGACGCGCCGGACCAGAATGTATGTGGCCAAGGCCAGGCCCGGGGCCGCGATGTAGCTCACCATGTCGATGAAGCGTCGGTCGGTGAAGATGACGAACCAGAGCATCGTCATCTCCGCGAGGCGCGGATATCCGTTGATCTTCTGCGCGCCCCCAGGCGGCAGATCGGTGAATGCGAATCCATGATTCTGGATCGCAAATCCGACCATCGGCTCGTGGTACCAGAGGGCGTCCCACTGCTTCCAAGAAGGCATCAGATAGGTGCAACCGAGTCCCCAAAGGACGACGGCCATCGCGAACACGACGGCGACGGCCGCGAGGCTGCGTGCGCGCGCGCACTTGACGACTGCGTCGTAGGGAAGCCATGCGATGTCCGTCGCAATTCGGCCGAGCTCGGCCTCGAACTGCGCGAGAGGCGTTCGCCCCCGCGCGAGGAGGAGTACCAGCACGAATACGAGGGCCGCGACCCACGACAGCGTCCTAGCGTAGAGAAGGTTAGTCAAGCCGAGCGCGTAGACTGGGACCATGACGAGGAAGTTCCAGGTCATGAGGGCCGACAGGGCACGTTCGGCTCGCCCAGCGAGGTTCGCGCGCCAGGTCACGGCTAGTGCCGCCGCTCCCGCGAGGATGTTAAGGGCTGCGGTGAGGAGCAACCCCGCGAAGAAGTGGCTGCCGGTCATCGTGCGGCCGATAGCTAGCAGGCGGGCGAGCAGGCCGGCAAGGCAGCCCAGAAGGCCGGTGTCTTTCGGCCGGTCCCTTCGCGATCCCGGCGTCGAGCGTCCTCGCGTACAGGAGGTACGCTCCGGGCGACTCGCCGCCGGCCTCGCTCGGGCTAGGAAGAAACAAGTCAGGCAGCGGCGCGGATGGCACCCCAACCCGAGACCGTTTCATGCCGCAGGGTGGGCCCTTGCGCCCATGTCGAACTCGACCGAAATACCCCGGCTCTCTGACGAGGTCCTCGGGGCGGGGTGCTCGCGCGGCTCCGGCGACTGGACCCTCCGTCGCGGCGGCGCGCCACGTCGGACGGCCCCTACTGGTCCGCAGTCGCGGCCGTACTACGGGGGTCGTCGAGCTTCGTGCTGCGGACGACAATCGCGCGGAGCGGTAGCTTGCCCGAGGGGCTTATACCGCGTGGCGCTGGACGCCCAAGACACGCCGAGGCTGCACCTATGCGGTAACCTCGGGTGACTGCTCCGAATACATGATTTGCCTGAGCGCTTCAGGATCATGGGGCAGAGCTATGGTTCGTCCTCTCCATTCCAGCGCCAATCCAGAGCGCACCAGATAGGCCACCGCGGCCTCAACATTCTTGGTCCCATACTCTGCCTGAAATTTTGCGATGATGTCCGTCCGCTTCCGAGGCGCATAGGTGTATCTCAAAACGGATAACTGCAACCGCGTCAATTCTATCGAACAGTTTGTTGAACGACCACCGGGAAACTCTTCTCGTGTAACAGTGCTGTCACCACTCAACCAAAGTCGTGGCTCAGACTCTCGATTGGGAAATTGGAGGTACCGAAGATAAAGAAAGGCTCGACGGGCGTATACAAAGTCATTGATGAATGAGCATCGTAAGAACAGAGACATGAGTGACGCTATCACTCGAAGGGATCCCCATGCGAGGCGCATGGTCGTAATCACCCGCTTGACCGGTGTCTCTCCACCAAATCGGACTTCACGGAGAGGCCCCAAAACGTTGCCGAATTCGCGCAACACGTGGAACCACGCGCGGACGACCGAAAAGTCACGCCTGCCGGATGTTTTCAAAGAGTATGACGCAGCAGTATAGCCGAGCGGCGAATCGACTGCGAAGGCCTTTGAGAGCCAGAAATCATTCTCCGCCCGCACCTCCACTTGAAACTGCTCTTGATTGTGGAATATGTCATCTCTTGTGTTGGCGCTATACATGGTGACATACACGGGCGATTTCGATGGAACCGTAAGATGAAGGCACTTCGACAATATGTCCACTTCTTCTCTCACGGAGTCGCAATTTTCAAGAGGAAAGAATGCGAAGTAGTTAAAGCGATTCTCTCCTCCGGAATCATGCACCATTTTGAGGCACATCAACAAGGTCAGGACATCGACGCCCTTGCGCATGTCGTGAAGCGTCTTTGGATTGAAGGTCTCGATCCCGACTGTGCACATCAGCTTAATGCGTGACCAAGGCCGGAACAGTCTGCGATTTTCTTTTTGCGCCATCTGCCGTGCTGTAAGCCAGAAAAAGACGGTGAAACATTGATTCCGTCGAGAGGCCTCGTTCTCAAGAAAGACAAGAAACTGATACAGCCAGTCAGCGTCGTTGTTTTCATTGTCGAACCGAACGTGAATCGGCTTACTCTCGCGGCTTGTGGGAGGTGACGATTCGAGGAGCGCCGCGACTAATTGGCATGTCGCGCGAAGATCGGCATCGATATGTTGTCGTCGAAAAACCGCTCGACAAAAAGTGCATCTGCCCCATCCGCACCCACGCCGAGCGAAAATATGAATGTTACCCGTCTTGTCATCTCGGTGTGCGCTTGCCGGTTGAAATGAGTTCACAATGGATTGTGTCGCATATTGCTGACCGTCAGGAGGGAAATGTGTTAAAGAGAAGAAACCCGGAAGGCGTAAACTGCGTGCCTCGACGCCGGCCTTTCTGGCATCGAGGGTAGACAAGAGCACGTCTTCTCCGAACCCAACGACGGCGCCGTCAAGAAACGCCTTTGAGCACACCGCACTGGCAACCGCAGGATCCATCGCCTCACCACCTACGAGAAGGGTCACTTCAGGTCGCAGTGTTTTGATGAGTTTTCCTAAATGTAAGGCAGCAATGAGGGTGCCGTCGTACACGCTGATGCCCACCACAGCCTGCTGCGCTTGGGAATCAATCAAGGATACAATCCTTCGCCGGAGCTCTTCCTCGATGTCATTCCTAAAAGCTCTCAACAGCCGTGTGATCTGTTGTGGCATCCGAAATCTGGCAGTCGGACATGCATCGCGAATCAGAACGGGGAGGTCATCGCCCAAAGACAGAGCAATCGACGCGTAGTAAAACCATGTAACTTCCCAGCGGCTGATGTCGGCATCCCATGGCTCCCCTGTGTTCTTTGCTGTCAACGTCCGTTGTGTCCTCCTGATCCATGGCCGAAGGCTCTCGACAACTCGTCGGTGCTTGACAAAGAGTTCGCCGAGACAAGCGTCATGAGCCATATCCCATATATCGACATCCACCTCGCTCCTCAGCGCCCCAACGGCTTGTGCAAGCATATGGACACCCCAGGAGTGGATGGCTTTGCAAACTCCAAACGGGACGACCAAGACGAGCTTCTGCTTTCCGATCCCATTTTGTCGAGGCACTTCGTTCGTTGGGGGCGCAGTGTGCATATGGTGACAGTTGCACACGTCGGCGATGTCTACAACGGATTTTGCACAGCTCGGGTCAAACAGCATATAGCTTGTGACGCCGGTGCCGGTCGTGTCCAGGAGAAAGGGTACCCAGTGGTTGCCTCCACATATCCAGTTCGGCATATTGGCGGAGGAACGCGCAAACCGGGTCATCGAGAAATAGGCAGGTTTGGTTCTCTAGACGATCTCCGTTGCCGACCCGGCGCCCATCGCGTCTCCCAACGTGACGTTGCGTTTCGTTGCGCAGCGACATGCCGCGTTAGACCGGACTGGCCACACGGGGAGCCGCTGGAAGTCGTGCGCGATGGGACTGCCATTGGCCATCAGCGAATTCGTCGCGCATAGATCGCAGAGCGTTTCAGAAGAGTAGAAGTAATGTGTTCGCTCCACGCGGGGTTAGCAACCTGCGGTTGCAGATGGGACCCCCCAGGGGCTCCGTCGTCGCGGGCAGACGGTATACGAACGGCTGGGTCGGGTTCGAAAGGATCGCGTTTCGATTCGATGGCGACGTCGCTACAAAGGGGAGAACTCGGTCGCCGCTGTCGGGGTCCGGCGCGACGCTCGAGCGGTGTCCTTGGGAGTCGGACGATTGCAGGCGATGGCGTTTCGACCCGCGATCTCGCGTAAGACTTCCTAGCCGCTCCACGATCCAAGGGGATGGGCGCAGTCATCCCGTGGTATGCGTCCACGATCCAAGGGGATGGGTGCGTTCATCCACTGGTATAGGTTCGCGATCCAAGGGGATGGGTGCGTTCATCCACTGGTATAGGTTCGCGATCCAAGGGGATGGGTGCAGTCATCCCGTGGTATGCGTCCACGATCCAAGGGGATGGGTGCGTTCATCCACTGGTATAGGTCCGCGATCCAAGGGGATGGGTGCAGTCATCCCGTGGTATGGGGCCGCGATCCAAGGGGATGGGTGCAGTCATCCCGTGGTATGGGTCCGCGATCCAAGGGGATGGGTGCGTTCATCCACTGGTATAGGTCCGCGATCCAAGGGGATGGGTGCAGTCATCCCGTGGTATGGGTGCGCTTATCCGTGGGTATGGGTCAAAGATCCAAGGGGATGGGCGCGGTCATCCGTGGGTGGGTTGCGGTCCACCGGTGCGATTCACGCCGGCCTGCCCGACGACCACGCTCGGAGAAGGACCCTATAGTGGTAGAACGGACTGGAGTCGCGAAGGCAACGTCCGGCTGGTGGACACGGAGGCTCCGGGTGACGCCATGAACGTCGTCGGAGACCTCGTAGCCGCGATGGAGGAGATCGCGCCGCCGCGTTTGGCGGCGTCCTGGGACAACGTGGGGCTGCTCGTCGGAGACCCGGAGTCGCCTCTCACCCGTTTGCTCGTGGCGGTCGACGGCACGCTCGCCGTGCTCGAGGAGGCGCGCCTCGCCGGATGCGAGGCGCTCGTCGCCTATCACCCGGTGATCTTCGCCCCTCTCAAACGACTGGTGGCGGGTTCCGTCGCGTTCGAGGCGGCTCGGGCCGGGCTGTCGGTCTATTGCCCGCACACCGCGCTCGACGCGGCTACCGGCGGCACCAACGACGTGCTGGGCGACATCATCGGTCTGGCCGACCGACGGCCTCTCGGCGTCGCCCCGCCTTCGCCTGCTCCGGCGACGCCGGGGACTGGATTCGGGAGAGTGGGAGATGTCGTTCCCGAGCGGCTCGGAGAATTGGTCTCACGATTGAAGAGCGCGCTCGGGGTGGAGCACGTATTGATAGCCGGGCGCCTCGATCGGAGGGTGACCCGAGTGGCCCTGTGCGCGGGGAGCGGCGGAGACTTGCTCGCCGACGCGGTGGCCGCCGGGGCCGACCTCTTCGTAACCGGGGAACTTCGGCACCACGACGCCCTCCGCGCCTGCGAAGCCGGGCTGGCGGTCGTGTGCACGCTGCATTCGGTGAGCGAGCGGCCCGCTCTGGCGCCTCTTGCGGAGAAACTCCGGGCGCGCCTTCCCGGCGTCGCCGTCTCTCTCAGCGCGCGCGATAGGGATCCCTTCGAGCAGGGCTGAAGAGTCTTGGCGCGCGGGCAGCCGTCTCGTGCAAATGCGGCGATTGCCGCTACATCATGCATTACGAGCATGAGTGATCCGGACGCCCTTCTACGCGAGCTACTGACCGAGCGAATCTTGGTGATCGACGGTGCCATGGGCACGATGATCCAGAAGCAGGATCTTTCGGAGGCCGACTTCCGACGAGGGCGCTTCGAGAGCCACCCTCGCGACCTCAAGGGCGACAACGACCTTCTCGTTCTCACCCGTCCTGACGTCATTCGGTCGATCCACGACGCGTACTTCGAGGCGGGCGCTGACCTCGTCGAGACCAACACGTTCAACGCCACGTCGATCGTTCAGGCCGACTACGCGCTGCAAGGGCTGGCCCGCGAGATCAACGTGACGGCGGCTCGGATCGCCAAGCAGGCCGCGCGGGACTGGACCGCGCGCACTCCGAAAAAGCCGCGGCTCGTCGCGGGCGCTCTCGGCCCGATGAACAAGACGCTCTCGCTCTCGCCGAGTGTGTCCGATCCCGCGTACCGCGCCGTCACGTTCGACCAAGTCCGGGAGGCCTACGCCGAGCAGGTGCGCGGACTCATCGAAGGCGAGGTCGACGCGCTGCTCGTCGAGACGATCTTCGACACGCTCAACGCCAAGGCGGCGCTCGTAGCCATCGAGGACGTGTTCGAGGAGACGGGCGTGCGACTGCCCGTGATGATCTCGGTGACGATCACCGACAAGAGCGGGCGGACGCTGTCCGGGCAGACCGTCGAGGCGTTCTGGATCTCCGTATCGCACGCCCGTCCGCTGTCCGTCGGAGTCAACTGCGCTCTGGGTGCACGCGAAATGCGTCCCCACGTCGAGGAGCTCGCTCGCGTGTCGGACGTGTTCGTGAGCTGCTACCCGAACGCTGGACTACCGAACGCCTTCGGCGAGTACGAGGAACCGCCGGAGACGACCGCGTCGCTCGTGCGTGAGCTCGCGGAGGAGGGCCTCGTCAATTGGGTGGGCGGTTGTTGCGGAACGACGCCAAGCCACATTCGCGCGATCGCCGAAGCCGTGCGCGGCGTTCTCCCTCGACAGCCGTCGTCCTCGGAGCCGCACATGCGGCTCTCGGGACTCGAACCGCTAGTCATCCGCCCGGACGCGACGTTCATCGTCATTGGAGAACGAACGAACGTCGCGGGATCCAAGAGGTTCGCCGAGCTCGTGAAGGCCGGTGATTTCTCCAAGGCTCTCGAGGTGGCCCTCGACCAGGTTCGCGGCGGGGCGAACATCCTCGACGTGAACATGGACGAGGGCATGCTCGACGGCCCGGCGGCGATGACGACGTTCTTGAACCTGATCGCGAGCGAGCCGGAGATCGCGCGCATCCCCGTCATGGTCGACAGCTCCAACTGGACCGTGCTCGAGGCGGGCCTCAAGTGCTTACAAGGCCGCGGAATCGCAAACTCGCTCAGCTTGAAGGAGGGGGAAGACGACTTTCTTCGAAAGGCGCGGGCGGTGCGTCGCTACGGCGCGGGCGCCGTCGTCATGGCGTTCGACGAACAGGGTCAGGCAGAGACGACGGAGCGCAAGGTGGCCATCTGCCGTCGCGCCTACGACCTTCTGACGACGCGGGCGGGCTGGCAGGGTCATGAGATCGCCTTCGACCCGAACATCCTCGCGATCGGAACCGGGATCGAAGAGCACTCGAAGTTCGCGGTGAGCTACATCGAGGCAACGCGGGAGATCAAGGACAAGTGCCCCGGCTCCAAGGTCTCCGGCGGGGTGAGCAATCTCTCCTTTTCCTTTCGAGGTAATAACCGCGTCCGCGAGGCCATGCACTCGGCTTTCTTGCTCCACGCGATCCGCGCCGGCATGGACATGGGAATCGTCAACGCGGGGCAGATCACAGTCTACGAGGACATTGCCAAGGACCTCTTGGAACACGTCGAGGATGTCATCTTCGACCGTCGACCCGACGCGACGGAGCGGCTCGTCGCCTTCGCGGCCACTGTCACGGGACAAGGCAAGCGGGTCGAGATGGACCTCGCGTGGCGCGACGCGCCCGTCGAGAAGCGGCTGGCCCACGCTCTGGTCCACGGCATCATCGATTTCGTCGAAGTGGACGTCGAAGAGGCGCGTCGTGCCGCGTCCGAACCGCTGGCGGTCATCGAGGGGCCCCTGATGGATGGCATGCGCGTCGTTGGGGATCTCTTCGGCGAGGGCAAGATGTTCCTGCCTCAAGTCGTCAAGAGCGCGCGCGCGATGAAGCTCGCCGTTCAGTACCTCCTGCCGTTCATGGAGAAGGCCCGGCGCGAGGGCTCGGACGCGCAGCGGACGTCGGCAGCCAAGGTCTTGCTCGCCACCGTCAAGGGCGATGTGCACGACATCGGCAAGAACATCGTCGGCGTCGTTCTCGGGTGCAATGGCTACCAGATCGTCGACCTCGGGGTGATGGTGCCGGCGGACCGAATTCTCGACACGGCCGTGAGCGAGGGCTGCGACGTCGTCGGACTGTCTGGGCTCATCACGCCGTCGCTCGACGAGATGGTCCATGTGGCCAGGGAGATGAAGCGCCGCCACATGTCGATGCCTCTTCTCATCGGGGGGGCGACGACGAGCCGTCAGCACACCGCGGTCAAGATCGCACCGGAGTATGATGCGCCGACCGTGCACGTGCTCGACGCTTCGCGCGCCGTGGGGACCGTCTCGGCGCTCGTCGACCCGAAACGGCGGGAGACCTACTGGGCCGAGGCCAAAAAGGACCAGGAGCAGTTGCGGACCCTCTTTGCCCACAAGCGCAGCCGCCCGCTTCTCGCCTATCCCGTCGCGAACGAGCATCGTGTCGAGGTGGCGTTCGGACCCGAGCAGGCGATGGCTCCCGCTCTTCGAGGCCGGGCGGCTGTGCACGACGTCGCGCTCGCCGACATTGTCCCATACATCGATTGGACCTTCTTCTTTACTGCGTGGGAGCTCGTCGGCCGGTTTCCCGCGATCCTCGAGGACCCGCGCCACGGGGCGGCCGCGCGCGAGCTCTTCGACGACGGGCGGCGCCTGCTCGAGCGCATCGTCAAGGACCAATCTCTGGTGGCTCGCGCCGTCTACGGAATCTGGCCGGCGTATTCCGAGGGCAACGACATCGTTCTCACGGAGGTGGACGCGACGGATCGTGAGCGCGCGCGGTTTCCCATGCTCCGGCAGCAGGACGAGAGGGCCGACCGGTCGACGTGCGCGTGTTTGGCGGACTTCGTGGCTCCGCGGCTCGACGGCCCGCGCGATTGGGTCGGAGCGTTCGTCGTGACGGCTGGAATCGGCGCCGACACGCTGGCGTCCGCCTTCGAGAAGTCGCTGGACGACTACCACGCGATCATGAGCAAGGCCCTCGCGGACCGATTGGCCGAAGCGCTGGCGGAGCTCGTTCACCAGCGCCTGCGACGCGCTTGGTATGCCCCGGGCGAGTCATTGCCCGTGGACGATCTCATCGCGGAGCGCTATCGCGGCATCCGCCCGGCGTTCGGGTATCCGGCCTGCCCGGATCATTCTATTAAACCTGCTCTATTCGACTTGCTGGGTGCGGCCGACATCGGGGTGACCTTGACCGAACATGGTGCGATGCTTCCGGCGGCGAGCGTGAGCGGTCTCGTCCTAGGCCATCCAGAGGCTCGATACTTCAACGTAGGCCGCGTCGGGCGGGACCAGGTCGCCGACTATGCGCGTCGTCGCAGGATGTCCGTGAACGAGGTCGAGCGATGGTTGGCCCCGAACCTGGCATATGAGCCAGTCCTGTGACCGCCGCGGGCGCGCCGCAGGGGATAACGCGCCGCGCGATAAGGTCAGAGTATTCAGGCCGATCCCCGCCTCGAGCCGCTCCTGGACAAGCGGGAAATGGAAGAAGGCCGGCGTATTTCGGCCGAACCCGAGCGAGGCCGGCGGCGAGTCGCGCGGAGCGTACTTCCTGTACGCGAGCACGCTCGCCACCGGGATCGCGAAGGGGTCGGCCGAAAGACACCGGCCTTCTCCTTTCCGCCTGCGCGGCCCCGAGGTAAAGAGAGCGGCGTGACCAGCTTGACCGCGTTCGAGACCGCGAGTGGGGATGAGACATCACTGAGTCCGGAACGGCTCGTCCGGATTTACGATGTCATGCTGCGGGCGCGCTGCCTGGAGGAGCGCATGCTTCGCATGCACAAGCAAGGCGATGGCGCATTTTGGGTGGGCGGTCCTGGCGAGGAGGCGCTAAACGCGTCGCTCGGACTCCTCGTTCACAAGGGTCAGGGTCCGCTTTTCGACTATCTGCATCTTCACTATCGATCGGGCGCGACACTGCTCGCGATGGGGGCCGATCCGGTCGATTCCCTTCGCCAGATGTTGTCGACGGCGACTGACCCTTATTCGCAGGGGCGGAACTTCTGCCATCACTACTCCGTCCGCAAGTGGAATGTCGTCCCGGTCTCCTCGGCGATCGAGGTGCAGTTCTCCATGGCGCCGGGCACTGCCCTGGCCAATCGGCGCGCAGGCGGCCGCGGGATCACGATCGTTCAGGGGGGCGACGCCGGGACGGCGGAGGGAGACTTCGCGACGTGTATGATCTGGTGCTCGAGACCGAACAATGAGCTGCCGTGCCTGATGATCGTCGCGAACAATGGCTGGGGGATCTCCACTCCGGCCGAGGAGCAGCACGGCGAGAAGCACATCGCCGATCGCGCCGCAGCGTTCGGGATCAAGAGCGCGGTCATCGACGGCAATGACGCGGAGGTAGCGTACCGCGAACTCAAGAGAGCGATGGACTACGTCCGGGCGGAGAAGAGACCTTTCGTCCTCGAGGCGAAGGTGTCGCGCCTCTATGGTCACTCGTCGTCGTCGGGGGGCAACTTCGTCCCCGGGGAGGTCGATTGCCTCGCGCTCTTCGAGCAGAAACTCACCGATCGAAAGCTTCTCACCAAGCAGACCGTCGACGAGCTGCGGCGTCGGTACGCACGCGAGCTCCTCGACGCGGTCAAGCGCGTTCGCATGGAGCCGATGCCCGAGGGGCAGGATGCCGCCGGGCACGTGTTCGCCGATCGCGACCTCGTCGGAGGTCCCGAGTCGTGGCCGCGCCCGTCGGCTAACCACAATGGGGCGAGCTGATGGCGGCGGTAGCCTGTCGGCGACGCAGCACGCACGGCGGTCCCTGCGCGCCACGCCGGCGGTCTGCGGACGCGCGTCGAGGCGGCGCGGGTCGAGGGGCGCGTCGTCGTGCCGCCGGGCTGGAGCCTGCGGGGCCGCGAGGTAAGCAGAACGCCGTGGCCAGCCCGACCGACCTAATGAGCGCGAGGATGGACGGGATCGAGCTGGAGCCGCAGCGGCTCCTCCGTTTGTACGACGTCATGCTGAGGGCGCGCTGCCTCGACGAGCGCATGATCCGCTTGCACAAGCAGGGTCTCGGCGCCGTCTGGATCGGCGGCCCCGGCGAGGAGGCGCTCGGCGCGAGCTTGGGTCTGCTCGTTTACAAGGGGCAGGGACCCTCGTACGACTACCTGCATCTTCACTATCGGTCGGGCGCCACGCTGCTCGCGATGGGGGCCGATCCAACCGATACGCTGCGCCAGATGATGTCCGTGGCGACCGATCCCTATTCGCGCGGTCGAAACCTCTGCCATCACTACACGGTCCGGCGCTGGAATGTCGTGCCGGTGTCGTCCGTGATCGAGGTCCAGTTTTCGATGGCACCGGGCACGGCGCTGGCCAACAAGCGCGCCGGGGGCGGTGGCATCACGATCGTTCAGGGAGGCGATGCGGGGACGGCGGAGGGAGACTTCGCGACGTGCATGATCTGGTGCTCGAGGCCGGGCAATGAACTGCCGTGCCTGATGATCGTCGCCAACAATGGATGGGGAATTTCAACGCCGTTCGCCGAGCAGCACGGCGAGACGCACACGGCTGATCGCGCCGCCGCCTTCGGAATCGAGAGCGCCGTCATCGACGGCTACGATGTCGAGGTCGTCTACCGCGAGCTCGAGAAGGCGATGGATTACGTTCGCGCGAAGCGGCGTCCCTACGTTCTCGAGGCCCGCGTGTCGCGGCTCTACGGCCACTCGTCGTCCACGGGCGGGAACTTCATATCCGGCGAGGCGGACTGTCTGGCGCTGCTCGAACGCAAGCTTATCGAGCGGGGGCTCGTCACGCTGCAGGGGGTCGAGGAGCGCCGCCGTCGCGCGACGCAGGAGCTGCTCGACGCGGCCAACGTCGTGGGATTGGAGCCGGCGCCCGAGGGCCCGGACGCAGAGCGACATGTGTACGCGGAGCGGGACGGCGTCGGAGCTCGGGGGTCGCCGCAACGGCGGGACGCGCCCGGGGGCGGAGGGAGCTAGTGGCAACGGTCGTTCAGGCCATTCGACTCGCGCTGCACGTGGGCGAGACACGGCTCGGCGTCACGGACGTATTCGGACAGGACGTCGGGCCTCCGCTGGGCGGCGTCTTCACCCAGACCCAAGGCTTGAGGACTGCGTGGAACACGCCGCTCGACGAGCGGGGCATCGTAGGCATGGCCATTGGATTGGCCCTCGCGGGCCAGAGGCCGGTCGCAGAGATTCAGTTCTGCGACTACGCATTCAACGTCATCGACCTGATGAAGCTGGCGGGCGGAATGTGCTGGTCTTCCGCGGGCGACTACAACTGTCCCCTGGTGCTGATGACGCCGGTCGGCGCCGGCATTCGCGGAAGCATCTATCACTCGCACTCGTTCGACGCGCAGGCCACTCGGCTGGCCGGTTGGAAGGTCGTGATGCCGAGCAACCCGCTCGATGCGTACGGCTTGATGCTGTCTGCGATCGTCGACCCCAATCCGGTGATGGTTCTGCCGCCGAAGGCCCTCATGCGAACCAAGGCGGGGCCTGGGGAACGCATCCCCGGAGAGCCCGACGACGACCGCGCACTGTCGCGCATGATCGACGCTCCGATCGGGGACCGCGCGAAGTGGGCGCCGAACTGGCCCGACGTCGCCGACGTCTTCGTCCCAATCGGTCAAGCGCGCGTGGCCCGGGAGGGGCGCGATGTCACCGTCGTGACGTACGGGCGGATGGTGGTTCTCGCTCTCCAGGCGTCGACCGAGCTCGCGAAGGACGGAATCGAAGTCGAAGTGATCGACCTGCGAACCCTGGCGCCGTACGACTGGCCGGCCGTCGAGCGAAGCGTGAAAAAGACGCATCGTCTGGTGTGCGCCAACGAAGATACGTCGATCACGAATTTCGGGGAGCACATCGTCCGCCGGGCGGTGGAGGAGCTCTTCTACGAGCTCCATGCCCCTCCACGCCTCCTCGCGGGAGCCCATCTTCCAGGCATCGGGCTCGCGGACGCGCTCGAGCGCGCGACCATTCCGCAAGTCGACGCCATCGCGCAAACCCTTCGGACTGTCGCTCGACACGAGCCGTGACGCGCTTTGTTCTCGGCCGCCGCCTCGGCCGCGTGCCATCGGCGACGACGCAACTGCAATGATGCAGCCCCATATGATCCGCCCGCTCTTTGTCGCGTTCGTCACAAGGTTTGCTCTGTAGCCGCCCCTTCTTTTGGTTAGACCGGTCTCATCGTGCGCGAGGGCTTGAAACCGTCCGGTCGAACCTTTCAGGAGAAAAAGAATGGGCACATATCGGACCGCGGTACTGGCACTGGGCGTCGCGCTTGCGCTGACCGGTGCTGCGTGCGGCTCCGGCGACTCGAGTCCCGACCAGGGCGGGGCGACGCCGGATGCGAGTGGAAGCAGTTCCAGCAGCAGCTCCGGCGCGGCGACGAGTTCGAGCAGCGGCTCCGGCGGGGGCGCAGGTTCGAGCAGCAGCTCCGGCGCGGCGCCGAGTTCGAGCAGCAGCTCGAGCGGGGTGTCGAGTAGCTCGGGGGGCTCGAGCGGCAGCAGCTCAGGAACCGTAACCTCACCTCCACCTCCCACGTGCGGCGGAGCGGGCCAAGCGGCGTGTCCGACCGGGCAGTATCAGATGGAGAACCTGGACCGTGGCGTCGTGGCCGTTCAGGTCACCGGCGGCGTCTACGTCGGCTGGCGCATGCTCGGCTACGAGTACACCGGGACGGACTCGGACACTTCGTACAACCTCTACAAGGACGGTACGAAGCTCGCCAGCGTGACCAACAGCACGAACTACCTCGACCCGGCGGGCACCGCGACCTCGCAATACACGGTCACGTGCGTGCTCAAAGGGGTGGAGGGAACGCAGTCTCCCGCCGTCACGGTGTGGGCCCAGAATTACCTGAGCATTCCGCTCACGCCGCCGACGGACCCCAGCACGCTGGGCGCAACCTACAGCGCGAGCGACGGGGCGACGGGCGACCTCAACGGCGACGGCATCCTCGACCTCGTGCTCAAGTGGGACCCGTCGAACTCGCACGACAACGCGCAATCGGGCGACACGAGCGACGTCTTCATCGACGGCTACTCGTTCCCGGACGGCAAGCGCCTGTGGCGGCTGGACCTCGGTCCGAACATTCGTGCCGGGGCGCACTACACGCAGATGTCGCTCTACGACTTCGACGGCGACGGCATTGCGGAACTGGGAGTCAAGACAGCTCCGGGGACGAAGGACGGCACGGGCGCGTACCTCTCGAAGGGCTCGGCGGCCGGCGCGGACAACACGCAGGTCTACCGAAATTCGAGCGGCTACATTCTGACCGGCCCCGAGTGGTTCACCATGTTCAGCGGCCAGACCGGCGCGGAGCTGGGCACGATCGACTATCCGGTGCCGCGCGGGGACGTGTCGGCCTGGGGTGACGCGTACGGCAACCGTGTGGACCGGTTCAACGGTGGGTTCTCGTT
>JBEKXD010000071.1:0-24527 GCA_049512415.1 Polyangiaceae bacterium
GTGGCGTGAGAAGAGTTCGGTCGATCGGGTCGACAGGAGGAAGCCGTAATGTCAGCTAAGCGTTTGACGAAGGCGCAGGTCATTGCAGAGATTGCAGAGCACTCAGAGCTTGACAAGAAAAGCATCGGTCGCGTGTTCGATGGGTTGACCGAGCTGATTAAGAAGGAACTTCGCAAGCCGAATGGTGAATTTGTCATCCCGGGGCTGCTCAAGTTGCGGGCCATCAAGAAACCGGCCACGAAGGACCGCCCGGGCGTGAATCCGTTCACCAAACAGCCCATCGTCATCAAAGGCAAGCCCGCACAGAAGAAGGTTCGCGCGACCGCGCTGAAGGCGCTCAAGGATCTCATTCAGTAGGGCGGATGTCATGTGACGGGCCCGGCCGTTTCCTCGGGTGGTCTGCCGCGCAGACCTCACAACTAGGGTTGGCACGAGAGGGCCTCGTGGCCGAACAACGTCAATAGCTTGCCGTGAAAAGTTCGAGGAGAGCTCACGACGTCGTCCGGCGGAGGCCTCGTCATCGGTCCCCATGGGAATCGTGGTGGGCTCTCGCAAGGATCCTCTCTGTGGGCCTGCTGGTCGCGCTGGTCGCATTGTGGGCGGTTGTGCATCACTGGACGCGTGTCATGCCACCCCTGCGCGTGCCGGTACCGATGACGAACGGTGCCATTGATGCGGGAGAGATTGCGGCGCCAGACCTGGTTGAATCGGGCCCATAGCCCGCGGTGTCGACGCCGCACACAGCGCGGCCAGCGGGTGCGGCGATCGTTGGGAAATGCGGGTGCGGTGCGAGACAGGAATTGGCGACCGGCCCGAGCGCCTGCGAGCATTTCGATGGCCAGCGCTGTTGCGCGAGGAGGGCTCAGGCTCGACAGTTAGGAGCTGATCCGGGTGGAACGTGCGTAGCCAGCAACCGTCTACGTCTGACGACCGCCTGTTCGTGTTAGCAGCGCCGTGACTAAGATCCGGGTCGCCATGCCGAAAGAGGACTCGCTCGTCATATCCGAGATTTATGCGAGCATCCAAGGTGAGTCGACCCATGCTGGGCTCCCTTGCGTGTTCGTTCGCACGACGGGGTGCAATCTACGGTGTGGTTGGTGCGACACGCAGCACGCGTTTCACGGGGGTACCAGAATGAGCCGCGACAGCGTTCGAGTCCGGGCCCTGTCGTATCGAACACCGCTCGTGGAACTGACCGGCGGCGAGCCTCTGCTGCAACCGGCGACGGTCCCCCTCATGACGGAGCTATGCGATGCGGGGCGAACCGTGCTCGTCGAGACCAGTGGAGAGGCGGACATATCGCGTCTCGATCCTCGTGTTCACAAGATCATGGACTTGAAGTGTCCGGGTAGCGGGCAATCTCACCGAAATCGATGGGACAACCTCGAGTACATTTGCCGCCGCGACGAGCTCAAGTTTGTGCTGTCTGGAGTCGCTGACTACGAGTGGATGCGCGAGACGATCCGGACGAGAAACCTCACCGATCGGACGCCGCACCTGCTCGCCAGCGCGGTGTTCGGTCAGCTTCCGCTAAAAGACCTCGCGGAGTGGGTGATTCGAGATTGCGCGCCCGTGCGCGTTCAAGTTCAACTGCACAAGGTCATTTGGGGATCCCATGCGACCTCCGTCTAGGTTACCGGCGAGGCACGATGCTTTCGGAGAGGCCGACGATACGCTCGCCGTCGAGGCGCGGAGGGCAGGGCCGGGGTTTCGCCTCTCTCCGTGCCGGGAGCGATGCAACCCTGTATCCTCGGAAACCATGAAGACGGACACACAGTATTTGACAATGCACACGGAGAAGCGGCGTCAGCTCGTTCACTTGACACCGGATCTTGAGACGATCCTCAAGCGCAGCGGAATCTCCGAGGGATTGATGCTGGTCAGCGCGATGCACATCACGGCAGGCGTATTCGTCAACGATGACGAAAGTGGGCTTCACGCGGACATCTGGAAATGGCTTGAACACCTTGCGCCTGCTCGTCCCGACTACCAGCACCACCACACGGGAGAGGACAATGGGGACGCGCACCTCAAGTCCCTCCTCGTCCATCACGAGGTCATCGTGCCAGTGACGGGCGGGCGAATGGACCTGGGCCCATGGCAACGCGTCTTCTACGCGGAGTTCGATGGGATGCGCGACAAGCGCCTCGTCATAAAGGTGCTGGGCGAGTGAGAAGGTCTCATTTGACTGTTCTTTTCGGCGCTGGGCTGGTTTCGTGCACGCCCGCGCGGTTCCCCACCCTAGCTTCGACCGTTCCGGTGGCATCGAGCCCGCGAGCAGTTCGGGACGGACCCGCCGAGTTTGCGCGCGTCGAGGAGGAGTCGCTCCGGTGGCTCGCAGCGGCCGACGCCCGCATGGCCGGCCGATTGGGGTTGGCCGCGGCACCATGGATGCTCGACCGCATTCGCACGGACGCTGTCCTGCAGGAGGACGTCAAGGCCGTGGTGCGCGGCGGTTCGCTCGACCTATTTGCTTTCGAGGAGCGCCACCGCGTGTTGGATCGCGCCGCCGCCCTCGCCGGCGAACTTGGTGAGGGCATGCTGACCGCAAATACTCGCAGATCGGTGCCGGCGCGCCCGCAACTGGAGCGAGAGCTTGCCCTGCGTCTGATCGCCGAGGAGCAGGCTCGCTTGGACGATGAAAGGCAACTTGGCGAGGCTTCTGGCTCGTTGGTACGCGGCCTTGTCCAGGCCTTGAATACGCCGGCTTCCGAGGACGAGACCGGTGAGCGCGATATCTGGGTCGCGGACCGCTTGCGTGAGATCAGAGGGGCTCTGGGTGGCCTATCGACTCGTGGTGCCCGGCGCGACCTGGACGCCGCGCTGTACCCGTTGGAGCGGGCCCTGCCGCCGCTGGAGTTTCCGAAGGCCACGGCCGCCATCGCCGACCTGCGAATCGCGATGGACGCAGATTCTCGTCCTCTCGCGGAGCTCCCCAGTGTCGCCGACATCCTCCACCGCTCGGGTACGTATCTCGGTGTCGCCGTGACCCCGGACGATCTCGACGCTCGTCTCGTGCGGCTTACCCTAGCAATTGACGCAGAGATCGAGCACCGGCGGGATTCCACGACGCCCGGCGAGCCGGACTCGGACTCGGCGACGGCAGGTCGCAGCGAAGTAGAGGCGCGGGCGCAGCAGCTACTCCTTATCGCTGACTCTTGTCCGTGCGACCGCGACACGCGTCTGGGGCGCATCGCACCCTCCCCGGAACGCGGCGGGCTATGTGGCGCCCTGCGCGCGTTGAACGACAAAAAGACCCGCGCGGGAGCACTCGTCGCATTGCACGATGACATCGTGATCGCCCGCACGATAGTGTCGGGCGGCGTCCACGTGCGTAGCGCGCTCTTATCCCATCCGCCTAGCGAGGTCGTCGATGACTTGCTCAACCAGGCGCGCACTCGTCCGATCTTCGTCCTCGGCATCGCCCTCGCGGCAGAACTCGTCTACGGATCAGACGATCCCGACGAACGCCTTGCCTGCTGGGAGCGGCTCGGCGACGCTCCGCTCGACATTGTCCGTCGCGAGTGTTCGAAATTGCGCCACTGAGTACACGTCGCCCCCCCCGGCGCGGCGAGACCCCCCGGCAGTCGCTCTACTTCTTCTTTGCCCCGGCGGGGCCAGGCTTGACCTTCGACCCACCGTCGCCAGCACCCGCACCGGCGTCAGCCGAAGCTAGAAACTTGGACCCGTCAGTCAGCGCCCAGTCAGCCATGTAACTGGCAATCTGGAATATCGTGTCGTCCGACGAACGTTTGGCCCACCGATTCGTTCCGCTCGCGGTTCCGCCCACCAAAACGGTGAACGCTCCCGCCCCATCGGCGAGCTCGATCGAGACCGTAGCTTCGGGCTTGTTCAGTCCAACGTCCGCAGCCGACTTGCCGTCCCCGAAATCGTCGGCATTCAGCGACTTCCAGGACCGGAGCATGTCCTTGAGCTTCTCCTCGTCGAACCCGGCCAGGGGTTTCTTCGACCGGGTCGCAGCCCACTTGTCGCCCTTGGTGAACGAGAACGTGCCGCTGCTGTTCGTCACCGTTACGCGCGAGACCGTATTGTCCTCGAATTTGAGAATCTCCTTGTTCCGAAAGTCCTTCGGCTCCTTGGTGTAAAGATAGCTCTTGTAGTCCTTTGCAGCCCACACCTGATCCGGCTTCGAACCCACCGTGACGAGTTGCCCGGCGGGACCGCTCTTGCCGAATACGTCGTCGAGTTTCTTGTCAGACCCCCTCCAGGCAACGACGTGGACTCCGTGCGCTGCGTCGAGCTGCTTGTCCTTGCGGACGCTATCATCCAGAGTAAGGTAGATTTCCGAGTCCACTTTGATGTCCTCAAGATTGGCGACGATGTCCTTGATCGTCCCTTGGTTGAGAGGCGCATTGAGCGGCTTGGTCATCACCCATATCATGGGCGGGCCGGCCTCGGCGGAGGCATCTCCTGGATTCGGATCGACCACCTTCTCGAACAATACCTCCCCCTTGTCGCCGTTCGTGATGCTGATCTTGTCGATGTCTGCCGGGGCATTGATACTCGGCAGTTCCTTGATGGTCGGCGCAGGAGCCCCGAGCGATTCGTCTCTCTTGGCCTGTCGATAAACCAGGAGACCTAGGCCACCCAGCACAACGACGCCGATGGCGATAATCTTGTCACGCGTCATGGTCTTCTCCGTGTCCGAGTTGAGCGCCTGTTCCCCTATGCCAGAGCGACGCCGGCGCGCGCGCTCGTGCGCCACCGCCACCGCAGAAGACCAAAGATGGCGAACAAAGCTGGAAGGCCGAGGATCAAGAAGGTCTCGATCGTGTACTGCTGAGTCTTCCGAGCGTGCTTTAGGTCCTCCTCCTGCTTGCGAAGCTGCTCCTCGGTTTCATCCGGCGTAACCGTGAGCTTCGACAAGTCGCCGTAGTTCAGGTTCGGCTCAGCAGTCAGCTTCGCGCTCACCGCCAACAAGTCCGTATCGCCGCTGACCCAATCGAGCGTGTTCTTAAAGACGAGGATCGTGCCGGTGATGTACTGTTGAGCGTAGGGTCCGGCGACCATCAGCAGCTGTTCGTCGCCGCCCAGATTCGGCATCATCGCGCCGTACTGTCCCATGTCCGGGCCCGTGCCCGCACGAGCGAAGGGGTTGGCGAGAAACTGAGGGGACGCCACTACGAATACGCGCGCGGGCCTCGTGCTCTGCGCCGGTGCCTCGACCCCCAAGTTTCCGCCCTCCGCTCCGGCGAAGGCGCTCTTGAGAGTTCCCTCGACATCGGCAGCTACGACGAACTGCTGTTGCTGCAGCCCCTTGAGTTTCGGCGCCCACTTCTGAAATGGCTTGAGATCGATCGTGTCGTTCGTCAGATGCACCGCCTTGGGAGACGACCGAATCACGGCCCGGACCTTGGCGCCCGGCTGCGCTGCCTGGTTGAGCGTCAAGCTCGAAGGGAAGGGCACCACTACGTCTTCGGCGCGAAACAGTGCGGCGAAGCTCGTGTCCATGAGCTGGTGCTCTCCTGTGAACCGCGGATCGTCCTGCGCCTCGAGCACCTGCGGAAAATCCAGCGGGGTGATCCCCGCGTTAGTCGGTACGATGACGTGCGCGCGGCGCCAGAGATCCAGTACGACGTCCTTGTTCACCGTGACGCCGTACCCCGCGAGAAGCTTGTCGAGGTTGTGCGAATCGAGCGATGCGGTCATCGTCGCGTCGTTCGCCTTGAGGTTCGCCGACCCCGCGAGCACGACCAGGGACTTGCCCTTCATGACGAACTGGTCAATGCGTCGAAGCTCCTTGTCGGTGATGATCTTGGCCGGCTGGGTGATGAGCAGGCCGTCAAGGTCCTCCGGGACTTCGCTATCCCCTCCTTTGAGATCCACATCCTGAAACGAATAGAAGGGAAAATTCTGAGTGATGATGCCTTGCATGGCGAACTTGCCCATGTTGGGCGGCGCCAGATTGGCGTCGGTCGTCTTGATCTCGTCGTGACCGGTGAGGATGCCGACCTTGTGGTGAATGTCGTCGCCCTTGTCGCGAACCTCACGAATCTTGTTGGTGATCCAGAACTCGAGTCCCTCGGTCCGATCCGGCGCAAGGAACTTGATGACGTCCTGCTGCTCACCGTACCGGAGGACGAGGCCCATGAACCCCTGCGTGACGGCAGCCCGCTCGTCGGTGGCGCTGGCCTCTCCGAAGGGCTGTTCGATGAGCCCGGCATCCTTCGCTTTCTTGCGTGTCTCATCGTCCTTCGGCTCGATGATGGCGTAGGCGAACTTTCCGCGCCCGGCGTCCTTGTACTCTTGCAATAGATCGCGCAGGTCTCGCACGAATGCATCGAGCTTCGGCAGACCTCTCGTCACGTAGGCATCGACGAAAACCTGTTGCTTCATGGAGCGCAGTAGGTTCCCGCTCCCCTTCGACAGCGTGAAGCGCTCGGACTTGGTCACGTCGGCGCGCGCGTACAGGCCCAAGGCCGACAACGCGTTGAGCGCGACAAGAATCCCAGCGACGATGAGAATGAGCACACCGCTTTCGATGGCGGTCTTCTGACGCTTCTCCATATCAGTTATCTCTCGGCGACTGGCTGACAAGTCCGGCCAGGTCGTTCACGGTCTAGGTTTGGAGGAAAGGTTGTTACCGAACGCTGATCAACCGTCCACTATAGCTCGCGTTCGCGGCGCTTCAGGACCACTTGCGGCTTTCGAGGGAGCGGAAGCCGACGATCAAACAGAGAAGGGAAACGGACAGGAAGTAGACTATCGCGCGGGTGTCGATGAGGCCGCGCGCGAACGACAGGTAGCGCGTTTGGAACGAGATGAAGCCAATTGCGTCCGCGAGAGCTCCTGGGACCACGGCTACCGCCCACCCGACAGCATAGAGAGCTACGAGCGAGCCGGCGGTCGCGAAAAACGCGATGACATCACTCTCGGTCAGGCTCGAAAACATGAGCCCGAGTGCGGTGGCGGCCGCGGAGAACAGCAAGCAGCCCAGGTACCCTGACCACACGGGACCCCAGTCGAGGGAGCCCAGGTTCCACGGCGCCTTGAACATCGTTAACGGATAGAGAAGGGTCGTCGCCAACAGAATGACGACTGTGCCTAGGCACGCGAAGTACTTTCCAAGAATGACCTCGGTGTCTCGGACAGGCATCGTAATGAGCAGTTCGAGCGTGCCGGACCCCTTCTCTGCAGCCAGCGAACGCATCGTCACCGCCGGGATGACGAAAAGGCTCATCAAGGGCGGAAGGTACATGAAGAGCAAATCCATCGAGGCTCGGTCGACCTCCCAGAAGCTGCCGACGAGGAAGGCCGCGCTGACTCGCGGGATGAGGAAGAAGGCAACGCCAAGCAGCAGAAGAGTTCCCCCGATGACAACGTAGGCCACCGGTGAGTTGAACTGGGCGCGGAGATCTCGGCGAGCGATGATGAAGATATTTCGCATGGGTCGTTTCTCGTCGGCTTAGGCGGTGTGGCCGCTTGTGGCACTTGCGGGTGAGGCGACGCCTTCGCCCGCTTCGTCCTGCGCGGAAGAGTCTGATGCGACGTCGTTGGCCGGTCCCAGGCGACGATTGCGTCTCGCATCGCCAATCGTCAGGCTCCGGAACACGTCCTCGAGCGTCTGAGCATCCCGATGGAGCTCCAACAATACCCAGCCCTTGTCGACGACCAGTTTGAAGACTTCCGGTCTAAGGTCGAAGCCCCCATCGCTGACGACCTCGAACAGATAGGCATGCTCATCGGTGGGCAGGGCACTGACCTTTTTCACACTAGGAAGGTTTGCAAGCGCGTCTTGGACCGCGTTTTGCTTGGGCGCCGGGCCGCGACCACGGTAGGTCGACGGGTCGATGGCCTCCTGAACGGAGACGACGTAGCGTACGCGCCCGCTTTTCGCGCGGATTTCATCGAGGGGCCCGTCGGCGACGATCCTCCCGCTGGAGACGATGATGGCTCGCGCACAGGAGGCCTCCACTTCCGCGAGGTTGTGCGTTGACAGAAGGACGGTCCGCTCGCGGCCAATCTGCCTAAGATAGTCCAGGAACTCCGCCTTCTCGTTCGGGTCGAGATCACTCGTCGGCTCGTCGAGGATCAGAATGGGCGGGTTGTGAATCAGCGCCTGGGCTAAGCCAACGCGCTGCCGGTAGCCGTGCGACAGCTGGCGGATTTCGCTGCCGAGTACCTGCGCGAGGCCGCACACTTCGACCACGCTCTTCGCACGTTTTCGAAACGCCTCCGAATCGAGGCGCCTCAGGTCGCCGGCGAAGCGGAGGTACTCGAGGACGGTCATCTCGAGATACAGCGGCGCGCGCTGCGGCAGGTATCCCAAGCTCTCGCGTACCTTGAGCGGTTCGTCGAACACGTCATGGCCGTTAATCTTGGCGGCTCCGCCGCTCGGAGAGATGAAACAGGTCAGGATACGCATGGTCGTGGACTTGCCAGCCCCGTTCGGGCCAAGAAAGCCGACGATTTCGCCTCGCTTGACCTCGAAGTTTATCTTGTCGAGCGCACGGAACGACCCGAAGTACTTCGACAGGTCGTTCGCGCAGATCATCACGTCGTTTAACATTCCGAGTGCTCCGCCAGTGGCTGCCAGGACCAAGAACCGATAGACGCCCCGCGGCGAGGATGTCGCTCCCTCGCCGCTTCCGAGGTGAGGGGTAGCCGCCAAGCCAGCTTTGACCCCAGTGAAAGCGCGGCGCATCCTAGCGATGGGTAGCGCTCTGTCAACCGTGAGCGCCGCGGCAAAAAACCGTTCGAGAGGGTGTCTATTCCCGGGATGATGACTTTCTCGCCCGGCGCCAGATCGGCGGTCTAGGAGCCTGCGGAGCTGACGGAGTCGGCGAACACAAAATTCCAGCGGGAGCAGCGCATGCTCGCGAATCCGGTCCGAACGTCGCCCGGCCCCCCGGCGTCCTCGCTCCGACGGCCATGACGCGGGATCCTCGGGCGGCGATGGAGCGCCGTCGGAGTGTGGGCTGGCACGCTGCGTTCCGGCGGGGTAGATGCGCCCTCGTGAGCCCAGAAGTCTCTACCCCCTCTTTCCCAAAGGAACAGATCCAGTTCCTTCTGCTCGAGAACATCCATCCGAGCGCCCACGAGCTGGTGCGCGCCGAGAGCTTTCGTTTGGAGACCTTGCCGGGTGCCCTCAGTGAGGGAGAGCTCGCCGCCCGCATCGCAGGCGTCCATGTGCTTGGAATCCGCAGCAAGACTCGCATCACCGAGCGCGTTCTTTCGCAGGCGCGAAGGCTGCTGACGGTGGGATGCTTTTGCATCGGCACGAATCAGGTAGATCTTCCCGCCGCAAATCGTCGCGGCATCCCGGTCTTCAATGCGCCCTTTTCCAACACGCGTTCCGTAGCCGAGATGGTCTTGGCGGACATCGTGCTTCTCGCGCGCCGTCTCGGCGATCGATTTCGCGAGATGCATGCCGGACATTGGCGCAAGGTCGCGACGGGGAGCTATGAAGTTCGAGGCAAGACCCTCGGCATCATCGGATATGGTCACATCGGAAGCCAAGTGGGCGTCATGGCCGAAGCTCTGGGGTTGCGAGTCGTTTTCTACGACATCGTGGCGAAGCTGCCGATGGGCAACAACCGCCCCACGCGAAGTCTGGAGGAGCTGCTGGCCCAGAGTGACCTAGTCACGCTCCACGTCCCTGAGACGCCCCAGACCGAGAACATGATCGGACCTCGTGAGCTAGCGCTACTAAAGAAGGGTGGCCATCTGATCAACGCGAGCCGCGGATCCATTGTCGACGTGTCGGCGCTCGCAGCGGCCATCCAGAGCGGGCACGTCGGCGGGGCCGCGATCGACGTATTTCCGGAAGAGCCCGAGGACAATGGCGACGGGTTTCTGTCGCCGCTTCAAGGATTGCCGAACGTCCTGCTCACACCACACGTTGGAGGCTCGACAGCCGAGGCGCAGGAGGCCATCGGACGGGAAGTGGCCACGTCGCTGAACAAGTATGTCAACACGGGAGCGACTACGGGCGCGGTCAATTTCCCCGAAGTCGAACTTCCGCCTCTGCCAGGCAAGCACCGCGTCCTCAACGCCCATCGCAACGTCCCGGGCGTGCTCCGAGACATCAATCACATCGTGTCGGATCTCGGCGCCAACATAGCGGCGCAAGTGCTGGCGACCAATGCGGACACGGGCTACCTCGTGATGGACCTGGACCAGAATGTGTCTCACGCCGTGAAAAACGCGGTGGCGTCTCTCGATACGAGCATAAAGACTCGCATCTTGACCTAGCCGCGCCGGGCCTAAAGCACGATTCGAAGGTCGTCCACAACGATTCCCACGTGCCTGGCGCCTTCGGTTGTCGCGTCCTCATCCACGATCTGCAATCGAACTATCTGACCGACGTACCCGCCTAGGTTCAAGCTCATGGGAACCAATTCGTGGGCATGGGTCGGCTGAACGCGGGCGATCTCTCGATCGCCCTGCAGCGCCCGAACGTAGGACCCCAGCGCTCCAGCCACGAGCATGCTGATTCGGGGCCTCTCCAGCACGAAGGGAGCGCTCTCGAGCACGCCCGCACTGGCCGCGCCCCGACTGCTCGCGGCTCGCTCGCCTTGAAGGCCGGCCATGGCGTCGAGTTCCGATTTCGTCGCGGGCCCGGTCCGGAACGCCCCGCCCGTCTCCATCCAACCTTGGTAGGTTCCCGCCTCGAAGTTGGCGCTGATGCCCGGGGCGAGCAAGCGCTCCTCCGTGGTCTGACGCCGCCACACCGTGGCGGGTCGAAGCCGGAAACCGGTTCTTGGATAGAGTTCGCCACGCGAGTAGAGCCACTTGTCGGAGACGTACAGGGGGCCGTCGAGCCCAGGAATGGTCATCCCCTCGTCGACGACCGCCGTGTGCCAGTCGCCGCGCGCCAGACTGGATCCCAGGTCCGGTACGCCCGAGCTGAACGCGACGTCGCTGATGCTCATCTGGTGCACGTGCACCGATCCGGTCGTCCGAAAGGCAAGGAACGGGTGGGCTGGGATGAACAGAGGGCCGTCCATGGCCGCAACGCGGAGGTCGAGGAGAGCGAGCGCGTCGCGATCGGCGTTGGACGGGATCTGAGCTCGAGGGTCGTACGCCAGTGCGACTAGCTGCACGATTCCTGCGGCTGCAACGAGCGAGGCGCCCACGCCGCGGACGCCGGCGAACGTGCGAACCGTAAGCGCAACGGCCAAGGACCCAAAGACGGCTATCGGCATGAAACAATTCGAATAGGACCACTGAGTACTATGATTGAGCGCGCTCGCCAGGGCCCCGGCGGCGAACATCACCAGCCAATAGGCGGGAACGGGCGCAGCCGGCCGTGATGTGGCTCGTGCCACCGCAAGAAGCCCCGTGACCACCAAGGGGGGAATCAGCACCAAGACTCGAGGCGCCTCGTACCATAGCTCTCTATAGTACATGTGTTCTGGGTAGTTCAGTGTCCACGCGCGCTGGGCGAAGGCGACCGCGAGAAACCCCATGCACGCGGCCGCGAACCAGCGCCAGCGAGCCCCGTAGGAGAACGCGAGCGTCGGGACAAGAAGGAGCGTCGGCGCCAGAAACAGGACGTCGCGCCAGTACTCGAGAAGGAAATTGCCCCACAAGAACCGGTGGCCCTGATGGCCTTGGAATACGTAAAACCAGAACCATCCGCCGGTTGCGACGTTGTACGCATAGACGCTACCCACGCCCAGCACGGCCACGACTCCGCAGAATGCGGCTCCGAGTCGACGGTCGCGCCAAAGAAGGCAAAGAGCCATCGGCACCGAGAACACCGCGGCCGTTTGCTTGGCGAAGAATGCGGCCACGAGGAGAACGGCCGCGAGCACCGCAGTTTGAGGCCGCCGCGCACGATAGCCAGCGAGTGCAGCGCCGAGAAGCAGTGCCATCGAGAGAGAGTCGGTTCGAACGAGGTCGTACCAGGCCCCGCAGAAGCGAAAGAGCGCGGCGTAGAGGAAGGCCGCCAGGAGCCCGGCCGCGCGTCCGCCTTCACGAGCGCCGCCGAAGTAAAGCAAAACCATCGTAACCAGGGTCGCCAATGCCGATACGCCGCGGCCAAGTCCGAAGCTCAGCGGAATGCCCAGCCGCGACGTGGCCGCGAGCAGCATCGGGTAGAGCGGCGTATAAAAGTACGGTACGAAGTCGACCCGAGGCGCCCGATAAATCGCATGTCCCAGTTTCAGCTGGACTGCGTGCATCAGCGTGCCGCCTTCCATCCATTCGATCTCGAACGGCCACGTCATTCGACACGCAACGATAGCCGCGAGGGCGACAGCGTATGTCGCCGCGAGGAAGAGCAAACCGATGTGGAGAATACGGGTCAAGCGCATGGGGTTGTCGGATTCGCGCCCAGAGTACACGTCTCCGTAGCGATCGCACCCCGCAGACGGATGGCGCCTGGGCAGTCAGCGACGCCTTGGGCATGTCTACCCAGAAGCGCTGCCCCCGCGCCCCCGCAGGGGGTCTATGGTGGGGATGGATTGGGCGGCTCGCAGACGCGGCGGAGACAACCAGTGGCAGCGAAGGCTCGGGGCCTTGGATGTCGGAGTTCTCGGGTCTCTCCTGATCCAAGCTGCGGCTCTCAGTCTGTTTCCCGCTGACGACGAGGGCGGAAGCGATTCGAACGAAGCGCGCACTCACCTGATTGAAGTCGGTGTGGCGCTGGGGGCTGGACTCGCGCTCATGGGACTAGGCCTGCCCCTGATGCGGGTGAACGATCGCTCGGGCGTCTCCCAGGCGACTGACGCCCCCATGCCGCAGCCGACGTGCGGTCTCGCTCCCCAGAGGTAGAGCGCGGCGTGCGGATGGAGCGCTCGGCGCTCCCGTCGGGCGCGACCATCCCGCTCTTGCGGATCACCTTTTGAGACTCTCGCGGGCATTCGGTTCCCATCCTTTCAAGCCACCGGTTGCCAACCGCTCCGCCACGCCACTATCCCGCGCGACAGACGTCGACACAGCGTGGGCGAGCCGCTCATGCTCACCAACGAGGAGCACCGACCGGCGCGCTCGAGTGATCGCCGTGTAGAGAAGCTCGCGCGTCGACAGGGGCGATGTCGGCTCCGGCAGGACCACGGCCACGTGGTCGAACTCGGACCCCTGTGCCTTGTGCACCGTGACGGCGAACGCCGGCGTCAAGGTGGCGAGCTCCGCGAGCGGGTAGCGGAAGAAAGTCTCCCCTCGGGGGAAGACGGCTTCGAGCATCGGACCCTGTCCAGCGTCCGTCCAGAGAACGATGCCCTGGTCGCCGTTCCAGAGGTCTCGCTCGTAGTCGTTTCGGTCGGTGAGCACCGGGGTGCCCGGCGGAAGCTCGCGCCCGTGGGCGACGCGGGTTCGTCCCGTCGCCCGACGTAGCCTGAGAATGAGACCGTCGTTCAGCGCCTCAGCGCCCGTTGAAAGTCGGCGGCTGCGCGTCGCGCACAGGAGTCGTGAGCGTCCGTAGTGTTTGAACAGGAGGCTCAACGCAGCGACGGATTCTTCATCGAACTCCCCGTGATGCGCCCGATAGACTCGGAGAATTCGTCCTTCGAAGTCCTGCATTGCGCGGAGTCGCGCGCTCCACCAGCGGTCGAGCACCGCCTCGCCTACTTTCGCCCACGCTTCAGACAGATGCTCAACACCATCGAATGCAACCTGCGATGGCGTGCGCCGGACTGCGACGGCCTCGACGAAGCGAGCATCGAGAGCCCCCGCGCGGACAGACTCCGCGACCGCCACGAGAGCGTGCGCCGACGGCTCTCGGGCGACGCGCAAATTGACCGTCAGACGTGCCGTGGGAAGAACTGCGCAGAGGTCGCGAAACACCGCCCCCGCATCGACCGAGGGCAGCTGGTTCGGGTCGCCGAGCATGACGAGGCGCGCATCGGAGCGCAGCGCGCGCAGCACTCGGTCCATGACGACGAGGTCGATCATCGAGGCCTCGTCGATCACGACGAGGCCGTAGGGGAGACGATCCCTCTCGCCCCTGGCAAACTTCTCTCTCGTGGGCGACCATCCGAGCAGGCGGTGCAGCGTCATGGGCTCTGCGTCGCGCGAGCCAATTGCCTGGGTGTCGAGCGCCTCGCGCATGCGGAGCGCTGCCTTTCCAGTCGGCGCGGCCAGCGCCACGTCCATCGACGATTCAGCACGAAGTGCGCGAAGCAGTGCTGCGATGACGGCTGTCTTGCCCGTCCCGGGCCCGCCGGTCACGAGCGTGATGGGAAGCGACAGCGCTGTACTCACGGCGGCTCGTTGTTCGTCGGTCAGGGGGATTGGACCCGCGGCGGCCGCGTGCAGAGCGAATGCGAGCCGTGGGCTGTCTGGAGCGGGCGTTGTGCGAGCCCAGAGGCGCCGGACCCGTTCGCAGAAGTCCGACTCGAGCCGAAACAGGCGCTCGGTACAGAGCCACGAGTCTGCGACGATAAGAGGCGTGCGCCGTCCGGGTTGTCCGAGGACCCTCGAGACCGGGTCGTCCGGGCGACCGGCGCGCCCGCGGGCCAGCAAGTCGGTGGCCACTTCGCTCAGATGCCCAGCCCTCACGCTGGCGAGAACGTCTCCCAGACGCTCCACGCCGACAGGAACTCTCGTGCTGCCGGCTCGCATGGCTACGAGGCACGCGGCGGCGAGCGACATCACGGCACACGCCTCGTCGGAGCTTAGCCCGGGCGCGGAGCGCGCGACTTCCCATCCGAGGTACAGCGCATCCGCGGTGTCGTCGTCGTCGGAGGAGGGCCACGGTGGGTGGGTCGCATTCGGTACTGCGCCGCGGCTTTCCGCGAATCGCCGCCAGGCCGTGCCGAAAGGCGCCATGTTGCTCATGGAGCGCGCTCCCCAGGCCAACGCGCCGCGAGCTTCGCTCTCCACGCGATCACGTCGCCCCAGCTCGGCCGCGCAGACCAAATGCCCTGGGCTTGGAGCCCTCGAAGGAAGCAATAGAGAATCCCTCCGAAGCGCGCGTCGTAGAGTCGCTTGTCCGTCGCGCCGAGGAGTTCTGCAACAGCGAGCGTGTATATCTCCACCTGCTCGGCGTAATGGGCGTGCACGTGCTCTTCGAGCGTCACGCGGTCATACGCCGAGAGCGAATCGCTCTTCCAATCGACGAAGTACGTTCGGCCTCGGTGTTCGAACGCGAGATCGATCGAGCCTCGTACGTAAGCTCGAACGCAGTCTTGAGGCCCAGGTTGTGCCATGACGAACGCCATCTCGCGGACCACCCGTTCGGCCCGTGCAAAACCGTCGATGTGCCCGCCGTCCGGCAGATCGACCGGCCCGGTCAACGCAGACCAGACCAGAAGCTCGGCGTGTTCGCGCTGTTCGCCGGCGATGCCGTAGATGGCGATCGCTTCTTCGACGAGCGCAGCCACGTCCGGGAGAGCGCGCCAGGAGGCAATGTCGATCGCGCCAAAGGATACAAGCGGGACCCGCTCGAGCAGCTCGTGCAAGAAGATGCCGGAAATCCGCGCCGACCGAAGGATGGACTCGCCGCGCACGTCAGTCCCATCGAGGGAGCCCAGCTCGCGGTCTGCTCGATGGATGGCCATTTCCTCGGTCGCCCAACGATCCTGGAGGAGCTTCTCGCGGTGCAGTCTCGTGTACGACGTGATCACGGCGGCAGCGCCGCGTTCGCGCAGGCGGCAATAGGGCCGGTCATCTCCGGTCGGAGCGAGCCAGCGCGCGGGGGGTTCCCACGGGCCGGATGACACACGAGCCGGGGCTGATGGCCGCGCAGGAGCCGGCGACACGTCCTCGACGGTGAATCCGGGAGCGAGGCTACCCAGCACGTCGGTGAGCCGGCGTTGAACAACCGAATAATCGCCGGCGGTCTTCGCAACTCCCCGGTCCGGAGGTTGACCGTGCTCGCGCCACGCGTCGCCCACGGCCGCATAGGGAAGATAAAGGCGGCCCATAGCTCGAGTCAGCGCGACGTACATCAGGCGCTGGCAGTCCTCTGCGTCCTCGGACTCGACGCGAGCCTTCACGTCCTTCGGCAGCGCGCCGACCCATGCGACACGCCGATCGCCTTCGTGACAGACATGAACGCTGCTCGATCGGCCGTTTTGCCATCCACCGGCCAAGAAGACGATGGGAGCCTCGAGTCCCTTCGACTTGTGGACAGTCATCACCTGAACTGCGCACCGCTCCGACTCCAGCCGCTGGACGCCGGCGTCGACATCTGGGGTGGCCCTCGTCTCATCCATCAAGCCGCCGAGGAAGAGGACGAGTTCACGCAGGCTGTCACCCATGGCTCGAGCTCGCTCGAGGAGAAGTTCGAAGAGATGCAGGATGTTTGTGATTTCGCGCTCGCCGAAAGCGAAAAAGAGCAATCTGCGGGCGACCCCCGATTGCTCAACGACCGCTGGAAATAATCTCTCGAAGTCGCCGCGGTCGGCGAGCGCGCGCCACGTCCGCAGGCGGGCGCGAAGAGGGTCAGATGCGGGAACGTCTCGAGCCGGCTCGAGGTCTCGCAGGGGCACGTCGAAGAAGGGACCTAGCCACACGGCCAGCCGCCTCGATACGTTGTCGGGGTCGTCGATCGCGCGGAGAAGGTCGAGCACGTCCTTCGCTTGGTCGGATTGGTAGAGTCCGCCCTCCTTGAAAAACGCATAGGCCACGCCGCCCCGGCGCAGCGCATCGCCGATGTCCCGGGCCTCTTCTTGGGTACGCGTGAGGACCATGACGTCCGCCACGCCGACGGGTCGCCCGTCGAGTCGCCAAGGCTTGCGGTCGTCTACGATCCAGCAGATCTCTCGGGCGATCCGGTCCCCGTGCTCCTCCAGCGAGATCGATCCCTTCGCTGTCGCGGGGTACCGCAGCACGTGCACTGGAGAGACCGCGATGCCCTCGCCGTCGACGAGACTGCGTCGCGGGCGGCCTGCGGTGACGGGCGCATAGCACATGTCTCCCGTGAACATCGGCTCGGGCGCCTGCGGGTCAAATAGGACATTTTGGGCCTCGACGAGCTGCGGCGTCGCGCGGAAGTTCTGCGCGAGACGCACCAACGGGACGCCGCGGGCCACGATCGTCGAGCGCGCCCTCACGTAGGTCTGAACGTCAGCGCCCCGAAATCGATAGATTGCCTGCTTCGGATCGCCGATGAGGAACACTGTGCTCGGTGGCGGCGACGGCTCGAAGAAAGCACGCCGGAAGATCGACCACTGCGTCTCGTCAGTGTCCTGGAACTCATCGATCGCCACGTAACTCCAGCGCTCTCGAAGTTGCCGCGCCATGGCCGAACCCCGAGGCCCGCGCAGAGCTTCGTCGACGCGCTCCAGCATGTCGTCGAAGTCGTAAAGGCACTCGTTCGACTTGCGGAGCTCGAGTGCCCGCGTGATGGCGGGGAGCAAGGACTGCGCGAGGGCGGCTTCGAAGGGCGGCGTCGATCGAGCGAGAAGCATTGCTGAGGCGCAAACGCGCTCCGCGTGGTCGGACCGCCGGCGCAGCCGGTCGAGAGGCTCGGCGGACTCCAACACGTAGCGAGGTAGGTCGCCGCTCCGGCGATAACGGTCGACCAGGTCGGCGAGCAAAGAGAGATGTTTCGCCACCGCCTGTGCGGTATTCCAGGGCACCTTGGCCGCGCGCAGTCGCGCGACGATGCGGGGGTCGGTGGCCTCGTCGCGAGGGAATGAGGTCAATGCCGCGCCGAGGGCCGCTTCGTCCAGGGTTGGTCGTAGCTCCGCGTGCACACGGGAACACTCCCACAGGAGCCTCTCAATTCGCTCGGCGGACCAACCCGCTTGCACCGCCCCTCGCGCCCACCGACCGTTCTGCTCGTTCTTCGCCAGGCACCGGCGGAGAGTATCGCGGAACGCCAAACCGAACGTTTCGCGCCCGTCCACGTGCCGTTCGTCGAATAGACGACCGCTCGTGAACGCGTTCTCCTGGAGCACGCGCTGGCAAAACGAATGGATCGTGGCGATCGTGGTGACATCGAGCGAACGCAGCGCGTCGGTGAGACGGCGGCGCCCCTCGTCGTCGACCCGAAAGTCGGAATCGCCGACGGCGGTGGACGCATCCGTACCGCGGTCTGGACTCGTCAGCTCTTCGAGTTTGCTCCGCAAGCGCGCCCGAAGGTCACGCGTGGCCTTCTCTGTGAACGTGACCACGAGAATGCGCTGGATCGGAGTCCCTGTGGTCAGCAGGATCTCGACGACCAAGTGTTCGAGCGTGTATGTCTTGCCCGTTCCCGCCGAAGCCTCGATGACTGTCGGGCGGTCGAGCGGGATCTCGCGGAGCACCACCGGACGCGGAAAGCACCGAGTGGTCACGGGGCACCCTTGCGTTTGGCGAAGTACGCACCGAGAAGCCGCTCGACCTGCGACCGAGCGACGGCTTCATCGGCAATTGGATACGTTTCGGGGTGGGGCACGGGGCCGTAAGCCGAGCGAAGCGCCGAAGGTCCCTCCTTACGGAGCAGTGTTCGTGCGGCCTCGAGATGGGGTACCAGGTCGCCGGTCGGGTCGTCCTTCTGGCGAGCGAAAACGGCCTCGCACGGCAGAAACGTATCGTGCGGTCCCGAAAGGAGGTCGCCCACGACGCCTCCGAGCCACGCCGTGACCTCGTCGCGCGACATCGGTTCGAATTCGACTTTCGACGTCCTCGCGGACGTGTCGGAACCCTCTACGAGCACCGAAGCGTAAGGCGCCGGGTCCACCGCGCCGGCGGCGATGAGCACCGCCTGGTCGACGAACGCTCGCAGGGCCGCTCGCCACTCGATCCAGGGATCGCTGGGCGGCAGGCGCGACAGCGTGAGGAAGGCTTCGGCGGTTCGTGGCAGCGTTCGACCGACCAAGTCGACGTGGACCGCACACGGCAACCCATCGCTGCCGGGCAGCTCCAGGTCGACGCCGAGCGCCGGATGGTCGACGTCACTCGGGGTGATGTCCACTCCACCGCCGAAGCGATGAATCTTTGCGGCCTCCTTCACTCCCACGCCCAGCTTTCCGACCTCGCCAGTCCAAGCGACAAGAGTGGCGAGCTGCTTGTGGCGCTCGCCCTCCGCGAACAGCCCCGCGGGGCCTTGCCCGCGAAGGGTGCGGGCTCGCACGGCCGCGTCGTACACGGCTTCGACGGGCCCGTCCGATGCCCGGCTCGCCAGCCACACGTGGCGTAGTACATTCGTGACGTCCCGTGGGTCCGTTCCGAACGGCTCCTCTTGCAGCGCCTCCACATTGAGGAACTCGTCTTCCTCGAGGCCGACGCAGAACCTCGCCCAGCCCTGGAGGGGCCACTGCAGGAAGCGGCTTAGCAGGCCTATCGAGAGCGAACGGTTCCGCGGGCTCGCCTTGGTGATGCCCGACAGACTCAGCAGCCCGAGGTGTTCGGCAAGCGCTCGCCATGACGGCCCCGACGCAGCGCGGGCTCGAACGTTGGCTCGCGTCACGCCTGCGCCGGCCGCTTCGGCGCTTCGGCGGAGCGCGACTGTGCGCGCTTCGGCGTGCGCTTCATCAATGCGCATGGCGCCGAGCGACGACGGAGCAGCATCGAAAACGTCGGGGAAGTAGCGGTCGTCCCAGCGGCGCAGCGGGTGGCGCTGAATCAACGACGACGGATCTCGAACGTAGTCGCGGCCGAGAGCGTGCAGGAGATCCTGGATGACGGGCGAAGGCGCAAGCGGGTCTCCGGTCAGGGGCTCGCGCGAGACGTATGACACGTAGAAGTGGTCTCGCGCGCCGAGCAGCCACTCCAAGAACGCGAACTTGTCGCGGTCGCGCGGTCCCACGTCGTCCGGCAAGCGCTTAGCTCGCCGCAAGTCGAGCGGGTCCTCGGGCTCGGCCGCTGGAAACCGGCCCTCCCCCATTCCGCACGCGAAGACGACGCGCGCTGGCACCGGGCGCAACGACGCGAGTCTGGAGACAATGACACCCTCTCTCCCGCGGTCGATGGGCTGGGCCAACATGCGAGATCGAACAAGCTCGTACGCGATTCGATAGGGTATGGGCCGCGACCCGATGTCGAGCGCTCGCAGGGCCCTCACCTGCCGGAGGCACCGCGATAGAGGTTCGGCCTCGGCATCGGTGGAGGCAGTGACGTACGTCTCGACAACGGAAGCCAGCAGCGCTGCCCACTCGCCCAGGGGAAGGACGCGACTGCGGAGGCTGTCGACGTCTGATGCGAGGGAACGCACGACGCAGCCGAAGGCTGCCGCATCTCGAACGTCGGACGGCGCGACCTCGAGGGGCACGTACGATTCGGTCCCGAGTTCGAATGGTTCGTCCGCGCCGCTCGCGTCTCCGGCCATGAAGGCTCCGAGCGCCAAACGCCGAAGACCTTGGTCCCAGTTGAATAGATCGCGCTCGAGATAGGTGCCCCTGTGATCGTCATGACACGATCCGTGGAAGATGCCTAGCGCGTCGCACCAGGCGACCCGGCGTGCCCGGCTTGCGCTCGCCGTGGGGTCCGCGATGCAGGGGTGCAGGACCACGCCCAAGACATCCCTTCGACTGAACGTACCGAAGGGCAGCGCGAGAATGCGCAGCGCGAGATCGGCAGGTCCGCTGAGGGGTGAGCCCGGAATGTCGACGACGCGGTGCGGAATGTCATGGGCGCTAGCAAACACGGAACCGATGTGCGCCAAGTAGAGCGGCGCGTCGGCCTCCGGCAGGAGCACGGCAATGTCGTCGAAGCGAAGCGTCGAATCGGCCTCGAGCCGTGTCCAGATCTCGCTGGCTACGGCCTCGAGTTCTCGCCGCACGCTCGCGTGCTCAAGCACGCGGATGCTCGTGTCGCCGTCGAGCGCGGTGGACTCGTCGAGGCGATCGCATACGGGGGTGCGTTGCAGGATGTCACGCTGGATTCGCGCCAGCAGCGACGGTCCTGTCGGCGTCACGAATCGGTCCTCGTGGTCAAAGCCCGCGGCGAGGTTCAGGGCGCGAATCTGCTCGCGACCGGCGCGGCCCCACAGCGCCAGCGGCGCGGGATCCCGCGGCTCGTCGTCTTCCCAGAAGCCTTCGCAGGGGCTCAAGGCATACAGGGTGACCCCTCGATCCCTGCCGACGCACGCGAAGAGCTGATGGAACGCCGGCGCGAAGTGAGCGAAGCCAAACACGTGAATCGTAGGTCCGCGATCGGGCGGCGCCGCGGGCCATGCCGCAATCGCCTCGTGCAGGGCGACCAATCCTCGGGGCCGAGCGAGCCCGCCCGCACCGAACATCGCGTTCCAAAGATGCCGCTGCCAAACCTCCGTTTCGGCGTGCGTCGGCTCGAGCACCGGGCTCTCGAGCCACTGGAGGAGCATCGGGCCGCGCGAGTACGTGTATTCCTCGAAGAGGCGCCCAATCCGGGTGGCGAGTTGCACGACGCGCATGTCGTGCGCGTCGCGCGAGCACCCCGCGCCAAGGTACGCCCGAACCGGTGCGACCTCTGGGAGGGCTAGGAAGCCCTCATCCAGAAGCAGCGTGAGCGCCATGGCTTCTATGGAGCTGGCGCTGGCGAGCTGGCCGCCGAGTACACCGTGGAGGACATCGCCGGCAAACGTCGTGAGCCGGAGCATCTCGAGGTTGCCAGCTACGCCAAACAGTCGAGCCACGGCGAGTCGGACGTAGTCCTCGACCGCCGCGCTCGGCACGATGACGCGCACGGGGACGAGGACCCCGTCGGCGAGCTGCTGGGCGCGCACACGCTCCCCGAGCTCTCGCGCAAGCTCTTCGGTACGGTTTGAATAGATGAGGGAGATCACGAAACGGGTGCGAGCCTACCGCGGCCGTGGGTGGTGTCATCCGGGGGACGGACGGACCAAGGACTTGTCGGGGCCGCCGGACGGACGGACCAAGGACTTGTCGGGGCCGCCGATGGATGGCAGGGTAGCGGCCCTTTGCTTTTGGAGAGGTGACCGAGTGGCCGAAGGTACCCGCTTGCTAAGCGGGCGCAGGTCAAAAGCCTGCCGCGGGTTCGACTCCCGCCCTCTCCGCTGAATTGACGTTTGATTCCGATGACTTGTAATTTTCCAACGGCGACTTGGCCCAATCCTTGGCCCGAACGCCTTCGGAATTAGGGTCCTCGGACGGTCCCCGAGGCGCCGGACCGACAAGCGACTTGGGCAGTGGAGGGAACGGTTCGCCGATGGTGCCGGTGATGTCTTCGGCCGCCTTCACGTAGCCTATCGTCGTGCTGATCTCGTCGTGCCCGGCGCGGCGTTGAATCTTGGCTGCGTCGACTCCGGCCAGCGCCAGCCATGTGATCCCCGTGTCGCGCCACGATCGGAAACCGACGTGCATTGTCGTCGTGGTGTTTTCGGTCAAACGCGGACGAGTAACCCCAGCCATCCGAAGGTGCTGGCGCGTCTTCACCGCTCGCTGGTTCTCACTCCACTCGGCCATCAGGGGCAGAAGCGCTTCGGTGGGCGTGCGTCCTCGGATCAGGCGCTGAAGCAGGGGAACGAGGTGCGGGTGGATCGGCACGTCGCGCACCCCATTGCGCGTCTTGGGGCTCTTCACTTCGTGCGCCCGTTCGTCGTAGGCCTTGGTCACGTGAATGACGCCGGCCTTGAGGTCGACGTCGCTGCAAAGGGCAGCCTTCAACTCCCCCGGGCGCAGGTACAGGTAGCAGGCGACGGCGTAGAGCTCGCGCCAGTCGCGCGGGACCATCGCGCAATTGAGCAGGTCCAACACCTCGCATGGGTAGACGAACGTGCGGCGTCTCGAGTCTCCGCGCTCGGGTGGCAGCACGTCGGTGCATGGATTGTCCTGGCGAACGCGAAGGTCTTGCCTCTTCGCTGTGCAAGCCGCTCGAAAGGTCGTCGTGACAACCGTCCACACGTTTCGTGCGCGCTTGCCGCCGATGCCTTCCTTGCCCTCTGTTCGTGCGTGCTGCGCGATGGCTTCGTCGAGGGCGTCGCGCACCGCCTCGACTTCCACCCGACCGACTTTCGCGATGGGCAGATGACCGATGCGATCCTCGATCCACACTTTCCACGTGCTCTCGTCGTCGCGTCCCCCGCGTCGGCCGAGTTCCTTCCGATAGGCGTTCAGGCGCTCGCGGTACATCGTGCACGTCTCGCCGTTGCGTGGATCTCGCTGCTGCGCTTCCCGCTCCTCGCGCGCTCGCTTCTGGGCCAATAGCTCGCCCGACTCGTCTTCCTTTTCCTGAATCGCGGCCGCGTAGAGCTCGGCCCTCTGCTCGGCCGTCATCCCGCCGGCTGGGTGAGCGTATTTGTTAGGGACGTCCACTCGGACGCGCGAGTCGTCGCGCAGACGAACGCGTGCCCGGAAGTACGACGAACCATCAGCGCGCTGGTACTTCTCGACCGATCCAGTTCGACGAGGTGGCATGTCAAAAACCTTCCCGAGCAGGTCCAATCGCAAGCATGGGGCGCCGGAAGGCGCTCGTCGCGTCGAAAGCGGCGGACAACGCCCAAGTCCTTACCGTGGCCACGCTAGTGACTCCATCGAAGGGAAGTCACGTCAGTCGGGGGCCACCGATTGCGACTCGGCGTCCGCCCAGGGTGGAATTCGTCGTCGATGGACCGCACTCAGTCTCGTCCCGCAGTCTCCTTCTCGCGTGACCAGGATTCGCGCACTTTCGAACTCCGACTCTCGTCCAATCCCTTAAGGGACGGGACGAGGGACGACGGACGCCAAGCGTCGCATGGGACGGGACTGCGACGAGACTGGGACGAGGGACGAGACTCATTGGGGGGCGCCCTCAGGGGGTGCGGCGTGGGCTAGGTAGAGTCGCACCCCGTTTCGAGGCGCGGAGCGGGTTACGACTTCGGCGTCCGCAACAAGCTGCTGGACGGCGGCGCGCACCGTCTGGGCCTTCATGGCGACGCGTTCGCGCACGGCGTCGGCGCCGGCGATCCCGGGGTGCTTGCGGATGCACTCGCGAACCTCGGCAACGGCGCGAGCGAACTTCGTGGCGGGGTCAGCCGAGCTACGGATTTGCTCGCGATCGAGGTGCACGACGCGCAGACCCCCCTTCGGGTTGCCGTCGTCGGTCGGCACGTCCTCGATTCGCAGCCCAAAGTCGGCGACGGTCATGCCGAGTTCGCGATCCTTCTCATGGCTGACGAACGCCGGTTCGTTCTTCTTCGCGGTGATGACGAACACCGACTGACACTCATCGAAGATTGCGGAGCTTCCGCGGCCGGATTCTTTCCGAGGACGGTCGCCGGCGAGAGGCGTCTTTCCTGCGTGATGAAGCAGGATCACGGCGCAGCCGGTGCGCTCCGAAGCCCGCGACAGGATGCCGATGAAGTCCCGGATCTGGCTTGAGTTCTCGTCGACCCCGGGCGTGATGCCCTTGAGCGCGTCGATGACGGCCACGGCATGCCCTTCGAAGACGCGCGTGTAGTGGTCCTCTGCATTGGGGGTCACGAGCGTAAGGCGCGGATAGATGGCGATCTTCAATCGGTCGCGGAGATCCTCTTTGCCCGCCGCGAGGCCCGCGGTTAGCCGCTGCACGCGGGCTTTGGTGAGGCGCCTCCCCTGCTCGTGGTCGAAGTGCACGTAGGCTCCGCGACGAACCGTGTGGAGGCCGCAGAGTGGACGGCCGAGCGCCACCGAGAGTCCCAAGCTCATCGCGATGATCGTCTTGCCAACGTAACCCTGACCGAAGAGGCCAACGGGGGGCCCCGCCGCCAGGCCTAGCGCGGGCACGAGCAGGTT